>JADJPW010000001.1:600000-1200000 GCA_016713035.1 Verrucomicrobiaceae bacterium
CGCAGCACACGGCGAATGGCCTGCGCCGGGGCATCGACAACTGGCTGCACTGCGCCGACTGGCCGCATCGCTACCAATGGAAAGATGGCAAGCTGATCGACGAAACCACGCTGCATCGCGGCCAGTTCGGAGTGAGCTTTGATGAAACTGGGCGTTTCATCTCCTGCTACGAAAACAGCGCCATGCACATGGACCTCATTCCAGCCGAGGCATTGATGAGGCACCCAAACCTCGCCAAACTCGCGCAGCGTGGCGGTCGCGGTGGCTTCGGCGTGAATGTGAACGTCGCCAAAGATGCCGCAGAGTGTTTCCCCATCCGCGTGACGCCCGCGGTGACGCTCGGCGCTCTCGAACTCCGCGATGATGGCCGCCTACGCACCTACACCATCGTTTCCGGCACCTGCTTTTACGATGGCGATCAATTCCCGCCGGAGATGCGCGGCAATGTCTTCGTGCCCGACTCCGCAGGCCATCTCGTCGGCACCTTGAAGCTCAGCGGTGATGTACATCCGCACGCCACGCGCTTCTTTCCGCCGGAGCAGGAGCTCATCGCCAGCACCGATGAGCGCTTCCGCCCGGTGAACGCCCGCGTCGGCCCCGATGGCGCTCTTTACCTCGCCGACATGTATCACGGCATCATCGAGCACGTCATCTTCATCGTCCCCTGGCTCACCAAGCAGATCGCCGAACGCAAACTCTACGAAGGCAACGACCACGGTCGCATCTGGCGCATCGTGCATGAGAAACGGGAGAATCGGAGTGATGGAGGTCTGGTGGAGATGCTCGGGCATGCGAATGGCTGGCAGCGAAACACGGCGCAACGCCTGCTGGTCGAGCGTGGGGAGGACATTGGTGACCCAAATCGCTTTGAGACGCCGCTGCATCGTCTGCACGCGCTTTGGACGCTCGAAGGCATGGGCAAACTCAAGCCAGAGCATCTTGATAAAGCTGCGAAGGATGCCGATTCGCGTGTTCGAGCCACTGCGGCAAGGCTGGGAGCCCAAATCGTGCTCAAAGATGAGCTCGATGCCAGCGTAAGGCTTCACGCTTTGCTCTCACCGAAGCCGCTTTCAGCCATCGCAGAGCATCTCACACATCATGAGGATGATTTGAGCCGCGTCGCCGCCATGACGACATTGCATGGCAAGGAGATCGCTTTGCTGGAGCTGTTACTGAAATGGTCGCAAAGCACCGCGCATCGCGTGGAGACGCTCAAATTGCTCTCGCAGCTCGCGTGCATGGATGGCAAAGCGGAGGCCATTCTCGCGAAAATGGCCGAAACGGCGATTTGGCAGCGTGAGGCGCTTTTGGACGGTTTTCTCGCCTCGCTGGCTAAAGTGACGCTGAAGGCCAAACCGGCATTTTGGGATGAACTGGCCTCGAATCGCGACATCGCAGCTCGTGAACGGCTTCAAAGGCTTCGCATGGCCTTGAATTGGCCAGGAGCCGACGTTTTGCCGATCACAACCCGAAAGCTCAGCGAAGCCGCGAAGAAGCAGATCGAACGCGGTGCGGCGGTGTATCAAAGCGTCTGCGGCCTCTGTCATCAGCCCACAGGCTATGGCGTGCCGAATGTGGCACCGCCGCTGGCGGAGAGTGCTTGGGTCACGGGCGAGCCGGAGCGGCTCATCCGCATCGCTTTGCAGGGTTTGTATGGTGAGATTGAGGTCAATGGTCAGAAATGGAACCTCGCCATGCCCGGCCAAGGCCTGAACCCGCTGCTCGATGACGCGAAGCTGGCTGATGTGCTCTCTTATATACGCAATGCCTGGGGAAATGAGGCACAACCCGTCTCCGCCGTGCAAATCGCTGCCGTGCGTGAACAAACGAAGGATCGCAAAATGCCCTGGACTGCCGACACGCTGCTCCAAGTCGATGTAGGTGGCGAAAACGCCATCCAGCCCGATGCAGAGGGTTTTTTGAGCCTGCCAGCGAGCGCTGCGAAGACTTACGGCCAAAAGCTCGCTTATCGGCCCTCTTTGGATGTGCTGGCCCCCTGGCGGATCGAGACCGATGTCGCCGAATGGACGATCCAAGTCCCCAGCGATGCTGAGTATGAGGTCGGGGTGGTTTTAGCAGCGGATGAGGCCTCTGCCGGGGATGCCTATTGGGTGGAAACAGAGCACTCGCGTGTCAGAGGCACCGTCGGGGCTACGGGTGGGTACGAGACCTTCGCGGAGCAATCTGTCGGCACAATCAGGCTCAAGAGCGGCCTGCAAAAGCTGATCCTACGACCTGACGGTGCGCTGAAACAGGAGCTGGCAGACGTGCGGGCAGTGATGCTGAGGCGGAAATGATTTGAGGCCAAATTTCAAAGGAACAAAAAACATTTGCGAAAGTCATCGTGATGATAGATTATTTAAGTTGTCAGAAATATTAACAATTCTCGACTAATTCTATGAATCGTTCCTTATGCGTGTTTCTCTTGGCTAGCGCTGGCTTTGCCTCCCTCGACAGCGTTTTTGCCCAGATGCCACCTCCGCCGCCAGGATATGGCACGATGGGGGTAGCCCCACCGCCCATGCTCCCGCCGCCTACGGTGCCAGCGTACCCGAATGCCATGCCGCCCCCCTCGATCAGCCCAGGTGTCACCCCACCTCCGCCGATGATTGATCCTTACTCTGCCCCGCCCCCTCCAGGGAATATGGCTCCACTTCCGCCTCAGAGCACCGCTCCCTATGGTGCCCCACCGCCGATGGATCCAAACTACACCGGTGCCCCGATGGGCGGCCCCGTCGCTGGCCCCAGTGGAGGCCCCGGCATCATCAATTATGATTACGCCGAGCTGACATATCGCTTCATTGATCCAAAGGCCCCGGGTCTCAAAGGTGCGAGCACCATCGGTGCCACATTGAGCGTGGCCCTTTTCGAGCCGCTTTACATTAAGATCGGAGCGAACTGGGGCAGCGGCGCTGACAGTGGCCCAGGCGGCAGCAATTACGATTTCGCCTCGATCCAAGCAGGCGTGGGCTTCCACACCCAACTCGTCAGTCCGAAGCTGCAATTCGTCGGGGAGGCCGGTGTCTCCTACGCCAGCCTAAAAGCGTCCAACAGTAACGCAAGCTTCAGCGATGGTGCTATTTATGCCCGCCCTGGCCTGCGCTACGCCCTGACGGATGCCATCGAGCTCAATGCCGGTGTGATGGTGAGCAGTGCAGATAAGTATGACAGCAAGCTAATCGATTTTGGTGGTTACTTCCGCGTCATGCAGCGCTTCGATGTAGGCCTGGGTGTGGATCTAGGTGATGCCACTCGCGGCTTCCGTGGCAGCTTGCGTATGCGCTGGTAATCCCCATTCACCTCATTTTAGCCCACGCTCCAAAACCAGACTCCAAGACCCGAAAAGGGGTGTCCTTCACTGGACGCCCCTTTTTGTTGGTGAGAGAGGATCACACATCATCGGCATCTAGCGCAGAGCCTGCCGCGAGCTCTAAGCAGGCCATGGACATGCCGCACATAGCGTAAAGCTCCACCCCGGCGTGTCGCGTGTGCGAGTCTGGCTGCGCCGTGTCGAAAAGGAGCTGCCATATCGTGACTGAGTCACCAGGCAGATGAAATTGGCATGCGGCTGTATCATTGTTAAAAAGCAGCAGCAGCGGAGCCTCGCCAGAGACGCCCGCGATCAGCGCCCCGAAGTGCTGGCGGGCTGGGTCATGCCATTCTTCAGAGCAGAGCCAGGTGCCATCTCCCTCCAGCCAAGTCACATCTCGCAAGCCGGTGAGCGGATCAATTTTACCATCGAAAAAGGCAACTCGCCGCAGCGCAGCTCTCTCACGCCGCAGCGCCAGCACCCGGCGGACGAAGCGGAGCATCACTTCATCACAAGTGGACCAATCGAGCCAACTGATCGCATTGTCCTGGCAGTAGGCGTTGTTATTCCCCTGCTGTGTGCGTCCGCGCTCATCTCCAGCGCAGAGCATCGGCACACCGGTAGCGAGAGCCAGCGTGGCCATGAGGGCACGGGCGGCACGACTGCGCTGCTCCAGGATGGCTTCATCATTCGTAGGGCCTTCTTCGCCTCTGTTTTGACTGAAGTTATGCTCATCGCCATCCCTGTTGGCCTCTCCATTGGCCTCATTGTGCTTCTTTGCGTAGCTGACCAGGTCCCGCAGCGTGAAGCCATCGTGCGAGGTGATAAAATTCACGCTAGCTAGCGGTGGACGTGCCAAGGGGCCGTAAATGTCCTCACTGCCACAAAAGCGCTTCGCGAACTCTGCCGTCATCCCCGCATCACCACGCCAGTAGCAGCGTGCCGTGTCGCGGAATTTTCCATTCAGCTCACGCCACGGCGCAGGGAAGCCGCCGACCTGGTAGCTATCCGCTTGGCTGATGTCCCAGGGCTCCGCGATGAGCTTCACACGCGAGAGCACGGGGTCCTGCTCCACGGCAGCTAAAAATGGCGCGAAACTGCTAAAAGCATCATGCTCATCCCGCGCCACCGTCACCGCCAGATCGAAGCGGAATCCGTCCACGTGCATCTCCGTCACCCAGTAGCGCAGCGAGTCCAGTATGAGTCGTAATCCCAGCGCACTCGCAGAATCGACCGAGTTCCCACACCCCGTGACGTTCACATAATTGTGATCCGCAGTTTGGCGATAATAGGCCGAGTCATCGAGACCACGCAGCATGAGCATGGGACCTTCCACACCGGCCTCCGCCGTGTGATTATAGACCACATCGAGAATGACCTCGATCCCCGCTGCGTGCAGGCTACGCACCATATCCTTGAACTCCCTGACCTGAGCCTGCGGATCGTCCACAGAGGCATACTCGCCATGCGGGGCAAAGAAGCCCAGCGTGTTGTAGCCCCAGTAATTCGTCAGCCCACGCTCCAGGAGGAAGAGATCATCCAAATGTGCATGCACAGGGAGTAGCTGCACAGCGGTCACACCGAGACTGAGCAGGTACTCGATCACTTCGGGGTGGGAAAGGCCTGCGTAGGTGCCACGCAGCTCCTCCGGCAGGCCAGGATGCGTCTTGGTAAAGCCCTTTACATGCAGCTCATAGATCACCGAGTCACGCCATGGGATGCAAAGGTGCGAATCCCCCCTCCAGTCGTAAGATTCATCCACAACGACGGATTTCAGCGCCTCACGCCCATTATCCCGGCTGCGCGGCCCCGCGAGCATGTGCGGCGCAGAGTCAGGATTGCCAAAAATCGCCCGTGCATACGGATCGAGCAGCAGTTTCCGTCCATCAAAGCGCCGCCCTCTATCTGGCTGCCACTCACCGTGCGCACGAAAGCCATAGAGCATTCCCGGCGCAGCCTGTGGCATGACCACGTGCCACAGGTGATTCTCCGCACGCTGCATCCGCGCCCGCGCCACCTCCCTCTCAGGTGCCAGGGGGGCATAGAGGCACACATCCACCGCCACAGCATGCTCAGAGCACACCACAAAACGCGTTCCATCCGGAGTGAAACTGACACCGGGGCGGAGAGGCGGGTTTTGAGTCTTCAATACAGAAAGAGTATGTCGTTGGGAGCCCTGCGGATAGTCGAGAACTACGGCCATCGCAAGCGTCGGCACACCCTACTCCGACTTAGGCTCTGAGAGCCGTTTTTTACGGCAAAAAAAGCCTTTGCCTCCCCCCCTAGCTTGCTAGTCTCCAACCACCTCCACCGTGCGCATTTTCCGAAGGGGTTTCTTGGACGGACTCAGACGGTGGATTTCTCGATTTTTTTATGCCAGACGACATCATTGATTCTATTGGATCAAACTCCACCGCCGTAGCCGCTGACCAAGCCTACGGAGCCGAACAAATCCAGCACCTCGAAGGCCTCAGAGCCGTGCGCATGCGCCCTGGCATGTACATCGGCGAGACGGACGAGCGCGGCCTCCACCACTGCGTCTTTGAAGTCGTCGATAACTCCATCGATGAGCATCTCGCCGGAAACTGCAAAAACGTCTGGATCAACATCCACACCGACGGCTCCATCAGCATCGAGGATGATGGACGCGGCATCCCGGTCGAAATGCACTCAAAAGGCATGCCCACCGTCGAGCTGGTGCTCACCAACCTCCACGCAGGCGGCAAATTCGGCGATGGTGCCTATGAATTCTCCGGCGGTCTCCACGGCGTCGGCGCCAAGTGCGTCAACGCTCTCTCCGACTGGTTCAAGTGCGAGGTCTATCGCGACGGCAAAATCTACGCCATCGGCTTTGAGCGTGGCATCACCACCGAGCCACTGAAGGTGCTCGGCGATCTCGATGATCCCAAGCGCACAGGCACCAAAATCTCGTTCTTCCCCGATGCGACGATCTTCACGATCACCACGACATTTGTTTTCGAGCGGCTACGCACACGCCTGCGTGAGCTCGCCTTCCTCAATCCCGGCATCACCATCCATCTCACCGATGAGCGCGGTGAGGAGCCCCGCAGCGAAACCCTGCTCTACGCAGAAGGCGTGAAGCAATTCGTCAACGAACTCGGCGAAGGCAAAGATAAAGTCCATCCAGAGCCCATCGTCGTCGCTGGCCGACGTGAAGTGATGCTGGAGGACAAGAAAAAATTCATCCTCGTCGATTGCGTCATTCAGTACAACAAAGGCCTCAGCGAACAGACACTCTGCTTTGCCAATGCCATCCCGAACCCGGACTTTGGCACGCATTACTCCGGCCTCAAAACCGCTCTCACGAAGGCGGTGAAGCAGTACATCGCCTCCAATCCAAAATCCTTCAAAGAGAAGATGCCAGAGATCGAGGGCGATGACTGCCGCGAAGGCATGATCTGCGTGTTGAGTGTCAAACACCCCCATCCGCGCTTCAACTCGCAAACCAAGGTCAAACTCGTCAATGGCGAAGTCGAAGGCGTGGTGAACTCCATCGTCTATGAGGGCCTCACCCGCTACTTTGACGAAAATCCAGACATGGCGCTGGAAGTCATCAAAAACATCATCATCGCCGCCAAAAGCCGCGAAGCCGCCCGCCGAGCCCGCGAAGCCATCCGTAAGGACGCCATGAGCAGTGGCGGCCTCCCCGGCAAGCTCGCTGACTGCTCCGAGCGTGACGCATCAAAAACCGAGCTCTTCATTGTCGAGGGTGACTCCGCCGGCGGCTCCGCCAAAATGGGCCGCAACCGCCACAATCAAGCCATCCTGCCCCTGCGCGGAAAACTCATTAACACCGAGAAAGCCCGGCTCGACAAGGTGCTCGCCAACAAAGAAATCCAGACCATGATCACCGCCATCGGCACCGGAATCGGTGGCGACAGCGAAGTGGAGGGCAGTTTCAACCTCGAAAAGCTCCGCTACCACAAAATCATCATCATGACCGATGCTGACGTGGACGGCAGCCACATCCGCACCCTGCTTTTGACCTTCTTTTTCCGTCAAATGCCCGAGCTGGTGAAACGCGGCCACATCTATGTCGCCCAACCACCGCTCTACCAAGTCACCCGCAAAAAAACGCGAGGAATACGTGCAGAACGATGAAGAAATGGAGGCCATCCTCCTCGAACTCGGCTCCGGCGAGATCACTCTGCGCAACGTCTCTGATGACTCCAAAGTCGATTCCAGCCGCTTGAAGCAGATTCTCGGCCTACTGGTGCCCGTGGCCAAATTCGCCGACATCGTGCGTCGTCACGGCGCGGACTTTGAAACCTACCTCCAGCATCGCAATATCGAAACTGGCGAACTCCCCCACTACCTCGTCATCATTCGCGAGGGCAACGAAGTCCACGTCAAATACCTGCTCGACCGCGACGCCCTCGCCGCCTACGCCCGTGAAAACGTCGATCTCCACCTCTTTGGCAAACCCGAAGTCGATCCCGCCAACGGCAGCACCGCACCGAAACAAACCCGCCGCGCCCGCCTCATCGAAATCCATGAAGCCCACGGCATGAAGGCCCGCTTCAAGCACCTCGATGAACTAGGCCTCCACGTCGATCACTTCAGCAGCCAAGACAAACCCCTCTTCGAAGTCATCGAAGGCGACGGCGACAACGCCAAAATTCACCCCGTCTTCAGCATCCCCGGCATCCTCGACAAAGTCATGGAAATCGGCAAGCGCGGCATGGAGATCAAGCGCTTCAAAGGTCTCGGTGAAATGAACGCCAAACAGCTCTTCGAGACCACCATGGACCCGAACAAGCGCACCCTCCTCCGCATCCAGCTCGACGAAACCAACGCCCACGAAGCCGAACGCATCTTCACCATCCTCATGGGTGATGTCGTCGAGCCCCGAAAGCACTTCATCGAAGAGAATGCGCTCAATGTGCGGAATTTGGATGTGTGATCAATCGTGAAGCCCAAACGCTCCAGTTCCTCCAAAGCCCTCCAGCCCGCCAAGCGGAGCTTCGAGGGCTTGGTGCGTGAACTGAAAACGTTCATCACTGAAAGCCGCCGACAGATTGTCCGCGCGGTGGATTTTGCCCAGGTGCAGACCTGCTGGGGCGTGGGGCGTTACATTGTGGAGTTTGAGCAAGGCGGGGCTTCAAAATCTGAATATGGTTCCAAACTTCTACCCAGGCTGGCGGACTCCCTCATGGTTGATTTTGGAAAGGGCTTCGATGCATCTAACCTGAATAAGATGAGGCAGTTTTACCTCGCTTTCCCAATTTTGGACACAGTGTGTCCAAAATTGAGCTGGAGTCATTACCGCATACTTTCGCGCATCAATGACAGCAAAGCTCGTGACTGGTATATCCAAGAGGCGACCGCGCAAAATTGGAGCGTCCGCGCTCTCGACCGCCAGATCAACCGCCTCTACTATGAGCGGCTGCTTTCCAGCAGGGACAAAAAGGCCGTGAAGGCAGAGGCGGAGAAGAAAATAGCCGAGTTACCGCCATCGCCGAAGGACTTCATTCGTGATCCTGTGCTGCTGGAGTTTTTGGGGCTGCCGGAAACCGGGAGGCTGCTGGAATCGAATCTCGAACAACGGCTCATCGACCACTTGCAGAGCTTCCTTCTCGAGCTGGGCAAAGGATTTGCCTTCATCGGACGCCAAGTGCGGGTGAGCACGGAGACGAAGGACTTCTACATCGATCTCGTCTTCTATAACTACCTCCTGAAGTGCTTCGTGATCTTCGATTTGAAGCCACGCGAGCTGCGGCACGAGGACATCGGCCAGATGGACATGTATGTGCGCATGTATGACGAGCTGCATCGAGGCAAGGGAGACAATCCCACCGTTGGCATCATCCTCTGCGCCGCGAAAGACGCCTCCATCGCCAAATACTCAATCCTCAACGGCAGCGAAAAGCTCTTCGCCTCTCGCTACACGCTCGTGCCGCCCAGCGAAGAGGTGCTGCGCCTCGAATTGATCCGCGAGCAGCGGTTGCTGGAAAATTGTACCGTATCAAAAAGCAAGAACTCAATGCGTTCTAGGAAGGGGGGATTGAAGGCATGATATTCATGGCTGACTTCACTTTTTCCGACTTAGCTAGGATCATTGCTATTCTCTTTCTGACGGCATTTTACGGGGCGGTTCTTTGGTCTATTTGGGAATCCTGGCCTCACCTGCGATCTAAAGCATTCAGAAATTCAGCCCCAAAATTGGTGTTTTTATTTTTGCTTTGTGTTTTTGGAGCTGCCATTCGGATTCCTGGTTTGGGTTGGGCACATGACATTTACACATCCAAGATGGTGTATGGCA
This sequence comes from Verrucomicrobiaceae bacterium, assembly GCA_016713035.1. Lineage (NCBI taxonomy): Bacteria > Pseudomonadati > Verrucomicrobiota > Verrucomicrobiia > Verrucomicrobiales > Verrucomicrobiaceae > Verrucomicrobiaceae bacterium. The sequence goes on from JADJPW010000001.1 coordinate 609,594, forward strand.
AGTTTATGCTCATGCCTGCATCTACGAATATAGTGAATTCCGAGTCTAGTTTCACAGGCGATGGCACTTGGGCTAATGTGGTGCAATTGCCTGAAAGCTATTGGTCATGGCTCGCTGAACATGAGTTTGACCTTATCGGCAAATATCCTCTAGGATGGTCGCCTGAGTGGGAAACCACCAAGTGGCAAAAGACGCCAACAACCGGAAAGGCATTGGAAATCGCAAACTATCTTAGCGGTGATGGCAAACGCCATCAAATCGGCCATTTGATTGCCTGGGCAGCGACTCAAGAAGGAGGCTACTTCACCTATTCAGAAGATCCCAAAAAAGGTTATCGTCGTTATGTTTCATTTCGACTTCTCATTCCAGCTTCAAAGCAGGCCGTTTCCATTTTTCAAAAGATCTGACGCGTTAATTTTTCTCCCATCCTTTCATGCAAGACTCCAACACACGCCCCATCTCCGTCGCCGACGAAGTCAAGAATAGCTTCCTCGACTACTCGATGTCCGTCATCATCTCTCGCGCTCTGCCGGATGTTCGAGATGGCCTCAAACCCTCCCAGCGGCGCATTCTTTATGCGATGCATGAGCTGTCGCTCTACCCGCCGAAGAAGCATGTGAAGTGCGCGAAGATCGCGGGTGACACCTCGGGTAACTACCATCCGCACGGCGAGGCGGTCATTTATCCGACGCTCGTCCACATGGGGCAGGAATGGGCCATGCGGGAGACGCTGATCGACCCGCAGGGGAACTTCGGCAGCGTGGAAGGCGATCCTCCGGCTGCGATGCGTTATACGGAGGCCCGCATGACACACCTCGGTGGCGCTTTGATGCAGGACATGGACAAGGACACGGTCGATTTCGTCCCGAACTACGACGAACGACTCACGGAGCCCACCGTCTTCCCGGCGGCGTTTCCGAACCTGCTCGTCAATGGCGGTACGGGCATCGCGGTCGGTATGGCGACGAATATGCCGCCGCATAATCTGGGCGAAGTCGTCGATGCGGTTTGTGCGCAGATCGACAATCCAGCAATCACCACGCCGGAGCTGATGGCGCATGTCAAAGGGCCGGATTTCCCCACGGGATGTACCATCATGGGCACCTCTGGCATCCGCGAATACATGGAAACGGGTCACGGCAGCGTGCGCATCCGCGGTCAGGCTGAAATCGTGGAAAACGGCAATCGCGAGCAGATCGTGATCACCGAGATCCCCTACAACGTGAACCGTGCGGAGCTGGAAAAGAAGATCGCCGAGCTCGCGAACGAAAAAATCATCCCTGAGATCAGCGGCGTGCGAAATGAGTCCGATGAGAACTCGCGTCTCGTCGTCGATTTGAAGAAAGATGCGCGTGCGCAGGTGGTGCTGAACAATTTGTACAAGCACACCGAGCTAGAGGCCTCCTTCAGCGTCCACATGCTGGCCATCGACGGCAACAGGCCGCGAGTTTTCGGCATCAAAGACGCCATCGGCTGCTACATCGAGCACCGTCGTGAGGTGATCATCCGCCGCACGAAGTTCCTGCTCGGAAAAGCCGAGGTACAGGCCGAAAAGCTAGAGGCCTTCCTCCTCGCGCTCGGTCATCTGGATGATTTCATCAAAATCATCCGCGATAGCCGGAACCGCGATGAAGCCCGCGCTGGATTGCGTGCCTACACCTTCCCCGTCGCGACGGCGGAGCAGCTCGGCATCCTGATTCGCGGCCAGCCTAGCATCCAGGATGGGCGCTATGTCTTCACGGAGAAGCAGGTCGATGACATCCTGGAACTGCGCCTCTACCAGCTCACTGGCATGGAGCGTGACAAGGTGAAAGCCGAATACGACGCCATCCTGGCCACGATCAAGGATTTGCTCGACATCCTGGCCAGCGAGCACCGCGTGCTCACCATCATCAAAGACGAGCTCCAGGTCATCAAAGCAAAGCACGCCACACCGCGCCTCACACGCATCGAGGCAGTCTCCGGCGAGATCGAGAGTGTGGACCTCATCCCGAACGAAACGGCCATCGTGACCATGACACACATGGGCAGCATCAAACGCACGCCCACCGCCGAATACCGACTGCAAGGACGCGGTGGAAAAGGCCTCAAAGGCATGGAAACCCGCGAATCGCAGAGCGAGGAGGATGCGGACGACTTCGTCGAGCATCTCTTCAGTGCCCAACTGCACGACTTCTTGCTCTTTTTCACCAATACAGGCCGCATGTATGTGGAGCGCGTGTACCAGATCCCACAGGCCACCCGCACAGGAAAGGGCCGCAGCATCAAAAATGTGCTCAACCTGCGTTCCGAGGAGAAAATCGCCTCCGTGCTCATTTTGAAGGCTCAGGGAGCTGAGGATGATGCGATGTGGGCAGCGGACAAATACGTCCTTTTTGCCACCAAAGACGGCACGGTGAAGAAAACCGCCCTCGAAGAGTTCAAAAACTACCGCAAAGACGGCATCATCGCCATCAAGCTCGATGAGGGCAATGACTTGGTCGATGTGGTGCTCACCGATGGCACGAAGGAAGTCTGCCTCGTCACGCATGAGGGCATGTGCGCCCGCTTCCACGAAACGGGTGACAATCCTGAGTCTCCGAATCTGCGCCCAATCGGCCGTGCCACCGCAGGTGTGCGTGGCATCACGCTCGATGCAGATGACTTCCTGGTGAGCTGCATCACCAAAGAGCCTGAGACGATGGTGCTCGTCGTGAGTGAGAACGGACTCGGCAAGCGTACCGGCTTTGATGAATACCGACTCCTGACCAATCGCGGTGGCAAAGGTGTGACCACGATGAATGTCACCGAGAAGACCGGCAAAGTCGTCGCAGCGCTCGCGGTGAAGGAAACGGATGAACTCATGCTCATGACTAGCAAAGGCCAGAGCGTGCGCATCAAAGTCAGCCAAATCCGCGAAACGGGCCGCAATGCCCAAGGCGTGAAGCTCATGACGCTGAATGAAGGCGAGACAATTCAAGACGTGGCCACCGTCGTCGCAGAGGAACTGGAAGTCGCCGCCGAGGTGACGAGCACCGAAGAAGGGGCTCCCACAGATGGAGAAACGACACCAGAGGCCTCAGCTCCTGAAGCGGATGCAGCAGCGCCTGCCGCATCCTGAGCCACTCACTTCACTTGATAGCGACCCTCGCTCACGCTGACTAGCGGTGGGCGATGGGTCCGCTCGAAGGCGTCGTGGATGACTCGGAGGTCATTCCAGAAGCTGAGCCAGGGGCTTTTATCGCTCGCGGCTTGTTCGATTCGCTGAGGTGTCATGCGAAAAGGAAAGGCGTGCAGCGAGATGGTGGTCTGGCCGTTATTCAATGAGGCTTCGATGATGAGGTAGATTTCTTCGATGACGGGGTCCGTCATGGCAAAGCAGCCGATGCTGACCTGATCGCCATGCACCATGATGAGGCTGCCCGTGCGGCCATGGTGGCGATCGAGAGCGTCCGGATAACCGATATTGAAGGCGAGGTGGTAGTTGCTGGCGGGATTGAGCTGGCCGCGTGTGATGCCGTAGCAGCCCTCAGGGGCCTGCATGTCGCCTTCTTTTTGTTTCGGACCGAGTCCGCCCGAAAAAACAGCGATGGGATAGGTGCGAAAGAGCTTCCAGGCTCCTGAGGCACTTTTCAGCCAGAGCTCGAACTCACTGCTTTCTTTGAAAAGGCGGATGTAGGCGGCTTGACCGAGCTGGAGGCCCGATTTGGCCAACTCGGCCTCCAGGGGGCCTTGGAGGCGCTTTTTCACATCCGTGAGCCGTTGGGCTGCGGACATGGTTTTCCAGGTTTTTGACTCAGGGGGCAGTGGATAGGGCAAGGTGAGTGCAGCGAAGGTCATACGGCGCATGGCGAGTCGGGCGTAGGGTTGCGTCGCGGGATGAAGCCAGAGCCCGAGAAGGAGTACCACGAGAAAAAGAAGCAACGCAGCGAAAAGCTGCCTAGAGCGATGTGCTTTGGCACTCATGGGATGGTTAGCTGGAGGCGCTGGATGATTTCGGACACGATGTGCTCTGGCGAGCCGTCGATAGACACGCGTATGAGGTCTGGCGTGAGCTCCAGTGTGGAGAATTGGCTATCGAGCAGCGCGGGGTTCATGAAGTGGCCTTTGCGCTGGGCGAGGCGTGTGGAAATGAGCTCACGCGTGCCATCGAGAAGCACAAAAGCCACCTTCCCTTCTGGATCGTCCCCACGCAGGCGATCACGGTAGATTTTTTTCAGAGCGGAGCAGGCCAGCACATGCACGGGGGCGCTGGCTCGCTGCGCCAGGATGCGGGCACGCAGTGCGGCATACCAGGGCCAGCGGTCCTCATCAGTCAGGGGGGTGCCAGAGGCCATTTTGGCCTTGTTCGCGGGCGGATGGAAGTCGTCTCCATCATCAAAAGTTCCTCCGAGCCGCTGGGCGAGTGAGCTGCCGACGAGTGACTTCCCACAGCCGCAAACACCCATGATGATGATGGTCTGGGGAGGTGCTACGGGGGCCTGTGTACTCATGATGGGGAGGGGTGGCACTGGCTAAATGCATTTCAAACGGCCTTCAACATGCATGAGGCCGCAACTTGACCACGACACGCCGCCCGTGGAGTATCCCCGCCGCCATGACTCGACCCACGACCCTGCTCCTCACCCTGCTGGCGGCCTGCTACACCGCACATGCGGAGGATGCCGCTAAAAACGCTGCTCCACAGCCCGCCGCTGCCACCAAGAAGGCCCCAGAGCCCGTCGCCGCCGAGAAAAAGGAGTGGTCGCTCTTCGATGGCAAATCTCTCGATGACTGGGAGAATGTGGACATCGGAGCCAGTGGCATGGTGGAGCTAGAGGGCGGCCTCATGATCATCAATGCCGGCGATAGCGTGAGTGGAGCTGTTTATAAAAAAAGCAGCCAATTTGCCGATGACGAATTACGAGATGAGCTTCGATGCGAAGCGGCTCGATGGGGTGGATTTCTTTGTCGGTCTGACCTTCCCAGTGGGTAATGCCAAGACCTGCGCCACGCTGCTCTGCGGCGGCTGGGGAGGTGCCGTCACTGGCATCTCCAGCATCGATAATCTGGATGCGAGTGAGAATAATACCTCCTCCTTCCAGCGCTACGAGGATGACAAGTGGTATTCCGTGCGGCTCCGTGTCACGCCAGAAAAGCTGGGTGTGTGGCTCGATGGCAAGCACATCATCGATGAGGATATCAAAGGTAAAAAGATCAGCGTGCGGCCCGGCCCGATCGAAAACTATCTGCCACTCTCCTTCACCACCTATGCCACCACTGCGGCCATCAGGAATGTGAAGATGATCGCCATCACGCCTGAAAAAAGCGCTCCATGAGGCGGTGCCGCGCCCTCAGCCTCCTCACGCTGATTTGGCTCCTAGGTGCCTGTGGTAGCTGGCAGCCACGCCGCACGGGTGAAGTGCGTGAGCTGCCTCTGCGCACACGCCGCACGATGCACGCTGATCTCATCACAATGGCGGAAAACTGGGATGCGATGAGCCGTGGCCGCGCTCGTAGCCGCCGCGAGGCGGAAAACGCCTACGAGACCGCGCTGGGTCGCTTTTTGACCACCTGGACACGAGCGCAGTCTCCCCGCTCTTGGTCGTCAGGGCTCACACTCGGCCTCGAAGGGCCTGGTGGCCACTTCGTCATCGAATTCGATGCCGTGGATGCCAAGAAGCGCGGGGCCTCACCTGCTGAATATGATGATCTGATGCCCGCTGAGACCACGATCTGGCGTGGACGCGAGACGCAGGCTCTCCGCCCAGGGCTGGGTGTACCGCTGGTCGGCCGCGTGGAGCGCAATGAGGCCTCTGCACGCGATCAGCCCTTCCTTCCGCCAAAGGGAGGGCATTTCACCGTCACCGCAGTGATGGAGATGATGCCCCCAGCCGCAGATGGCATGCGCCACTGTCGCCTACGCCTGCATAACAGCCTCAATACCGAGACCGTCCCTGCGCCAGGGGGGGAGCGGCAGCTTGCCGCAGACTACACAGCGCCGAAGGAGCTCTCACTTTCCAAAAAAGCCTTTGGGAACCTCTCGCTCATCGGTATCCTGAATCCTGAGAGGGCCTTCAAAGACTGCCGCCTCTACTGCATGGATGAGTATGATCCTAAGCGCATCCCCATCGTGTTCGTCCATGGGCTGATGTCCGATCCGCACATCTGGCTCAATGCGGTGAATGCGATCAGTTCCGACTCCACGCTGCGGCGGCACTACCAGCCCTGGTACTTTCTTTATCCCACCGCCATCGCTGTGCCACAGGCCGCGGCCAAGCTGCGGGAGGCTCTGCTGCTCGCCCGTGAGCACTACGACCCCGAGCATGATGATCCAGGTATGCAGCGCATGGTCCTGGTGGGTCATAGCATGGGCGGTCTGATCAGCCGCATGCAAGTGACTGATAGCGGCGAAGCACTCTGGAGCAGCGTCTTCACTAAGCCGCTGACAGAACTCAAAATCAGTCAAACCGCACGCGACAGCCTGCAGCAGACCCTGATCGTCAAGCCTCTCCCTTTTGCGCAGCGGGTCATTTTTATCGCCACGCCGCACCGGGGCAGCAGGATCGCTAGCCTGGACATCGTGCGCCGTCTCACCGGGCTCATCCGGGTGCCCTTTGAATCCATGACGATGGCGGGTGAGCTGCTACAGGGGAATTCAGATGCGCTTTCACCCCAGATTAGCCAGTGGGGCGTTTTCAGCTTTCTGAGCCTGGGCACCCTCTCAGAGCGCAGCCCATTTCTCCGGGGGCTAGATCAAACACGACCTGCGGTACGGCATCATAGCATCATCGGCAATAGTGGCCTGAAATGGCTCGACCGAGAAAAAACCAGCGATGGCGTCGTCCCCTACCGCAGCGCCCATCTTGACAGCGCCAGCTCTGAAAAGATGGTCCCCTACCTCCACGGCTGCTCAGATAAGCAAGACGTCGTCCGAGAAATCACCCGCATCCTCCATGAGCACCTGCGGCAGTAAAAGTGAAGGGGATGGAGTAGGAATATTTAGGGAACCTTGACATTTGAGAGCCAAACCTTGATCCTCCGGCTTTTAACGACTAACCGTAAGCTCTCAATCCAGGCCCTGTCCCTCGGGTGTCGCACCCAGCTAGCCAGCGCCCCTTCCCTGCCCCTCTCAAAACCCCCGTCCATCCCGCACCGCATATGGCTGAATACGTTGGCATCGACCTCGGCACCACCCTCTCTGGGTTGGCCTACCTGAAACCCGACGGCAATCCCGAAATCGTCCCGAATGCCGATGGGGAACGCCTAACTCCCTCTGTCGTCTTTTTTGAAGCCCATGAGGATGTGAAGCTCGTCGGTTCCGCAGCACGCGACGGTGGCGAGCCAGACCGCACCATCTTCCAGATCAAACGCCACATGGATGACCCAGAATATCTGGTGGACATCGATGGCAAAAAATGGACCCCCGCAGAAATCTCCGCGCTCATCCTCTCCAAGCTTAAACGCGATTGCTCAAAAATCTGCGGCGACATCCATGAAGTCGTCATCACCGTGCCAGCGAACTTCAACGAGCTCGCACGCAAGAGCACCATCGCCGCCGCAGAGATGGCTGGGATGAAAGTCCGCCGACTCGTCAATGAGCCCACTGCAGCGGCAGTTTACTACGCACACTCTCAGGGCGTCAAAGGCCGCGTCCTCGTCTATGACCTAGGCGGCGGCACACTCGATACTACCATCCTGGAAGTCGAGGGTGACACGATCAAGATCCTCACCTCCGAAGGGGCACGCCACCTCGGTGGCAGCAATTTTGACGAGCTACTCCTTTCCGCCTACGCAGAGCAATACCAGAAGCAGACCGGCTCCAGCCTCTTCAGCGATGAGCGCCACCGCCGCCGCATCCTCCAAGCCACTGAGGATGCCAAAAAAATGCTCTCCAAGCTCCAACGCGTCAACGACACTGTCGCCAATGACAACAACAGCGGCATCGCCCGAATCGACCTCAGCCGTGAGCACTTTGAAAAAATGATCCGCAACATGCTCACCCGCACAGTCATGCTGGTCGAGCAAGCACTCGATAACGTCGGCCTCAAACCTGCCGACATCGACCACGTCGTCCTCGTCGGTGGCTCCACCCGCATTCCAAAGGTGAAAACCGTGCTCGAAAAAATGTTTGGCAAAACGCCCAAGAGCTGCGGCAACGTGGATGAATGCGTCGCACTCGGAGCCGCCCTCTTCGCCAAAAAATCCGCCAAAATCCAAGAAGTCTGCAACGCCAGCTACGGCACCTTGGCCATGGTTTATAATGCCAAAACGGGCGAGGAGAAGCTCATGAACTCCATCGTCATCCCGAAGAATAGCACCATCCCCTGCTCACGCAGTCAGGTCTATCAAACCAGCGAGGATAATGAGCGCATCATTGAGGTGGACATCACTCAGGGCGAAGATGAAGACGCCAAATTCATCGACGTCATCGGACGAATCACGCTCGAAGTGCCGCCAAACCGCCCGAAAGGCTGCGAGATCGCCGTGACATTCAGCTACGATGAAAACCAGCGAGTCCGCGCCCTGGTCGTCGATAAGCAATCTGGCCGCAGTAAGGAAGTCGCCCTGAGCTACAAAGGAGCTGGCGTCCTCTCGGATGACGAACTCAAGCGCCGAAGCGCCCACCTCCGCACCATGAGGATCGAATAACGCGAATCAGAAATCCAAAAACAGGAATTCCTATGTTCAAGATCCTCAAATCCCTCTCTAAATCCCTCACAGGCGGAAGAAACGCAGAAGCCCGCAAAACAGAAGCCGCCGCCAAGAGCACAGAAGCAGGTGGCATCCTCGAAAAAGTCGCCAAAGGCCAGCCCGTGGCCACCGCAGCTACCAAGGCCACCGCACCAGCTGCCCCACCAAAAACGCCTGAGGAAATGTGCGAAGTGACCTCCAAGATGACCAAGTCTGAGATCCACGCCCGCCTGAAGCTCCTCTACAAGCGCTACAACCGCGCCGCCAGCAGTCTCAACGCCCAGACCCGCTCCGAGGCGGACGCCATGCTCAATGCCATCGTCGAAGTCCGTGAAAAGCACTTTGGTCCCATCTGATCAAAGCTCCCTCAGGTGAGCATCCGGCATTATTTCCTGTCCCACACAGCGCGGCAGAGACTCTGAGTGGCGAAAATGCCCCTCGAAGAGCCATTTTTCGCTTCGCAGCGAGCAGGGAGCCGCTATGCTCGTGTTTTAATTTTCCCCACATGATTTTGACGACGCCTGCCGAGCTGATGACTGGCCCGCCCGTGCCACTGCACCTCTCCAAGCTGCAGATGGCAGGCTTTTACGGCGGCGCGATGCTCGTCGCCGCAGCGCTGACCTTCCTCGTCCTACGGAGTGGCGTGACCTTCGCCATGGATGCCCCAGATACGCGGCGAAAATTTCACGCGAAGCCCATTCCCCGCCTGGGAGGTGCCCCCATTTTCCTCGCACTGACGTTGGGCACAGCAGTGGCGGCTTTTTACGGGCTGCTGCGCTGGGAAGACTGGATGCCGGTGGCCATCTGCAATACGCTGATGTTCAGCGTGGGCTTCATTGATGACCTGAAGCCCCTGGGAGCCAAAGTAAAGCTAGCAGGCCAAGTAGGCACCTCCCTCATTCTCTATGCGCTAGGCATCTCGATAGACATATTGAGTAATCCTTTTGGCGATGGATCAATCTCGCTGGGCTGGTGGTCACTACCGATCACAGTGATGTGGTTGGTGAGTATCCCGAATATCGTGAACCTCATCGACGGCATGGACGGCCTAGCGGGCGGATTTGGCATGTTTCTCTGCCTTACGCTGGCTGTGATCGGCCACTATGGCGGCAGCGCAGATGTGATGGTGATTTCATTGACGATGGCGGGGGCTCTAGCGGGCTTTTTGGTCTTCAACCTGCCTCCGGCGAAGATTTTCCTCGGAGATGGCGGTGCATATTTGATCGGATTTTTTGTCGCCTCCGTATCGCTCTTTAGCTCGAACAAAGGTGCGATCATCGGTGCGTTATTGGTGATCGTGATCGCCCTGGGCGTGCCCATTTTGGATACAGCCTTTGCGATCCTACGCCGTAGCATCCGCGGGGTGCCCGTCTTCAGTGCAGATGCGGAGCACATCCATCATCGCCTGATCCTGCTAGGCTATAGCAAAGGCCGAGCACTAGCGGTGATGTACACAGTCTGCGTGGTGCTGAGTCTGACAGGCATCAGCATCTTGGTGACAAAGGGAATCGCTATACCGGTGGCAGCGGCTCTGCTCTTCCTGCTCGCCGTAGCAGCGGCACGCTACCTGGGATATGTGCGCAGCTTTAAAAAGCTACGTCTTCAGGTGAGCGCTGCCCTGGAGCGGAAGCGAGTCAGGGAGTACTTCCGTGCCAGGGGCCGCATCCTGGACTTTGAAGTCGAGCGGAGTGGCACTCTGGAGGAATTCGATGTGACCTTCCGTCACGCCCTAGAGCGTATGTCGGTGCGTGTCGTCGATGAGCAAGATGCCCGCACTGCGGAGGCCAAGCTCGTGACAATCAAGCTATTCGATGGCCAGGTCATTACTCTGCGCCATCCAGCAGATCAGGAGTCTCATACCGAATGGCAACTACGGCTCGATGAACTCACTCCTGCTCTCGACCGCTGTAAGGAGCGATGGGGTCGGCTACCCGCATCCGCAAGCATTCCAAAGCCTGATCCATTGATAATGCCGAACTGAACCCCTTCCGCCCCACCGCATCATGGAATTCAAACCCATCTTTGAGGATAATCCCGAGCCGCAGCGCCGCCGCAGGCGCAGACGGCGCTCTTCGTCTTCCTCCACTTCATCATCGAACGAGTCGCCCATGATGGCCGGTGAAGATGGGAGCGTACGTCTTGCCTCCTCGACTGAGGAGGAGGAAAGCTCCGGTGCAGATGAGAATGCACCGGAGGACTATGAATTGGAAGGCCCCGGCTGGCATGGTGTTGTCTTTGCACTAGTTCCACTCTTGGTGATCTTCCTTGGCACAGGACAGGCAACATGGTCACGGGCTCTGACAGCGGGCTTGATGGCTCTGACGATGCTTTTTTTTCCCGCACGCCGACGCCCCCCCCCCTTGGCACTCACAGGACTTCTTGGGGCTGTGCTGGGCCCCCTCGTGGCCTTTTTGCCACGATCCTTCGGTGCCACGATGCCCTGGCGGGATAGTCTGACTACGGACTGGGGTATCCAGCTACCGGGCAGCATCACCCCCACAGACTTGGGTGACCGTGGAGGATTGGCTCTGGCTCTGTCAATGCCTGGCCTGGCTTGCATGGTGCTTCATGCGCGGCTTTTCAGGTGCCCAGCGCCGCGTCATCCTAAGTTCCCTCGCCATCGGAGGTCTGATGATTTGCTGGATGACCATCATGGAGGGCCTGAAACTGTTCCAGCTCCCCTGGTGGCCTGGTCATGGGCAAGTCGTGGACATGAGTCATTTCGGCCCCTTTTCTAATCGCAACCACATCAGTAGCCTAGCCGCCATCACCTGCATACTGTGTGCAGCCTGTGCCTATGACGCCCAGCGGCGAAAGCAGCGCATGTGGTTCATCTACGCCATTGGCTTTTTTCTGCCCGTAGTGACGATTTTCATGAATTCATCGCGAGCAGGCCTGCTACTGCTCTTTTTGGGGATCACCCTCTGGTTGGGCACAGCATCCATGCGGCGCGGCTTCTTCAAAAAAATGGCCGTCACAGCGTCCTTCATTCTGGTGATTGCGGCTGCACTATTCGTTGCTGATGGAGGCCTCTCTTCAAGAACCAAATTGCTCGTTAAAACAGGAGCGAACATGGGCTCTGACATGCGTGTCATCCTATACAAAGAATCGCTCCGTATTGCCTCCGAAGCCCCCTGGTCAGGCATCGGATTGGGTAATTTCGACTGCGTCTTTCCGCTGTCAGTCTCCAGCTTTGACCCCCGTGCCCGCGCCATTCATCCAGAGAGTGATTTGCTCTGGAAACTCGTCGAAGGTGGTCTCATCACCCTCGTGCCGTGCATGCTGCTCATCGCCTGGATAGCGCTTTCCACAGGCCCATGGTTCGGAAAGAAGTCCAAAGGACGCGCCCACCGCCATGACCGCCGCGCACGCAATACCGCCGCCATTTGCCTCCTACTCGGCTTACTCCACGGCCTCATTGACGTTCCGATTCATAATCTCGGCTACTTTTCCCTCCTCGCCCTACTCGCTGGTGTTAGCCTCCGGCCAAGGTGTCTGCCGAAGGCAGCCAGATGGCCAGAAAAGATCGCCACCGTCGTCATCGCTTTCGCCGTACTCGCCCTCGGCGTCACATGGGCAGCTATCGCCACTGGAAAGCCACTCCTGCCAGGGACCAGCTCCGCCCTCATGCTGCAAAAACGTGCCCATGAGCTCGCGAACAGCGGCTCCGCCTCCGATGCACTTCCCCTGCTCAATCAGGCCATCCAGATGCGCCCACTTGACTACAGCCTCTACTTTGATCGTGCCAGAACTCGCGTCATCCTCCGTCAGGACACCGAGGCCGCACTCCTCGACTACACACGCTCACGCCTCCTCGAACCACACTTCGCCTATGCCTGTTATTACGAAGGACTCGACTGGCTCGGCATCCGCCCAGAGTACGCCGTTCTAGGGTGGCGCGAGTTCATCAAGCGCTTCCCCCAAGCCGCACCCGGCATCCACGGCTACTACCATCAGATGGTCCATCACTCCACCCTTCACCCGGAGATCCGTGAGGCCGTATGGAAACTCGCCAACACCCAGGAGCTCAAACTCGGCTTCCTCGGTAGCGTCAACACTCGTCAGGACTTCGAGCTCTGCCTGCGAGACATCCTCGCTCGTCAGCCTGACCTCGCCGGGCTCGAGTCCGCTCAGCGCATGAGCCTCTTTGAAATGTGGAACCGTCTCGGTGACCGTGAAGCCCTCATGGCTGCCATCGCATCCAATAAAATATGGGAGCGTGACGGCGGCTGGAAAATCCTCGCCGAATATTACGCCCAAAAATCCGACTTCCGCAAAGCCTGCGAAATCGCCGCCATCTACCTACCCTCCCTCCACCGTGCACCACCAGGCGGCAGCACCGACCTTAAAACCCTCGAAAACGCTTTTCTCTTCAACACCCTTGATCCCCAACTAGGCATCAATCTCTTCCAGGCTTACAAAAACAACAACGACTACGACAACGCCATCCGCACGCTCGAAAAAGTGCGCACCGCCACCAATCCACCCAACTATATCGACCTCGAAATCGCTGCACTCTATCTAGCTAAAGAAGACTTCCGCCGCGCCTGGGAGCACTACCGCATCGCCGCCACAGCTTCCCAAAATTAATTCCTCGTCACCTCGGCACCTCACCTCCACACACCTGCCGCACGCATGACCGTCTCATGCACCGCGATGTCGTGCGCCGCATCCCAGGCTAGTTTTTTCTCACCGCGCACCACTTTCGCAAGATCAACAAACTCTGCCGCATAGCGATCCTTCGGCACCGTGAGCTGGAATGACTGCGTGCCTTTCTTGTAGCCACCACGCTCCCTCGTGAGAGACAAATTCACCTTCCCGCTCTCCAGCGGCACGATCTCGAAGGTGCCCTCCGTCCCCGTCACGCTAAAACGCCGACGTGGCCCGCCAAAAGGGTCCGCGTGATTGCAGCGCACCACCGCCGTCGCTTTAGCATATTGCAGCACGGCAATCTGATTGTCCTTCACACCATCCGCGCCTGCAGGCGTCGAAAAAGCCCCCCACCTCCGCAGGTTTGCCCAAAAGCGTCACCACCGCGTCGATCACATGACACGCCAGCTCGAACATGCCGCCGCCCTCCAGCTCGCCGAGCTTCTGCCGTGTCCCGGCATCCGCCAGCTTCCCCATCGCCGCATCGATCTCTGTGATCTCCCCCAGCCAGCCCTCACGCACAGCTTGGAAAAGCAACTCAAAGGCCGGGTTGTAGCGCAGCATGTAACCCATCTGCAACGTGAGACCGCGTTTCTCCGCCTCCAGCCGCATGGATTTGAACTCATCATGCTTCAATGCACCTGGTTTGTCCAAATGGACATGCTTACCGGCCAAGATACAGCGCCGCGCCATCTCGCAGGAGTCAGCGATCATCGTCTCCACTGCCACCGCCTTTAGATTCGGCCTAGCGAGCAGTTCATCCACTGTCATCGACTTCACGCCATCATAACCCTTCGGCCCGGTCACCCCCTCCACCTCCCAGAGCTCCGTCAGCGAGCGCATCGCCGTCATTTTCCCGCCCGCATGCGCATGCTCCGTCCCGATTTGGCCGATCCGCAGCCGCGCTGCTGGCGCATTCACCGCCAAAGCCGCCGAACCCGCAGCGAGGAAAAAAGAACGTCGTTTCATAAGTCCTCAGTGAACGACTCCCCGCCCACTTCATTTCCAAAAGCCTTCGCATTTGCCCTTCGCGGCTCTCCAGCTCCACCTGCATAGGTGCCCGATTTCGGTCACTGCGTGACCAAAAAGAGACCGATAGCAGCACTTCACAGCCCTCCCCCCCCTCTGGCATGTCCCAGCCACCATGACGAAGCTACTCAATTTCGAGATTGTCATTTCCGCAGGTGGCATTCAACATCCGCGCTCCACATGAGCACCACGATCCAGCCCGACGCCTCCGCCCCTTGGTATAAGCAGATGACCAAATACCACTGGTTTGTCTTTATCGTCGCCTCGTTGGCATGGCTATTCGACTGCCTGGACCAGCAGCTCTTCCTCCTAGCGCGAAATTCAGCCATGAAAGCGCTGCTACCAGAAGGAATGGACCCGATTAAATACGGCGGCTACGCCACCTCGATCTTCGTCGCGGGCTGGGCCACCGGAGGGCTCATTTTTGGCTCGGTAGGCGACCGAATCGGCAGGGCAAAGACGCTGACACTCACCGTGCTCATCTATTCCGTCTGCACCGGTCTCTCGGCATTCTCCAAAGGCTGGGTGGACTTCGCGATTTTCCGCTTCCTGACCGGACTCGGCGTCGGTGGCGTGTTTGGACTCGCGGTGGCTCTGGTGGCCGATACTCTACCAGATACAGCCCGAGCAGGTGCTCTAGGCACCTTGCAGGCACTTTCAGCGGTGGGGAATATCGCAGCGGGCCTCACCAGCATGTACATGGGCAGTCTAGAGGCTGCGAAGGCCATCGAACCAGGCACTGCATGGAAGTACATGTTCCTCGTTGGTGCATTGCCAGCCTTTCTATGCGTCTTCATCCAGATCCGCCTGAAGGAGCCGGAAAAGTGGGTAATGGCGCGTGCTGCAGGCAAGGCAGCGGGCGTGAAGTTTGGGTCCTACTCCGCTCTGTTGGGCGATGTGCGCTGGCGGAAGTCTGCGCTGCTGGGCATGGTGCTCTGCGTAGCAGGCGTCATCGGCCTCTGGGGCATCGGCTTCTTCAGTCCTGAGCTCGTTGGGGATGTAATGGAGCGCTCACTCAAAGCCGAAGGTGTCGCCCCAGAGAAAATCGCTGGCGAAAAAACTTACTGGATCGGCGTGAACTCCATCGTGCAAAATCTCGGTGCCTTCTTTGGCATGCTACTAATGACCAAGATCGCTCAGAAATCAGGCCGCAAGCCCGCCTTTGCCATGGCTTACATCGCAGCGATGATCGCCACCATCGGCTTCTTCCAGTTCTTTGATGGCCGTGGCGACATCTGGATGAGCGCGGTCATGGGGGCCTGCCAGCTCGCACTCTTTGCTGGCTTTGCCATTTACCTGCCAGAGCTCTTCCCCACCAGCCTGCGTAGCACCGGCACGAGCTTTTGCTACAATGTCGGGCGCTTCGTCGCCGCGAGTGGTCCATTCACTCTCGGCAGCCTCCAGGCAGCGCTCAAAGCCGGCGCCACCACGCCAGAGGCCAAGTTGGAGGCCTTCCGCACCGCCTGCACCTACATGAGCTGCATCTTCCTCCTCGGGCTCGTCGCCCTGGCCTTCCTGCCAGAGACCAAAGGCCGCCCGATGCCGGAGGATTGAGAAAAGCCCATTGTCGGTCCGTGCAAAGCCGTTACCTTCGCCCCATGCAAACCGAAGTCGCACCACCATGCCTGGAAACGAAGCCCCCCAAGGCGGCGAAGCCGCGCAAAACCTTCCAGCCGATCAAACCGTGGATCACCCGCGAACAAATGGCTGCCCGGATTTCACGACTGCCCTTAACCACCTGGGAAGAGAAAGTGGCACAGATCAATCGCAGCCTTGGTCGCCCACAGGGTTCGCCGTAGAGCGTGACCGACAAATCGCGATCCTTTCCGACTGGGCCACTGACGAGCGTTTCTGGATACCCATATCACAGCTCGGACAGCGCAACTCGGGCCGGATTGAACACGCCGTTTTTGGAGAACAAAAAGCCGGCAAATTCATCTTTAAGGCGACCAAAGGACCTAGACCCAATGCCGCTAAGCAAAAGGGTCGATGATGAGATCGTCGCTGGCTTGGAGAGAAGAGGTCGAGAGCAGGCGTGGCCATTTGCTCACGGGCTGTCGCACCTTGCGCTGGCAACTACGTCTTCGTCGCGCTGGCAACGCGGCTTGGGCGATTTGCTCTCGCACTCGGCGCACCAGCACTCCTTGTGCCGCCTCGTCCATGAGGCCCTGCGCTGCCTCCAGCACCAGTAGCAGCGCTACGGTGTGCTCCAAACAGTGGCTCATGCTTTGCTTAGCGGCATTGGGTCTAGACCGGTTCTCAGAGCCTATCCGGCAAAAAGTTGTAGCCAGTAAAAGCTGAAAGTGGAAGTTGGGCGATGCCAGCCAAGCCCTATCAACCAGCCGGTTACGATTCTGATCTCAGCGATGCGGAATGGGAACTCATCAAGCCTATCATCTACCCGGCTGGCGCGAAGCGTTGTCGAGGCAGGCTGCGAGCTCCCGACTCCGCCCGAATCTGTCTGGACACCATCCGCTATGTGCTCAAAACGGGCTCTCAGTGGTCGATGATCCCCAAGAACCTCGCGCCCCGCAGCACCGCTCACGACGCCTTGAGTAAATGGACCGAGCAGGGCTTGTGGCCCAAGCTCAACGACGCCCTGCGCACCCAGACACGCCTGATGCTAAAAAAACGCCATGCCCAGCGCCGCTGTCATCGACAGCCAAAGCGTCAAAGGCGGGCAGCTACCGGCTGTGAGCCTGCGGTTACGACGCGGGCAAGAAGATCAAGGGACGCAAGCGCCACGCGCTCACCGACACCAACGGCCTGCTGCTGGGCGTGGTGGTCACGCCCGCCGACGTGCAAGATCGTGACGGCGCAAAGCTGCTGTTGTGCATGTTTTGCCATGGCTTCCTGAGCCTGCTGATGATCTTTGCCGATGGTGGCTATGCCGGGAAGCTGGAGACCTTCGTGCAGAGCATGGGACAACTCTTCGGTCACGGAGCGAGTTTTGCCTTGGGGATCATCAAGAAGCTCGAAGACCAGAAGGGCTTCGTGGTGCTGCCGCGCCGCTGGGTCATCGAGCGCAGCTTTGGCTGGCTGGTGAAGCAACGCCGACTCACACGGGATCACGAGAAGAACCCGCGCCATCACGAAGCCTTTGTTTACCTCGCCTTCATCGGCATCATGGCCAGACGCCTCACCTCGTTACAACCTGTCGAACCTTTTGCCGGATAGACTCTCAAAAAGAATGTCATATTGAGACTGTACTTTTTAGAATTTCGGTAATTAATAGGCGGCGGTGGCCCGCCCGTGCATCACACTCAATCTCGAAAACGCGACCTTGGAAGAGGTCGGCGTGGCGATGGATTGCTCACCCACGAAGAAGGGCTTTCGTCGGCTTCAAGCGCTGCGCTGGCTTTATGAAGGCAAGAGCCGCGAGCAAGTCGCTGACCTCTCAGGCTTCAGCCTGCGGCAGGTTTTGCGCTTCATCCAAGCCTTCAATCTCGCCGGCCTTGATGGTCTCATTCCCGGGCGTAGCAGCGGGCGTCGCCGCATCCTGCCCAAGGAACAGGTGAGCGATAAAATCCTACCTCTCATCGAAGATCCTCACTGGCCGGACAAAGCCACTGGACCGCTGTGAAATTGCACGGCTGGATCAAGCAGAACCTGCAAACGCAACTCGGCTACAGCACCACCGTGCGCTATCTCCACGAGCACGATTACCGCCTCAAAGTTCCGCGCCCTTGGCCGCTCAATCAGGATGAGGACAAGCGCCAAGCCTTCTGCCAAAAGCTCCAGCGCTGGGTGGCCGATCCGAGCGTCGACTTGTGGTTCAGCGACGAAAGCGGCTTTGAAGGCGATCCGCGCCCGCGCCGTACCTGGACCAAGATCGGCAAGGTGCGCCACTCACCTTATCTCGGCGAGCACATCCGCTACAATGTGTTTGGCGCAGTGCGGCCCAAAGATGGACGTCTCGGCGCACTGCTCTTCAACCTGTGCGACAGCGTCACTTTTCAGGTGTTCCTTGACACTCTAGCTGAGGAGAATCCGCACGTGGCAGGACGCCGCGCCATCCTGGTGCTCGACAACGCCTCATGGCACAAGACCAAGAGTCTTAACTGGCACCACTTTGAGCCCGAGTATCTGCCACCACGCTCGCCCGATCTCAACGCCATCGAACGCTTGTGGCTGCGCATGAAGGCCGACTGGTTCAACGGCTGGATCGCCAAGACTTCCGAGCAACTTCAGGACCGTATCATCGAGTCCCTACGCTCTTTGTTCGACCAGCCATCCATCCTTCAGTCCCAGTGCCGCCCAAAGACGCGTTTATGACATTCTTTTTGAGAACCGGTCTAGCCACAATGCCGCTAAGCAAAAAAAGCGAAGAGGGGCGAAAAGAGTGCTACAACTGAGTAGCTGAGTCAACTAGCGGTAGATGGTAAAGCCATCCAGCCCACCGCGATACGAACATCATCTCTGCACGCATCCGCAAAAACCTCGGCGTCGAGCAGTTGCCCGAGGAACTGCGGGCAGAGCCAACGCACCAAGGGCCGCGACGCAAACTTCTCGGTTGGCAACTCATCGCCGGCATGGTCGCCCAAAGTCTGCACGCTTGCGGCAGCCTACAGCAGATCATCGGTCGTTATTTTGCTGTGCGCATCAGGCTCCGCGGCGCTAAGCCAGCGTCGTTTGAAGATATCCACCCCAAGCTTTCGATGCCTGCATGCGCCACTCCCTGGTGCCGCTAGCCTGTGAGCAGCGGCATCCAGCGTGTTTTTTCGCCGGGCTGCGCTTGGTCGGCATCGACGGTGGGCAGTGGAACCTGCTTAACACCGTGCAGATCAACGCCCAAGTGCCCAAAAGCCGCAGTCGTCGTGCGCAGGCAGCCTTTGCCAAGCTCTCCATGAGCACGCTGGTCGAGCCTCGGCACCCATGCACCGCTGGCCGTATCGATGTCACTGGGTGCGCTCAATGAGAAATCGCTGGCCGATCCGTTGCTCGCCGCGCTACCAGCTCGCAGCCTGCTCATCGCCGACCGCTATTACGGGCAGGCTCCGATGCTCAAAGAACTGCAAAAACATTCGCAGCGCACGCAGAGTCACTTTTTGGTCCGAGTGCGGCAAAAGCTCTCCGTGCGAGTGCAAAGCGTGCATGCCGATGGCAGTGCGGAGGTGGTGGTGAGTCTGCGCGAGCGTGAGAGCCCATGCGCAGACTCGTCAACAACAGCTCCGTCCAAAGCTGACGAGAAGCAGACACCCGAGGCGAACAAAGCGCGGGGCCGCCCGCGCAAACATCCGCCGATGCGCCAGAGCGAGTTGCCAGTGCGCGAGATCGTGGGGCGAGTGCGCAACGCCGCTGGAGAGTGGGTGAAGGTGCGGCTGTGGACGAGCCTGAGCGTGCAGCAGGGCAGTGCGCGTGAGTTGTTGGCGTTGTATGCGAAGCGCTGGGAACAGGAAGTCTTTTACAAAGAACTCAAGCTCGTGCTTCACGGAGGGCATTTGCTCAGCGCACAACGCACCGAGACAGCACAGCAAGAACTTGCCGCGCTCCTCATCGCCAGCTCACTGGTGGCTGAGGAGCGACTAGCCTGCGCACAGAGCAGTGAGGATGAAGAAGTCCGGCAGGCAGGAGCGCTGCGCATCAGCATGAGCCACTGTTTGAGCACACCGTAGCGCTGCTACTGGTGCTGGAGGCAGCGCAGGGCCTCATGGACGAGGCGGCACAAGGAGTGCTGGTGCGCCGAGTGCGAGAGCAAATCGCCCAAGCCGCGTTGCCAGCGCGACGAAGACGTAGTTGCCAGCGCAAGGTGCGACAGCCCGTGAGCAAATGGCCACGCCTGCTCTCGACCTCTTCTCTCCAAGCCAGCGACGATCTCATCATCGACCCTTTTGCTTAGCGGCATTGGGTCTAGTTGTTGGCAGAAGCTGAGTCCAACGGGCTTGCGGTTCACCAAGAGAAGATAGTCACAGCGCCCCAACTTCAGCGACACCTCACGAAGTGCGATACCGACCGAGGCGGAGGGATCGAAGACCTTGGAGTCCTGAACGGCCCAGCATGGCGTCGATGGTTTGGCGGGCTTGCTGTTCGGGGAGGGCGGCCATGCGGGAGTTTCCCTATCCAAGCAGGGGATGGCACGGATGGCAAGGCTTTGGGACGAGGGGTAGCAAGGGCCTCTAGAAGAGTGTCTGGGCGGTGTGGCGGCTCGGGAAAAAGAGCTGCCGGTGGGCTGGGGTGCAGGTCTCGGTGAGGGCACCGTCATCTCACCGTGCGGGCAACGTCAGCTCACGGTGTGGGCAGTGTCAGATCACGGTGTTGGCAAAACGGGCGAATCTGTGGACAAAACGGGACGTTTTCCGGGCAAAACGGGCGGATCTGTGGACAAAACGGGACGTTTTGTGGGCACGGTGAGATGACCCCCTGGGCACTGTCAGGTGACTCCCTGGGCAGAGTGAGATGACTCCCTGGGGCAAACAGGTCCATGTGCGGACACCGTCAGATGACTCCCAGGGCACCGTCAGGTGACTCCCTGGGCAAAACGGGCGAATCTGTGGACAAAACGGGACGTTTCGTGGGCAAAACGGGCGAATCTGCGGGCAAAACGGGACGTTTTGTGGGCACGGTGAGATGCATGTCTGGGCACTGTCTGGTGACTGCCTGGGCACGGTGAGATGCATCCATGGGCACCGTCAGATGACTGCTTGGGCTCTGCGGGGCGTTGGGTGGGCAAAATGGGCGGTTTCGCGCAGCAATCTGGCGATTTCGCGTGGCAATCGGGCGGTTTCGCGTAGCTTTCCGGCCGTGGCGCAGTGGTGGGCAGGTCGGGGAGGGATCGCCAGAGGGGCCAGTTGCGCAGCAACTGGGCTACTTTTCACGACTGGGGGCGGGCTCAGGTAAGTTGCCGAGTTGCTGTGCAACTCGGGGTTTCATCGCCAGAGGGGCCAGTTGCACAGCAACTGGGCTACTTTTCACGACTGGGGGCGGGCTCAGGTAAGTTGCCGAGTTGCTGTGCAACTCGGGGCTTCATCGCCACAGGGACCAGTTGCACAGCAACTGGGCTACTTCACGACTGGGGCGGGCTCAGGTAGTTGCCGAGTTGCTGTGCAACTCGGGGTTTCATCGCCAGAGGGGCCAGTTGCACAGCAACTGGGCTACTTTCCAAGACTGGGGGCGGGCTCAGGTAAGTTGCCGAGTTGCTGTGCAACTCGGGGTTTCATCGCCAGAGGGGCCAGTTGCACAGCAACTGGGCTACTTTCCATGACTGGGGGCGGGGCTCAGGTAAGTTGCCGAGTTGCTGTGCAACTCGGGGTTTCATCGCCAGAGGGGCCAGTTGCACAGCAACTGGGCTACTATTTCCAGATCCAGCGGAGGGTGTCGGGGAGGATGGAGCCGCCGTGCTTCATGTTGTGGGTGCCTTCGCCCATGACGAATGTGTAGTCGTAGCCGGCAAATTTCAGCGCGGCGGCCATTTCTTGATTGGCGAGGGGCCAGTTGCCGAACTGGTTGTCCAAGTCGTTGCTGCCTTCTTCCAAAAAGACTTTTAGGGGCTTTTTCTCGGTCTTGCGGATCAAGGCGGGATAGACGTGGCCGCCGCGGATGTTGGTGAAGCTGCCGATGTGGCTGACGACCTTGCGGAAGGCGTCTGGACGCTCCCAGGCGACGGTGAAGGCGCAGATGCCGCCGCTGCTGTTGCCGCAGATGGCGCGGCCATTGGGGTCGGTGGTGAGGTTGTAGTTTTTGGAGACTTCTGGGAGGATTTCATCAATGAGGAAGCGGGCATGGGCATCGCCGAGTGAGTCGTACTCGAAGCTGCGATTGCTGCGGGGCTTCTCTTTGTCGTTGGCGGCGGGAAAGGTGCCTGGTTGGATGAAGATGCCGATGGTGACGGGCATTTCGCCTTTGGCGATGAGGTTATCAAAGACGACGGGGGCCCGCAGTTGGCCATCGGGCTTCACGAAGCCGCCGCCGTCGCAAAAGACCATGACGTTGGCCGGTTTGGCGGCGTCGTATTGAGAGGGCACATAAATCCACCAATCACGCGTGGTGCCGGGATAGACCTTGGAGGTGGTGAATGGGGGCATTTGGGTCACTTTGCCCTGGGGCACGCCTTTTTGTACCTCGGAGTCGGGGCCGAGCTTGTACTGATCATCCTGCGGTGCGGCTGGGAGGGTGATGGTGAGGAGGAAAAA
The DNA here is from genome assembly GCA_016713035.1 of Verrucomicrobiaceae bacterium. Taxonomy (NCBI): domain Bacteria; kingdom Pseudomonadati; phylum Verrucomicrobiota; class Verrucomicrobiia; order Verrucomicrobiales; family Verrucomicrobiaceae; species Verrucomicrobiaceae bacterium. Next base: position 632,054 of record JADJPW010000001.1, read on the forward strand.
GGCGGTGAGGAGCTGTTTCATGAATAGGGGTCATAGCGAACGCCCCCGATGGATTCCATCTTGCAGCACGCAGCTCCCCCACGCACTGTCTGGACATGGAAACGACTCTCCCAAAAATTCACGAAAAACAACCTGTCGCTGTCGAGCTGCCTGCGGGTGATCACTGGTGGTGTGCCTGCGGCCTCAGCGGCCATCAGCCGAGCTGCGATGGCTCGCACAAGGGCACGGGTTTCGGGCCGAAGAAATTCACACTGCCGGAGGCGAAGAAAGTCTGGCTGTGCAACTGCAAGCACACGAAGAATCCGCCTTTCTGCGATGGCTCGCACAAGGCTCTCTGAGCGGAGCTTTTGCTAACGCACCATCATCCAGATGGTGCTGGCTCCATGGCCGGGGGGGAAGTCCACGACGGGCTTCAGCCGATTGAAGTCGGTGGTGCGGCGTTTGGTCTTCGCGCAGAGACGTGCTTGGCGCTCCAGGGTGACGGGATCGAGCTTGGTGCAGTTGGTGGAGAGGAGGATGGCGCAGGTGGGGCCTGCGATCTCGAGCGCGGCGAGGACGAGGTCCTCAAAGTGCTGCTCGATCTGCCATAAGCGCCCCTGGTGCCCGCGTGAGTAGGTGGGCGGATCGAGCACGATGGCATCAAAGCGCTCGCCCCGGTGCCCGAGCTTTGGCAGCAGCTCGAGGGCATCCTCTGCGAGGAATCGGTGGCGTGCCTCTGGGATGCCATTGAGGGTGAAATTCTCGCGCCCGCGATCCAGTGATTTTCTGGATAAATCCACACTCACGGTCTCTGCGCCTGCGAGTGCGGCAACGACGCTGAAACTGCAGGTGTAAGCGAAGGTATTGAGCAGCCGCTTGGGGCGTGCTGCGTGCAGTTTGGCACGGTTCGCCCGCTGATCGAGGAATAGGCCGTGGCTGTAGCCAGCGCCGAAGTCCAGTGCATATCGGATACCTGCCTCTGTGACCACCGTGGTCAGTGGCAGGGCGGCATCTCCACGGCGCAGCACAGGGGCGATGCGGTCGGCATTTTTCAGCGGCAAAAAGCGGGTAAAGACGCGTGCTGGTGCCCATGGGCCGGGGCTGCACCATGCGTCCAGGGCTGCGGCGAGCTCATCGAGCGCCGCATCATTCTTGTGGGAGATCATCACATCCTCTCCGAGCCGCTCTACCCAGCCCTCGGAGCCAGAGGCTAGGCGGTGTGCACGCGTGCCCGCTGCCTCGATGGCCGCCATGTCCTCTGGCGTGATCCAGAGCGCAGGTTGGACAGGTGGGCGGCGGTGGGGGGATGGATTCACAGGTGGTTAGCCTGTCGCAAGATCTCGACGTGAGCAATGAAGCATGCTTCTGCGGATTTGAAAAAGCGCATGATCCGCCCGATGGAGGGCACCGGCTCTGAAAGAACCCAGGCCACCAACTAGTTTCGATCACATCATGATGAAAAATATCCTCTCCACTTTCCTCCTCGCCGCTGCACTGCCTGCCACCGCGCAGGAGATGAAGAAGCTCGATATCCGATTCGATGACATGGCAGCAGGTGCGCCGCCGGAGCAGGTCTTTGTGATCGACGGCAATATCCAGATCGCTGAAAAAGACGGTGGCAAGGCCCTGGTCATCGACCCAGGGACCGAACTGGTGGAGGGAGCCGCCCAACTCGGCGACTCTGCTGCTGGGAATGCCAGCGTGCAGGTCAAAGTGTTGGCGAGCAAGCAAGGGCGCAGCACGCCGCGTTTCGGCATCAGTGTGCATGGCATGAGCGGCTACCGCTTCTATGTGAATCCCGCGAAAAAGCAGCTGGAGCTCATCAAAGCGGATCAAACCGTGGCCTCTGCCCCCTTCATCTGGAAAAGTGATGCGTGGCTACACCTGAAGCTAGAGGTCAAAAAAGCCGCTGGTGACGCATGGTACATCACCGCTAGCGCCTGGCCCGCTGCGGACACCGCTGCACCTGCCGAGCCCCAGCTCAAGCACAGCGACAAGGGACTCAAAGGACAAGGCAAATGCACGCTATGGGCCACGCCCTTCAGCGGCAAGCCCGTGTACTTCGATGATGCCCATGTGGAGGTAGAGACAGCGCCTGCTGCTGCGAAGTAAGCGCTACGACTGGATCAGGCCGTCATGAGGCGGCCATGCTTTGGCACGCTGGGTCGTTTGCTGGCATCTTTGAGGTGTGCGGTGACGAGGTCGATGAAATAGCGCACAGGAGCATCATCGCGGTCCTCAATGGTCGCATTTTGGAAGCTGGCGAGCGCTTTGTCGTTCTCGCCCTGGCGATACTGCACCACCCCCTGCCAGAAAGCATCACGGGCGCGGGCATCTGCCTCTGGCAGGGTGCCTTTTTCAGCCAGTAGCTCGTAGATCTCACCGAGTGGCTGCCCACTGGCGGTGTAGAGCATCTCCAGAGGCCGCACCTCGATGCTGTCCTTCACCTTTGCGTAGGTGCGTGGGGCGATGAGGACGCGGGAGCCGTAGATGCCATTGAGCACGCTGAGGCGGTCGGTGAAGTCGCAGGCCTCGCCGCTGGCGCTGAAGCTCTGAAAGTCCTCCATGCCCAGCAGGCCGCACATGGCCTCACCTGTATTCAAAGCCACGCCGAAGCGTGCCTTCACACCACAGAGATGCTCTGACTCACGGGCGAGGGCGCTGAGCTGTGCCCGCAGTGCAGCAGCTACCTGCGCGGCATGCAGTGCATGGTGCTCATCCGCATGGGGGTAGCCGAACAGCGCACGTATGCTGTGTGCATCACAGTCATCGAGATACCCGCCGCGTGTGACGATGAACTCCGACACACCGCGCTGGAGGATGCTGATGAGGCTCTCGTATTTTTCACCGTCTGTCTCAGAGCCGAGCTCGGTCGGATTGAGCAGGCGGCAGCTCAGGATGGTGAGCTCACGCTTTCCAGTGAGCTCGGCGGGCTTATCCCGCTGCACCAGCTCATCAAAGGCCTGCGCGGAGATACGGCCCGCAAAGAGACCGCGCATGATGTGTGCTCTGCGACCATTCAGACTGCCACTGACGGCGATGGCGGCGATCCCAGCTCCCCAAATGGCCGAAATGCCAGAAACAGGCTCAAAGAGCGTGCCGGTGAAAACCAGGATGAGTCCGAGTGTGCGGGTCAAAAATGTCGCTGCGAGCAAAAAGGCCAAGCGTGGCCAGTTCGCGGGCATCTCGATGCAGACCCAGGCTGAAACGAAGGCCATGAGCGTGTAGTAGCCGTATTGCAGCATCTTCCCATGCCACAAGGGCTCCTCCACCGCGAAGATGCGTGCATACAGTGCATCAAACCAACGTGCGACATCCGCGAAGAAGCCTAGCTCATAGAGAGCCAGTAGCGGGATGCAGATCAAACAACCGATGAGGATGGCTGCGGTGCGATTTCGATTCATGGGGACTGGGGAGTGCGGTTTTGACGATGGGGAATGGGTAGCAGAGGCATCAGGCGGCAGCAGCAGCAGGCGGTGCGGCGTCTTCCACCGTGGTGGCTTCTTCCTGTGGTGGGCGGCAGGCTTGGACCACGAGCTCACTCAGGTAGGAGTCTGTATTGGCGATGGCGGATGCGGGGATGTCGAATTCATCATTGTCCGTGCCGCGTGCGACGAGCGTCAGGCCAAAGGGGTAGTCTTTAAAGAGCTTCTGACACATGCTGGGCACATCCAGCCCCTCTAGCAAGGCACGGCGGGCGATGGCCGTGATGGCCTCTGCATCGAACCGCAGGAGAAAGCCGTGCTCACGATCAAACCGCTCCACAAAGGCATTCACCTCCCCTGTATGCGCAGCGCTGAAATCATGGACGATGCGGGATGCAGCCTCACGGCAGCGATGCATGGCCGCAGCGGGTTTTTCGATCAAAGCGGCGTCGATCTCGATCTCTGGCAGACCCAGGCTGGGCAGCTCGAATTTAAAATCCCGCAAAACACGCTCCCAGGCTGTGACTAGGCCGCGTGCGCCCGTTTTCTCCTCCGCAGCTCGTTTCGCGATGAGATGCAGTGCATCGTCGGTGAAGGTGGCTTTGACCCCATAGGCACCGAATTCACGCTCATACTGGCGGATGAGGCTGCCCTCAGAGGTTTTCATGATGTCAAAGAGGTCCCCCGCACTCAGCGGGTCACAGACGACTCGCACCGGCAGACGACCGATGAATTCTGCCTCGAATCCGTAGTCGATGAAGTCCTTCGTGGCAGACTCACGGAAGAGGTGCTCGACCGGTGTGCGCTCACCATCAGCCTGCGGTGACGAAACCGATCGCCTTGCGGTTCGTGCGGCGCTCGATGAGCTTTTCCAGGCCACTGAAGGCACCACTGACGATGAAGAGGATGTTCCGCGTATTGATGATCTCGCGGCCGGTGCGGCCTTTACGCGTATCAAACATCATCTGCATCTGGCTGCGGATGTCATTCTGAGCGTAGAGTGGCACCTCTGTCTCCTCCATGATTTTCAGCAGCGCGGTCTGCACGCCGCGCCCGCTGACATCACGTCCGAGCTTCTCCGTGCCGGAGCAGAGCTTGTCGATTTCATCGAGATAAATGATGCCATGCTCCGCCAGCTCGATGTCGCCATCTGCTTTGTAAACGAGCTCGCGGATCATGTCGTCCACATCAGCGCCGACATAGCCGGTTTCGCTAAATTTGGTGGCATCCGCCTTCACGAAGGGCACACCGACGAGATCGGCGATGTGTTTGACGAGATAGGTCTTTCCCACGCCGGTGGGGCCGATGATGATGACGTTTTGCTTGGAGAACTCCAGCGGGGTGCCATTGGGATTCGCCTCCCGGTGCTCACGCAGCATGCGAGCGTGGTGGTAATGGTCACAGACAGCCGTGGCGAGCACCTTCTTGGCCTCATCCTGGCGGATGACGAAGCGGTCCAGATGGTTCTTGATGTCGATGGGCTTGAGATTGAACTCAAAGCGGGCGCTGTTATCCGGCTGCGGCTCGGCGTCAGCGTTTTTATCGTCGCCATCCTTTGCGGGGCGCGGGCCTTCGATCCGGGTGAAGAGCACCTGCCCACCGAGCGTGTTCTTGATGAAGTCCTCCAGCTTGGTGGTGATCTCCTCCGGGGAAAAGGGCTTCGGACCATCCGGCGGCGGTGGCGGCTCAGCCTTTGCCACCGGCTCAGATGCGGGGGAATCTGGTGCGGGCGGTGAATCAGGCGGGGAATCTTGCGTGGGGGCGCTCATGGAGGCTCAATTTAAGTGAAGTTCGTTGCGGAAGCGATGCAGCAGACTGGAAGAAAGGCGGAATCCATGCCTTTGAAGCTCTTCCATGGCACTGTCAAAATCGAGTTGCCCTTTGCGATGCGCCTCCGCGACCAGCGCCGCCAAACCGCGCACTTTCAGGCCTAGTGCCTGAGCAATTGCTCGACCTGAGCGTTCATCAATCAGGAGGAGCGATTCGGAGCGGTACTGCCAAGCTAGGCTGATGGCAGCAGACTCACCTGGGTCCAATGACACGGTTTCAGGCAAAATCGCTTGGGGCTCCTCTACCGCTATAAATGAGGGTAATTGACCACTGAACACCCGGCGAAGCTCCAGCGGAGCCTCTGGGTGCAGGCATTCATCGAGCACTTTCTGCGGCAAAATAACGTGCCCGAAGAAACTCTTCAATAGTTCCAATTTTCCGATCAAGGCCAGATAACAGAGAACCGATGTATCACTAATGACCGTCATGCCGAGAGTGAAGTGAGCTCATCTGCCATGTTCGACTCATCGTAGGAAGGCCAGGCTCCCATTTCAGAGAGAAATCGCTGGGTCGCCCAACGAGAATCTAGACAGAGCAACTCACCGACCTGGGCCATCGAAAGGACTCCACGGCGATAGGCACTCACCGCGACCCCCTCCAAAGCTGCACGGTTCAGATCTAGCAGACGCTCCTGGAGAGGCGCACGCAGAGCTTCAGGAATGGATATTTCGATATTCATATGGGTAAACATGCGGCATGTGCGGCAGCCTGACAAGCACGGTCCGTTCCCAAGGCAAAATCCGTGCTTGCAAAGGGAAGACGGCCCCGCATTATCCGCCCCCCGCGAGTTCCCCCCCACAGACAATTCGCCGTTGGTCTCCGAGCCACGTATTCTTTCAGAATGCGCTGGATGCTCGCCCGGAGGTAACCCGGCCAAATCCTACAACATCCCATGTCCGCACGTCTTGCCCGCTTCGAGATGCCGAACCGCCTCGTGAAAAACGAAGCCACGGCCACCGAAACCTACGCCCAGTTCGTCGCCGAGCCTTTTGACAAAGGTTACGGTCACACCATCGGCAACTCCATCCGCCGCGTCCTGCTTTCCTCCCTGGAAGGTGCCTCCATCACTTCCGTGAAAATTCGCGGTGTGGAGCATGAGTTCTCCACCCTCCCTGGCATCGTCGAAGACGTCGTCCAGATCGTCCTCAATCTGAAGAAGATCAAATTCCGCCACAACAGCGAAAACAAAGAGCCCCGCCTGCTCTCCATCCTGGTGGACCGCGCTGGCGTCGTCACTGCGGGTGACATCAAAGAGGACAATCACTTTGAAGTGATCAACAAAGACCAGGTCATCTGCACCATCGACAAAAAGACCAAATTTGAGGCCGAATTCGAAGTCCGCGTGGGCCGTGGTTTCTCCACCTGGGAAGAAAACAAGCGCCAGGACACCCCCATCGGCGTCATCCCCATCGACAGCATCTACAGCCCTGTCACCCGCGTCAAATACGCCGTCGAAACCACCCGCGTCGGTCAAAACACCGACTATGACAAGCTCGTGCTCGACGTGTGGACCGATGGCCGCATCACTCCGCAGGATGCCCTTCTCCAATCCGCCGCCATCCTCCGCCACCACCTCGACGTCTTCGTCAACTACGACGACAAAGCCATCGAGTTCGAGGCCGCACCAGAAGCCCAGAGCGAGGAAAACGCCGAGCTGCGCAAGCTCCTCAACATGAGCGTCAACGAGATCGAGCTCTCCGTCCGTGCCGCGAACTGCCTCAACAACGCCAACATCACCAGCGTGGGCCAGCTCGCCATGAAGACCGAGTCCGAGATGCTGCGCTACCGCAACTTCGGCAAGAAATCCCTCACCGAGATCAAGGAAAAGCTCGCCGAGCTGGGTCTGTCTCTCGGCATGAAGTTCGACCCTGCCCTCCTGGAGCCCATCCCTGGTGGCGTCAGCCTCCTGGCTCGCAGCAGCATGATCGCAGAAGACGAGGACGACCTCGCCGACGCCGCCGGCTTCACCAAGCTCGTGGACAGCAACTTCAGCGACGACGAAGACGAGTAATCACACCCGCACCCGCAAACCACCCCTCACATAGATCACTTAGAAAAGGAAAGACTGTAACAGGACATGAAACACGGAAGGAAAACCATCAAACTCCAGCGCAAGCAGGACCACCGCGACGCTTTGCTGATGAATCTCGTGTGCTCACTCATCGAGCACCGTCGCATCCGCACCACGCTCGCCAAAGCCAAGGCCGTGCGCCCCTTTGCCGAAAAAATGGTCACACTCGGCAAAAACGGCACGCTGCATGATCGCCGCAACGCCATCAGCTACCTCCGCCACCCCAAAGTGGTGAAAGTGCTGTTTGACGAGATCGCCACGGCATCCAAAGACCGCAACGGAGGCTACACCCGCATCACCAAGCTCGGCCAACGCCGCACCGACTCCGCCCCGATGGCCTACATCGAATGGGTGGACGCCTTTGTGCCAAAATCCGCCGCTGCCCCTGCTGCTGAGCCTGAAGGCGAAGCCGCTCCAGAAGGCGAAGAAGCCGCTGCCGCCGCACCCGCCAAAAAGAAAGCTCCGGCCAAGAAAAAAGCCGCTGCTGCTGAAGGCGAAGAGGCTCCTAAAAAGAAGCCAGCCGCTAAAAAAGCCGCCAAGAAGAAGGAAGACTAATCCCTCCCTCTTAGCAGACCCCATCCACAACAGCGCGGGAGCCCTTCAAACGGCTCCCGCGTTTTTTTGCACCCACAATTCAGGGGAGGCCAGCAGATTATCTCAGAAACCCAATCTGTGGGCTTCCCTGAATCTTGTATGTGGAGCAGTCCTGATTCCTGGCTGCGGGAGAATTTCTGGAACTTATTTCGGGAGATCGCAGAGGTGCGCAGAGATGAATGTCATCTAAGCTTATGCTTTTGCCTGCTTCTCAGGTTCGGCAGCTAAGTGACATTCCATGCCACACGGTGGTGCGTCCGTGGGTACCTCGACCTCGGGGGCTGTGTCACTCACCGTGATCGGCAGCAGGGAGCGATACAGGCTGCCGGGGCGGCCTTTGCGCACCTCATGCACGACGGCGTGGCCTTGGCGGATCATGCGATTGAGGAAGGTCTTCACCTCTTTGTCACCCGGCCAGCGCTGGGTGAGGGCCTTCACGCGGCTTTAGAAGTCCTGCGGAGCAAAAGGGCGGCCTCCGGTCGCGGCGAGGCATTCCTTCAGCACCTCCTCACGCGGGCGTTCGGGTGCTTTCGTCGTGAAAACGGGCGTGGCAGCCATCACCGCCACAGCAGGCTGCGGCACGCTCAAAGGGCTGCTGCCGCTGCTACCGAGCTGGAGCTCCTCCAGCAGTGCCCGCACCTTCCGCACTATCTCCAGGTCCGCCATGAGCTTTGCCTCCAGCTTCGCCAGAGCATCCGGGTGAGATCAGCCGCAGTCATGCCGCAAAGGATGTCTATTGCAAATGGAAGGCTATTGAGCCAGTCGTAAAACCTCTGCGGAACTCTGCGGCCTCTGCGGTTCAATCCGTGGGCTACCGCCGAGAGCGCAGAGTTCCGCAGAGTGAAAAAACGGAGGAACAGAGGGGTTTTGCAACTGGCTTTATTGGAATGCTGAATGACACATGCGCTGCCGCTTCCAGCTCAGACCCGGCGAGAGTCCCTTTTACGACGCTTGTGCTCTCCAGTGCTCCAGAATGGCTTCGGTGTATGCGATCTCCCGCGCCCAACCGAGCTTTTGAAAACCAGCCAAGGATCGTTCCAGGATCGCGAGTCCTTTCTGCTGCTCTCCAGCGGCGCAGAGGAGCCGCCCGAGATCCAATCCCACGAAACTGATGCCGTCGAGGCGGCCAAGTTGGAGATTGATGGCATAAGAAGCAGCTAAGTGCTCATAGGCCGCCTGCCACTCCTGCTTTTCGACTTCGATTTTCGCGATCGACCAGAGGGCATTCGCCTCGCCATCCCTATCGCCCAGTTCCTCGAAGATGCCCAGCCTCTCCTGGTGCAAGGCCAGCGCCGCGTCCACCTCGCCCTTGTCGGCGCGAATCCGCGCGATGTCGCCCAAGGTCACCGCTCGCTCGCGCTTGTCGCCCAAGCCCTCGAAGATGCCCAGCATCTCCAGGTGCAAGGCCAGCGCCGCGTCCACCTCGCCCTTGGCGGCGCGAATCCGCGCGATGTCGCCCAAGGTCACCGCTCGCGAGCGCTTGTCGCCCAAGCCCTCGTATACCTCCAGCTCTTCCTGGTGCAAGGCCAGCGCCGCGTCCACCTCGCCCTTCTTGGCGCGAATCCGCGCGATGTCGCCCAAGGTCACCGCCCGCGAGCGCTTGTCGCCCAAGCCCTCGAAGATGCCCAGCATCTCCTGTTGCAAGGCCAGCGCCGCGTCCACCTCGCCCTTGGCGGCGCGAATCCGCGCGATGTCGCCCAAAACGACCGCCTTTTCGCGCCCCTGAGGCAGCAAAGCATCGGCGGCTTGGAAGTGTTTCAATGCCTCGTCTGGCCGACCTTGCTGAACCAAAGCGCGTGCATGAGTGATCAGCGTCGCCGCGTGGTCGATGCCGCCAGTCGAGTGGCCGTCACTGAGACTCTGGAGTGCTCGTTCAAGCAAACCGCCCGCTTTTTGGACATCTCCCACCTGCGTGAGCCTCTCCGCAGCCGTGCGCAGCAAATCAACAGAGGCCGCTACTCCTGCCTGATCCAAAATTTCCATCACCTGTGCCGCCCAAGCGGCGGCGAGTTTGTATTCGAATTGCTGAGCCAAAAAACGTAAGGCACCCGCTACGCAGGCAACAAGAACACGCGGCTGCTGGGCCAGCAGAGCGAGGCGTGTCAGTTCAAAGCTCTGGAGGGAGCCATGCTCCTCGTTTCCACCTTCTGCACCCCAGCACTCGAAGAGGGACTCCACGCTGACGGTGGTGAGGTTGATGTTTTCTTCATCGGTCAATTCACCGGCCAGGGGCTTCACGAGAGCGTTCAGGGCCAGGGCGCGTTGCTGGTGGTCATGCAGGTCTTCAAAGACCTCCCAGAGACCGAGGGCGAGTAGGCGGGGGATGGCGTGCTCGTCTGCGCCGACGGCGGTGGCGAGGGTTTGCATCACGGGGACTGGCACCGGAAGCTGGAAGAGGGTGGAGGCACGCAGCAGCTCACGTGCAGGCGCAGTCAGGAGGCCGATGAGGGAATGAATGGCGAGATTTTCCAAGAACTGCCGAACGCGGTCTTCCTCCGGTGACTGACCGGTCTGGGAATACGTCTCCATCTGCTCCAAGCAGGCATCGCACTTCGGCGGGGACTCCAGGCAGAGGCTGTGGAGCAGGTCTTGCAGGCCAGGATTGCCCTGGGCGGCAGCGGTGATGCGCTCCAGGCGATCCACCAGGGCGGGAAGGTTTTGCTGCTGCGTGAGGGTGAGTGCGGTCTGCTGGCGCAGCTTGGCCCAGAGCTGTTTGCGGGATTCGCGGCCGGTCATGCCGTGCAGCGGCACTTTCAGTAGGCGATCCGTCATTTCCTGGCCGCTGCTATCTAGCAGGCTGAACTCGTAGCGGCAGGTGAAGAGCAGGCGGGAGTCGGTCTCTGCCGTTTGAAAGGCACGGATGAGGCTGCGGAGGGCGGGGACAAGCTCCGACTTTAACCGATGAGGGGCATCCGCTACGGCCTCCAAGGCCTGCTCGAAGTCATCGACGATGAGCAGCACGGGACGCGTGCCGGGCTTCTCTTGGCAGCAAGGCCCCTCTAGCAGTGCGGGGAGGGCGGGAAGGAGCAAGGCGGCATCCTGCTCCACACGCGGCAGCCAGTCGCTCACCAGTGCTGTGACCTCCGGTGTGCTGATGCGCTCGCGGAAGGCACTCAAGATGGAAGCGGCATCATAACGGCCAAAGAGTACCAGCACCTCATGCGTGTGCTCCAGCCGCCGCGCCACACGGGCAGCGAGGCTGGACTTCCCCTGGCGGCCCATGCCATGGATGATAACACCAGCATGGCGCTGGGCGGAAGACGCACGGAACTCACGCAAAAGAGTCTGCACCTCTCGCCGACGGCCCACAAACTCCGCCTCACCAGCGACGGGCACTTTTTGGCCTTTCACGTCGAGGAAGGTCTTCGCCGCCTGGCCGCGACCCATGAGTCGATGGGGGCCGCCCGCTGTGGCAAACACGCCACCGCCTTTCGCCTCCAGGTACAGCCGCGCGAGATGCCAGTCCCGCGCGGCAGGGCTGCCATCCGGCGACTCGGGCAGGCTGTCATGATCGGCTAAAGCCAAGCGAGCGGAACCGAATGCCTGCGCTAGCTCCATGCCCTCCGAGAGCTGCCGCAGCAGGAGCGATGAAAACAGCGCGGCCTCATGATCCAGCACTGGCGCAGCCCAACCGAGCACGGCCCGTGCTCCCAAGCGCACGAGCGACTGGGCCAGCGAATCGAGCACGGCATGGGACTCCGCCGTCTGGCAGGCGGAAAGAAACAGCAGCCGTGGATGATGCGCGGCGAGCCGCTGGCTGAGCTTCGCCGCAGTGACGTAGGCCACATCACCCACCTCGTCCTCCAGCAGCAGGCCCGGCTCTGGCTGCAAACTGCCATGGCAGGAAATCTGCACCACCTCTGGCTGCTCCCGCGCCACGCAGGCGGCTAGCAGATCGAGCGTGCCACTCTCCTCGACCACGAGATCGAGGCCGAGGCCCTTCGTCGCATCCAAGATGGCTGTTTCCTCGTCCTCGTAGTTCAGATTATCCGCCCCATGGGGTGCGGCGGCCATGAAAACCACGCCCAGACGATGCGGCGCAGCAGGAGAAGGCGTCTGCGCTTTGCCAATGCGGCGAATCACCGTCAGGCCGACATCCGCGCGAAGTGCGAGGTGCTGCCCATGCAGCGCCAGCAGCTCCCAAGGCGCATCCAGGAAGGCTCGCGCCTTTTCCGAGCTATCCAGCTTCCCCACGATCATCTCCACGATCATCGGCGCACTACCCGCCTCCAGTACTCGCGTGGCCTGGCCCGTGCTGCCCTCCAGCCAAGTGGTCATCTGCTGCCCCAGCGCCAACAAACCGGCTGCGTTATCCTTTTTCGCCAGTGCGAGATGCTGCGCCGCCCACTCGCGTAGCTGCTTCACTGCAATGTCATCCAAACGAATGTCCTCTGACACATGGCCCGCTGGGCAGCGAAGTTGGATGAATTCACCTTCGAGTAGGAGCGTGGCATGGGGAGTGATCATGAGGATGCTCACGCATCCTAGCGAAAGATCAGGGAATGCCAGCAATAGCTAGCGGGAGTACGAGGGACAGTCTCCCGCGAGACGCGGCAGACAGCACGCGAGGACGCGTGCGCTCCGTTCTCCAGATCCAAATCGCCACCGGCAAACTCATCTGGGGCGCGGGAACGGACACCAACATCGAACTCGCCTCGATCAAAGCCGTGCTCAGCGCGGTGAATCGGGCGGGGTGACGCATTTTGTTTCTACACCTCGCCTCATCGGGATTTGTTTTTTACCGTTATGATGAGGCTCATCCCCAACCATTTCGAGAGAAGGTCTGCCAGCGTTTCATTCGCGGTTTATGTCTATTCGAACCACAGAGGGAATACACAAATCATGAAGGCTCGGCCCCTCGCGCTTGCCTTTTCGCTCGGTGAGCGGCTATGCTCGCGGCATGAGAACGATCCTCTCGCTGTTTTTCCTCTCGGCATCGCTGCTCGCAGCGGCGGAGAGTGCCTACAAGCAACACGCTGTCGCCACGGTGCACCCGCTGGCCACACAGGCGGCGCTGGAAGTCTTTGAGAAAGGCGGCAACGCCATCGACGCTGCCGTCGCCGCCGGTTTGACGCTCGGCGTCGTCGATGGGTATAACTCCGGCATCGGCGGTGGCTGCTTTTTTGTCATCCACGCGGCGGATGGCACCATCACCTGCATCGACGGACGCGAGATGGCACCAGCGGCAGCACATCGCGACATGTACCTCATCGGTGGCAAGCTCGATGAAGAGGCGAGCAAGACCGGTGCGCTCGCATCTGGCGTGCCGGGCTATCTCATGGCCTGTGAAGCGGCTCGGAAAAAACACGGTCGCCTGCCGCTAGCGGACTTGCTGCTGCCCGCCGCGCAGATCGCGGATAGAGGTTTCCCCATTGATGCCGTGTATGCGCGGAAGCTCGCCGCTACCGCGTCGAAGCTCGCTCGTTTCCCCGCATCTGCCGCCATCTTCCTGCGCGATGGCAAGCCGCTCGCCGTGGGCGACACGCTGGTGCAGCGCGATCTTGCGGCGACGTATCGTGCCATCGCACAGCATGGTATCACGTGGTTTTACGAGGGGAACTTTGCCCAGCGAGCCGCAGAGTGGATGCGCGAAAATGGCGGCATCATGACCGTGGCCGATTTGGCTGCGTATCGTGCCCCCGAGCGCGAACCGGTGCGCAGCAGCTATCGCGGGCATCAGCTCATCACCATGCCGCCGCCGAGTAGTGGTGGGGTGCATGTGGCGCAGATTTTGCACACGCTGGAGCATTTTCCTATTCGCACGCTGGATGTCGCGACGCGTGTCCACGTCATCACGGAGGCGATGAAGCTCGCTTTCGCGGATCGCGCTCATTGGCTCGGTGATCCCGACTTTGCCAAAGTGCCGCGTGGCCTCGTCGATCCGGCTTACGCAGCCGATTTGGCCCGTAAAATCGACCCCGAGCACTCCACGAAGGTTTCCGGTCATGGAATGCCTCCGCACTGGGAGGGCGATGTTTTCGGCAAACACACCACTTTCCTCTGCACCGCCGATAAAGAGGGAAATTGGGTCGCTCTCAATCAAACCATCAACACCTCCTTCGGCAGCAAAGTCGTCATTCCCGGCACCGGCGTGCTCATGAATGATGAGATGGACGATTTCGCCGTGCAGCCCGGCGTGCCGAATGCCTTCAAACTCATCGGTGCAGAGGCGAACGCCGTCGCCCCCGGCAAACGCCCCCTCAGTAGCATGAGTCCCACGATCGTGCTCAAAGACGGACGCCCCATCCTCGTCACCGGTGCCGCTGGTGGCCCGACGATCATCACGCAGGCGCTGCTGCTCATCACGCACGTGCTGGATGATGGACTCACGCCTGGGGAGGCACTCTCCCGCCCGCGTTTTCATCACCAGTGGAACCCCGACGAGCTCAAGATCGAAAAAGCCTTCGGCGCAGACGTTTTCGCCGATCTCAAAAAACGCGGACACCGCCTCGCGCCATCGGAAGGCTTCGGTGCCTGCCAAGCCATCTCCTTCGATGCTGAGACAAAAACCTTCCTCCCAGCTCACGATCCCCGTGTGCCTGGGAAAGCCGGTGGTCGCTGAAAAGGACCACATGGACCCGTTTGACTGTTTTGCCTCTCACTCCTCAAACACACCGGCAACAGGCGCATTCGCTGTGATCCACGCTAGCGCCTGCTCTTTGGTTTGGAGTTCGCCGTCGAGTTGGAGGGTTTGGAGGGTGTTCAGGAGTCGCCCCATCGCCGGGCCAGCGTGCCAGCCCAGTCGGATCAAATCCGCCCCATTGATCAAGCGCGGCGGCACCAGCGGCGCATTGGCGAACTCCTCCCGTTTCGAGAGCATAAACTCGTAATTATCCAGCCGCCCATTGCTCCCCAGGCAGTCCACCCGGTGCAGCGCCAGCTCATCGTCGATGGTGGGACGACTTAGCATGCGTTTCAGCGTCGCCGTCCGCATCTTTTTCACCTCCATAAAGGTCATGTGATGCTCCACAGCCACCACCGTGGGCTCGATCACGTCATTGGGGAATTTCATCCGGCGCATGATCACATCCGTCATCTGCGCCCCCAGCTTATCATGCCCATTGAAGCGGATACGGCCCGTATCCGCATCCCGCGTCTGCGTCGCTGGCTTGGCGATGTCATGCAGCAGCACACTCATCACCAGCGGCAGACTCACCTTCGCAGGCAGCAGCCCCAGCATCATCCGAGTATGCACAAACACATCCCCCTCCGGGTGAAACTGCGGTGGCTGCTCGCATCCCTGGAGTATCAGAATCTCTGGCAAAATATGCTGCATCAGCCCAGAGCCCACCAGCAGGTCAAAACCACGCACCCGATTCTCATGCAGCATGATTTTGCTAAACTCCTCACGCACACGCTCGATGCTCACACTGGTGATTTTTTCCGCCAAACCACACACCGAGTGCCAAGTCGAGTCCTCCATATCAAAACCCAGCACCGTCGCAAAACGCACCGCCCGCAGCAGCCGCAGCCGATCCTCCTCAAAGCGCTGCGCCGCCACTCCGATCGCCCGCAGCAGCCCCACTCGCAGATCATTCTCACCGCCCACATAGTCGATGACCTTTTTGGCCACAGGATCGAAAAACAGCCCATTGATCGTGAAATCACGGCGTTGGGCATCTATCTCCGGCGTGGAGAAAACCACGCTATCCGGCCTCCGACCATCCGAATAGCTGCCATCACTGCGAAACGTCGCGACCTCGACAAAATCCGATTTCCCCGCCCGCACAACGACGACACCGAAATGCGCCCCAACCGTCTTCGAGCCCGGAAAAAGCGCCACGACCTGCTCCGGCCTCGCACTGGTGGCTACGTCATAATCCTTCGCCTCCCGCCCCAGCAGCATATCCCGCACACAACCACCCGCCAGCAACGCAGTGTGCCCGGCAGCATGAAGTTTCTCAATAATCTGAATCGCGACCTCTCTCATTCCCTCCAGTAAGACTAAATCATCCCCTGCTGCAATGCGTCATTCGCAGGCAGACGCAGCCGCTGCAAAGAAACTCCAAAAATCGAAACGCGATCCCCTTTGAGAGAAAGCATGCAATGGGCCGGGCCGTACTTTCGGGCGCATGGTTTCTCCGCATCCAGTTCATCCGTTTTCACGCCGGGAGGTGATCCAGGCGGGCGCGGTGGGGCTTTTGGGATTGGGGATGAATCATCTCACAGCCTTGCAGGCGATGGCGCAGCCCGTGGCACGGCCTGCACGGGCGAAATCGGTGATCTACATCTTCCTTTCCGGTGGGTTGGCGCAGCAGGAGAGCTTCGATATGAAGCCGGATGCGCCGATGGAGGTGCGCGGCGAGTTTAAGCCGATACGCACTCGCACGCCGGGCACGCACATTTGTGAGCATCTGCCGCACTTGGCCCGCATCTCGGAAAAGTGGTCGCTGGTGCGGTCACTCACGCATGGCAGCAGTGATCACTCTTTGGGCCATCATGTGATGCTCACGGGGCGTAGTGATGCGCCGTTGGGCTTCGATCCGTCGCGTCCGAAGAAGTCGGATCATCCCAGCATCGCCGCGCTGGCGACGGCGCTGCTGCCACGGCGGAAGGATAATCTGCCGCCTGCGATCGTGCTGCCGGATAAGCTGGTGCACCGCACGGGGCGGACGCTGGCAGGGCAGTTCGGCGGGATGCTGGGCTCACAGCATGATCCGTGGTTCTTGGAGATGTCGCCGTATCACCCGGAGCACTATGGGGCCTTTCCACAGTATTTGTTTCACCATGAGCGTGGCTTTGAGACGGATGCGAGCATGCGTTTTCAGGCTCCGCATCTGTCACTGCCGCAGGGGCTCTCATTGGATCGTGTGCTAGACCGTGTGTCGCTGCGTGATTCATTGGAAAATCAGGCCGATAATCTGGCGCAGCTCGCTGGGGATGTGTCTTTTGACACGTATCGGAGCGCGGCGGTATCGCTGCTGGGGAATCGTAAGGTGCATGACGCTTTCAGCTTGGAAAAAGTCGATCCGAAGTGGCTGGATCGTTATGGGCGGCACAGTTTCGGCTGGTCGCTGCTGATGGCGCGGCGGCTGGTGGATAGTGGGGTGCGTATGATCCAGGTGAATCTGGGTAATAACGAGAGCTGGGACACGCATCAGGCGGCGTGGCGGAATCTGAAGAACTATCTGCTACCGCCGATGGACCAGGCCGTGTCTGCGCTGATCGAGGATCTGGATGCCAGTGGTCAGCTCGATGAGACGCTGATCGTGATGGGCAGCGAATTTGGCCGCACGCCGCGTATTTCGAGCATTTCGAAGACGGCGCTGCCAGGACGTGATCACTGGGGGCATGTGCAGAGTGTGCTGCTGGCTGGCGGGGGCATCCGTGGAGGACGTGTCATCGGTAGCAGTGATCGAGTGGCCGGTTATCCGGCGAGTGATCCGCAGACGCCGGAAAATCTAGCCGCGACGATCTATGAGGCACTCGGTCTGCCGCGTGAGACGATCTGGAAGGACTTCACAGGTCGTCCGCATACGCTTTACATGGGCTCACCGATCACGGGGCTGGTTTGAGAAGGCGCTGGGGCGTGGGCCGAGCAGGGATTATCCACAGATTACGCAGATTGAAGATCATCATCAGAGCAAGCTACTGGCGTGCTCGCGGGCCCAGGTGTCTGCGGCGATGATTTGATCCAGGCTGGGGTGCGCGGTGGTGCTGTGGGCACTCATGGTGCGCTCGACGATGCGCCAGATGCTGGGGAAGCTGATTTTCTCCTCCAGGAAGGCAGCGACGGCGATTTCGTTGGCCGCATTGAGCACGGCGGGGAGTGTGCCGCCAGTGCTGCCTGCGTGGCGGGCGAGATCGAGCGCTGGGAAGTCCTGGGTGCGCGGTGCCTCAAAAGTAAGTGCAGCGAGCTGGGCAAAATCGAGCGGTTTGAGATTGTTCGGCACGCGATCGGGCCAGGTCACGGCATACTGAATGGGGAAACACATGTCGCTGTGACTGAGCTGGGCGATGACGCTGTTGTCCGTGAACTCGACCATGCTGTGGATGATGCTCTGGGGATGCACGACGACTTCGATTTGGCTCATCGGAACATCAAAGAGCCAGCGTGCCTCGATCATTTCCAGGCCTTTGTTGAAGAGCGTGGCGCTGTCGATGGTGATCTTTCGCCCCATGCTCCACGTGGGATGCTTCAGCGCCTGGGCGACGGTCACACTAGGGAGCTGATCTGCGGGCAATTGGCGAAATGGGCCCCCACTGGCGGTGAGCAGGATGCGGCGCACCTGACTGTGGCGATGGCCTTCGAGGCACTGAAAGATGGCATTGTGCTCACTGTCCACGGGCAGGATGTCCACCTTCCGGCGCTTCGCAGCCTCCGTGACGGCTTCGCCGGCCATGACGAGGATTTCTTTGCTCGCTACGGCGAGGTGCATGCCGCGCTCGATGGCGGCTAGCGCGGGTGCGAGCCCGGCGGTGCCGACGATGGCGACGAGGACCATGTCGGCCTCGCAGGCGTTCACCAGATCGACGAGGCCCCGGGCTCCGACGTGCAAAACGACATCCGCAGGGAGCAGCGAGCGTGCTTTGGCCGCCGCGGCCTCGTCCGTGAGGGCGACTTGCTTCACGCCGGTCTGGCGGACTTGCTCGATGAGGGCATCCACACTGCTGTGGGCGGCCAAACCGGCGATCTGCATGCGATCCGGGATGTCACGAGCTACTTTGAGCGCACTGGTGCCGATGGACCCGGTGGAGCCGAGGAGCAAAACGCGACGTGGAGCTGGCGAAGGCATGCGTGGGGCAGCTTGGATGAAACGGAGAGCTTTTTTAGCGCAGTGGCTCCTTCAGCAGCGCGAGGGCTTCCAGGGCGGAGAGGTCTTCATGCACGATGCCGGCGAGACTACGTGCGATGGCGGGCGGATTTTTGTGCTGCCAGACATTGCGACCGATGGCGATACCTGCGGCGCCTGCGTCCATGGCATCCTCCACGGTTTTGAGCAGCCCGGCGTCGTCATTCATGGCGGCACCGCCGAGGATGATGACGGGGACAAAGCAACTCTCCACGATGCGGCGGAAATCATCCGGGGAGCGTGCATCGACAGGATATGGGGTCTTCACCACATCTGCGCCCAGCTCGGCAGCCAGTCGCACAGCGAACTGGATGTTTTCACAGGTGTATTTGGCACTCTGACCGAGGCCGAAAGGCAGCGCCTCGATGATGACGGGCACATCCGTATCCATGCTGCCGCGGATGATGTCCGCGCATTCCTGGAAATTGATGTTCTCGTAATCGATGCCGGGGTAGAGCATGGTCATGAGGGCGTTCGCGCCGACCATCTCTGCCTCTTCGCAGCCCCACATGCCGATGCTGCCTGCGCCATGGCCGGTGGTGCGGGTATTGTATCACATCTGCGCGGAGACAGATGGCCTTTTCCTCCACCAAGTCACCTGAGCGCAGCGCTAGGCCGAGATTCATCACATAGCCGTCCACGTAGGGGTTCACCTTTTCGATGAGGGCGAATGGGTTCTCCAAGCCGGGCACTGGAATGGCGCAGCCGTGGTCAATGGGGAGGATGACGGTTTTGCCGTCGCGAAAGAAGCAGTCGAGATTTTCCTGTCGGTTCATGGGGGAGCGGCCTCTCTGCCCCAATGCGGCGCGGATGCAATGTGAAATCAGAGTGCAGGGCGTACGATGACGATCTCGCCGAGGAGCTGCTCCTGCTCGACCTGGAGGTGGTTGAGCTTGATGAGCTCCAGCATGGCTAGGAAGGTCACGATCACCTCACCACGGCTGCTAGCGCTGGAGAAAAGATCCTCAAACTTCATCCGCCCACCCTCTGGCACGATGGTGAGCAGTTCCTCGATCTTGTCAGCGACAGTGAAGCGGTCATTGACGATCTCGCGGAAGTCATCGGTATTCTCGAAGCGCTTCAGCACCCGCTGGAAGGCGCGGATGAGGTCAAAGATGCCCACCTGCCCCATCGTCACCACCGGAGCCTCCAGATCGGGTAATTCCGGCGTCGTGGCAAAGAATTCGTCCGCCTTGATCTCCTGGATGCCCAGGAAGCCTGCGGCTTCTTTGAACTTCTTATATTCCACGAGCTGGCGGATGAGCTCCCAGCGCGGATCATCTTCATCCGCCTCCTCATCGGGCGGCTGCACATCCTTGGGCAGCAGCTCGCGGCTTTTGATGTACATCAAATTCGCTGCCATCACGATGAACTCGCTGGCGAGCTCGATGTTCAGCATCTTGAAGGTATCGATGTAGTCGAGGTACTGCCGCGTGATACGCTCCAGGGACACGTCATAGATGTCGATCTCATCTTTTTTGATGAGATAGAGCAGTAGGTCGAGGGGGCCCTCGAAAATCTCCAGTTGGACCTTGTAGTCGGTGTCTTCCACGCGGCGAGATAGACGAGTCCGGCGGGCGGCGCAAGGCGGCTGTCAAACCAGTGCGAGCAGCGCCTCACGAATCTGCGTCCGCCATTTCGCCAAATAGGCCAACGTGGCCTGGATCGTCTGCAAAGCGGCGAAATCCTGCGTGGGCGCTTGATCCCAAAGCGGCAGCTTTTCGAGCTCCTGGCTGCGAAAGGCCTCGATTTGGGCATTTAGGGCCTCCAGAGCCTCCTTCAGCCGCATCTCCTGCGGAGCGAGCAGTGCCCGAACCAGCGCGGAGGAGGCGGATTGGCGCTTTTTGGCCAAAATGGCCGCATTTTGCAGCTCGGCCCCCATTTTCATGAAAAGATCCATCAACTCCGCAGAAATCGGCACCGTCCGCCACGGCTCGGCATGCAGCTCTAGCAGGTGCTTGAGGCGTTTTTCAGGCTGGGAGAGGATTTCATGTGCGGCGTTGATATCCGCAGCCAGAGCAGCATCACCGCCAGGACTATCTGGATGAGCGGCACGGCCCTTTTCATGCCAAGCAGCCTGGAGCGCGGCCTCGTCCAGTGCCGCTGCACGCGGCAGTCCGAGAAGGGCAAAACAATCCGTCATGGGTAGGCGAGTTTATCCGATCTGATCACGCGGAAAAGCTCTCCCCACAGGAGCAAGTGACCACGGCGTTGGGGTTTTTCACTTTGAAGCCACCACTTTGCAGATCGTCGCTGTAATCAAGCTCGGAACCGGTGACGAAAAGGGCGCTTTTGGGGTCGATCACCACCCGCACCTCCGCCGAGGTGACAACGATGTCCCGATTCGCCGGGCCATCCACGAGATCCATCTTGTATTGGAGACCAGAGCAGCCGCCCCCCACCACCGCGATGCGCAGGGCACCATGTTCCGCACGGCCCTGCTTCCGCAGGAGCCCCAGCAGTCGGTCAGAGGCCCCTGGGAGCACCTTGATGAGCTTCTCGCTGCCGATTTTGATACTAACTGCCGGTCCAGCGGCAGGTGGGATAGCTGTCATAGAGCGCAAAGTGGTCCTCTTTACTCCCCTGCCAAGCCGGAAGTTCAGTTTGGTTGGATAGGCCAAATAAGCCCCATAGGACTTATACGACCTATTCGAACAGCTAAGCCCTGTTCGCCTGGTCTTTTTCTCAAATTTACGAATTTATCACACTTCTATGATAAATGGTTGATGTGGCTGTTGTGGTTGTTATATTTTCCATAACAACACAACTGCCATGCACCCCCTCGCCACCCCTTTCGCCTTCAGCTCTGCTCTACGCACTGCTTTCGCTGCTCTGGCTTCCCTCTGCCTCCTCCTGCTCGTTCTGGCAGCGCCCTCTTCCTCACTGGCCCAAAACGGCTATTACGCCGCTGGCAACTACACCGCTGCTCAGGCTCAGGCTGCTTATCAAGCCCAACAACAGGCCTACGCCCAGAATCAGGCCGCTTGGGCTGCCTACCACCGCCAGCAGCAGGCTTATGCACAAAACCAAGCCGCTTGGGCGGCTTACCATGCCCAACAGGCTGCTGCGGGCCGTGCCCCTCGTCAGCAGCAGGCCGCGGCTCCGCGTGCGGTCGCTGTGGCTCCACGCCAGGCGGCTCCCGCTCCTCGTCAGGCAGCTCCGCAGGCTGCTATCGGCGGTGGTGGCTCTTCTTCGATCCGTTTTGATGGTCGTTTTGCTTCCCTAGCCTCCGGTGCTCCTGCGGCGGTGCAGCATGCGGTGTATGCGGCTAACAAGATTCAGAACAAGCCCTACCTGCGCGGCGGTGGCCACGCCAGCGTGGAAGACAGTGCTTATGATTGCAGTGGCAGCGTCAGCTATGTGCTGATCAAAGCAGGACTGTTGCGTGCGCCTTTGGCCAGCGGTGCTTTCATGAACTATGGCGAAGCCGGTCAGGGTCGCTTCATCACGGTGTGGGTGAAGCCAGGGGAGCATGTGTTCATGACGATCTGCGGACTGCGCATGGACACCAGCGGTGGTAGCGTAGGCGAGGGCCCGAGATGGCGTGTGAAGAGCCGCAGCATGGCTGGCTTCGTTGCTCGTCATCCTGCTGGCCTTTAATTCTCACTTTTGTGACGCGATTCTCACTCTCGAAACGAACGAACGAACCGAGAATGCGAATCAGGGGAGCGGGATCGGGGCAAAGCGGTGCCCGGGAGGCGGAAAAGGGTGCGGAAGGTGCCGAAAAGGGCCTCAAAGCGGGCCAAAACGGCGATCAGCGGGCAAAATGGGCCGATGAGAATTGGGAGTCGCTCTCACGGCTGTGAGGCAGGTTACCCAGGGATGCGAAAAGTGAGCCAGTGGAGCCGAAACTACGGACTGCGGCAATAGATCGCAGTGGTGGCCGTATTTTGAGTCCTCACAGGATGCGACGTTTTCTATTTCTTCTCCCATTTTGTCCGCTGCTGAATGCTAAGGACATCCACGTCGGCAAAGATGTGCCGAGCATCGCCGCAGCCATCAAAGCAGCGCTTCCCGGCGATACGATCCACTTGGAACCGAAGGTGTATCATGACTATGCGGGCTTTTACGTGAAAAAAGGCGAACCGGGGAGGCCGATCACGCTCGACGGTCACGGGGCGACGTTAGAGGGCAGTGATCCGATTGATCCGACGAAGTGGCGTGAGGTGGCGCCGGGTTTGTTCGCAAACGATGCGCTGATGCCGGGCCTCAGTGATGCGGTGATCGGGCGCTGGTTCTTCCTCTTTGATGGCAAGATCCAGCTCATGGGCCGCACCTCAAAAGGCAAGAGTGCACCTCTGAAAAAGCCCGAGGACCTGCAAAGCGGTGAGTGGACCTTTGTCAAAGACGTGAGCCGTGAAAAACCACCCTCGATGGCGATCTACGGCACCTTTTATCTCCGACTACCACCAGGAAAGCCGCTAGCAGATGCAAACATCTCCGCGCCGATGCGCAGTGCTGGTGTGCAGTTCGGCGGAGAGAATGCGCATCTCGTGATCAAGAACCTCACCGCAACGCACCCCTATAATGATGGCTTCAACATTCATGGCGACTGCCGCGACGTGGTCTTTGAAAATATCCGCGCCATCGAATGCGGTGATGATGGCATCAGTGCCCACGAATCCGCGCAGTATCGCGTCGATGGCTTTGTCAGCATCGGCAACAGCACTGGCATCTGCGATACAGGCACTGCACAGACGAGTTACCACCGCGTCTTCATCGCTGACTGCATCGGATTTGACCTGTTCTTTCTCGATGATGGCCGCTACCGGCTCACCGATGCCGTGATCTTCTCCTCGGCCCAAAATCCCTTCACCGTCACGGGACGCGAGGACAGGCACTGCGAGCTGGAAATGGACAACGTCATCTTCCGCAGGCTCACAGAGCCCAAAAAGGCACTCATCGCCGCCACGGCTATCGTGCGTGCCAAACGTCTGACGATGGAAAACATCTCCTTCGATGCCCGTGGTGAACTGAAAATCGACATGCCAGAAACCCATGCAGATGTGGCCGAACTCATGAAACTCGTGCCTCCAGACTACCAACCATGAACGAATCACTGCTGTAGGCGCGGCATCAGTGGGGGGAATACCCACGCCACGTCCTCCGCCGTTTGCAGGCTGCCGCCCTCCATCCACTCGGCGGTGGTGATGATCTCGTAGATGTTATCGAGCAGTTGTTTGTCTTTATTGACCAGATCTTCGATCTTCCGCGTGACGACTTTATAGCTCACGCCCTCAGCCTCCACGGCATCTGGGATCATCGGACGTGCCCCCTGCTGCGTCAGGGCGATGAGGCGCATCGTCTCAGCGGAGAGAGCTGTCATGCGATCATGGATCTGCATGTCACGCCGGATCAAGTCAGAGGTGCGGCCAGCCTGCTGGATAGCCTCTGCCAGCGCCACGGCGGCGATGCTGAAAATGAGCAGCGCCAGCATCGTCTCCATCAAAGTGAAGCCCGAAGCCTGCTCTCGGCTGCCGAAAGGAATGCGCATGCTTGCTTTTAAATCGTAACCGAGCTGCCGTCACCCAGGATTTTCCAGCCAGCTCCCCACTCCAGCCACTCACTCGGGCGAAACAGCTTTTTGTAATCATAAGCACTGTGCTCCTGCGTGGCATAACCAGTGTAGAGATGCTCCAGGCCATGCATACGGCAAAAGTCCACCTCTAGGAGCAGTGTATAAGTCCCCAGGCGGCGATTTGACTCCGTGGGATCAAACATCGCATACACACTAGAGGCAGCTTTCGCACCGACATCGAAAAAGCTCGCCGCCAGCAGCCGCTCGCCATCAAAAACACGCAACATGCGGCTCACACACGGGCCACGCTCCGGTGTATCACCGAGAAAGTCCTCGATCGACTCCGGCACATTCGATTTGAAGCGTGTTTTGTGTTTTTGAAACAATGATCGCAGTTCATCATCCATCCGCACAGGGGCGATTTCGTGCCGCAAGCCGCTATTCCCCATCCATACACGCCGCTGGCTCTTGCTCGGCCTAAAATCAGCCACGCGGATGCGCAGGGGCGTGATTCGCTGCTCAGAGCCGTCATCAGACTCCTGCGTGCTATACCGAAAAAAATAGTTCCCAAAATGCCTCCATCCCGCTGCCCACAGCCGATCCATGATCAACGGCAGAGCCGAATCACAGATGAATGCTTCGTGGAACTGCGCAGGAGGTTCGTTCATTCGCTTCGGCTCAGTGCCCGCCTCAGGGCATTCGCAGTGATGCGCTGCACACGTGCATCTGGGCCGTGGGGGCGTGAGTAGTGGCTCCATGGCGTCATGTGACCGGGCGGCATGCTCAACCCCTGCCCCCAGAAGATGGTGCTGGCATTGAAAACGATATTCCCCTCTGGCCCGCTGAAAATGGTCGCAGCGTATTTCCCCAATCGAGTACCGCCCGCCCAGACATGGCCTTCAGCGACGACTTCGAGCCCTTTTCTCCCCGTATCAGGATCACCGTGAAACTCCCAACCGACCAGCCCAGGGATGCTCTCGCCCTTTTTCATACCCGTGCCTTCAAAGAGCCAGTGATCCGGCAGCGCACAAGTCCAGTCGCCACCACCATTGAAGGGAACGATGGTGCGTGCGCCGATGATCTGCCGCTCATCCGGCCCAGGATTCTCAAAGGGGCCAAGCACCTTCGAGTAAGCCGCCTTTTCCTCCTCACGGAATTCCCCGTAGCACGTCTCGCGAGTCAGTCGGCGATTCGGCTGGCCTTCTGCATTCGCGGTGAAGGGCGTGACCATGTACACATCGTTCGCAGAGAGCCACAGCACACTGAGCCCCTTTTCGATCGCAGTTTTGACATTTTGAAACTGCCGCACGTCCCAATACTCATCATGACCTGGGCTAATCATCGCTTTCACACGGGAGAGATTCGCCGCATCTAGATTATCCACGTTCGAGCAGTAGGTGACATCGTAGCCCTCCTTCTCCAGCCAGTAGCAAATGGGGAACTCCCATAGCAAAAACTCGCCACTCCCCATGCTCAGTGGCTGATCAAAAATCTGCACATACTTGCCGTAGGGACGATCAAAGCTCACGCTCACTCCAGGTGCATGCGCGGCACGCGGATCGGTGTAAAGCGATTCATCGACAGGCCAGCGATTGTAGGCCTGCCAGGTGTTGTCACTGCATTGAAAGAGAATATCCGCTGGACGATCATCTTTGACGATGAAAACGACATAGCTCTGCCAATAGGGCAGCTCTGCGCTATCTGGCAGTGTGCTCAGACGGCCCAAATACACGCCGCTGGGCCAGTCAGCGGGGATTTCCAGTTCCGTGCTAGCCTCCCAGGCACACTCACGGAGTCGTTGAGCCGCCATTTCAGGCACAGGCTGTGTCTGCCCTTGCAAGGGCCCCACAGAGCGCATCAGCCGCGATCCCGCACCGCCGTAGTAACCCATGCGGAAGATGTCGATGATGAATTTCGCCGTTGGCTTCGTGCTGACGAAGATTTTCAGCACCTCACCTGCCTTTACAGACTGATGTGAGCAATAACCCTCGATACGTGAGGTGCGGTATGACTTCGCACCATCTGGGATCATGCGTGTGAGTTGGAAAGAGGCACCCGCGTGGGCATTCTCTGTGCGAATCAGCGATGGAGCCCGTAGAGCACCTGCTCTCGCAGAAGTCAAAGCAGCAGCGGCAGAGGATACGGCCAGAAAATCACGTCGAGTAGGCATCAACTGGGTACGCCATAGCCAGCCGAATTTTCCACCCGCATCCTTCCCGCCCTCAGTTCATTCTCTAGTTCGACCGTCCTAGTTGGCGATCGGTTTTGGAATCACTGACGGAGAAGGCGATGCAGCCGAATTGCCAGTGGAATTTGGAAAGCATGGGATCGCGCTGGGCCTGCTCGATGAGCCCGGCGGTGGAGGCGCGTTTCATTTCCTACAGCCAATCCGCCACCGTGATCGTGCGGGGAGGATTATTTCTCATCCCTAGGCATCGGCGGCAAGTCTGGAGCCATGTCGAGGATGCGGCGCATGTCGCCGGGAAGTCCGCGTTGGGTTCGGTCTTCGAGTGAGGGGCTGAGAAGACCGAGGGATTTCAGGGCGGTGAGGCGGGTGGCGCGGTTGTCGAAGTAGAAATGGGCGTCGATGGGGTGCAGCCAGCCGGTGGCGTCTTGGATGACGTTGTTGGGGTGCAGGTCGAAGACATCGACTTCTCCGAGGAGGTCATGATCGAGGATGAATTTGCCGCCTAGGGCTCGCGGAGCAGGATCGCGCAGGTTTTGGCGGATGAGGCCGGCTTTGAGGGCTTCCCACTCGGGATGGATACCGTCGATGTAGGGCTGCGTGAGGACGAGTTGGAGTCGCCCGCCTTCCATCGTGCCGCCAAGCAGTTGGATCTCGTCGTCGAAGAAGTGGTTGGAGAGCAGTTGATCACTCAAGTAGTCGAACAGCGACTCCGTGGCGCGCTTTCGGGCATCGGCGACCTTGAGGACGAGGTTCCGGTCAGGCAGAAGGGCCACGCGATGCTCTTTGCCGCCCTTCAGGGCATCGTCTCGCAGCACCTGCTCCACTTCATCGACTGACAGCCAGCGGCGTTTGCGGTCAAGCAGATCGCTCAGGGCACGGATTTCATCGTCAATTGATTCGCCCGCGCTTTCTGGAGCGTCACCACACCCTGCGTCCGCAAGGCTCTGCGCCGCGCGTCGGAGAAAGCCTGCCGCACGACCGTGAAGGGCTGGATCACAGGCTTGCCCGAGGGCTTGGATGATGGAGATGAACTGCTCAATGCCGAAAGGATGCGGCAATTGGCCCCGCCTGTCAAAACCAGAGTCAACGTTGTGGGGTAACAACCGAGTGGGCGAGTTTCATGGTTGAGTTATTTAAACTCAATCTGCTGACCAGATTACCGTGTTAGGACCGGTTATGCGTGAGCAACTTGTCTGATGATACCAACGCAAGGGAGATGTTGAGATTATACCCTGATTCGTCGTCAACTCGCCTTCGCAGGTGCCATTGTAGTTTGCCTTCAGAATGTGAGGCGACTTTTGCCCTTCTTCGCATTCAACCATGGGATTACTCCATTCGACCCGAATTGGTGGTGAATCGCATTGCACTCCATAACCCGTTTCTGTAAAAACCAAAGCTCGCCTGATAAACACGGATTTCGTTTTTACGATACCACAGCTCATTTTTCGATTTGTGGAATAATCAACAAGGGAGAAGTGCCAATGCGTTAGTCCATTTGAATCCACCTCACCGCGCTTCACTTGGTAACCGTATTCATTGCCCACTTTCCAAGCGAAGGGCGTATTTGTGCGTCCATTACCTGCATAGCCGGCCCAGTCAGAACCACCACCCCAGTTAACCCCTTTGTTTGACGATTCTTTATATGCCTTATCCTCAGCCCACTGGAGTCCACCGTGCGCCCATTCATCATGGCCTGTAAAATTTATCTGAAGCGCAAGGGAATAAAGCCATTTAAACGGCGCATTTTCAGGAAACGTGGATATGCAAATATCCACTGAATAGCCAACCATGCCCACAGCATCAGATTCAAACCATGTGTGTATCGACTTCGGTTCCATGCTTATGTGATCGAAGATGATCAGGCGGCAACTTTGGCCCGCTTGACCGTTTTGCGGCGGCGGGCCGCTGGCTTGGCGATGAAGAAGCTGTTTTTGTTACCGAGGACTCCAGGGAAGTCGCCTTCCAGTTCAACGAGCATCTGCATGTGCTTCGTGAGGCGGCTCTTCTCTGCCGGGGTCATTTGGGCTAGGGGCTTCATCATGTTCGGAGGCTAGTACAAAGGCTGTGCTCGTTCAAGCCCTGGCTCCAGGATTGTCCACGCGGGCTGCAAACATCTTTATCTCGTGCTTTTCGATCGCAAACAGTTCTTCAATCGGCCTGAGTAGCTGGCGTTCGTAGAATGGAGCCGAGTCGAGCGTGGCCTCACCCCAAACACGTTTGCAGCCTAGTTCGCGGGCCAGCAGACAAACAGATTGGAGCATCTGCAATCCGACTGCCTTCACTCCTACAAGCTGCCCGCAGATGCTGGGATGCACGAAAAGGAAGTCGATCATCAGATGATGACACCAAGTGCGCCGGACCATCGCAGCCCCCAAGATGCCCAGAAACCAGTCCGCCGTGACCTTGAGGTGAAAGCAAAACTCTCCTTGGGAATGATCGGCGATGAGCCGTTCCAAATGCACAAGGCTGGTAGCAAACGTCTTGGTGTCCCGGTAGTGCCGCCAGCGCTTGGCGGCGAGCTGGGCAAACTCACACGCATCCGCAGCGCGGCTTCTCATAGCGGGTTTGCCGCTCAGCTTGGGAGAGACCTTCCAACGCTTCACGGCACGAATATCGAGATCAGTAGCAAAGCTCATCAACGCCTCGGTGGTCACGCCATCCTTCACCACCGGAAAGCGCAGTGGCATCTGAAACGGTGTGGAGGATGGCTTTTTCGAGGCCATGGATGTTTCGGGCTACTTCACCAGCCTCACCAGCAGATCCTTGCTCTCGACGCTTTCGCCGATTTTGATGCAGATCTCGCTGACGGTGCCGACACCGGGGGAGGCGACAGCGGCGAACATCTTCATGGCTTCAAGCGTGAGGAGGGTTTCGCCTTCTTTGACTTTTTGGCCGACGCTGACGGCGATGCTGGCGACCATGCCGGGCATGGGGGCTCCGACTTGAGTCGGATCGGCGGGATCGGCTTTGGTTTTGGTGACGGCGTTTTTGGCGAGGGCTTTGTTGGTGACGGTGGTGTGGCGTGGGTAGCCGTTGAGCTCGAAGATGGCGGTCTGCTGGCCGGCGGCGTCGGGCTCGGTCATGTTGAGGAGGCGGACGAAGAGGGTTTTGCCTTCTTCGAGGCTGATGTGGATCTCTTCCTTGTCACGCAGGCCGTAGTAGTAGGCGGGCGTGGGCAGGACGGAGACATCGCCGTGGGCCTTGCGGAAGTCGGCGAACTTCAGGAAGACATCGGGATACATGAGGTAGCTCCACACATCGTCCTCGGTGGGCTTCTTTTTGAGCTTCTGCTCCAGCTCGGCGCGGACGTCGGCGAGGTTGATCTTCGCGGCGTGGGTGCCGGGGCGGCCTTTGATGCGCTTGCCACCTTTGCCGACGATGGCATCGGCGAGCTTGTTCCACTTTTTGCGGCTGTCGGCGGCTTTGTTGGCCTCCATGCCGTAGAAGGGCTCGCCCAGCCAGCCTTCGAACATGCTGGTGACGTCCTTGCTCCACTTCGTGCCGGTGAGGTTGAAGATGTCGGTGGGCTTCACGCCACGGGCGACGCACTCGATGGCGAGGTCGCCGACGACTTTGCTGGATGGCGTGACTTTGACGATGTCGCCGCAGAGTTGGTTCACCTCGGCGTAAGCGTGGGCGATCTCCGGCCAGCGGGGGCCGAGGCCCATGCCGTGGGCTTGCTCTTTGAGATTGGTGTATTGGCCGCCAGGCATCTCGTGGAGATAGACCTCAGCGGTGCCGTAGGGCTCTGCGGTGTCGAATGGCTTGTAGAAGGCTCGGACGGCAGCCCAATAGTCGCTGAATTCCTGCAACGCCTCGGAATCGAGGCCTGTGTCACGCGGCGTGTGCTGCATGGCAGCGACGAGGGAGTTCAGGTTCGGCTGTGAGGTGCCGCCTGAGAGCGAGCTGATGGCTGCATCGACGACATCGACATTGGCGATGGAGGCCTCCAGCAGGCTGGAGGCATTCAGGCCACTGGTGTCATGCGTGTGGAAGTGGATCGGCAGGCCGACTTCATCCTTCAGGGCTTTGACGAGCTTTTTCGCGGCAAAGGGGCGGACGAGGCCGGCCATGTCTTTGATGCAGAGCATGTGTGCACCCATCTTTTCGAGCTCCTTGGCGAGGCGGACGTAGTATTGGATGTCGTACTTGTCGCGCTTCGGATCAAGGATGTCGCCGGTGTAGCAGAGCGTGCCTTCGCAGATGCTGGTGGTGTCTTCACGCACGGCCTGCATGGCGGCGGTGAGGTTTGGCAGGTAATTCAGCGAGTCAAAGATGCGGAAGATGTCCATGCCGTTCTCGGCGGCATGTTTGATGAAGCCTTTGACGACGTTGTCGGGGTAGTTCGTGTAGCCGACGGCATTGGAGCCACGGAAGAGCATCTGGAGCAGGATATTCGGCACCTTCGCACGGATCTGGCGTAGGCGCTCCCAGGGATCTTCGCGGAGGAAACGCATGCTGACATCGAAGGTGGCACCACCCCACATTTCGAGGCTGAAAAGGTTCGGCGTGCGGCGAGCGACTGCATCCGCCACGGCGAGCATGTCAAAGCTGCGCATGCGGGTGGCGAGCAGCGACTGATGCGCATCACGCATGGTGGTGTCGGTGATGAGCAGGCGCTTTTGCTTGGCGACCCAGTCTTTGCAGAACTTCTCCGGGCCCATCTCGGTGAGTAGGTCTTTGGTGCCTTTGGCCGGTGCGACGCGGTGGTCACTTTTCGGAATGGGCGGAGCGATGGAGACGGCGTCGAGTTTGTGGCCTTTGGAGAATGGATTGCCATTCACAATGACGTCCGCGAGGTAGTTCAGCAGCTTCGTAGCGCGGTCTTTGCGTGCGACGAACTTCAGTAGTTCGGGGTTGTTATCAATGAACCGCGTGGTGGCCTGTCCAGCGCGGAATTCAGGGTGATGCACCACGTTCATGATGAACGGGATGTTCGTCTTCACACCACGGATGCGGAACTCACGCAGGCCGCGGTCCATGCGGTCGAGCGCCTGCTCATAGGTGCGGGCAAAGACGGTCATCTTCACGAGCATCGAGTCATAGTAAGGCGTGAT
Organism: Verrucomicrobiaceae bacterium; assembly: GCA_016713035.1. NCBI lineage: Bacteria > Pseudomonadati > Verrucomicrobiota > Verrucomicrobiia > Verrucomicrobiales > Verrucomicrobiaceae > Verrucomicrobiaceae bacterium. Next base: position 663,509 of record JADJPW010000001.1, read on the forward strand.
GACTGCATTCGTGGCTCCGAGAGCTCCATCGAGACGGATGCCGAAGCCACCTGCGCTGCGGTAGGTCAAAATTTTGCCAAAGTCGGGTGTGAAGCCGTTTTCGGGGTCTTCGGTGGTGATTCGGCACTGCACGGCGAATCCGCTCTTCTCGATCTTGTCCTGCACGGGCAGTGCGAGAGGCTCGTCATGCATTTTGTGTCCCTGAGCGATCAAGATCTGGCTGCGCACGATGTCGATGCTGGTGATCTCCTCTGTCACGGTGTGCTCCACCTGAATGCGGGGGTTCATCTCGATGAAGAACCACTCGCCGGTCTCGTGATCGACGAGGAACTCGACGGTGCCGGCGTGTGTGTAGTTCACTTCGCGGGCCAAATTGACCGCCGCATCGCATAGCCTGTCGATGATCTCTTGTTTCACGCCATAGCTCGGCGCCTGCTCGATCACTTTTTGATGGCGGCGCTGCACGGAGCAATCACGCTCGTGCAAATGGAGCACGGTGCCGTGTTTATCGGCCAGGATCTGCACTTCGATGTGCTTGGCCTTGCCGACGAATTTTTCCAAAAAGACGGCTCCATTGCCGAAAGCGCGTTCCGCCTCGGTTTGGGCCTCATCGAGCAGTTTTTCGAGATCTTTAGCATCACGCACGATGCGCATGCCGCGACCACCACCACCGAAGGCTGCCTTGATGATGAGCGGGAAGCCGATTTTTTTCGCCACAGCGATCGCCACTTTACGGTCACTCACGGGCTCGTCAGTGCCTTCGAGGATGGGCACATTCAATTTGCGGGCCACATTGCGGGCGGCCGTTTTGTCGCCCATCATGGTCAGAATCTTCGGATCTGGCCCGATGAAGATGATGCCAGCTTTTTCACATGCCTTTGAGAAGTCTGGATTCTCACTGAGGAAGCCGTAACCAGGGTGAATCGCGTCCACGCCCTTTTCTTTGGCCAATGCCACGATGCCTTCGTAGTCGAGGTATGCACCGAGTGCTCCTTTGTCTTTGTTCAATTCATAGGCCTCATCTGCTTTGAAGCGATGCGGACAAAAGCGGTCCTCCTGCGCATAGATGCCGACGGTGCGGATACCCAGCTCCGTAGCCGCCCGCATGACGCGAATGGCGATTTCAGAGCGGTTCGCGACCATCAGTTTTCGGATCGGGCGGATGGCGGGGCCGGAGATGCGAAAGGCGGTATCAGCGGGAGTCTTGGGCATGGTGTTTTAGGGGGCAAAAAGGGCGGCTATTCTCCCGTGATTTCCCCCCGTGGCAAGGAGGACGATGCAAAGACCTCTAAAGCGATGAAATAGTGCCTTTTTCAGGAGCTCAGGACCGCCGCCCGATGACCAGCGTGGAAATGAGCAGCCCCACCACGACTCCTGCGAGGGCGATGAGCCAGAAATTCCCCGTGGTATCACTGACCGGTGAGCGCACATTCATGCTGAATAGCCCCGTGAGCGCGGTGAGCGGCAAAAACAAGGCCGCAAGCACATTGAGCCGGTGCGCCGTGGCAGCCATGCGGCGGGCACTGGCGGCCTGCTCCTCCGCCTGCTTCACCTGGGTGAAGTCCAGACCGAACTGCGCATCCTGGAGCAGCAGCTCGGCATTCCGCTCGATGCCTGCGGCCTGGTCGCGTAGATTGATGATGTCGCGGTCACTTTTCACGAAATCCCGTGCCTGCTGAAGCGCCCGATGCAGTCCCCGCGAGCTGCGCAGCACCGGTGCGATGGCCTCCAGCACCCGGTGATACTCACCCGCTGACTGGGCGACGTGCTCCGCCTTGTCCAGCTCATCGAGTCGGGAGCTGAAGCCCTGAAGGTGGTTTTGCAGGCCCAGCAGGCCACCTGCATCGGGCGAGGATTTCCAGACACCATCAGGCTGCCGCCAAAACAGAGCGGGCTTCCGTGAGGCGTCATCTGGGCCAGGAATCTGGTGCAGGATGATGAGTAGGTGCTGCTCCTCCAGGATGGCACGCTGCATGCCGGGCTCGCGACCGACACGGTTGCGAATGGCTTCGGGGATGGTGGTCCAGAGTTTCGGCAGGAGGGAGATTTCGGGCTTCATGATCGGGAGAGCTCGGATGAGCACGGCCAAGAAGAGCAGGCGGCGGCCATGAAGGCCACGGGAAAGTTTCCTCCCGTTTCCACCTGAAGAGTGACCGGGATCAGCCTGAATCTCCTCCTTTTAGGACTGAGATGCCAGCTGGCCAATTTGACCACCGTTTCCAACAATATCCCTGCATGCCTAGTTGCAGTTTCCCCGGAAACGAGGCAGCACTCGCCGCACCCACCGAGACATCTTTTATGCGCTTATTTACGACACTCCCCTTCCTCGCCCTCCTCTGTGCTCCACTCGCTGCGGCGGAGTGGACGATCTCGACTTTCGCAGGCACCGGGGTGAAAGGCGGCACGGGCGATGGCGGCCCCGCCACCGCAGCCCAGATCGACAATCCCTTTGGCGTCGTGCGTGGGCCAGATGGAGCCATCTGGTTCTGCGAATACACGGGCCAGCGCATCCGCCGAGTCGCCCCAGATGGCACCATCAGCGCCATCGCAGGCACAGGAGCCAAAGGATACAGCGGCGATGGCGGCCCGGCTCTCCAGGCCACCTTCAATCTGCCGCATGAGCTGCGTTTTGATGCCGCAGGCGATCTCTACGTCGTCGATATGACCAACCACGCGGTGAGAAAGATCGACCTCAAGACCAAAACCATCTCGACCATCGCTGGCACCGGGCAGGCGGGTTACAGCGGCGATGGTGGCCCTGCCGCCAAGGCGCAGTTCAAGCAGCCTCACAGCATTCAGTTCGGCCCTGGTGGCGATTTGTTCGTCTGCGACATCGGCAACCACGCCATCCGCCGCATCGACATGAAAACGGGCCTCATCAGCACCTTTGCAGGCACAGGAAAAGCCGGCCAGACGCCTGATGGTGCCCCCATCGCCGGCACCCCGCTGAAAGGCCCACGATCCCTCGATTTCGACAAAAATGGCAATCTCTGGCTCGCCACCCGCGAGGGCAATCAGGTCTTCAAACTCGACCTAAAGGCGGGAACGATCCACCACATCGCAGGCACGGGCAAAAGCGGCTTCACCGGCCACGGTGGCCCTGCCAAAGAGGCCACTCTCAGTGGCCCCAAAGGCATCTCCATCGACTCCGCTGGCAATGTCTGGCTGGCTGACTGCGAAAGCCACAGCATCCGCATGATCGACATGGCTACGGGCAAAATCGAGCTCATCGCCGGACTGAATCAAAAAGGCGACGGCCCAGACGGCGACCCACTCGGATGCAAAATGGCCCGTCCACACGGAGTCTTCTGTGACGCCGACGGCACCGTCTTCATCGGTGACAGTGAAAGTCACCGCGTCCGCCTGCTCCGCAGGAAATGATGCGGAAGAAAACACAAAAAGTCACTCAGCCCATCTCCCCTACCCTCTCCATGCGTGCCCGTATCATCAAAGACTTCCGCTTCGAAGCGGCCCAGACCCTGCCGAATCTGCCCTGCGAACACAAATGCACCAAGATGCACGGCCACTCCTTCAAAGTGGAGATCGCGATCGAGGGTGAGGTCAATCCAGCCATCGGCTGGGTCTATGACCATGCAGAGATCAGCCGGGCGATGAAGCCGCTGCTCGACCTCCTCGATCACAGCTATCTCAATGAGATCGAGGGGCTGGAAAATCCCACGATCGAGTACATGGCGGCCTGGCTTTGGAAAAAGCTCGCTCCTCAGCTCCCAGGATTGTGCGAGATCGTGATCTACGAGACACCGAGTGCTCGCTGTGTCTTCCGGGGTGAGTTTTGAGCGAGAACCGCCGTTTCACCTTCTCAGAGCATCCACACACATCGCCCCGCTATGTCTGATGCAGCTCCTGTCCACATTCGTCTAGCTCTCGAAAAAGACCTCCCACTCCTGCGACAGATCACAGTGGACTCCTTTGGTGGCGTCTCGCTCGATCAGTTGTTGGAGCAAAAACTCGGCCGCTGGAGTGAGCGTGATTGGCGGGCTCGGAAGGCAGCGCATATCGACGATGACTTCACCGCACAGCCGGATGGCTGCTTCGTCGCGGAGCGTGATGGCGAGATCCTGGGCTACATCACTGTGCGGCTGGATACGCTGAACTCACGCGGCCGTATCCCGAACCTCGCCGTGGTGGAGGCCGCACGCGGGCTCGGTCTAGGCAGGCGACTCATCGTCTATGCTCTGGATTTCATGCGGGCTCGTGGGATGAAGCTGGCGCAGATCGAGACGATGGCCTCCAATGCCATCGGGCAGCATCTCTATCCGAGCTGCGGCTTTGAGGAGGTGACGCGGCAGGTGCATTATGCGATGCGGCTGTGAGCGAGGGCTTTTTTCCTGCTTCCATGCCTCACGGCTCCGGCTAACATCACGGAGCCCACTTTTTCTCTCATCCTTCCCATGCCTCCTGTCCGCAAAGCTGTCATTCCTGCCGCCGGTTACGGCACACGCTTCCTCCCCATCTCCAAAGCCGTGCCCAAGGAGATGCTACCCCTGGTAGATCGCCCTGTGATCCAGTATGTCGTGGAGGAGGCTGCCGCATCGGGCATCACCGACATCCTGATCGTCATCTCGCGGTCCAAGCGGGCCATCGAAGAGCACTTTCATCCCGCAACGGAGCTAGAGGCCGAATTGGCGATGAAGAACCGCGTCAGCGATCTCGAGGACCTGCACCGCCTGCAAAATCTGGCCCGCATCCACTACGTCTGGCAGCCGAAGATGGGTGGCCTGGGCGATGCCATCCTGTATGCACGCGATCACACGGGCAGTGAGCCCTTTGCCGTGCTGCTGGGCGATACGGTGGTGACTAGCGCTGGTGAAAAACCTGTCACCAGGCAGCTCGCGGATGTGGTGGAGCAGCACGGAGGCAGCGCTGTGGCGCTGCAACGCGTGGAGCCAGATAAAGTCAGCCGCTACGGCATCCTCGGTGGGCAAGAGATCGCGCCAGGGCTGGTGCGGGCAGATGTTTTCGTCGAAAAACCAAAGCCTGAGGATGCTCCATCGAATCTAGCCGTCAGCGCACGCTACGTGCTGAGTCCCCGCATTTACCAGCACCTGGAGACCACCGCTCCGAGCAAAGGCGGCGAGCTCCAGCTCACCGATGCGATGCGCAGCCTCATGCGTGAGGAGGCCCTGCACGGACTCGTCTATGACGGCAAACGCCACGACATCGGCAACAAGCTCGATTTCATCAAGGCGAACCTCCACTTCGGCCTCCAGCGTGATGACATCGCCCCAGCTCTGATGGACTACCTACGCACCCTGGTGAAATGACGATGGCCGCATGCCGATCCTCAATCCCCAACACAGCACCCTGGCGTGTGTGGCTACGGCATGCAGCATGCCTTTTGCTCCTCTGTGCCTGTGATGACCCGCAGCAGCGTGCGCTCAATGATGTCGCGAAACGTGGCTACAGCCTCAGTGTGGCAGAATTTCACCGCGCAGCGGAAAAGGGCGATGTGGGAGCACTCGAGTCGTTTTTAGCCGCCGGCACCGCGATCGACGTAGCAGACGCAGAGGGTGTCACGGCGCTCTCTTCAGCCATCGCGGCAAAGCAGGGCGCGGCGGCAGATTTTCTCATCGGCAAAGGCTGCCGCCTCACTGCAGCACCCGCTGCAGAGGCCTCCACACTGCTACTCGCCGCCAGCGCAGGTGACGCCGCACTAGTCACCAAATTACTGCCTGCACACCGCCCCGAGCAAGTCGTGGAGGCACTGCTGGCGGCGACACGGCAGGGCCACTTTGATGCCGTGACAACGCTCCTGCGTGATGCCAAGTCACAGCTACGTCCCCACACCGCCCCTACCCTGCTCCTCGCGGCTGAAAATGGCCACATCGACTGCATGGATGCCCTGCTCCAAGCTGGCGCAGATGCCGACATGCATGACAGCACCACAGGCATGACGCCGCTGCATCTCGCCGCGAAAAACGGCCACCTCGAAGCTGTGCGATTGCTCCTGCGCAATGGAGCAGACCTCTTCGCCCTCACCCAGGAGGGGAAAACCGTGTGGGAGACCGGTGCAGAGGCTCTACCGGCAGACATCGCTGCTCTCTTGGCAGAGGCAGACCAGGCTCTCGCTGCCGCACCACCGCCACCACGCATCACGGACGCCCAGATTCTGGGCACGCTCATCCTCACAGACACGCATCTCACCGAGCTGCCCTTCCGTTTCACCGACATGGATGGCCGTGCAGCGGTGCTCCAGATGAATGAGGGCGGCCCAGCGCTGCACGTCCGCCCCGGCGAGCAGATCGGCACCACGCCCTGGCAGCTCGTGGAGCTGCGCACCGCCAGCCCGGCACTGCCTGCCGCGCTCCAGCCCGCTCTTTTCATCAGTGACTCACGCGATGGCCGCCGCCACCTGCTCATCCGTGGCCGCGCTGCCTACGGCACACCACTGGCTGCCACCGTGCAGGTCACAGGCACGGAGACTTCTTATGAAGCACGGCCAGGAGATGTCTTTTCACTCCAAGGTGAAAAAGTGACCGTACAAAGCGTCACGCGTGACCATCTCGTGCTGGTGGACATTTACGGAGCCACCAAAGAGATCGCCTGGTAGGAACGTGGTCACTCACCGCCTTTCAGGTCATGAAAATGAGCCGAAATGCCCTGCATCTAGTGCCATTCATGTTTCGTTCTTAGATTCCTATGTTGTGCAAGACACTCTCCCGGCTCGGCCTCACCTTTTCAGCCCTTTTCATCCCTCACGCACTGCTCCAGGCAGACGCACTCACGCCGCTGAAGTACAATCACCCAGGCCTCGTCGTCGATCTAGGTGTGGGTTTGTGGGCATGGCCGCTGCCGATGGACTTTGATGGGGATGGAGACCTCGATCTCGTCGTGAACTGCCCGGACAAGCCCTACAACGGCATCTACTTCTTTGAAAACGCCACGGGTGACACCGCGAAGAACAAAATGCCCGTCTTCAAGCCCGCCAAACGCATCAGCAAAGGCGCTCAAAATGTCCAGGTCAGCTACATCGACGGCAAACCGGTCGTGCTGACTCCTGGATATGCGCATCCAGACTTCCTCAAATCCGGCATCGAAAAGCAAGTGAAGCTCGGGCCACCGACCAACATCCACATGAACAAAGTCCGCGCCAACATGTGGCGCAGCGCCGACTACGATGGAGATGGCAAAAACGATCTCCTCGTCGGTGTCGGCGACTGGACCGAGTACGGCTGGGACAATGCCTACACCACCGATGGACGCTGGATGAATGGCCCCCTGCGCGGCTATGTCTATCTCCTGGCCAATACCGGCACCAACGACAAGCCCGCGTATGACAAGCCAAAGAAGCTCATGGCCACCGATCGCCCCGTGGAGACGTATGAATGGCCATCACCGAATCTCGGCGACTTCGATGGCGATGGGGATCTCGATCTGCTCTGCGGCGAGTTCCTGGATGGTTTCACCTATTTCCAAAACACCGGCACTCGCACGAAGCCAAAGCTCGCGCTCGGTAAGCGCCTCCAGACTGCCTCTGGCGGGTATCTCACGATGGATCTCGAAATGATCACCCCCACCGCCATCGACTGGGATAAGGACGGCGATCTCGATCTCATCTGCGGTGATGAAGATGGCCGCGTGGCCTTCATCGAGCACACGGGCCAATATGCTGCCCAGGTGCCCATTTTCGCGGCACCACGCTATTTTCAGCAGGAGGCCGATCAGGTGAAATTCGGCGCTTTGGTCACGCCCGTGGGATTTGATTGGGATGGCGATTCGGACACGGATCTCATCTGTGGCAACACAGCGGGTTATGTCGCCTTCATCGAAAACCTGAGCGGAAAAGGCGTGGAGACGCCGAAATGGGCCGCGCCGGTGAAACTCACCGCTGGCGGAAAAATCATCCGCCCGATGGCTGGCCCGAATGGCAGCATCCAGGGCCCCTGTGAGGCCAAATGGGGCTACACCACACAAACAGTGGCCGACTGGGACCTAGACGGGCTGCCAGACCTTCTTTTGAACTCCATCCTGGGCAAAGTCGTGTGGTTCGAAAACATCGGCACACGCCAAAAACCGCAACTCGCCGCCGCACAGCCCATCCATGTCGAGTGGAACGGATCACAGCCCCGTCTGGCTTACGGTTGGCTGCGACCGGAGGGCAAATCCCTGCTCACTCAATGGCGCACCACACCCGTCGGAGTCGATTGGAACAAAGATGGCCTCACCGATCTCGTGATGCTCGATCAAGAGGGCTTCCTGGCCTTCTTTGAGCGTGCGAAGCAGGGCGACAAACTCGTCCTCAAGCATCCGCAGCGTGTCATCTGCGCTGCCGCAGATACAGCGAGGACAGGCATGCTCGATCGAGTGCTGAGCCACCTCAAAGTGAAGACGCCTGTCGCTATGTCGCCCGGCCAGCCGCTCCAGCTCAACTCCGGCATCGCAGGGAAAAGTGGCCGCCGGAAAATCTGCATCATGGACTGGGACCAAGACGGCCAGCTCGACATCTTGCTGAACTCCGCCAACGCCAACTTCCTCCGCCAGCAAAGCCAGCGCGATGGCAAATGGTTCTTCACCGACATGGGACTGCTCTCTGACGCCAATATCGAAGGCCATGACGTCAGCCCCACCACAGTCGATTTCAATGCCGATGGCATCCCCGATTTCCTCGGCGGAGCAGAAGACGGACACCTCTACTACATGCGTAATCCGCAGGCGAAATGATGCGGTCGCCCGTGAATCGACATCGCTAGCCTGGATTTCTCACACATTTTCAGGAACGAAGTGCTCAGTTCTCAGTGCTCAGTGGCAATCACCAGGAGCAAATCAACTGACCACTAAGCACTGAGCACTCCGACGAGGCGGACACGAAAACAGACTGAGGTGTTTTTTACCCAGAGTGTGAGGAATGCAGGCTAGGGCATTACTTTTTCCCTTTGCCCTTCTTTCCCTTACCGGCTTTTGGCTGCTGCTTGGGGATCACGCTCTCCCAGGGCTCGACATTGGCTCGTTTCGCGTAGGTGTCATACATGGCGATCATTTGCTTCACTCGCTCCGGCTCTGCGGCACTGAGATCATGCTGCTCGGAGCGGTCTTTGGCGATGTTGTAGAGTTCCCAGGGCTTGGCGTGTTCAGCGACGAGCTTCCAGTCGCCTTGGCGGACGGCGCGGTTCCCCTCGTGCTCCCAGTAGATGGCTTCGCGCTCGATTTTGCCGCTAGAGAAGAGTGGTGCGAGGCTGCGGCCCTCCATGGGCTTCACATTCGCAGGATAAGTCGTCTTGGAGAGATCGACAGCCGTGGCCATGAGGTCGATGAGGTGGCCAGGGGTATTTTCCAGCTCTCCATGCCGCTGTATACCTGCGGGCCAATGCGCGATGAGCGGTGTGCTGATGCCGCCTTCATGCACCCAGTGCTTATGCTTGCGGAAGGGCGTATTCGATACGGTAGCCCAGGCCTCGCCGTAGCCGATGTAGGTGTCACCAGCACCAGCCATGACGCCTTTCCCCTGCCGCATGGGGTAGCCGTCGCGGGTTTGTTTCGGGATCATATCGGGCTGGAGATACTCTTTACTCAAAGGCGGCAAAGTAGCTGCATCCGCACGCTGCGGGCCTTTCCCCACACGCCCCATGTTTTCTGCGCAGCCGCCATTGTCCTGCAAAAAGCAGATCAGCGTGTTGTCATACTGACCAGCATCTTTCAGCGCCTGCACGATGCGGCCGATGCCCTGATCCATGCTGTCCACCATGGCCGCAAAGACCTCCATATTGCGCTGATCCCACTCCCAGAACTCCTTCTCCCCCATCTGCGCTGGCAGCGGCCAGTTGGTGGTGCTGGAGGCATGGATGACGCCTTCTTGGAGCATGTTTTCGTAGCGTGCCTTTCTCACAGCCTCGTAGCCAGCGGCATAGCGCCCCTTGTATTTCGCGATGTCTTTTTCTTTCGCATGCATCGGCCAGTGAGCCGCTGTGTAGGCGATGTAGAGGAAGAAGGGCTTTGCCCGATCATGCTCGCGGATGAAGCGGCTGGCATGATCGCTGATGGCATCCGTGTAGTAGTAGTCGCTGGCCGGATACTCCGCATCGGTGAAGGGCGAGATGAAGCTGTTGTCGCGAGTGAGCGTGTTCGGGTCAAAAAAGCTGCCAGCACCGTGGATGGTGCCGTAGAAGCGGTCAAAGCCACGCTGGAGCGGCCAGTTGTGCTTTTCGGCTTCGTTTTGCGGTTTCGTGACATTGGTGACATGCCATTTGCCGACGGCGTAGCTCTTGTAACCAGCGGGCTTCAGCGCCTCAGCGATGGTGACGCATTTCCGGCTCAGATTACCGCGATAGCCCTCCATCTGCCGGTCCTCCATCATGTGGCCGATGCCCGCCTGATGCGGATATAGCCCGGTGAGTAAGGATGCACGCGTGGGGCAGCACCGCGCGGTGTTGTAGAATTGCGTGAAGCGCAGCCCGCCCTTCGCTAGCGCATCGAGATTCGGCGTGTCGATCTCGCCGCCATAGCAGCCGATGTCGGAAAAACCCATGTCATCCGCGAGGATATAAATGAGATTCGGCCGCTGCTCCGCAGCTGAAGACGCGTGAATCACCGAGCAAAGCGCCAGCGCCAGCACCGTGAAGCGCATGCGGCCATGATTGAGCAAACGACGTGTGGCAGTAGCGAATGAGGAAGGAAGGACAAGCAGTGGCTCCATAGAGCGGAGGGTAACGCAGCGAATGATTCCGGCTTTCGGAGCACTACGTCCGTGCACATGCCCGGAGATGGCCTGCATCATCCCGCGAGCGAGCAGGTGGATGCCTCCGTGACCTCTGGGAGACTTCGCAGAGCATCATCGCTGCGCAGGCGGAGCAAGGCAGATAAGGTGAGGCGATTTGAAGAGACGAGGTGGACGATTTTTCTGGCCAACGCCTGCATCACAGGAGCTGCGAAGCGCTGGGACCACTCGCGGAAATCCCGCAGCGCCCACAGGCACATCACCCAGGCACCAGCCCCCTGCCAAAGCTCGCCCGTATCGGCCATGACGATGATTTCACGATCCGCATGGAGCTGACGAATCGGCGGACAGCGCACCGAGGCCTCTGGAGAGTCGTAAGGCAGAAAATCGATCTGCACATACGCTGGCTGACTCATCAGCCAGCGACGCACACTGCTGCACAGGCCGCAGCGTGCGTCGTAGAAGATGGTGAGGGTGTTCATGGCGTGCGATGTTTTATGTCCATCCGGCAGCGGGTATAAGCGGCAACGGCACCGGTGATGCATGCTAGAACTCCGTAAACCGATAAACCGCCAATCAACTCCGCTTCCAATTTCAAATCACCCCAAATTGAAGCGATGCTCAAGCCCACAAGTATGTTGGCTATTGCACCAGCGACCCCACACAGGCCCGCTGTGCCTGGAATTCGAAGCTTAGAATGATCTGGAACGAGCAAATCTACTGGCAAAAAAAACACCAACCACGCAAACAGAATGACGATTCCAGAAACTAAACCAAACAAAGCGTAGAGCCTCCAATCTGGAACGGGCGCAACTCCCATCTGAATGAGTAGAATCAAACATGACACTATCCACACCACCAGATTGACTACGATCCAAGCCAAGGTCATCGCCAAGAAAGACAGTCTGGCTTTTCGAAGAAACGTTTTCATAGTGTATCCAAAGCGTTTGGAGTTTTACCCACACGCATCATGGGAGCGACGGGCGGCGGCAGGTGGGCGATGTGGCCGCGTTTGCGCATGCGAGTGAAGACGTAGAGATTGAAGAAGTGCATGCCGCCCAACAGGAGTAGCACGACGCCCATTTTATCGCTGAGCAGCTCAAAAATGCCACGTGCTCCGAGCACTTCGTCCGTGGTCTTTAAGTAGAGGGATACAAAGCCGATGTTGATGAGGTAAAAACCGACCACGAGGAGGTGATTCACGCTGTCAGCGAGATCGGTGTTGCCGTGAAAGCACTCGATCAGAAAGATGCGGCCATTTTTATGGAGGGTGCGGGCGACCCAGATGGTCATGCTGACTGCGAGGGCGAGGTAGAGGGCATAGGTGATGACGGTTTCGTTCATAATGTGGTTCCTTTCATGGGTGGGTTGGGTGTTTGTGAGATGAGGCGGATTGCCTCAAAAGAGTCCGAACAAGCCTGCGTGCTGCGAGCAGCGTCGAGCTGGGCGTAGGGCGATGCGCTCTGGGCGCGGCGGTTGATTGGCGGGGAGCTGTACATCCCAGGCGAGGCCGCAGGCACGCAGCGTGGCGATGAACCACCAGCCTGGATCATGCTGTCCGCTGCCCAGTCCGAGGCGGGCACTGCGTGGGTAGGCGTGGTGGTTGTTGTGCCAGCACTCGCCCATGGTGAGAAGGCCTAGCTTGGGGAGATTGTATCCCTGCACGGCATGGCCACGTAGGTGCCAGTCACGCTGACCGTGATTATGGGCGAAGTAACCGATGAGCCAGTGCCCCGTGAGGGAGGTGACGATGCGCACCGAAACACCCCACACGATCCATGCACCGCCACCGCAGTAGCCCAGCACGCAAGCCAGCGGGAGCTGCTGGAGCATCCAACTGCGTTGCACGAAGCGATAAAAGGCATCCTGGGCGATGTGGGGCTCTATTTCGAGACGCGGCGGGTGGTCCAGGCGGATCTCGCAATGCAGATTCCACCACCCATCACGCCAGATGGAGGCCTGATGGATGAAGAAGGGATGGCAGCGGCCATGACGCTGCGCCCAGTCGCGTATCTCATGCAGGTAGATCATGTCAAATGGCCCACCCATGCCCACGAGAGTGCCTAGATAGACCAGCGCCCGCTCCAGCCAGCGCGGACACTGAAAACTGCGATGGATGAGCAACCGATGCAGCCCGACGGTGTGCCCCAGGCAGAGCGTGCTGACGGTGAGCACCGCACTTAGCAGCACGGGAGCCCGCCCGAAGGTCCACAGGCCACCGATGAGGGCGATGAGGAGGTGGGAAGTGTACCAAATCGACTTCGCAGGGCTCCATTGCACTACTCCTGCCATGGGGTCAGTTTCTGGACCTCGTGGATGCATCCGGGTGATTTCGTGCGCAGCGCTCATGATATTAAATTCTGTTATTTCAGTTATTTGTGAAACTTTAACTCAAAAAAAGGGAACCTGTTAGCTGAGGAGCTTCATGGCCCATTGGAGGGCAGAGGCGTGTTTCATGCTAGAGACGGTGTCGGAGACTTTGATGCCGAATTCGACGAATTCCTGGAGTTCCTTCATCTGATGATGAAACTCACGGCCTGCGGGCGAGGGGTCGCTTTGCGTGCGTTCGGAGCAGGATTTCAGCACTTCGAGAGCGGGGACGATTTCGCGACGTTTGCGCTCACGAGCGATGATGATGAACATCTTCCAAACGTCCTTTTCTGCTTGGAATACTCCCGCCGCTCGCCTTTGCGATGGATGATCTGAATGAGCCCCCAGCCGACGAGTTCACGCAGATTGGTGTTGGCGTTGCCACGGCTAATTTCGAGCTTTTCCATGATCTCGTCCGTGAACATGGGCTCAGGTGCCGTCATGAGCAGGGCGTGAATCTGTGCCATGGTGCGATTGATGCCCCAATGACTGCCCAAGGCGCCCCATTGGGCGACGAAATCGTCGCGGGCGGCTTCCCAGGGTGAATTTGGCGCTTCAGGCATGTTTTCAGATAGTTCTGAAAGTTTGTGCCCGCAACCCGTTTTTTGCGAAAGCTCAATTTTTGACCCGCTGCCACCATTCCAGCGCAAAACCGAGCCCTGCGCCGAATCCCAGACCATGCAAGAGACCCCAACCGAGCTTAGCAAGCGTGGCGACCTCTCGCTTTTCCCAACCGGAGATGCCGCGATCCAGCAGGCCATACATCCAGGCACTCCCGGCGAAATAACCCGCCGTATGCAGGACAAACAATGCCACAGCTCCAGCCCAAAAGCCCGCTGGCCGGCCGAGTCCGCGCCACATCATCCATGCCATCGTGACGGTGCCAGCCGCAGCACCCAGCCACTCCCCTGCCGGACCACCGAGCATGAACCACGCCGCACTCCAGAGAGCCGCGTAGAGCACAAAGGCGGGCAAAAACAGCGCATAGAAGCGGCGCATGCGGTTTTCCCCCTGCAAAAGGCCACTCAGGGCCAAACCGGTGCCAGCGAGATACACGAGGGCGATGAGTGCATACATGCCACCTTCGCTGCCAGCGGCTTTCGGCGCAAAAGCCCAGATGGAGTATGCCGCGAGGCTCACGAGTCCCAAACCGAAGCCGCCATACACAGCGGAGCGTAAGATAGAATTCTTCATCACTGCATCAAAACGAGCTAAGACCTCGCTTCTCACGCGTTTCAAAGCACATGCGTTTTATCCTTCCTCTTCTTCTGGCCAGCCTAGCCCTTTCGGCTTTGCTCGTCCCGGCCCAGGAGGGTGGTGATGCAGCACAGGGCGGCACACCGAAGAATTTCGGCATCCAAGATGGCTCCACGGCGGAGAATCCGCGTGAGAACAGTCAGTATCGTGGTCGTGAGTATCCAGACTGGTCGGTGAGCAAAGCGATGCCCAATGACGTCTTCACCTTTGCCCGACTTCGCTATAACTCAGCCTATAGTGGACGTGGTGGTCGCGGGCGGAATCGGAACTGGGCCACGGACTACCCAGACTCCGACCTGAACATGTCCTACCGCCTCCAGCAGCTCACATCGCTCCAGGTGAACCCGAATGGGGCCGTGGTGGACATCGAGGCAGATCAGATGCGTCATTACCCCTTTCTCTACATGATCGAGGTCGGGCACATCGACCTCAGGGACGAGGAAGCACTAACCATGCGTAACTACATGCTCAATGGCGGCTTCATCATGGTGGATGACTTTTGGGGCACGGAAGCCTGGGAGAATTTCGATATCGCGCTGAAACAAATCTGGCCTGACCGGAAGATCGAGGAGATACCGCTGGAGCATGAGATTTTTCACTGCGTCTTCCCCATCAAGGTGAAGCCGCAGATCCGCACATCCGCTATGCCGAGTACGTCATTCAGCAGGGCATCACCTGGGAGTTCGATAAGCCTGGCAGTGAGCACGTGCATTACCGTGGAGTCTTTGATGACAAGCGCCGCCTCATGATGATCATCTGCTGGAATACAGACACGGGCGAAGGCTGGGAACAGGAAGGCACCGACCCATGGTACTTCCGCGAGTTCTCCGAAAAGTATGCCTACCCGCTGGGGATCAATATCATTTTCTATGCGCTGACGCATTGAGGTAGGCAGTCGGCATGCTTGAAGGAAAAGTGGACCGCTTGTCAGAGCGATGTGAGACCGCATGCGGATGCATGAAAGGTCGCTGACAAATCTGATCATTTTCAGCCACTCCCGAGGATCATCTTTCAATCGAGACATTGAGCTAGGTAGGGGGACTAGGGCATCGTGAGGACGCACAGCCAGAGCAACAGCCGCCCTCAGTCATCCTCAACCCTACACCTCTCGATCCACCACATGAAAAAGCTGCTCCTAGCCCTCGCTACACTACTGTCGCTGCACACTGCCGCTCTCGCTCAAGTCACCACTCTCGTCGGATACAATTTCGACAACCTCGTAAACAATAGTTCTGCAAACGTCCCCTCCACACTCTCCCCATGTGTGACGGCGACGAATCTCACGCTCAATGGACTCAATCAGAGCTTCCACACGACCGGAGGAGTTGGTAATTCCAAATTCCGTTGTTTTAGCGGATGGGACACTACCTATGACTACTCCCTGATTCGCGGCAACCTCGCTCAGTATGCGGATACGCTGGCATTCAATATGACAGTCAATCCAGGTGACATGGTTAGCATTTCGAATCTCTCCCTGGCCTGGAAACGCCCATTCACCAATTCTGTCACTGGACTTAAGGCAAGCATCTTCTGGGCAGATGACAACGGCATCATTCAGCACCGCACCTCCAATAATCTCACGCTGGCTGGCACGGGGGTATGGAACTCCGCCGTCTTCGACTTCACTACTGGCAGCGCTGCATTCCCCACTGGCTCAGCTTCCTCTAATGAAACCTTCCATGTCGAGCTTTATGCCTGGGGCAGCGCTGGAAATATACTCTTTCTCGACAACATTGCGCTCAATGGCACCTGCTCTCCCGTGCCTGAGCCTTCTGGAGCCCTGCTGCTCGGCAGCGCCAGCTTCATTCTCCTGCGCCGCCGCACCCGCAAGTGAAGCGCCCAACTCAAGGCGAGTAAATAATCCCATAGCGCCTCCTCCAAGTAAAAGCCGCGAAGTTTCTTCGCGGCTTTTTCCTGGATACAAGCCCGCCCTCAGAGACGCAACAGGTCGTCATTTTCCGCGAATGACTGAAAAATATGCAAATATCAGCCAATTTTGGCGTTCAGGCTGACATGAAGCGCCTCCTCGCCTCCACTACGACCGTCCTTTGCCTTTCAAGTTTCGTCCTCGCTGCCCCGCAGCCAGAGATGACTGCCGCCGCAAAACAAATCGACACCATCTTGGCTGCCGATTGGGCAAAGCACAAACTCCAAGGCAACCCAACTACGGATGACAATACCTTCGTCCGCCGCATCTATTTAGACACCATCGGGCGCATCCCGACGACACGGGAGGCCGACGCCTTTCTCGCCGATAAAGCCACCGACAAGCGCACCAAGCTCATCGACAAGCTGCTGAATTCCGAGGCCTATGTACAGCATTTCTATAACTACTGGGCAGACGTACTGCGCCTCACCAGCAACGGAAACCAAACAGGAGGTATCACCGGCTCTGCATACGCAAATTTCGTCAAGGACAGCCTCCGCGCCAATAAGCCCTACGACAAATTCGTCGCCGAAATGATCGCCGCTCAAGGCAAAGCCTGGGACAATGGTGCCATCGGCTATTACATGCGTGACCGTGGCATGCCACTCGATAACATGGCGAACACTACGCGCATCTTCCTCGGCACCCGTATCGAGTGTGCTCAGTGCCATAACCATCCCTTTGATAAATGGACGCAGATGCAGTTCTACCAAATGGCCTCCTTCACCTACGGCGTGCAGACCCAGGATTACAGTGGCGGCGTCATCGGTGAAGTGCGTGACATGCTCCGCGAACAAGAAAATGCCGCTCGCAATGCCATCCAGATGCCAAAGCGCCCAGAGCGGCCTCGCTTCAAAGGCAAAATCACCGACGCCGAACGAAAAGAACTCGAAAAGAAATTCGCCGCTGAGATGAAGGACTACGACGCCAAGATCGTCGCCGCCAACAAGCAGCGCCAAGAAGTCTCCGATAAACTGCGCAAAGAGCAGCGCAGCTATCAGGAGTCGATGAATGACATCCGTGACACCATGCGCTACACCAGCGTCAGTGTGCAGGATCGCAAACCCAGCCTCCCCCACGATTACCAGTACACCGACGCCAAGCCTAAGTCCCAAGTCGCCCCTGCCGCCATGATGGGCCATGAGTGCAATGTGCTCCCTGGTGAAACCCAGCTCCAAGCCTACGCCCGCTGGATGACCAGCCCGCAGAATCCCCGCTTCACCACGGTCATCGCCAATCGCCTCTGGAAGCGGGCCTTCGGTCTCGCTCTGATCGAACCACTCGATGAGCTCATGGACACCACCGTCCCCATGATCCCCGAGATGGAAAAACACATCGAGCAACTCGTCATCGACCTGAATTACGACATGAAAGCCGTCATGCGTGTCCTTTACAATACCAAAGCCTACCAAGCCCAGGCCTCACGCCAAGAATACGCCGCAGGCAGCACCTATCACTTCACCGGCCCCCTCCTGCGCCGTATGTCTGCCGAGCAGATGTGGGACAGCTTTGTCACCCTCATCAATCCCAGCCCAGATATGATCAATCAGGCCAACCGTGACGTCATCGAGCAACGCGTCCTCCAGGCCAAAAAGATCGCTGACAGCCTAGAGTCTCTCACCCCTGAAGAAGCCCTCACTGGCCTCAAAAAATCCGCCGACATCTACACCCGCAACCGCAGCACTTCGGACAAGCTCCAAAAGCAATACGTCGAAGCCCGCCGCGTCGCCAAAGAACAAGCTGATAAAGCAGACATGCTCCCAGCCGGCCCTGCTAAAGATGCAGCCTTGGCCAAAGCCAAAGAGCTTCGTGATGCCTCCGACAAAATCCGCAGCGAAGTGAACCGCGTCCAAGATGAAGGTCGCCGCGTCACTTACGCCGAAGTCATCACCACCGGACAAAAGAAGCTCTTCCAAAAAATCACCGGCAAACCCTACCAAAATGTGGCTCTCAATACCAAAGGTGGCACCGAGGCAGCTCCAGCCATGATGGCTGGTGACTCCATGATGATGATGTCCAACGGTACCCGCACCGAAAAGGTCATCATCCCCGGTTACGACCGCAAAGAGCTCACCAAAGAAGAAAAACAGGCCGTCGCCGACAAAGCCCGCGCTGCCTATGCCGAAGAAGCTGAATTCTATGGCATCACCGATAAAAAAGACCTCAGAAACTACGTTAGCACACGCGAACAAGTCAGCCGTAACTGGCTGCGTGCTGCCGAGCTGGAAAGCCCCGCCCCTCGCGGCCATTACCTCCGCGAATTCGGCCAAAGCGACCGCGAAACCATCGAAAACGCCAACAGTGACGCCAGCGTGCCCCAGGCACTCGCGATGATGAATGGCAGCCTCCTGCCACAGATCATCAGCCGTTACAGCCAGCTCATGCTCGGCATCAACAAGGCCCAATACCCGGATGATAAAGTCGAAGCCGCCTACATGGCCATCCTCAGCCGCAAACCTACTACCAATGAAAAAGCTGCATGGCTCAAGGCCCAAGATAACGGCCTCACCAACATGGATGACCTCATCTTCTCGCTCCTGAACACCCAGCAGTTCATCTTCATTCAATAAAGGCCATCCTCAATTTCACCCAAGACAGACAAAGTAACCAACAACACACGCCACACCGCCATGAAACACGACCTCGCCACCAAACTGCTCCGCTCCGGCGAACTCAGCCGCCGCGACTTCGCCGCCAAAACAGCCTCCAGCCTCCTCGGAGTCGGCATGCTCGGCCATTCGCTCACCAGCAAAGGTTTTGCAGCCTTTGAGGGCTCCTCCAAGCTCAAACAAGCTGCCACCGCGAAGAACGTCATTTATCTCTACATGAGTGGTGGTCAGTCCCACCTCGACACCTGGGATGTCAAAGAAGGCGTCGAAACCGCCGGCCCGACCAAGCCCATCAAAACCAGCGCAGACGGCGTCCGTATCTCTGAATACCTGCCACTCACCGCACAGCAGATGCACCACGGCACCATCGTGAACTCCCTCACCTCCACCCAGGGAGCACATGAGCAGGGCAACTACATGATGCACACCAGCTACGAGATGCGCGGCACCATCCGCCACCCTGCCATGGGTGCCTGGCTGAACGTCTTCCAAGGCGGTGGCAACAGCACGCTGCCAAACTTCGTCTTCGTCGGCAACGACAGCCGCCACCCCGGCGCAGGCTTCTTCCCTGCTGCCCAGGCACCGCTTTTCGTCTCCAACCCCGAAAACGGCCTCAAGAACATCAAATCCAGCGTCCCAGAGCCCCAGTTCAAAGCACGCATGGCACTCGCGGATGAACTTGATAAAGACTTCCGCAGCACCTTCCCCCATCGCAACGTCAAGGCCTACGCCGACATGTATGACGACGCCATGGCCATGATGAAATCCGAAGACCTCAAAGCCTTCGACCTCAGCGAAGAGCCCGGTGACCTCCGCGCCGCCTACGGACGCGAAGCCTTCGGCCAAGGCTGCCTTCTCGCCCGCCGCCTCGTCGAGCGCGGTGTCCGCTTTGTCGAGGTCTCCCTCGGCGGCTGGGATACGCACAATGCCAACTTCGTCGCGGTCCCAGAACGCTGCGACACCCTCGATAAAGGGCTCGCCACACTCGTCAGCGACCTGCACAACCGCGGCCTGCTCCAAGACACCCTCATCGTCCTCACCTCCGAGTTCGGCCGCACGCCCGACATCAATCAAAACGTCGGTCGTGACCACTACCCGAAAGCCTTCTCCGCCGTCATGTTCGGCGGTGGCGTCAAAGGTGGCCATGTCCACGGCAAAACAGACAAAGAAGGCCGCGAAGTCGTCGAAGACAAACTCAAGATCATGGACTTCAACGCCACCATCGCCTACGCCCTCGGTCTCCCGCTCGATCAGGTCATCTACAGCCCCAGCAAGCGCCCCTTCACCATCGCTGACAAAGGCCAGCCTGTGACGAGCCTCTTTGCCTAAGGCATCCAAAAAAGCCCATCACCCCACAATGAAGGCGCGGACTCACCTCCGCGCCTTTTTTTCGCCCCCATTGCCCCTCTCGCCGCAATATAGCATTCCAGGCGAGTTTGCTCTCATGGGCCACGTTTGCTAACGAAGAAAAACTCCCCATGCGCCTGCCCCCTGCCCTCCTTTTTGCCTTCCTGACTGCCACCGCCGCAGCGCAGCCCTTTGAACTCAGGCCCCATGACGTCATCGCCCTCACGGGTGGCTCCAACATGGAGCGCACGCGATTCAATGGCTATCTGCAAACCAGCCTCATCGCCTCCAAACCAGAGCTGAAGATCAAAGTGCGCAATTTCGGCTGGGAAGGCGACACCGTCTTCGAGCAATGGCGCGACGGCGGCCACACCGAAAATCTCGATCCCAAACGCGCTGCCGCCGAGAAACGCATCCAGGCCGAAACCGGCACCGATAGCTGGCGGCAACAACGCGACTGGCGCCAGCAGCTCAAAGAAGTCGGCGCGACGGTGGTGATCGCTCAGTTCGGGCAGATGGAATCGCTGAATGGTGTCGAAAAGCTTCCGCAATTCATCGCAGCGTATGAGCGGCTCATCGCCGAGTTTGCGGATGAAGGAAGGCGCGTGGTGCTGGTGGCTCCTGTTTCATTCTTCAAGAAAGAGGAATCAAGCTGGCCCAACTTAACCAAGCGGAATTCCAACCTAATTGCCTACTCCTCAGCTATTCGCGAATTGGCAATGCGGCAAAGTTTGTTGTTTGTTGAACCAGATTTCACAGCATGGATGGGGACACCTCCGAAGATCACTTCGAATGGCTACCAGTTGACTGATGCAGGGTACCGCTTACTCACACAAAGCATCACGAAAACACTGGGACTCACAATCAAGCCTGAATCCGAGGTCAATGCCATCCGCACCCAAGTCCTCGAATTCGAGCGCCTCTGGTTCGACTACTGGCGACCCATGAACTGGGCTTTCCTCACGGGCGACCGCACGAACGTGCCTTACTCGAAGGACTGGAAGGACACCTCCAAGCGCATCTTCCCCCAGGAAATGGAGGACTTCCGCCCGTTGCTCGAACAAGCCGAGCAAAACATCTGGAACGCCATTGAGGGCAAGCCAGTCACGCCCATCGGTATCCGCTCATCCATCCCCGTCGAGCCACCGACAGCGAAACCACAATCGCCGGAGGAAGAACTGGCGTCGTTTCAGATCATGGACGGCTTTGCGGTCAATCTCTTCGCCAGCGAGAAGGACGGCATCATCAAACCCATCCAGATGCGCTGGGATGAACACGGGCGCTTGTGGGTGGCATGTGCGTTGAGCTATCCGCAGATCAAACCAGGCGAAAAAGCCAACGACTACGTCCTCGTCTGCGAAGACACCGATGGCGACGGCAAAGCGGACAAATCTCACAAGTTCGTCGAAGGCCTTTTCATGCCCGCAGGCATCGAACTCGGTGATGGCGGCCTGTATGTAGCTCAGGGCACCGAATTGCTGCACTTCAAAGACACCGACGGCGATGGCAAAGCGGACAAGCGGCGCATTGTTCTCGGCGGATTCGGCACCGCCGACTCGCATCAGATGATCAACTGCATCAACTGGGGCTTCGGCGGCGAGCTGTGGTTCACACAGGGCCACCACATCTACTCGCGTGTCGAGACGCCGTTTGGCGTCGAGACACTCAACCGCGCTGGCGTCTGGCGCTACCGCCCACGCACTGGCCATCTAGATCCCTTTTTCCAGTGGTCCTCCGCTGGGGCGAACTGCTGGGGCGTCGTCACCACCGAATACGGCCAACCGTTTCACAAAAGTGGTGCCAACATCGGCTCCTACTATTCCACCCCTGGACTCGTGCGCTCCGATCTCGCCGTGAATGCGCAGGCGCTGAACCTCTGCCTCGCGCCGATCAAGCAAGTCGGTCAGGAGTTCCTCCATAGCAGCATGTTCCCGCAGGAGATGCAGGGCCGCGTGCTCATCGGCGGCTACTACGCCAACTTGCTCGAATGGCATGAGCTAAAGCTCGAAAACGGCCTCTTTTCGACCACACGCCTTCCCAACATCATCGAAACGAAAAACAACGTCTTTCGCCCCGTCGAAGTCCGCATGGGCCCCGATGGCGGCATCTACGTCGCAGACTGGTACAACCCCATCATCGGCCACTATCAGGCCAGCTACCGCCACCCCGACCGCGACAAACAGCACGGCCGCATCTGGCGCGTGACCTGGAAAAACGGCAAAAAGGTCAACCCAGTCAATCTCGTCCAAAAAAGCACCGAAGAGCTCCTGGAACACCTCGACTCCAAAGAACGCTGGGCCTGGTATCAGTCGAAGCGCCTCCTCATCGAACGCGACGCCAAGGAAGTCACAGCGGCACTTGATGCCTGGTGGCCAAAACAAAACGACTACCGCCAACTCCAAGCCCTCTCGCTCTACGAAGCCCACGAAACCCCACGCCCCGAGCTGCTCAAAACACTGCTGCGCAGCCCCGACGCCCGCATCCGCGCCTACGCCACACGCACCCTCTCCACCTGGGCACGCGATGGCCACCTGCCAGACGCCTTGAAGCTCCTCGAAGCCCAAATCGCCGATGATGATGCCCTCGTGCGTCTGGAGGCCATCGTCGCGGCCAGTTATGTGCCTGGCGGAGCCAAAATCGCCGTGCGAGCATTAGACAAGGACTTCAACGCCTACCACCTCCACGCCCTCACCAAGACCCTGCACGCCACCAATGCGCAGTGGTCCACCAAGCTCGACTTTGAAAAAGACGAGCACCTCATCTTCGCCCTCCAAAGTGGCTGGGTAGAAAACAACCCCGACGACCTCAAAAACCTCAGCGGTGCCCCCGTGGCCTACAAGCCAAATACAGGCGGAAAAGCTGCCGCCATCATGCGCGATCAAATCACCCGGCACGAAGGCAATCCCGAGCGTCAGGCGACATGGCTCAAAGCCCTCGCTGCCGTCGCCAGCGTGGACGATGTGCCCTTCATTTTCGAACGCGGAGGCCAAAATACCGCCGTTTTAGCCGCGCTACGCTCCGCCAAGCCGCAAAACGCCGAAACACTGCTCAAACCACTTTTTGAGAGCCAAAACCCCGCTTTGAGAGCGCAGGGCGTCCGCCTCGCTGGAGCTTGGAAAGTCGCTTCTTTTGCCGAGCTTATCCGAAAACTCGCTTTCGAGGAAAAATCGCAGCAGGCGCTGGATGCGCTCATCAGCCTCAAACCGGACGAAGTCGTCGCACACACGCTACAGGGCCTACAAAGTGCCGAAAAAGCCGCACCGCTGCTCAATGCCCTCGTTTCTCGTGCCGAAGGCCACAGTGCTCTCATGCGTGCCTTGCAAAAGGCCGATGCCATCCCGGCAGCGAAAGCCAAGATCGTCCTGCAAGCGCTCAACAGCCTCGGCAAGACCGACGCCAAGCTCTCGCCGTTGCTCATGAAGCTCGCTGGCATCAATACCGCACTGCCCACCTACACGCAGGACTACCTGCGCAACGTCGTAAAGGCAGCGAACACCTTTGGAAATGCGGCAGAAGGCAAAAAGATCTATGAATCCGCAGGCTGTATCGCCTGCCACACGCCTGGGCCTGCGCAGAGCAAAATCGGCCCCGACTTGAGCGCCATCGCCCGAGGTTTGCCCATCGACATGATCGTCACCGAAGTCGTCTGGCCCGCGCTAAACGTGAAGGAAAACTACGAAGCCGCCACCGTCACCTTAAAGGACGGCAGCGTTCTCACTGGCTTCAAACAGACCGAAACCGCGGAGGCCATCGGCCTCCGCGACATGGCCACCGGCACCATGAAGCAGATCAAACGCAGCGACACCCAAAAGATCCAAACCGGCGGCACCGTCATGCCCGACGGTTTGACTAGCACGATGAACGAGCAACAGCTCGCCCACCTTATCAAATACCTCAGCGAGCTGGGAAAGTAACTACCGCTAAAGTTCATGGCGACAGTCCTTTACAAAGCTTTTCAGACAACCGTCAATCGCCTTGTAAAAGGCGACTTAGCAAAGGAAGTAGCGGTTGTTGAGGCACTTCTTCTTGGTATACTTGGATTCAATCCTGAAGTGCGTCATGGTTGCCAAATGGGATATCAACAATTGGTCACAGAGGAAAGACATAAGATCGCAGCGATGCGGAGTTTGTACTTAAGCGTGGAGGAGATCGCCCGTCGGCTCGGACGGCACCGGAGCACGCTCTACCGCGAACTCAAGCGCAATGCCTCGGCGCATGACGGCAACTACCGCGCCTCGCACTCGGTGCAAAAAGCCAGCGGCAGGAAGAGTCGCTCTAGGCGCAACGGCCGCTTTGGGGCAGATGACTTCGTGTGGATCGAGAGGTTGATCCGTCTCCATCTCAGCCCCGAGCAGATCGTCGGCAGGATGAGACAGGAAGGCACGAAGGTCATGAGTCATGAAACCATCTACCGCTGGATCTGGAAGGAAAAGGCAGAAGGCAGCTGGCTTTGGACCTACCTGCGCGGAGCCCGCAAGCAGCGGCGGAAACGCTACGGCCCCTACGACAGCCGAGGCCGTCTGGCGGGCAAGAAGATGATCGGCAGCCGCCCAGCGTCTGTCGAGAGCAGGAAGCGCATCGGTCACTGGGAATCGAAACGAAGTGGAGATAGACAGGAGCGAACGCGACGTGCCCGAAGGGTGAGCGAAGCGAATCAAATCGATACTGTGCATGGCAAGAGCACCGCGTGCGTGCTCACCGTGGTGGAACGGCGCACGGGCCTGGTGCGCCTCGGAGCGCTGCGGCGTGCGACCAAGGAGCTGACCACTCGCCGAACTCTATCTCTGCTCGGCAAAGAAGCCCATCGGGTCCGAACCATCACGGCAGACAACGGCTGCGAGTTTCACGACTACAAGAAGATCGAAACCGGACTGAAGATCGATTTCTACTTTGCCAAACCGCACCATGCCTGGGAGCGCGGTAGCAATGAGAACACCAATGGCCTGCTCAGGCAGTATCTGCCCAAAGGCACGGACCTCGCCGGACTCACCCAGCCGCAGTGCAATCGCCTCGCCGAGATCCTCAACAACCGGCCCCGCAAGCGCCTCGGATACAAGACCCCAAACGAGGTTTATTACTCACGTCCAGTTGTCGCACTTCAAAGCTGAAAGTATTATACCTCCATAGTCTCTCAATCAGGTTCAGATTGGGGCTATAGGCAGGCAAAAACAACAGCTTAGTGTCCTTGCAACCGCATACTTCATCACCAGCTTGCAATGCTGGTAGCGTGCATTGAACCTGGATTATGCAATTGAGTAAGCGAACGGCGGTGGGCGAGCCTCGATTTGGCGGAAGATAGCGTCCATCCAGGGACGTTTTTGCCAGGCAGTGAGAGCTTGAGCACTCGCTTTCGAGCGTGTTGTCTGACCCAACCGCCTATTGCAAAGCAATAGGATCGCAGCATCGCCAAGGTGGCTTGATTGTGACTGTTGAGTCCAAAATGCCGGAACAGACTCATCAGATTGTAGGCCACCATGATGAAGCGGAACGAGGCCTCCGTGGCCCAAAGCCGAGCTGCCCGGCGGGCAGCGAGACAGACTGCACGCAGTGCAGCCCGCAGGGCGAGGGAGCCGTGAGGCGGCGACCGAGTCAACTCCTGCAGGCAGAACGCGTCGAGGCCGAAGTCTTGCTTCAACTCTTTGATCCTGTTCTCGCAGTCGGCCCGAGTGTTGTAGATATACCATATCTGATCGAGCGGCAGGTCGAGATTGGTCACATACAGGCTAAAGCCAATGCCGCTAAGCAAAAAAGCGAAGAGGAGCGAAAAGAGTGCTGTACAACTGAGTAGCTGAGTCAACTAGCGGTAGATGGTAAAGCCATCCAGCCCACCGCGATACGAACATCATCTCTCTGCACGCATCCGCAAAAACTCGGCGTCGAGCAGTTGCCCGAGGAACTGCGGGCAGAGCCAACGCACCAAGGGCCGCGACGCAAACTTCTCGGTTGGCAACTCATCGCCGGCATGGTCGCCCAAAGTCTGCACGCTTGCGGCAGCCTACAGCAGATCATCGGTCGTTATTTTGCTGTGCGCATCAGGCTCCGCGGCGCTAAGCCAGCGTCGTTTGAAGATATCCACCCAAGCTTTCGATGCCTGCATGCGCCACTCCCTGGTGCCGCTAGCCTGTGAGCAGCGGCATCCAGCGTGTTTTTTCGCCGGGCTGCGCTTGGTCGGCATCGACGGTGGGCAGTGGAACCTGCTTAACACCGTGCAGATCAACGCCCAAGTGCCCAAAAGCCGCAGTCGTCGTGCGCAGGCAGCCTTTGCCAAGCTCTCCATGAGCACGCTGGTCGAGCTCGGCACCCATGCACCGCTGGCCGTATCGATGTCACTGGGTGCGCTCAATGAGAAATCGCTGGCCGATCCGCTGCTCGCCGCGCTACCAGCTCGCAGCCTGCTCATCGCCGACCGCTATTACGGGCAGGCTCCGATGCTCAAAGAACTGCAAAAACATTCGCAGCGCACGCAGAGTCACTTTTTTGGTCCGAGTGCGGCAAAAGCTCTCCGTGCGAGTGCAAAGCGTGCATGCCGATGGCAGTGCGGAGGTGGTGGTGAGTCTGCGCGAGCGTGAGAGCCCATGCGCAGACTCGTCAACAACAGCTCCGTCCAAAGCTGACGAGAAGCAGACACCCGAGGCGAACAAAGCGCGGGGCCGCCCGCGCAAACATCCGCCGATGCGCCAGAGCGAGTTGCCAGTGCGCGAGATCGTGGGGCGAGTGCGCAACGCCGCTGGAGAGTGGGTGAAGGTGCGGCTGTGGACGAGCCTGAGCGTGCAGCAGGGCAGTGCGCGTGAGTTGTTGGCGTTGTATGCGAAGCGCTGGGAACAGGAAGTCTTTTACAAAGAACTCAAGCTCGTGCTTCACGGAGGGCATTTGCTCAGCGCACAACGCACCGAGACAGCACAGCAAGAACTCGCCGCGCTCCTCATCGCCAGCTCACTGGTGGCTGAGGAGCGACTAGCCTGCGCACAGAGCAGTGAGGATGAAGAAGTCCGGCAGGCAGGAGCGCTGCGCATCAGCATGAGCCACTGTTTGGAGCACACCGTAGCGCTGCTACTGGTGCTGGAGGCAGCGCAGGGCCTCATGGACGAGGCGGCACAAGGAGTGCTGGTGCGCCGAGTGCGAGAGCAAATCGCCCAAGCCGCGTTGCCAGCGCGACGAAGACGTAGTTGCCAGCGCAAGGTGCGACAGCCCGTGAGCAAATGGCCACGCCTGCTCTCGACCTCTTCTCTCCAAGCCAGCGACGATCTCATCATCGACCCTTTTGCTTAGCGGCATTGAGGCTAAAGCGGTAGTCGGGCAGGTCGTCGAAGAGCAACTTGCCTCCGGCCTGTGAACGGCGACTGATCTGCTTACGCACCACAATGTGCCGACGCGCCTTGGCCTTCGGATCGGCTGGCTGATGCCGCCACTCTTTGACTGCGATGCCGGGGCAGATTTCCACCCAGTCCTTCATGCCGTGGACCTCGTTCTTGATGTTGGAGTAGGCCCGCGCGGCGATGATGTAGTTGAGGCTGCGCTCTTCCAACGCGCTCAGGATTTCGTCGGTATAAAAACCGCTGTCGCCACGCACGAGGCCCACCTTCACTCCCGCGAGCGCCTCATCGAAAGTCTCGCGCATGAACTCGACGCAATTGGAGCACGCTGCCGTGTTGCCCGGGCGCAGCCATGCGTTGGCTACCATGCGTGTCTGGCTGATGAAGGCCATGAGCGGATGGTGCGAGTTGCGCCCTTTGCGGTTGGGGTTGTAGCCCTTGGCAGCGCCTTCCTGGCTGCCATCGCGCGTGATGACCGTGCTGTCGAAGTCCACCGTCACTGCTCCCACGTTGATTTGCGCAAAGAACCACTTCTGTAATGCTGGGAACACCACCGTGTTGCGCGCATGAGAGAACTTGCCGAAGAACCGGCTGTAGGTGCTTTGGCTTGGCAGGCCTCATAGCCAAAAATGGCTGCAAGCGTTTGATCCTGGCGCAACCAATCGCAGTGGATGTAGCGGCTAGCCCCCCGTCCAGATGCCAAGCCAAAAGCTTTCGATGATCTGCACCGAATCATACGCTCGATTCGACCCGCCTTGAGGCAGATCCAAGGTGGCCAGATGTTCGCGGATACCAGTCTGATCCACAAAACGCTTCATCAACGCCATGCCGCCAAAGGGCGTCACAGGCTTGTCGGAGTATTCAATCGGTAGATTCACCATCACGGTGATTCTGCCACACGCGTCAATCCCTCGTAGTAACACCCCTTCGCTTCACTCCAGCTACTCTATTGCATTATCCAGGTTGAATAGCACCAGAGTGATTGGCACTTTAAAATGTTTAAGGTGGATAGCATCCATCTGTTCAATGAACATTTACGTATTGATGCTGCCGGGCGTCCACTCGCTGATGATCCCATGGCTATGGCTGTCGATGGCTACCAGCATACTGTAGCGCTGCCTGCCCAATGCGCTCAAAATTGAACATGCGCGCGACGTACCTCAGCGTACCCAGAAATGCCCTCATGAAGAAGTGTACTGCGTCCACGAAGAGCACCTCTTTCGCTGCCCCTTGGCCGCCAGCTCCAGGCGCGGCAGCAGCACCTGCTTGTAAAAGTCGAACTGCAACTGCTCGTCACACTAGAGCATTTTAAATTATAATGTAGAATAGTGTCAAGGTGGTGCTATTGGAAAGCATGGCCACTCTCTCCCTAGATCTTCGTCAACGCATTATCAGCACCTGCGACCGCGGTGAAGGCACGCAGGAACAGATTGCCCGGCGCTATGGGGTCTCCTATGGCATGGTCAAAAAGCTGCTCCAGCAGCGGCGCAAGACCGGTTGCATCAAGCCTCGACATCACCTTGCCGGACGCAAAAAGAAGATCGTGTCCGAACACCGCATCGCCATCCGCAAGCAACTCCAGCGTAAACCTGACATGACCCTGGCCGAGTTGCGCGACGCCCTGGGGCTGGAGTGCACGTTGCCCGCCATCCACTATGTGCTCGTGGATATGGGGCTGACATATAAAAAAAGACGCTCCGCGCCGCTGAACAAGACCGCGAAGACGTCGCCAAAGCGCGGCGGCAGTGGAAGCGCAAGCAAGGCGGGCTAGAGCCCTGGCGTCTGGTGTTCCTCGACGAGAGCGGAGCCAAAACCAACATGACCCGATTGAGAGGACGTGCACCGCGAGGCAAGAGGTTGCATGCCGCAGCGCCCTGCGGCCGCTGGCAGAGCACGACGATGATCTCCTCCATCCGGCTGGATGGCACCACGGCCTGCATGCATCTGCCGGAAGCCGCCGACACGGCAGCCTTCGTGACCTACCTCGCCGAGGTGCTCTGCCCGACGCTGCGCAGGGGCGATATCGTGGTCATGGATAACCTCGCCGTGCACAAAAGCCCGCAAGTGGCGGCATTGATTGAAGCGGTGGGAGCTGAAGTAAGGTTCCTGCCAGCCTACTCGCCGGACCTCAATCCGATTGAGAAGATGTGGAGCAAGATCAAAGCCTCCCTGCGCAGCACCGAGGCCCGCACTCCTGAGGAGCTCGACCAGGCCATCAGCCTCGCCTTCTCAAAAGTCACAGCCAAAGATGCCGCCGGTTATTTTAACTCTTGCGGTTATAGTATTATTTAAATTGCTCTAAGCTGCGGCGTGAGCAGCAAGCCATCGGGCTGTCGCGTGGAGGGATGACCACCAAGCTGCTGGCTGCCGTTGATGAAGACGGCCTGCTCT
Organism: Verrucomicrobiaceae bacterium; assembly: GCA_016713035.1. NCBI lineage: Bacteria > Pseudomonadati > Verrucomicrobiota > Verrucomicrobiia > Verrucomicrobiales > Verrucomicrobiaceae > Verrucomicrobiaceae bacterium. Next base: position 693,395 of record JADJPW010000001.1, read on the forward strand.
GCGACTTCGTGCTGTGCGCGGGCAATTTCCACGACCTCACCGCCGTCCGTCTGATGCTTGAGTCCTTTCGCGGCACGCATGTGGTGGGCGACAAAGGCTTCGACAGCCTAGCGTTCCGTCAGGCACTCATGGAGCACGGGGCCGCTGGCAGCACGATCCCGCGCAAAGGCTACCAGACCCTCGACGAGCAGCCACAGCCTTTTGACCGCCAGAACTACGCCACGCGCCATCTCGTCGAAAACTTTTTCCAGCACATGAAGGCTCACAAGAGGCTTGCCATGCGTTCGGAGAAAACAGCCTATTCCTTCGCTGGCTTCATCTCTTTCGCCGCACTCCTGGACAGAACTCACCTCGCTTGATTTGCGAAGACACCGCCTAGCCCGGCACGGCAGCGGCATTGAGAAACTTGTAGCCCAGACGGTGCATGGTGCGGCGTGCCTGACTGCCGCTGAGCAGTATGCCAGTGAGCGACTCGAGTGCGTGCCACCGCCGCCTTGGAGTCGGCCATCGGCATGGCGGCGAAGCTTCAGCTCAGGCAATCCAAGAAAGGTTCCATGCTGTTGTCGGGCTTATAGACCGGTTCTCAAAAAGAATGTCATAAACGCGTCTTTGGGCGGCACTGGGACTGAAGGATGGATGGCTGGTCGAACAAAGAGCGTAGGGACTCGATGATACGGTCCTGAAGTTGCTCGGAAGTCTTGGCGATCCAGCCGTTGAACCAGTCGGCCTTCATGCGCAGCCACAAGCGTTCGATGGCGTTGAGATCGGGCGAGCGTGGTGGCAGATACTCGGGCTCAAAGTGGTGCCAGTTAAGACTCTTGGTCTTGTGCCATGAGGCGTTGTCGAGCACCAGGATGGCGCGGCGTCCTGCCACGTGCGGATTCTCCTCAGCTAGAGTGTCAAGGAACACCTGAAAAGTGACGCTGTCGCACAGGTTGAAGAGCAGTGCGCCGAGACGTCCATCTTTGGGCCGCACTGCGCCAAACACATTGTAGCGGATGTGCTCGCCGAGATAAGGTGAGTGGCGCACCTTGCCGATCTTGGTCCAGGTACGGCGCGGGCGCGGATCGCCTTCAAAGCCGCTTTCGTCGCTGAACCACAAGTCGACGCTCGGATCGGCCACCCAGCGCTGGAGCTTTTCGCAGAAGGCTTGGCGCTTGTCCTCATCCTGATTGAGCGGCCAAGGGCGCGGAACTTTGAGGCGGTAATCGTGCTCGTGGAGATAGCGCACGGTGGTGCTGTAGCCGAGTTGCGTTTGCAGGTTCTGCTTGATCCAGCCGTGCAACTTCACCGCAGTCCAGTGGCTCTGTCCAGCCAGCGACGGATCTTCGATGAGAGGTAGGATTTTACCGCTCACTTGTTCCTTGGGCAGGATTCGGCGACGGCCGCTGCTACGCCCAGGAATGAGACCCATCAAGGCCGGCGAGATTGAAGGCTTGGATAAAGCGCAAAACCTGCCGCAGGCTGAAGCCTGAGAGGTCAGCGACTTGCTCGCGGCTCTTGCCTTCATAAAGCCAGCGCAGCGCTTGAAGCCGACGAAAGCCCTTCTTCGTGGGTGAGCAATCCATCGCCACGCAGACCTCTTCCAAGGTCGCGTTTTCGAGATTGAGTGTGATGCACGGGCGGGCCACCGCCGCCTATTAATTACCGCAATTCTAAAAAGTACAGCCTCAATATGACATTATTTTTGAGAACCGGTCTATGCTTTTCGAGCTTTGCTTTTCACAATTTATGATAACGCCAAAAATATCCAAGGCTGAAAGCGGTCTGAAGACCCAATGTTGGGCTTTACTTAAGACAAGGTAAGTTGGCTTGGAGTGGCCGCTTACTCTTGGGGGGTGTGGGAGGTGGGGATGACCACGCCTTGCGGCTTTTCGTCTGGGGCTTTTTCTTCTTCGCCGACGAGGTTGTCTTTGGCCTTGGGCGTGTCAGCGACCTGAGTGGCTGGGGCTTTGGGAGATGGGGTTTTTGCGACTTGGGCGGACGCGTCTGAGAATGTGTAGGCCCAGATCCCAGCGCCACAGAGCACGAGAGCGGCGGCTGCCATGGCCCACTGCGGGGGGGACATCCAAGAACGGAAGGCCTCGCTCAAGCTCTGCATGAATGAGGGTGCAGCAGCTGGCATGGCGGCATCCTCGCGCAGGCGGCGATGGAGGCGGGTCAGGAGCTCGTCCGTGAAGCCTTCGCCGGGCGTCTCATACCGCTTTAGGCGGATGAGGCGCTGGATGTCTTCGAATTCGTCTTTCATAATGTCGTGTCGTGTAGGGTGTTCGTGCGGAGGGAGCGTGTATTATTTAACAAAGTCTTCGAGATACGATTGTAGTAAACGGTGGGCATAAAACAGGCGAGACCTGACAGTTCCTTCGGAGACCCCCAGAATCTTACTGATGTCCGCATGCTGAAGCCCCTGTATGTCGTACAAGGTCACCACCGTGCGATGGTCTTCAGACAGCTTCATCATGGCTTCGTTTAATTTTTTTTGAAGCTCATGGATGTTTACTTCCCTTGATACACCGGTCTTGGAGGTGGTTACAGCGATGAAATCCGGGTCGTTCTCAATGCCTGTATCTACATCGTCAAGACTGACCTTTACATGACGCCCTCGCTTCTTGATGTGATTAAGGGTCATATTTACCGCAATGCTATAAAGCCAGGTATAGAATGAGGATTTTCCCATGAATCTATCTAGGGAGCGGTGAGCCTTTGCGAAAACCTCCTGCAAAAGGTCTGCTGTGTCTTCGCGATTGGAGGTCATGTTATAGACCATTCCGTAGAGCTTGGGCGTGTATTTCCGCACCAGGTCATCAAAGGATCGCATGTCACCTTTTTGTGCTCGATCGACGAGGATGCGGTCCTCGGCGGCGCTACTTTGCTGCGCAGTTTCCACGGGTGCCACAGGGGCCGGCAGGGCGGTGAGAGTCGTCGGATCAGGCATGTTCGGGAGGTGTCTGTATGTGCAATGTTATGACAATCCTTACTTTGGATTGTTGGATTTTTCCCATAAGTGGTCGATGCAAATTTGTGACCAAGTTTCTAATTGATCACGCCGTGCATGCAGTTCCTGGAGGCTCTCGAATCGTAGATCTTGGATGGCTTCTTCATTGGAGCGGACTTCGTCACTGGAGAGCTCAAAGAGGTGTACGACGCCTAAATGCACACTGCCGACTTCTGTGGAGTCGTCATTGATGAGGCCAATGACGCTTTGGGTGTGGGTACCGCCGAGTACGAGCTCTTCACTGATTTCTCGCTCGACGCCATTGTAGTACATTGTTTCGCCCAGGCCATCCTGGGCGGTGTCCACGGGGTTGATATGGCCACCGATGCCGATGGAGCGCTTGGCGACGAGGCGCTTTTCGCCGGAGCTGCCGCCGCGGGTGTAGCTGAGGTATTTCCCTGCGTGATGGAAGATGGCGTAGGGGATGAGTTGTTTGTGGGTGGGGTCTTTTTCAGCAGAGGGCCGCTCCATGAAAAAATTTGCTCCTGTGGCGAGCATTCGCGGGAGATAGCGTGTGGCATCAGGCTGGAAACCCTGAAAGCTGCCGATTTCATCCAATAAAAGACGGGTGATGACGAGTACGTGTTCCATGTGACAAGGGGAGCGAGCATGGAGCGGTCACTGGGTGCCGCAACCTGAAGATACCACTCACCGCTTGGGCATGAACTCGTGCCGGTGGATGATTTGCATCTGAACGGCATCCTTCCGCGACACCACTAGTCCTATCCCCACGGCCTGCTCCCCACTCCAGCCGATACTCTCGATGCGTAGCGTGCCGCCTTGCAGCGTGAGGAGCGGCGCAGAGGAATGACTCGCTGGTAGGCCGAGGAGTTGGAGTGCCTCTGGCACGGAGGTGATGGGCTGGTCGTCCTTGGTGTGGCGGATGCCATCACGACCGGCACGCCGCTGCACGAGGCGCTCCGCCATGGTGGCATTCGCGCCGGTGATGAGGGCGAGAGCCTCCGCCGCAGCCTCATTCACATCGAGCTGGCCCGAGCCATAGACGGTGAAAAGGCTGCGCCAAGGGGGAAAAGCGGCATCGAGCCGCTCGATGCCCGCCACCATGTTTAGCTCCTCTAGACTGCGAAAGGGACGATTGAAGGGCCGGTTCGGATAGCCAGCTTGTTTATAATCGAGTGCCTCTGCGCTATCGGGGCGGCGCTTCAGGTCATCTGTATCGGCCCAGTCCATCAGTGCGGCCACCAGAGCCTGCGCAGGGGCGGGCTGGAGCCCGAGATTGCGAAAAACTTGCTCCAGCGCGGTGTGACGGCCCTCCTGGACGAGTGCATTGATATTGAGCCTACTCTCCTCGCTGGTCAGGATCGCACGATAGCCCTCTGTCTCACTGACATCTGCTGCGAGGAGTGGATCTTGGACAGTGACGCCGGGATGTGCTGCGATGGTGATGCCACGCTCTGCCATGCGCCGTGCACGGAGCACGGCCACGCGGTCTCCCAGAGCCTCGTCATAGGCCGAGGATGTCATCACCGTAGTCGCCACCGCAAAGGCTAGCAGCGCCACCACTGCCAGCACAATGAGCAGCACCGAGCCGCGCTGCGCAGCCTGGTAGCAGATCATGTGGGGGCATCGTTTCGTCATCACGGGCTGCACCTTCGTCATTTCGCTCCCTTGCGCAACATCCACACTTGCCGTGCTCACAGCCTCCTCATAGAGTCAGTGCAGAAAATACCCCCCCTGCATGATTTTGCTCCAAAAAGCTGCCTTGAAGGCCGGAATCCCCGATCAGGAGACTTATGCCGTCGCTGCCCAGCAGGCACTCACAGGCGGACAATCTTTCGTACGCGAGCTCATCACGAATACTCGGCTCGATGAGCGACTCTTCCTCCACCAGCTGGCCACCGATCTGCGCTGGCCCTTCCTTGAAGCCGTCCAAACCGACCCCACTGTCGCGGCCGAGCTCAAAGGCATGATTCCCGCACGCTTTGCGGTGAAGTATCAGGTCTTGCCTGTTCGCTTTGACTCCCAGCCCGTCGCAGACAGCTCCGCAGCCCCCACACGCAGTCTGGTCATCGCCTGCCACGACCCTTTTGACCTAGTGGCACGCCAGGCTGTCGCACGCCGCGTCAGCATGCCTGTGCGCTGGTGCCTGAGTCCGCAGCAGGAGGTCCTCGCTGGCCTCCAGGCACTCTACGGCGTCGGAGCAGACACCTTCGAGGATCTGATCAAAAGCCGCGAAGGCTCCATCGCCGAAAATGCCGATGAGGCCAATGTCATCGACGACGATAGCCCCGACGCCAGCGTGGTGAAATTCGTCAATCAAATCATCCGCGAAGGCCTCGCCCAGCGTGCCACAGACATCCACGTCGAGCCCCAGCCTGACAGCCTACGCATCCGCTACCGCATCGACGGCATCCTTCATGAAGTGCCTGTGCCGGAGAACATCAAAGCGCTTCAGTCCTCCGTCATCGCACGCATCAAAATCATGTCCAAGCTCGACGTCGCCGAGCGCCGACTCCCCCAAGATGGCCGCATCAATCTAAAAACCGACGGCCAATTCATCGACGTCCGCGTCGCCTGCATCCCCAGCGTCGAAGGCGAGTCGATGAGCCTCCGCCTCCTCGGCCAAGAGCGCTTCACCATCGGCAAGCTCGGCATGGCGGAGGACTACCGTGCCAAAATCGAAATCCTGCTCAAAAAGCCCAACGGCATCGTCCTTGTCACTGGCCCCACCGGCAGCGGCAAGTCCACCACGCTCTACTCCTTCCTCAGTGAGCTCAACAAAGTCGAGCGCCGCATCGTCACCATCGAAGACCCCGTCGAAAACAAGCTCGCAGGCGTCGTCCAGATCGCTGTGAAGCCAGAAATCGGCCTGACCTTTGCCGCAGGCCTCCGCAGCATCCTCCGTGGCGATCCGAACGTCGTCATGATCGGAGAAATGCGTGACCTCGAGACCGCAGAGATCGCCGTGCGTGCCTCCCTCACAGGGCACCTCGTCTTCTCGACCCTGCATACCAATGACAGCATCGGCGGCATCACCCGCCTCATCGAAATGGGCATCGAGCCCTTCCTCGTCGGCACCTCCATCCGCGCCCTCATCGCCCAGCGCCTCGTGCGCTCCCTCTGTGAAAACTGCCGCCGCCCAGCCCGCTATGAAATGGAGGAGCTACGCACTCTGGGCATCGCCGCAGGCCCGCAGGACAAGCTCTACGGCCCTGGACCCGGTGGCTGCAAAAGCTGCAACGGCAGCGGCTACCGTGGCCGCCTCGCCATCTTTGAGATCGTGATCATGTCGCCTGCCATGCAGACACTGGTCAACAAGCGAGCCAGCGAATCCGAGCTCTTTAAGCAATCCCGCGCCGAAGGCTTCGTCACCATGCGTGAGTACGGCTGGCGCAAAGTGCTCGAAGGAGCCACCAGCATCGAAGAAGTCCTCCGCGTCACCAGTGAGGACGCAGAGTGACCCACCGTCACTCCAACCGAACTCGCCCTGCGGTCACGATAAGAGCTTCTCATCAAGATGCTCAGCAAAGGGACGTTTTACCCTTCGGATTCGACACGAATGCCTTCAGAGCCGGAATACTGCCAAAATGGACATCTAGCTTTCGGATTGTCCCTGCCATCAGCGGCCCTTGCACCTCTCTTGCGGGAAGCTACTCTCCCCGCCCCCAATGCCCCGCGTACATATCAAAACCTACGGCTGCCAGATGAACGAGCGCGATACCGAACAGGTGTCGCAGATGTTCGTCGAGCGCGGCTATACCATGACAGCGACCGACACGGACGCCGATGTCGTTTTGATCAATACCTGCTCCGTGCGGGATCAGGCCGAGCAGAAAGCGATGGGCAAGATGGGCATGGTGCGCCGCCGGCGCATCCCGCTCGTCACCGGCTTCATGGGCTGCATGGCGCAGAGCCGTGGCAGCGAGCTGGTGGATAAGGCCAAAGTCGATCTCGTCGTCGGCACGCAGAAGTACCACCGCGTCGTCGATTACGTGGATGAGATCATCCGTAAGAAGGAAGCCGCCCTCATGGACGACGAGCGCTTCTCCATCGTCGATGTCGAGGAGGAAGAGCAGTCGCAGAACACCATCCGCGACCACACGCTCAAAGAAAAACAAGCCAGCGCCTTCGTCAGCATCATGCAGGGCTGCAACATGAAGTGCACCTTCTGCATCGTCCCCTACACTCGCGGCGGCGAGCGTGGCCGTCCCATCGCCGACATCGTGGAGGAGGTGAAACGCCTCGCGGATCGCGGTGTGAAGGAAGTCACGCTGCTCGGCCAGATCGTCAATCTTTACGGCAGGCACGAATTCCCCGCTGTCGATGGCAAAAGCCCCTTCGTGCAGCTTTTGGAGGCCGTGCATGAGGTGCCCGGCATCCAGCGCATCCGCTTCACCAGCCCGCATCCCATCGGCTACAAAAGAGACCTCATCGAAGCCTTCACCTACCTGCCCAAGCTCGCCGAGCACGTCCACCTGCCCGTGCAAAGCGGCAGCGATGCCATCCTGAAGCGCATGCACCGGCCCTACACCGCCGCGAAGTTCACCGAGCTCGTCCAGCGCATCCGCTCCTCACGTCCCGACATCGCCGTGACCACCGATGTCATCGTCGGCTTCCCCGGCGAGACCGAAGAGAACTACCAAGATACCCGTAAACTCTTCGAAGACCTCCGTTTCGACAACGCCTTCGTCTTCCGCTACTCCAAACGCCGCGGCACCCCCGCCGCGGAGATGGAAGACGCCCTTCAAGTGCCTGAGAAGGTCAAAGAAGAGCGCAACCAGGACCTCCTTGGCCTCGTCAACAGCATCGCCCTGCCGATGTATGCCAAACTCATCGGTCAAGAGGTCGAAATCCTCTGCGAAGGCCCCAGCAAGACCAACGATACCCGCCTCACTGGCCGCACCGGCAGCAACCGCATCGTCGTCTTCGACGGCAATCCGTCACGCCACACCGGCGAGATCTTCAATGTGCGCATCACCGAGGCGGGGCACTTCACGCTATTTGGTGATCCAGTGCTGGCGGAGTGATTCGAAGGGACAATGTATAGACCTGAACCCATGAGGTGAAAGTTGAGGTAAAAACACCAACCCAACAGGTTGCTACATGCCCACTCTTTCACTCACCGACGACCGCAAATCCAATGCCCAAGGCGGACTTCACCTCATTGGCAAGCTATTAATCCGGCATCAAGACAGCACATCAAATCAGCCGGTTCTCCCTGCGTGGGAGGTAGCGCTATCAAAGTGCCTGATTAATAATTGAGTGTCAAAGCGGACTGCGACAAGCCTTCCCCTGTGGTCTGACCAAGCGCAGCGACCGTCTAAGCGATGCAGACATCTTCATTGCCCAATTCGGTCTGCTCACTCTAGGACGCACGCACAATAAAGACATCGCGTTGTTTCGCGCAGCCGATTCCACTCAGGACGAGCACTTAGCGCAGTGCCTGAGCCTTGCTCAGGTGACCAGCGAGGCGATCCTGCGTCAACGCATCAAGCTGGTAGACCGACTTTCAAAAAGAATTGTTATAACCAGAGTTTTGGGCGACACATGGATTGGGGAAGTGAAGGCTGATCAATCACAAAACCCTCACTAACATGCGTAAACGCGGAGTGGCTATCATGCCACAGGGCGAGAGCCACCGAAGTGGCAGCCGCTACACTGGGCATCAATCGAACCACCATCTACGATTGGCTTGCCCTTTATCGCAAGGGAGACTGGAGCGCCTTGGATTCGCATAAAGGTGGAGTTTCTCGCATCACCGACGAACTCGTGTGGAATGGCGTCAATAATCACGCGCTTGGCAAACTGCCGCACCACGACAAGCCGACCATGCGCAAGGCCGCCGGGTGCTACCTGCGCTCTCTGCAAAGCAGCCCATCATGTATTCGAGCGCTTTTCCAGAAGCCCGCGGTGCGTTACGCTGCCTAAACTAAGGTCTCTATTAAAACGCTCTCCTTTATAAAACTATTTTTCGTGTTCACGTTTGCGACAAACGATCCATTTCAAAAATTATCGAAGTGAGTCCTCTGATCAAGCGGCGCGGGCCTTTAGGCGGCCTGCTTTGGCCCCGGCTTCGTCTTTTTCCACGTAGCCATCACGCAGGCGGATGATGCGGGTGCAGCGCTCGACCATACGCTCGTCATGGGTGACGAAGACGAGGGTTTTGCCCTGCTGATTAAGTTCATCAAAGAGATCGAGGATTTCTTGGCCTGATTTGCTATCCAGATTCCCCGTGGCCTCATCGGCGAGGATGACGAGCGGGCTGTTGGAGAGAGCACGGGCGATGGCCACGCGCTGCTGTTGGCCGCCTGAGAGCTCTGTGGGCTTATGATGCAAGCGGTGTGCCAGCCCGACCTGGATCGCGAGCCGCTCGGCCGTTTCCAGCATGTCGGAGTCCTTTGCGCCGCCGTAGTACATGGGCACAGAGATGTTTTCCAAAACACTGAGCTGCTGGATGAGGTTGTAGCTCTGGAAGATGAAGCCGAGGTTGCGATTGCGGGCGGCAGAGAGGTCATCGTCATCGAGATGGGCCACATTTTGCCCGCCTAGGAAGTAATCACCGCTGGTCGGCTGATCCAGGCAGCCTAGCACATTGAGCAGTGTGGATTTACCGCAGCCGGAGGGGCCCATGATGCAGACGTACTCGCCGGGGAAGATGTCGATGCTCACTCCCTGGAGCACATGCTGCGTGGTATCGCCCATCTGATATTGCTTTCGGATGTCCGTGAGGCGGATGATGGGCTCTGGGGCAGATTCTGGCATGTGGGGCGGTGGAGTGGGCGATTATTCGTGGCGTAGGGCTTCGACGGGATTCATCATCGCAGCACGGCGTGCAGGGTAGATGCCAAAGGCCACGCCTGTGAGCACGGAGATGGAGAATGCGAGTGCGGGGGACCAGATTTTGATGATGGTCGTCACGCCCGCGAAGTGCTGCACCGCCATGGGGATGCCCAAACCGAGTACGACGCCGAGTACTCCGCCCACACCGGCCAAGAGCACCGTTTCGATGAGGAACTGCACCACGATGTCTACCTGCCGTGCACCGAGGGCGCGGCGGATACCGATCTCGCGTGTGCGCTCGGTCACGCTGGCGAGCATGATGTTCATGATGCCGATGCCGCCGACGAGCAATGAAATGGCGGCGATGCTGCCCAGCACGATGCTGAAGATCTGCTTGGTGCGCTCGGCCTGCTTCAGCAGCTCGACGGGGACGATGATGCGCCAATCCTCCTTTTTGTGATTGGCACGCATGATGTGGCGCACGGCCTCTGCGCGGCTTTCCACCTGATTGACGTCTTCCACGCGGATCACGGCTTCGTGGAACTCGACTTTCTCTGCCTCAAAGCTGCCGGTGCGGTAGCGGAAGACTGTTTCGCCGTATTGATCCATCAAGGTATCCGCCGGGATCATGATCTGCCCTGCGGAGCCACCACCACCATCCACACCCGAAATGGAGGTCTCATCCTGAATGACGCCGACGACATGGTAGTAAAAGCCTTTCACCCGTACCGACTTGCCCACTGGCGCAGAGAGCGGGAAGAGCTGCCGCGCCACCGTGTCATTCAGCACGCATACGGGCACGCGCTCACGCAGCTCTAGCTCGGTAAAAAAGCGACCATGTGTGATGGGGCGGTTACGCATCTCTGGATAGATCGGCAGCACGCCCATGATCTGCCCGTCGATGCTGCGATCCAGGTGCCAGATGTTTTCCGAGACGAAGCGACTGGGAACCACGATGGAGATCCCAGGCACCGTCTGCGTGATCTGTGTCACGTCTTTGCGCGTGATGCCGTATTCGCTGATGAGGCTGCGGCCTTGCGCCGTGCTCCCCTGCCCGTCTGGCGGCTTCACGCTTTGGAGAATGATGTTTTGGCTCCCGAGGCGGCGGATCTGCTCCTGCGCCTCATGGCTGGCCCCTTCACCGATGGCCAGCATCGCCACCACCGATGCCACACCGAAGACGACGCCCAGCGCTGTCAGAAATGAGCGCAGCTTATGCTGCCAGATCGTCTTCAGCCCGAGAGCGAGCGTGCGGCGTAGGTGCTGTGGTGAGGCGAGTAATCGCAGGATCGGGTGACGGGCCAGGAATGTCATTCGCGGGTCGCTGAGGAGGAAAAGTCTATGGCTAGAGCTTGGGGGGCTGTGGTTCGGTTTTGGAGGGGCAGAAAAAACGCCGCGCTACGGCTGGAACTTGCCCTCGAATGCGTGCGCAGCCATGATCGTTGCTGTGAAGTTCTTTTTCATCCCGTGCCTGCTCCTCATCCTCACTGCCTGTGAACGTGCCCCCACCACCACGCCGCAGCATGAGCCGCCACCTGTCATTCTGCCAGAGAGCGTGCGCCAGATCACACCGGCAGAGGCCACACAGCTCATCGCTAGCACGCCCGATCTCATCCTCATCGACGCACGACGCGTCTGGGAGATCCAGGAGCAGGGCCGACTACCGAAAGCTCAGAATATCGACTGGCTCAATGGTGAGGACTACGTCGTGAAAGAGGTCACGAAGCTCGACAAAACAAAGCCATATCTGGTCTTTTGCGCCATCGGAGCCCGATCCAAGCTGGTCCTGGAAAAAATGGTCCCACTGGGCTTTGAGCGCCTTTATTGGCTCAAAGGCGGCCTGAATGCCTGGATCGCCGATGGCCGCGCTGTCGAAAAATGACCTCCAACGGCTCCCCTGCCCTCCAAGTGGACAAAACACGTCCTATGCGCATGGATGATGCTATGACGATCTACCGCACTCTTTGCCTCCTCATGCTCTTCATGCCCCTGGCGTGCAGTTGGAAGACGAAATCGAAACCTGAGGAGAAAAAAGACAATCGCACCGGCCAGGCGCGGCTCATCGGAGTGGTCGATATGGTCAATCCCGAGCAGGGCTACGTGCTCATCAACTGCGAGCAGCGCCCCAATCTGCGCGATGGCACGGAACTCATCGCCTTGGACCATCTGGGCAATAAATCCAAACTCCTCGTCACCCCAGAGCACAAAGGCAACTACATCACCGCCGACATCAAAGAAGGGTCTCCCACTACGGGCTGCCTCGTACTGCAAAAAATCCGTGATTCGGACAAACTGCCCGATACAGCGCCAAAACCCGGCGAAACACCAGCCTCCACATCTAGCAGCTCCGTGGCCCCGATGCCCACGGAGCGGCCACCACCGATCCCAGAGATCATTTTCCCATCGCAGGGCGGCTCCACCGTGCCCACTGCACCACCGCCAGTTCCCTCATCCGGTGATGCCCTGCCTATGCCAATCCCGCTCGATCCACTGCCGCCCGCCATCGAGCCTCCGCCCGCTCCAGACCTCTCCAAACTCCCGCCTGTGATTCGATGATTTCCGAAAGCGAGGCTCTGCAACGCGTGCTCGCGGCTGTCACACCACTGGAAACAGAAAGTGTGGCGTTGGAGCATGCGCTGGATCGTTTTTCCTCCCGTGATCTCATCGCTACGGTGCCGATACCGGCCTTTGATCAGTCTGCGATGGACGGCTACGCCCTACTCGCCGCTGAATCACATGGCACTCAGCTCCGCATCATCGGTGAGCAGCCTGCTGGCCCAGACCGCGCTCTGAGCATTGAGCCCGGCTGCAGCGTCCGCATCTTCACCGGTGCGCCCATCCCCGCTGGCGCAGACGCCGTCATCATGCAGGAGGATGTGCAGCGAGATGCCGATCACATCATTTGCCAAGAGCCCGTCCACACTGGTGAAAACGTGCGACGTGCAGGCGCAGACCTCTGCGCAGGCCAAGTCGTGCTGCGGCGTGGTAGCAGGCTCACACCAGCGCGGCTCGCCCTAGCCGCCTCTCAAGGCCTCGCCCAGCTCGAAGTAAACCGTAAGCCGCGTGTGGCCATCCTGAGCACCGGCGATGAACTCATTGCCCCTGGCAGCGGTTCTTTGGCCCCAGGACAGATTTACAACACCAATGCCACGATGCTGCGCGGCCTCCTGCAACGTCACGGCATCACTCAAATCACCACGGAGCACTGCGCAGACGATTTGGATACCACCACCAGCACCCTGGGACGCCTCATCGCAGAAAATGATGTCGTGCTGCTCAGTGGAGGCGTGAGCGTGGGCGATCACGATCATGTCAAACCCGCGCTCACTCGCCTAGGCATGCCGCCACAGCTCTGGCGAGTGCGGGTGCGGCCAGGGAAGCCCTTTCTGCATGCCTATCGTGGCAGTCATCACATCCTGGGCCTGCCAGGCAATCCCGTCTCTGCCTATGTGACCTTCCAGCTTTTCGCACGCCCCGTTTTGATGCGGCTCATGGGTGCATCGGATGAAGCGCTCGCTCCGCGCATGCTGCGCATGCCTGTGATGAGCCCCTTCAGTAACGAGGGAGACCGCCCGCATTATTTACGCGGCAGCATCAGCTCCGCAGGCTTTCAGCGCAGCGGCCTGCAAGAAAGCCACGCCCTCCACGCCCTCGCCCACTCCGACGCCCTCCTCCGTCTCGAACCCGGCGAGTCCCTGAATCCCAGCGAGCTCGGGCAAGTGTGGATGATGGAGTGATGGAAAAGCTACTCCAACTGGAGCTTCGCCAGTGAGCTATACAGGCCGTCTTTTTTGCCGACGAGTTCATCGTGCGTGCCGCGCTCTAGGATGGCTCCGCCGGACATGACGAGGATCTGGTCGCAGCGGCGGACGGTGCTGAGGCGGTGGGCGATGATGATGCTGGTGCGGTTTTCCATGAGCTTGTCGAGGGCGTCTTGGACGAGGCGCTCGCTTTCGGCGTCGAGGCTGCTGGTGGCTTCATCGAGGATCAAAATGGCCGGATCAGCGAGGATGGCGCGTGCGATGGCGATGCGCTGACGCTGGCCGCCACTGAGCTGGGTGCCGCGGTCGCCGACGATGGTAGCGTAGCCTTCAGGGAGCTGGGCGATGAAGTCGTGGGCGTTGGCTTTTTTCGCGGCGGCGATGACTTCGTCCTGCGTAGCTTCGGGTTTGCCATAGGCGATGTTTTCCTGGATGCTGCCGCCAAAGAGCAGCACCTCCTGTGGCACGAGGGCGAGGTTTCGCCGCAGGGTGGTGAGCGACATGTCGCGAATGGGCTGGCCGTCGATGCGGATTTCTCCCTCCGTGGGATTGTAGAAGCGGAAGAGCAGCGAGATACTGGTGGATTTGCCGCTGCCGCTGGGGCCGACGAGGGCGATGCGCTGCCCGGCTTTGGCGTGGAGGTCAAAATCACGCAGCACGGTGACGTCTGGCCGTGTGGGATAGACGAAGCGGATGCCCTGCATGTCGATTTCGCCTTTGAAGCGGTGTGCGGGCTTGGTATCGGCCTCTACGGGCTCGGTTTCATCGTGGAGGAGCTCGCGCACGCGCTCTGTGGCACCGAGGGCACGCTGGAGCTGGGTGATGAGCTCGGGGAACTGCATGAAGGAGGCGGCGATCATGCCGCTGAGGCCGGCGAACTGGGTGAGCTCGTCGCGGTCGATCTCGCCCCGGTCGAGCATGCGCATGGCGAACCACGTGACGAGGATGAGGGCGACGCTGAAGGCGAAGATGATGAAGGCGATGAAGCTGGCACGCGGCGCGGCGGCGCGGATGACGGTGCGGAGGTATTCGCCGAGGTTTTTGTCGTAGCGGGCGATCTCGTGGGCCTCATTGCGGAAGGCTTTGACGCTGACGATGCTTTGCAGTGACTCTTCGACGACGACCTGCGTGGCAGCGAGATTGTCCTGGGCTTTGCGCGTGAGCTTGCGGATGCGGGCACCAAAGATGGCGATGAGCACGATGACGACCGGGATGGTGCCGACCATGAAGAGCGAAAGCTTCACGCTCATTTTCAAAATGAAGACGAGGCAGATGGTGAGCATGACCGTGTGCCGGATGAGCATGGGGATGGTGACGACGAGAGTCTCCCTCATGGCCTCCACGTCATTGGCGAGGCGGGAAGCCAGCTCCCCGACACGGCGTGCATTCAGCGTGCCCATCGGCAGGCGGATGATCTTGCCAAAGGTGTCGAGCCGCAGCGCCGCGAGGGCTCGCTCGGAGGCTTTGGCGAATAAAAGAATGCGCCAGAAGGCAATGAAGGCCTGCACGGCGACGAGACCGACGAGGAAGTAGCAGGTTTCGGTCAGCGTGGTCATCCACTCCGGTCCGGTGGCACCACCGAGGCCTTTTCCGGCCAATGCGGCAAGTTCTTTGATGAAGAGCACGGTCAGCCCACCGGTAATCGCGAGGGCGATGAGTGCGGGGATGAAGACATTGAAGTGCGGACGCAGGTAATGCAGGAAAAAGCCTGCGTCACGCCAGGCGGAGCTGTCCCAGAGTTTTTTGCTGGCGCGGTCGGAGGCGGGCGTGGGGCGTTTGGGCATGGGGGAGAAGCGAAGGGCTAAGAGCGGAGAGCGAAGTGTGGATGCAGCTCAGCCATCAGCAAGGGAAGCTCGTGGGCCTGCTCGATTGACGATTGAAGAACATTCGATTGTTGGTTGTTGAGGGAATGATCCTCACTCAACCCGCACGGTGGCCCTCAGGGTGGGTTTGTCAGTGAGCTCTAGGACGGCTAGGGATTCGGCGTCGTCGGGATGGCGATGGGAGGCGGTGAGGAAAAGGCTGCGACCAGCGGCTTGGAGGCGGAAGTTCACACCGAGTTGGCTGTTGCCATTGCCCATCGCCCATTCGTGATCGTAGAGGTAGGCACGAGGGAGGGCGATGGTGAGGGTGCGCTTGCGATCGGGGGTGCTGGCGAGCTTGGCTGTGATGTCTTTGGTGTCGTAGTTGGCGGCGTAGCCTGTGCCAAAGGCCCACACAGCAATTTTTTCGATCTGGGCTAGACCGTCACCTGCTTTGCCATGGAGATGGATGGCAGCGGTGGCTCCTGGGGTTAGCCGCTGGCCGTAACGACGTGCGTCGATGTTGATGAATGCATCGTAGGCATGTCCGGTGTCGCGGTCATCGCTCAGTTCGAGACCGGTTAGATCACAAATGAGGAACAGCTTTTGCCCATCCGCATCGAATTGGAGCGTTGCAGCGCTAGATTGGCCATCAGCGGCACTGAGGGGCACTTTTTGCTTCAGACCGATGTTGCGTAAAATTTCGAGGTGGCGGCTAAAAACGTGTTTTTGGCCTTCGATGTCGATTTGGAGGCCTAGAGGCACTTTTTGACGAAATGGCGTCTCTTTGCTGATGGCGAGATCGAGCTTCACTGCGGGGGAATCGGCTGCTCCAGGGTCGAGTGAGAGGCTACCACTGCTTTTTTGCCCGAGGCAGGTGAGCTCCCATGCTGCATTGATTTTTTCAGCACGACTGTTGGTGATTTGCAGGCCGGGGGTGAAGGCTCCTTCATGATTAAAACTGGTCGGTGAAGTCCAGGAGACGCCAGGCGTGGGCTGAGGCAGTGTGACATCATGGATGCGTGCTTTTCCGTCTGATGTGATGAGCAAAGGCAATCGGAGCGGGCCATCTGCGGATGAAGCTGAAGCTGTGTCTGTGTGGACATAGGTGATGGGCAGTGTCTGGCTTTTGCCCGCAGGCACGTCCACTTCTGGACTGACCTCGCGTGGCAACCAGTCTGAGGTGACAAGGGGTAGCACAGTGAGGTGTAGTGGGGTGCTCGCGGTGCTGCTGAGCTCCAAATTGACGGCGAGTTTGTCAGGCGCAGTGGTTTTGCTACCGAGACTGCGGATGCTCCACAGAGCTGGTGGCGGACCATCGAGCACATCCTGGAAGAGGATCTCCCCGAGTGAGGTGTGTAGAGCATTGTCTGCTACGCTGAGGGTGCCGACAGGTTCTACACTGAGGCGGGACTGGTAGTGCCG
Organism: Verrucomicrobiaceae bacterium; assembly: GCA_016713035.1. Lineage (NCBI taxonomy): Bacteria > Pseudomonadati > Verrucomicrobiota > Verrucomicrobiia > Verrucomicrobiales > Verrucomicrobiaceae > Verrucomicrobiaceae bacterium. Next base: position 710,119 of record JADJPW010000001.1, read on the forward strand.
CACGAGCACGGGGAAGCTCTGCGTGGCGGTTTGCAGTGCAGGAGGTGGCGCGATGAGGCGGGTGAGATCTCCTAGATCCGAGAAGAGTACTTTTTCTGTGAGGCAGAGATCATGCAGCAGGCTGCTGACTCCGCGTGTGCGAGCTAGTGTGGCTTCGGCTGGATCGGCCGCCTGGAGCATCGGTCCGGCGACGATCACTTCGATGCCGTGCTTTTTCGCGAGGGCGAAGACGTCACGTAATCCGCTTTCGACACTGGCGAGCGGTGTGCCGCTCCATCCATCCTCCATACCGAGGGCGATGAGCACTAGATCCGGTGTGGCTTGGAGGCCTTCACTCATGAGCGCAGCCTCTGCCTGCACCATGCTGCTGGCGAGCACGGGCTGCATGATGATTTCCGGACCGATGACTGGCTGGTCTTTGGCCTGGAGGCCTGCGCTGGGCCGGATGAGCCTGACGCCGCCCGTATAGTAGAATTTAGCCGCTAGCAGCCGTGCGAATTCACAGGGGAAACTCTGGAGCAAGGGGTCTGCGACGGATTGAGCTCCCTGGAGGCTCCTATCCCCCAAAACAACGCAGTGGACTCGCTGACGACGACTGAGCTTGAGGTAGGTGCGCGGCAGATACTGCTGGAGCCGCTCACGCTGCGCCTCGGAGAGCTGATAATAATGCTGCGGGGAGATGGATGCCGAAGGGAGCTCTTTTTCTGCATTTAGCGCCGCTGACTGGAGGACGGCGAGTGGCGGCTTGGCCGTATCCGCACCGGTTTTATCCACCGCTGTCTGCGCTGAGGCGGTGGCGGCAGAGAATAATGCTAACAGTGTGCGGATGCGGGAGGAAACCATGCGCAGCTTATGTGCCGAGCACCAGAGTCATTTCCAGTGCGAAATACGTGCGGGAATGGAGACTCCTGGCCTATGGCTGGCGATCACTCCCACACTAGGGATGCCGCGTTTTGCTCACAGCAAAGGTTTGCGGCCTATGATTTGGGTGCTGGAGTCGCAGTGGAGGGGCTCGGAGATGGTGCCGTGGGCGCAGGAGGTGGCGTGATCTTTGGAGCTTCGATTTTTGGGGCAGATGGCGTAGGCGTAGGAGCAGGTTTAGGAGTCGTCTTTGGTGCCTCAGTTTTGGGTGCGACACGATTGGTAGCGGTGGCGCTCGATTGTTGGCTTGCAGGCACCTTGAAGAGCTTGCCGCTATACGGACATTTCACAGTCTGCCCGGCGGACATGCCTGCTACATCGACGAGCTGGGATTTTTGTGCATAAGGGCTATTCACCATGTTGGGACGACCAGCGACAGGTGAACCATAGGGGAGGTCTTTGTTCGATGGTGTGTAGTCCGCTGGCTTTTTATTGGCGGGTGGTGTGCTGTTGTTGATTCCGCGTGTGGCACTGCTTGAAGGCGGGGTGGATGGGGTGTTGTCCACGATTTCATGCCGGGGCTCACGCACAGGTTTGCTCGATTGTGAGCGAGAGGGGCTGCGGCGAGCTACTTTGGATGACCCGTGGCTTTTGGGCTTTGTAGGCCCTACTTTTGTCGAGCGATGTGAGGAAGAAGAAGAGGCTGTGTTTTCAAGGTAACGTGTATTGGCTACCGGAAGAGGACGTGGCCGATAAACGAGACCGCTAGGCATAGCGTAAGCTCCATTGCCAATAGGGCGCATCTTTGTGGAGAGAGCCCCACTTCCATGCGGGTAGAGTGGGCCAGAGAAACTACGCTGCGCCATTTGGGAGCGAGAGGTCGTGAAGGGCTGCCTTCCGGTGGAATAGGCCCAATAATTAAAAAGACCGTCACGCTGAATGAGATCCCACGCCTGACGTGGTGGCATCGTGCATGAGGAAAGACAAAGAAGGGAGGCCGAGAGTGCGAGGCACCATGTCAATGAAGCGGGATGGCGGGAGGAGTTCTTCATAAGCAGAAGTGATGAGTAGGAGTTGCGAGCACGACAGCTTTTGTATCGTTGTATCACCATGCTGGCAGTTGGCTCCTGATTATTCAAGACAGGAGACAAACGAATGACATCACTCACTCGCAATTCACATAGACACCATAATCATTGTGCCGAGTGAAGAAAGAATTCTTAACCTTACAAATCAATGAAGCGTCTTTTGGAGTGCCTGCTTGGCTCGCGAATTTATAAATAAAAAAGGCCACTCCATTGCTGGCGTGGCCTTCCTCGTTTTTAAGGGACCAAGAACAAGAAGATAGGCGTCTCTACTTGGATCGCTCCGCACCTGCATCGCGGATTTTTGCAGCGAGCTGATCTACTTTCCGGCGAAAATCTGTGGAGGTATTGATCTGATTGGTGATGACTTTGCAGGCATGGATAACTGTGCCGTGGTCGCGACCGCCGAACTCCTCACCGATCTGGATGAGAGGCAGCTTCGTCAGGGTGCGGACGAGATACATGGCTACCTGACGACCCTCGGCGATATTTTTCGGCCTACGTGGTCCAGTGAGGTCACTGACGCGTAGATCGTAATGCGTAGCGACGATGCGCTGCACTTTGTCCACCGTGATCTGACGAGCCTGATCGTCCTCAATGACATCGTGGAGTAACACGGCTAAGGCGGTCTCCGTGGGGACGGGGCCTTCGAGCGAGACGTGGGCAGCGACGCGCATCATCGCACCTTCGAGCTTGCGCACGTTGGAGCGGATTCGCTGAGCGATGAAGTCGAGCACCCAGCTATCGAGTGCGACATTGAAGTCTGCCATCTTGCGCCGCAGGATGGCGATCCGAGTTTCAAAATCTGGCACCTGGATCTGAGTCGTGAGTCCCCACTCGAAGCGGGAGACGAGGCGACTTTCGAGATTCTTGATTTCACTCGGTGGCCGGTCACTGGCCAGCACGATCTGCCGGGCATTGTTGAAGAGCTCGTTGAACGTGTGGAAGAACTCTTCCTGGGTGCTGTCCTTACCTTCAAAGAATTGCACGTCGTCGATGAGCAGGACATCTACTTTGCGATACTTCGCACGGAATTGCGTGAAGGTCTGCTTCTTGATCGCCTCGACGAACTCATTGGTGAACTGCTCACTGGTCACATAGCGCACGATGGCGTTGCGCTTTCTGGCCAAGACCTCTTGACCGATAGCTTGGAGCAGATGCGTCTTGCCTAGCCCCGTAGAACCATGAAAAAAGAGTGGGTTGTATATGCGACCCGGCTTTTCTGCGACGGCTCGTGCCACAGCGACAGAGTAGCCCGTATTCGTGCCGGCCACGAAGCTATCAAAATTAAACTTCGCGTTAAGACCAGCCTCACCAAAGCTACGGATCGGCGCGGGCTCTGCATTCGCGACGCGGGCTGCTTTTAATTGTATCGCGGGAGCAGGCGTGAGCACATGGGCACCCGTAACAGGCTCCGTAGCGACATGGAATTCGATCGTGGCAGGCTCACCAGTGACTTGCGCTACGGCATCAGAGACGACTCCGAGGTAGTTACTCTCGATCCAGAGTTGATGGATCGGATTGGGCACGGTGATGATGAAGCGCCCACCATCCGCTGTGTGTGCAGAGGCACCGCTGAAACAGCGCTGATAGTTATCTGCTCCGAGCCTCTGCAACAGCACCTCACTCACGCTATCCCACAAAGTGGGTGTCAGCGTAAAGAGATCATGCTGACCTGGTTTAGTTTGCGGGGTGTCGGAAGTGTTGTGACCATCTTCATTCTTGGGCTCCATGTGGTTGGTATTCTACAGCGGTCGTTGAGTTGAGAGGGGATTGAGGGAGGAAAGGGATTTCGCTCGAGAGTGTGAGCCAGTTTCAAAAGGCCACCCGAAGATGTTTTTAAAACTGGGCGCTTTGTATGACGAATTCGTTTCCAAGCACAACCTTTTCCGCGCTTATTTTTTGAAAAAAACTTCTGATCGAATGAAATTTCTCAACCATTTTTGCGAGTCACTGCGAAGGCTATTGTCAGCATAAGTGCGTATAAGCAGTGAACAGCCAACTCAGGATTGCGAATATCAGGACCTTCACTCGGTCGATCTTCACCCTTTGGCTCCGTGGAGATGAATCATGCTTTTTTCCCCAGGGCTCAATTCAGGGTTGATTCCTTGCTGCCTTTTCCGCTTACTTATCGTTAATCTGCTTTCACACGGCGTTTCACTGCGCCGGATGGACCCACACGCTCATGATTTCTCCATCTGCACGACTCCAATTTTCGCTCCGGTTAGTTTTAGCACGCAGTTTACTCTGTGCGCTGTGTCTGTGTTGTAGTGCCTTGCATGCTTTTGATACGGTGATCCTCGATCCAGGTCATGGAGCTCATGACCGAGGTGCCGCCATCGGTTATGTCTATGAGAAGCACCTCGCACTCGATACGGCGCGGCGTGTGGAGCAGCTACTCAAGAAAGAAGGCATCAAAGTCATCATGACACGCAACCGTGATGTATTCATCCCACTACAAGGCCGCTCCGCCACGGGTAATAGTAAGAGCAATTCCATCTTCGTGAGCATTCATTACAACTACAATCGTGGAGGCAGTGGTAGCGGGGCGGAGACGTATTACCATTTTTCCAGCAGCTACACGCTGGCGGCCTACATACAGGCCTATCTGGTCCAGCGCACGCGTATGACGAACCGTGGCGTGAAAAGCGCCAGCTATCATGTCATCCGTGAAACGACGCGAAATCCCGCTGTCCTCGTCGAATGCGGGTTCGTGAGCAATCCCACAGAGCGTGCACGCATGCTCACCGGAGAATTCCGCGCACGCATCGCTGAGGGCATCGCACAAGGCATCGTCGCCTATCGCAAGGCAGATTAAAGAGAGCGTACTCTCTGCATCATGCTTTCACGGCAGCGACGATCTTCTCTGCTGCATCTGTGAGATCAGCGGCACTGGTAATCTTCAGACCACTGGCGGCCAGAGTAGCCTTTCCGGCTTCGACGTTGTTGCCTTCGAGGCGGACCACGAGTGGGATGCCCAATGAGACCTCTTGTGCAGCGGCGATGATGCCCGTGGCGATGATGTTGCAGTCCATGATGCCGCCAAAGATGTTCACGAGGATGCCTTTGACGTTCGGATCGCCGAGGATGATTTTGAAGGCAGCAGTGACCTGCTCCTTGGTAGCACCACCACCCACATCGAGGAAGTTCGCGGGCTCACCGCCGTGGAATTTGATGATGTCCATGGTGCTCATGGCGAGGCCTGCACCATTGACGAGACAGGCGATGTTGCCATCGAGACCGATGTAATTGAGGCCGTACTCGCTGGCGGCGACTTCGCGGGGATCTTCCTCGGTTTTGTCACGCATTTCGGTGACTTCTTTCTGCCGATAGAGGGCGTTGTCGTCGAAATTAAACTTCGCATCCAGAGCCACGACCTGATTATCGGTGGTGATCGCGAGGGGATTGATCTCGACGAGGGAGCAGTCGCTCTTCAGATAGAGATTCCACATGGCGGTAAAGAGTTTGACCGCCTGATTCATCAAAGCACCACGCAAGCCGAGTGAGGCAGCGATTTTACGGCATTGATAGCTCTGGAGACCGAGTGTGGGGTGGATGAACTCTTTGAAAATTTTTTCGGGAGTCTTTTCGGCCACTTCTTCGATATTCATGCCGCCTTCGGTCGAGGCGATGATGGCGTGCCCGCTGCTGCCACGGTCAAAAAGAATGGCAAAGTAGTATTCCTTCGAGATGTCGACCGCTTTGGCGATGAGCACCTTGCTGACGAGCTTGCCCTCTGGGCCGGTCTGGTGGGTGACGAGCGTCTGGCCGAGCATCTTGCCGGCGATGTCCTGAGCCTGCTCTGCGGAGTCCACGACGTGTACACCGCCTTTGAAGCCATTTTTGAAGGTTCCTTTGCCGCGGCCACCTGCATGCACCTGGGCCTTCACGACGAGTCCTGGGCCACCGATGTCTCTCGCTGCCTTACCAGCCTCTTCCGCTGTGCTGGCGACAATGCCTTTGGGCGTTGCGACGCCGAATTTTTCAAACAACTGCTTGGCTTGGTATTCGTGGATGTTCATGCGTATGGGACTGGGAAAAGGAGCCGCGACAGTAGGATCGGCCTCCCCAGCGTCAAGGCGCATTCCCAAGAGAAGACGGTTTGTTGTCCCCGTTTCCGCTCACCAGACAGCCACTTGAATCACCCTACAGGAGAGCTGGCCTCAGCCTGGGCCCACTGAGCACGCCAGTGATCGAGTCTCTCTTTGATGCGGCCTTCCAGACCGTTTGAGGTGGGATCGTAATAGATGCGGCCTCCTTCAATGCAGCGCTGCGGCACGAATCCGCCCTCAAAATCATGCGGATAGAGATAACCCGCACCATGGCCGAACTCTTTGGCCGCCTTTTTGTGATGCGCATCCCGCAGGTGACGCGGGATGGGCAGTGTACGCCCCTCTCGGATGTCTTTCAGCGCAGCGTCGATGCCGGTGTAGGCGCGATTGCTTTTGGGCGCGGTGGCATTGTACACGGCTGCATGCGCCAGGATGATGCGTGCCTCTGGCATGCCGATAGCCTCCACGGCCTGCTGCGCAGCGACTGCGACACGGAGCGCATTGCTATCCGCCATGCCCACATCCTCACTGGCGGCGATGACGATGCGCCGTGCGATGAAACGGATATCCTCACCTGCGTGCAGCATTTTCGCCAGCCAGTAGAGCGTGGCATCTGGATCGCTGGCACGCATGCTTTTGATGAAAGCGCTGATCGTATCGTAGTGGGCATCACCATCGCCATCATAGACGACGGTTTTTTGCTGCATGCTCTCCTCCGCCGCTGCCAGCGTGATGATGATCTCCCCCGCCGCATTCGGCGCAGTGGTCAAAACGGCCAACTCCAGGGCATTGAGGCAGCGCCGCGCATCCCCATCTGCCACGGTGGCGAGGTGCAGACGGGCATCCGCCTCGATCCGCACCTGCTGATCGCCCAGTCCCCGCTCCGAGTCCGCTAAAGCGCGGTCGATGAGCGTTTCGAGATCGCTTATACCCAGGGGCTCTAGCTGAAAAACCTGCGAGCGGCTGACGAGCGGGCTATTGACATAAAAGAACGGATTGTGTGTGGTGGCACCGATGAAGCGCACCGTCCCGCGCTCAAGGTGCGGCAGCAACACATCCTGTTGGGCTTTGTTGAAGCGGTGAATCTCGTCCACAAAGAGAATCGTCGTCTTTTCATAGAGCCGCGTGTGCTGCTGCGCATGCTCCGCCTCCCGCCGGATATCCGCCACACTGCTCTCCACGCCACTGAGCGTGATGAAGCGTGATTGAGTCTCCTGGCTAATGATGTGAGCTAGAGTGGTCTTTCCCACACCGGGGGGACCGTAGAGGATGATCGAGGAAAAACGATCCGCCTGTACAGCACGTCGGAGCAGCTTCCCCTCGGCCAAAATGTGCTGCTGCCCAGTATACTCGTCGAGCGTTCGCGGGCGCATGCGTGAGGCCAGTGGGGCAGCCTTCGCATGCGTCACCCCGGCGCTACGGGTCCGTTCCGATGGCGGTGCCTGGGTGAAAAAGTCGTCGTTCATGCGTGCTTCAGTGATGGGCCATGATTCGCAGAGCAAATGCTGCTTTGCACTTTGATTTTGCCCGGCCAGAGTCAGGGCAGATGAAACTCTCCAAAAAAGCCGAATATGCCCTCCGCGCTCTGGTAGCGATGGGGAGTGCGCTTGAGGGGACGAAATTCTCGATTCAGGACCTCGCTCAGTCGGAAAAAATCTCTCTCAAGTTCCTGGAACAGATCCTACTGGCGCTAAAAAACGGCGGCCTACTCCACAGCAAACGCGGCGCAGGCGGCGGCTACCAATTAGCCAAAAATCCCGCTCGCATCCCCCTGGGTGAGGTGATTGCGATCTTTGATGGCCCCTTTGATCCCCTGCCCTCTCGTGAAAATGCAGCCCTAGCGGCCACTTTTGGCCAATTTCGGGAATTAGCCAATGCATGGCTCGCAGAGCACACCGTGGCCGATGTGATCGAGCATGAAAGAGGTCAGGCAAACGTCAGCTTCGAAATTTGAGCCGTATTAACGAGCCAAATCCACTCAGGTAGTGGTCTTGCGCTCGACGTTGAGCCCCATTTTACGATAAAGCGTGGCGATGGAGATGCCGAGCATGCTGGCGGTCTTCTCGCGTGAGCCATTATTGTAACGCAGCGTCTCCTGGATGAAGATGCGCTCCTGGTTTTTCACGAAGTCATCGAGCTTGCTGCCGATGGGCAGCTTGGTGATCCCCTCACTGACAGAGGGCGTAGGCACCTCGATTTGCTGCGTGACTTTGGTGGGTAGGTCACTGGGGCGGACGCGGTCATTCTCCGCAAAGGCACAGGCCCGCTCGATGGCATTGCGCAGCTCCGAGACGTTGCCAGGCCAGGTGTACTTCTCCAGGAATTCGATGGCGTTTTGGTCGATGGTCTTCGCCTTGGACTCTGTCCGCTCAGCGAGATCTTTGAGCATGTGCTCGACGAGGGGTTTGATGTCCTCACGGCGCTCACGGAGGGCTGGGATCTTCAGAGGGACGACGGAGAGCTTATAATAGAGATCCTCGCGGAATTTTCCGGCCGTCACGGCCTCCTCTAGGCTGCTCGTGCTGCTCACGACGAGGCGATAGTCGAGAGAGCTACCGCTCGACCAAGTCTTACGCACCATGGTCTCATCCAGGAAGGTATTGAGGTGTGCCTGGATACGAGCTGGGAGCTGATTGATCTCTGCCAGATGCACCGTGCCACCAGCGACACGCTGAAAGATGGACGTACTGCCAAACAGCTCTGTCTCCAGAGCTGCCTCTGGCATGGCGGAGCATTGCAGTTCCTTAAAGGGGGCTTTGGTGCGGCGGCTGGCCTCATGCAGGGCACGAGCGACCATGTGCTTGCCCGTTCCGAACTCACCTTCCAACAGCACCGGGCTATCGTTGTTCGCGACTCGACGCACGATGTCAAAAATGCGCTGGATGGCATCGCTATGACCGATGAGTTTTGCAGAAGAGCTGGTGCGCAGGATGCTGGAGGGGAGGGCTGCGTTCGTCGCAGTGGCCGCAGTGCCTGCTGCGCCGGCTCCGTTGCTGGCGAGCGCTTGATTGACCGTTTTGATGAGGTCTCCCAGATCAAAGGGCTTTGTCAGGTAGTCAAAAGCACCGAGACGCATCGCCTCGACCGCTGTTTCCACGCTGCCATGACCTGTCACCATGATGACGGCAGTCGTCGGATACTGCTCTCGGCACATGCTCACCAGGTCCAGACCATTCACATCGCCGATACGCAGATCGACGATGACGAGCTCCGGTTGGTTAGCCCGGATGGCCGCAATGCCATCGAGACCAGTGGTGCAGCCGAAAACCTGATGACCCGCTGCTTTGCAGAGTTTGGTCATCAATTCGAGAATCGCGGCTTCGTCATCTATGATTACTAGTTTAGCCATAACGGGAGAGGTGGTTTGAGATTCAGGATTGAATATCAAAAAAGGTTAATAGATTCAAAACCTGGAGTCAATGCGCTTTTTCTCGTTTTTGCGAGAATGCCGAATTTTTCGATCCAAAACGCGAAAAAGCGGTTGGGAGCCACTTTTCGCCCGATTTACCGCATCCGCCTTGAGTCCAGGCATTGATAAAAAGACCCGCTCCCTACTTCAGCGGCACGCTCCACAAATGGCTGCCAGAGGTGATGAAGAGCGTCTTGCCGTCCTTGCCGCCAAAAGCGCAGTTACAGGCCTCATCCGGGCCGGTGGGGATAAAGTCGATGAGGCGACCACTCGGCGAGAGGATGTAGCAACCCGCCTTGAAGCGTGTCGTCTCATGCGGAGTGGTCTTGTTCGTGCCTGCGACGACATAGATGCGGCCCTCTGCGTCCATTTTCATACCATCTGGCCCACGTCCATCTTTCCAGTCAAAGAGCACCTTTCGCGTTCCAGGCTTCACATCGCCATTCGCGTCCAATTCATAGCGAACCAGCTTCCGCGAGCCGCCATGATTGTTGTTGTTATTGTCCGCGATGTAGAGAAAACGGTCATCAGGGCTGATGAGGATGCCGTTGGGGCGCTCCAGGTAACAAAAACGTCCGCCAGTCAGAATCAGGCTTGCCTTACCTTTCCCATCGATTCGGTAGACACCTTCAACAAACGTGTTTCGAATGCTGTCGCTTGACAATGAATCGATACTCCCTGGACGATTAGGCTGTACTTTAACTTTCGTGTCGCCTCGCGCTCCTACGCCAATTGGCACTGGGCAAGAATCCACACATTGAAGAGTGACTGCTAACGGATGTGTAAATATACCGATGTTTTCATGCTTTATCTCCATCCCCGCCCGCGAACCATAACGTGGATCGGTGAAGTAAATCCGGCCCTTGGAGTCCATGCATAGGTCATTCGGCGAGTTGAAGCGTCCTTTGCGGTAACGATCCGCCAGCACGGTGATGGAGCCGTCTTTCTCGGTTCGGGTGACGCGGCGGGTTTTGGTTTCACAGGCCACGAGACGGCCTTCGCGGTCGAAAAGCAGGCCGTTGGATGCGTTGTGGCGGAAAACGCTCGTTTTGCCGTCTGGTCCCATGCGGTTGATGTGCTGCCCATCGGTGAAGTAGAGCGATCCGTCCTTCCAGGCCGGTCCTTCCGTGGCACCGATGGCTCCGTGGTCTTTTGGCACCGCTCCAGGCACCAGCGGCGAGCGCATGGAGGAGCATGAGGACAGAAGGAGGATGAAAGCGAGGCTAGAGAGCGATTGAAAGTGCATGGAGCCGCACTTTACGAAGCGAAACCGACTTACTTGTCCACATTTGTCACACTCGGCCAGCAGCCACGTATCGATGGCCGGTGGATGCGCAGCGTGGGATCAGTCCCGAGCCAACCCGGCTTCCCCGCACCATCCACAAAAGCCACGCCGATGGGCGTGTCCGGCAGCGTATCCGCCACCCGCGTGATCTCCGCCTCCGCCCGGTCCGACATGGCAATCCAAGCTTTTTTCAGGGCGATGGGGTCAAGGTTACGGGCCTGAATTGTCTCAAGCTGCTGCGGATTGATGCGAGCAAAGCGACGCATCATATCGAGCAGCAGCATGGGGCTGTAGCCTTCATCTTTTCCGCAGGCGGCCCAGATCGTGGCTTCAAGAGGATAAGTCTTGTCCAGCTCGACGATGTCCACGTAATCGCGTGTCACCGAGCGTGCGGCCAGCGCCAAGGCCTTGTTCGTCGCCATGTCAAACAAGTGCAGCCGCCAGCCGAGCACGGGATCGTTTTCGATGGGAAAGAAGCGAAAGGCGGAATCCGCAGCCCAGTCAATTTCAAGCTTTTGTCCTTCGTGGAGGAGCTGCGCTTTGCGGAAGCTGCTCGGGTTTGTCCAATCGCCAGTTTTAGGCTGAATGTCAAAACCAGCGGCACGCAGCGTGCGCACATCTGCCTCGCTGGCCCGCGCCACCTCCTCGCTCGCCTCGTGAAATATATCGAAGTCGTGGCTGTAGCGCGGCGAGTCGTCGGTGCAGTTGAGAACAAGTCCTCCAGCAAAGTGGCTCGCCTCGCTGCGGTTGGCGGCGATGAGGCTGAGTATCTGGCGCTGGAAGTTGGTTAAAGGCATGCGTTGATTTCCTGTGCACGTCGCCAAGCTCCGTGACCGCCTTTGCGCAGATTGAGCACGATCTCACGGACATCTTCGCTGGATTTCGGGACAAACTCCGGATTCCACCACCAAAAGCACTCATGAAAATCCCGCACTGCCTGCCGCGCCATTTCGAGCACGTTCGCGGGAACGGGCTGGCTGCTAGTGCTGGCGGCAGATGGGGGCATGGTGGCATTTTAGTCGCCGCCAGCGGCTTCTCACGCGTTTTTTCACCAGCGGGGACTACCGCACGCCGGAGGGGACGGCGTCCTTCATGAGCTCTGCGAGCTTGGCTTTCATGGTGGTGACGCGTTCGGGGTCCTTTTCGGCGAGATTGGTCTTTTCACTCGGATCGGCGGCGAGGTTGAAGAGCATCACGGGCTCGTATTTGCGGCCTTTGGCCTTCACCTTGCCTTTACCCTTCTTTTTAGCCTTGGTACTGCCTTCTTCCGGCAGTTCAGCATCAGCTCCTGTGCTGACGATGAGCTTCCAGTCGCCCATGCGCACGGCGACGTTTTCGGGTGATTGGGCGAGGAGGATGGCATCATGTGGCGAGGCGGCTTTTTCGGTGATCATGGGCCAGACGTCGCGACCATCGAGCGGGAGTTTTTGCTCCAGGCTGCCGCCGGCCAGTTTCACGAGCGTGGGATACCAGTCGATGATGTGCATGGGCTGTGTGAGGCGCTGACCTGCGGGGATTTTGCCAGGCCAGTTGGCGAAGGCGGCAGCTCGCACGCCGCCCTCGTAGATGCTGCCTTTAAAATCACGCAGAGGAGTGTTCTCGCCGGGTGGTGGGCCGCCGTTGTCGGAGGAGAAGAGGATGAGGGTGTTCTCACGCAGGCCCGATTTCTCCAAGGCTGCGACGACTTGACCGATGGCCTCATCTAGGCAGGCGAGCATGCCGGCGAGTTGCTTGCGCCCTCCGCTAAGGACTGCGTAGGGCTGTAAATAGCTCTCTGGCACCTGGAGTGGGCCATGAACGGCATTGTAGGGCATGTAGAGGAAGAGCGGCTTTTCCTTTGGCTGGGCTTGGATGAGCCGCACGGCTTCCTTCGTGACGAGATGGGTGCTGTAGCCTTCCTCTTGGAGCGGCTGATCGTCATGATACCAGTCGTGCGAGTCATCCCGCACATGGGTGAAGTAATCGAGGGCTCCGAAGTAATGCCCATGCTGGTGCTGAAAGCCGCGTGAGGTGGGAAGGTAGGCTTTGTCGAACTCTCCGAGGTGCCATTTGCCGGTGATGGCCGTGGTGTAGCCTGCCTCCGTGAGCGCGGTGGCCAGTGTGCGCTCTGCCAGCGGTAGGCCCCACTTGGCATGCGGGCGCACGACGGTGTACACGCCAGTGTGCGAGACATAGCGCCCTGTCATGAGTGAGGACCGCGTGGGCGAGCAGACGGGCTGCACGTAGTGGTTTTCCAAGACCGTGCCGCCAGAGGCGAGGGCGTCGATATTGGGTGTTTTGATCACTGTTCCTCCATTGAAGCCGCAATCCGCATAGCCGAGGTCGTCGATGAGAAAGAAGACGATGTTGGGCCTAGGCGCAGCCGCATGGAGGCTGATTGCGCTGGCAAGGAAGAGGCAGGTGAGGAGTGACTTCATGGTGCGATCTGCCACAACGCAGCGCAGCCATGCATTTAGCGATGAAGTTTTTCTGGGGAGCCATGCTGCTCATCCACTGACAATGGCGCAGCTTTTGGCGCTGGGCTTTTTCGCTGCCATTGGGAGTTGCCGGGCAGGTTTTTGACCCGTAGATGGCGACTCACGATGCACGAGATCACCAAGCGGAAGAATTTCATCCCTGTGACGGACGAGCTGATCGAGTACCTCGACCAGTTTGGCCGCTGCGATGCGCTACCGACGACGTATGAGGATTTGTTGGGCTTTGCGGAGAGTTATCCACTCTTTGATAAAGAAGGGAACGCGACGCACTGGAGCAGCGTGATGTATCCGCGTGAGATGCAGCAGTTTATTTATCCGAAGCTGACGAGTATCTACTCCCTCCTGCGCACGGGTGACTACCATGCGGTGCCGCATCTTTTTGTGGAGCGAGTGGATTACTGCGAGTTCGGGAATTCACGCCCATTCCGTGTACGCGTGGTGAACCAGTACAATGATAACTACGACCACTTTTACGTGAAGACGGCGGATGCCTCGCGTGTGTATGGTCTGGAGCTGGAGCATCTGCTTTCTCCGAATCGCATCAACTACCTCATGCACCGTGCTGGCACGCTGGTGGAGGAGCATATCGCGGGCATTCCGGGGATGTCTTTATCCGTGACTTCCTACACCGCCCCGATCTGAATGCGGTGCGACTGGCGAAGGAGTTCGTGAAATTCAGCGAGCGCTGCTTCATCCGGCTGCTGGGTGATATGCGCAGCTATAACTATGTGGTGGATATGACGCCAGACTTCGAAGAGGTGCAGTATCGGGTGCGGGCGATCGACTTCGACCAGCAGTGCTACGAGGGGCGCAAGAGCTTGTATCTAGCGCAGTTTTTCAAAGAGAATAACGAGGTGGTGCAGCTCTGCTCCTCCTGCCTGAATTTCCCGACGATGAAGCAGTATCAGGAGGAGGAGCGCAGCCTGATCTCTCGCCGCTACCTGAGTGAGCACCAGCGCATCTCCGCACTGATCAAATGCATGAAGAACAATGCGGTGGAGCCTTTTGAAAAGGTCACTCAACTCCGCGCAGAGCTCAGTGAATATCACGGCACACACATCTTCGATTCATGCAAGAGCATGGGAGAGATCGTGGAGCGGAATCTGGAGCACATGCTGGGCAAGCATCTGACGTGACGCCTTTTTTTGATCACCTGGATCAGTTCGTGGAGACAGCTCCGAGCGTGGGCACCATGATCTCGTCACCACCAGCGAGCTTGGTGGTGGGCTGGAGATGATTCATCTGGCGGATGCGCTCTGGGGTGGTGCTGAACTGTGTCGCGATCGTCTCGATGGTGTCGCTGGCATCGACGCGGTAGGCGAGGATGCCACGATGGGAATCAGCCACTTTATTCACGCTGGCGCTGCCGGTGGCAGGCTTGGTGCTGCTGGGAGCTGGGTAAGTCGGTGCCTTGGTGGTGGTGGGTGGCACTAGGGGTGGATCGTTTGGCAGGGTGACTCCAGGCAGTGGCACGGTGTCATCGGAGGCTGCGGCGAGAGATTTGACTGGCGGCTTGTAGGCGAGGCTGCTGCGAGAGGTCGAAACCGCACGGCCACCAGGCAGGACGAGGCGCTGACCGACGATGACCTTATTGGCATCCTTGATCCCATTGAGCGATGCGAGAGCGGACGTACTGGTGCCGTGACGGATGGCGATTGCCTTCAGGCTATCCCCTGGACGCACCGTGTAGCTGCCGCCAGCCGAGGAGAAGGAGGAAGAGCTGCTGCTATGATTCTCAATACGCACCGATTTACCCGGAATCACGATGCGTGAGCCCGCGATGAGTCCGCCGCCGAAGTCCACCCGAGGATTGGCATCCATGAGGGATTTCCGCGAGATGCCGTATTTTTTGGCGATGCTGCTGGAGCTGTCGCCAGAGCGCACTTCGTAATAGTAGGGCTTGTAGCTGACTTTTGTCATGCTGCTGCCACCGCTGCTCGCACCCGCACGGCCAGGGATGAGCAAAAGCTGACCGACGAGCACATTGTCGCTCTTCATCCGATTGAGTGACATGATCTCTCCAGGTGAGACACGGTGAGCATTGGCGATCTGCCACAGGCTATCACCTGGTTTCACGACGTAGGAGCCCCTGGCTCCAGAGGAGCTGTCCGAGGCCGAGTAGCGCCCCACTGCGCCACGCCGCAGTCCGCCCACATCATCTTCAAGACGTGAGATGCGGTGATCCTGCTCGCGATCCTTGGACGTGCCGCTGCTGGTGGAAGTGCTTCTTTTCGGCGCGGTGCTGGTTTTTGAGGGAGTCGTGGATTTTTTCTTGGTGGATGTCGTCTTCGGTGCAGCGCTTGTGTGCGGAGGTGGCAGTGATCCAGGCGGTGGAGTGCCTGGGGGCCAAACGAGGGGCTGTTGGGGATAGGTGGACTGGGCTGGATACGCGGGATAGGCCGGAGCCCGGGCTGCCGTCCTCGGTGCAGCAGTGGTGGCACCGTAGCCTGGTGGCGGAGACTGCATGTAAGTGTATCCACTTGGCAAATTACCGGCTGCGGGCTGGGACAGTGCCGACTGTGTGCAGACGAGCCCGAGGAATGAAACCAACGCCGGGAGACCGTGGAGTGAGTGCGACAAAGTCTTCATAATATGATGATTTTAGAATTTCCTGTTGTTAATTACTTTAAATATTTTAGAATTCCAAATAAAATTTTGAAATTTAAAGACACAGCTTTGCTTTTGCTCCGTGCCACTGCCTCCATGTCGGCTTTGGCACTGGCTTTTGCCTCGCTGATCTGGCTTCAGCAGCGCATGCTCTCCCTAGAGACGCCCAAAATCGGCCCTTGGGACACGGATTCACAAAAAATCCCTCTCGTGCTGCTCGATGCCGGTCATGGCGGCCATGATGGCGGTGCCGTGGCAAATGGTGCGATTGAGAAAAACCTCACTTTGGAGATCACTCGCTATTTGAAAGACGAATTGACCGCTACTGGCCTCCGAGTGGCCATGACGCGTGAAAAAGATGCCTTTCTGCCGCTGGAGGAGCGTGCGGCCCTGACGGCGAAAACGGGGGCAGATGTCTTCATCAGCGTCCATATCAATACCGATGGGGATGGCGCTACCGCAGAGGGAGTGGAGACATACTTCGCCGGGAAGCCCTCTCTTCAAACCCTGCGCAAAACCGCCTCCCAGCCTACTGGCAATGCCGCCACCCCCGATAGCGCGGAGCTAGCCGCCCTCGTCCAGCGCAACGTCTGCAAGACCACCGAGGCAGAAAACCGTGGCGTGAAGCAGCGCGGCTATGTCGTCATCGAGGAAGCAGTCTGCCCGGCTGTGCTGGTCGAGTGCGGATTCCTCACGCATCCGCTGGAGTCCAAAAAGCTCAAAGACACACCGCATCAGAAGAAAATCGCCCAAGGCATCGCTGCGGGCGTGCAGCTCTTTCTCCAGACCCGCGACACACCGCCGCTCGTCGTCGGAGCTGCTCCTTGAGTGCGGATTGAGGCGAAAAAGCCGCACGCCAAGTGAGCCGAGGCCATTGCCAGTTGAGCAATCGCGGCCTAATCTCGCGTTTTCCTCCGCATGCACCTCTGCTCCACCGTACTTGCCCTCCCTGCCCTGCTCCTCGCCGCTGCCGCCGCACTCGCAGACGGCCCGAAGGACAATCTCGCCACCGAAGTCCGCCCCATCCCCCCACCCGGCATCACCGTCCCCGATGCAGACAAGGCCCGGCTCACGACGAGCCTGCAACAGCTCCGCAGCGCCATCGACGAAGCCGCAAAAGCCCAGGCAAAAAATCCCCGCCTCGCCGATTTGCTGCCAGATGTGGAGATTTATCACAAAGCCGTCGATTGGGCTCTGCGCTACGGGGAATTCCATAAGGCCCCAGAGATCAAATCCGCCGATGAAGCCCTCGCCGAGGGCCTCCGCCGCGCCACGGCCCTCAAAGAAGGAAAATCCCCCTGGACTGCCCAGAGAGGCCTCGTCGTCCGTGGCTACCGCAGCCGTATCGACGGCAGCGTGCAGCCCTACGGCATGGTCATCCCCGAAAGCTACGTCGGAGCCCCCGCACGCACCGACATCTGGTGCCATGGACGCGGAGAGACCCTGAGTGAGCTCGCCTTCATCGACCAGCGCAGCAAGCAAGTGGGCAACATCCAGCCCGCTGGTGCCCTGGTCCTGCATCCCTATGGCCGCTACTGCTGCGCCAATAAATTCGCCGGTGAAATCGACGCCCTCGAAGCCATCGCCCATGCCCAGAAATTCTACGCCATCGACGCAGACCGCCTCGTCATGCGCGGCTTCAGCATGGGTGGAGCCGCCGCCTGGCAGTTCGCCGTCCATTACGCCGACAAATGGTGCGCGGCCAACCCCGGTGCCGGTTTCGCCGAGACGGCGCAGTTCCTCGGTGGCTTCCAGAGTGAGGATGTCTCCAAGGCCCCCTGGTATCAGAAAAAGCTCTGGCACTGGTATGATGCCACCGACAATGCCCTCAACCTCGAAATGTGCCCAACCATCGCCTACAGCGGTGAAATCGATAAGCAAAAACAAGCCGCCGACATCATGGAGCAGGCTCTCCGTGGCGAGCAGGTCGAGCTCCAGCACATCATCGGCCCCCAGACAGCGCATAAGATCCACCCCGACTCCCTGCTCGAAATCGAGCGCCGCCTCGCCGACATCTGCGCCATCGGCCGCGACCGCCGCCCGGATGAAGTCCACTTCTCCACCTGGCATCTGCGTTATGACCGCATGCACTGGGTCGTCGTTGATGCCCTGAAGCATCACTGGGAGCGCGGACGCATCCACGCACGCATCCTCAGTCCCACAGAGGTCGTCGTTCGCAGTCAAAACATCACCGCATTCACGTTCGACATGCCAGCAGGCCACAGCCGCCTCTCCCTCCTGAGCAAAATCAATGTCACCGTCGATGGCCAGTCCCTAGAGGTGTCCCGCCCCCGCACCGATCGCTCCTGGCGTGTCCACTTCCGCCAAAAAGACGGCAAATGGAAACAAGCCCTCAGCCCCGAGCTCGAAGACCAAGGCAAACTTGTCAAAAAACACGGCCTCTGCGGCCCCATCGACGACGCCTTCATGGACTCCTTCCTCTTTGTCCGCCCTACGCAGCCTGGACTCAGTGAAAAAGCCACCACCTGGGCGAAAACCGAGCTCGACCGTGCCCTCTATGAGTGGCGGCGGCAGTTCCGTGGCGATGCGCCCATCAAAGACGACACCACCATCACTGAGGCCGACATCGCTGCGAACCACCTCGTCCTCTGGGGCGACCCACAGAGCAACGCCGTGCTCGCCAAGATCGTCAGCAAGCTCCCCATCGAGTGGACCGCCACCAAGCTCACCGCCAACGGCAAAGCCCACGATCCCGCCACCCACGCTCCCATCCTCATCTTCCCCAATCCTCTCAATCCCACCAAATACATCGTCCTCAATAGCAGCTTCACCTACCGCGAATACGACTACCTCAACAACGCACGCCAGATCCCGAAGCTCCCCGATTGGGCCATCATCGACCTCCAGCAGCCTAGCACCACCCAGGCCCCAGGCGGCATCACTGACGCCGGTTTCTTTGATGAAAGCTGGCAGTTTCAGCCAGCACCAGCGGCGAAGTAAATCCGCTCCCTCAAAAACCCATGCTGCTCACTTATTGGATCGGATACCGTGTCTTCCGCGAGCTCTCGCACGGTCTCCATGACTTCCGCATCATCGGTGCCGAGCGGCTGCGCTTCAGCGGTCCCGCACTCCTCGCCTGCAATCACGTCAGCTTTCTCGACCCGCCTTACATTGGCCAGGCCTTTGACGAGCCCATCCACTACTTCGCCCGCAAGACTCTCTTTGACCACCCACTCGCGGGCTGGCTGCTGCGTCGCTGGCAGGCCATCCCCATCGACCGCGATAAACCAGACGCCTCCTCCCTCAAAGCCACCATCCGGCTCCTCCGCGAAGGCAAAAAAGTCCTTATCTTCCCCGAGGGCACCCGCAGCCCCGATGACACCCTCCAGCCCGCAGAGGCCGGCGTCGGTCTCTTCATTGCAAAATCCGCCGCTCCCGTCCTCCCCATGCGGATCTTTGGCACCCATGAGGCCTACCCACGCGGAGCAAAGACCCTCCACCCCGCACGCGTCACGCTCGTCGTAGGTGAGCCATGGCAGCCAGACCTCAGCGCCGCCACGCTGAATGGCCGCGACCTCTACCAAAGCCTCGCTGATGAAGTCATGCGCCGCATCGGTGAGCTACAGGTGTGACAGAACGCTCTCTCACAGCGCAAAGAGTGGCGCAGGCAGTAAGAAGGCATGCTGCTCCAGCAGACTGCGGGCACCATTCCAGGAGATGTAGGGCGTCAGATACACCACCAGCACATACGCCAATGCGACGGGCAGGATACCCAGCCGTGCGAGCCACTGCCAGGCGCGGTGTGCAGCCACCTCACGCCGCATGGCACGGCCTAGCGCCCAGCCAGTGAGCAGCCGTGCCGGGAAAATAAACAGGACAAAGACCAAGCTTGGCAACCAGGCCAACTCACGCGGCGTGAGCTCCACTTTGAGGATGTAGAGCGGCGCGGCAAACAGCAGCGTCGCCAGCAGCGCCATCCAAAAGGCCAGCGGCGCTCGGATAAAGAGCCGCCGCACCTCCCGCAGCTCGAACATCGCTGCAAAGCGCCCGCTCTCCGCCAATCGAGCTTGGAGAAATGGCAGATGCATCGCGACGAGCATCAGCATGACACCGCCGAGGAGTGACAGCAGCACCGCTCCGCCTAATGGAGCACGCGTCGCCGCATAGAGCACGGCCACCGGCAGCGCCAGCCATGCCGCCGCACCCGCAAAGCCCCGCAGCCCCAGCCAGAAGTAAAAAGGCAGACGCAGCCCGCTCACATACTCACGCACAGCTCCCCGCACCTGCGCCAGACCATCCGCACCACGCAGCCAGCGCAGTAGCTCCAGCGGCGCAGGCCACAGAAAATGCCGCCACCGCCCACCACGCAGGCAGGCCCACACGATATGGATCAGCGTGAGCCCAAAAACGACTCCGAGCACGATCTGCCACAAGCGGACACTCGCACTGCCTGCCGCGATGATTTGTGCATCACGCCAGAAATCATGCGCGATCCGCGCCGGCCACAGCACTAGCCAACTGCCCACCAGCACACGCCCGAGCACGGCGGCCTTGCGCCTGCCGATGATGCCATCCCGCAGCCGCCCACTCTGCGCCACCACGCCACTAGCATGCAGCAGATAGCCAAGACTCAGTAAATTCAGCACCGGCACCACCGAGCACACCGCCAGCAATACAAGCACCGCTGCAAAACCAAAGACTCCGTCGATGAAACGGATCGTGGTGGAAAAAAAGGAGCGGAGCATCGAGCGCGGGCAGGAGGGCTGGCACTTACAACACAGCATCACGAGCAAAAGTTTTCCCAGAACATGCATTTTGATCTGCTGGGAGAATTTAGCGCTTCTCACACCGTATGGCCTTCTCATGCGTCGTCAGTCCGTTTTGCACACCCTAGCCAGCCTCCGAGTGCGGATGGGCCTTTTCATGGCCTGCTGGGCTGTGATCGCCGCACACGCTGCGGATATGCCACTGGAGGAGGATACCTCCCTGCCCCGCGCTTTGAAGGAGGGCCATTTTGAGCAGCTTTTGTCGAATTCTCCCTTCACCCGCTCCCTCGGTGGCTCCGACTCCCTGATCCTCACCGGCATCGTCAAAATGGATAAGGAGCTTTTTGCCACCCTGCTCGATACCAAGACGATGGAGTCCCACCTCGTCTCCAAAAAGCCCAATCACAACGGCTGGCAACTCATCGGCATCAGTGGCCAAGCCGACCGCGTGCAGACCTGGAGCGCGAAGATCCAGATCGCCGGGGGAGAGATCTTTGCCGTGCGCTACCAGACACCGCCGCCGCGCCCACGCAACATGGCCAGCAAAGGCAGCCCCAGTAGCAGCAGCTCGGGCGGCAGCCCTTCCGCCCCACTCACCTCTTCCCAGATCACCGAGGCCAAGCAAGCCGCCGAAAACTACAAAGAGGGCTTCACCTCCGATGGCTACCCACGCCAGCCCCCGCCGGAGATGGTCGCCAAACTCTCCCGCCTCAGCGTCTCGCAGCGTGAGGACATCAACCGCCAAATGATCAGCCACCGCAATCAAGGACTCGGCATGGAAGAGCGACGGAAAATCTATGAAAACCTCGTGGACCGCTCCATGCAGGGGCGGCGCTGAGCCTCTGCAGTGCCCGCATCTCTGGAGCTGTGACACCGGATCATTGCCCGCCCTACTTTGGAGAACTCATTGGACATTCTGCGTTCCCGCCTTTCGTTCGGTGCCCTTTTTTCCCCGCTCGCATGATCGCACGCACCTACTCTGCCACGCTCGTCGGCGTGAACGCTGTCGAAATCGAGATCGAGTCCCATGCTGGCGGCGGCACGCAAAAAATGCTCATCGTCGGCCTGCCGGATGCCAGCGGGAAGGAAAGCCGCGAGCGTGTGATGGCCGCGCTGCGCACCAGCGGCTTTCAGCCGCATGATGGTGTATGCACCGTGAATCTGGCCCCTGCGGATCTGAAAAAGGAAGGCCCAGGTTTTGATCTGCCCATTGCCATCACTCTTTTGGCCGAAAGCGCCCGCATCCCAAAGGCGGTGCTGGCAGAGACGGCCATGATCGGCGAGCTGGCCCTCAATGGTGAGCTGAGGCCAGTCCGTGGCCTGCTCGCCGTCGCTCTGGAGGCACGGGCACGAGGCAGAAAACGCCTCCTAGTGCCAAAAAGAGCCGCCGTAGAGGCCAGCGTCGTCTCTGGCATCGAAATCATCGGCGTCGAGTGTCTGCGGGACGCAGTGGACTTTCTCAAAGGCAGTCTCCCCATCGAGCCAGAGCCCTGTCGCGCCGCCCAGTTCTTCGCCGCCGCTGCGCATTACGACATCGACTTCGCCGATGTGAAGGGCCAGGACGAGGCAAAGCGTGCCATCGAGGTCGCCGTCGCTGGCGGGCATAATTTGCTCATGATCGGTCCCCCAGGCACTGGCAAGTCGATGATCGCCAAACGCGTGCCCACCATCATGCCCGCCATGAGTGAGGAAGAGGCCGTAGAGACCACGAAAATCCACTCCGCAGCCGGTTTGCTGCATGAAGGGGCCGCCTTTGTCGCCACGCGGCCTTTTCGCTCTCCCCACCACACCATCAGTGATGCGGGCCTCCTCGGTGGCGGCACCAATCCCGGCCCTGGAGAGGTCTCCCTGGCTCATCACGGAGTGCTCTTCCTCGATGAGCTCCCAGAATTCCGCCGCAGCACGCTGGAGGTGCTGCGCCAGCCGCTAGAGGATGGGCGTGTCACCATCTCCCGCGCTGCGGGCACCATGACCTTTCCATCGCAGTTCATGCTCGTCGCGGCGATGAATCCCTGCCCCTGCGGCTTCTACGGCGATGCACGGCGAGAGTGCCGCTGTAGCCCGCCGATGATCCAAAAGTATCGCCAGCGCATCAGTGGCCCCTTGCTCGATCGCATCGACCTCCACGTCGAAGTGCCGCTGGTGGACTTCAAAGCGCTCGTCAGCCATGAAGCAGGCGAAAGCTCCGAAAACATCCGCACCCGCGTGGAAACCGCGCGTGCCATCCAGCGCCAGCGTTTCCTCAAAAGCACCAGCACTAGCGTGAACAGCGCCATGTCGCCCCGCCTCATCAAAAAGCACTGCGAGCTGCCAGCCAGCGGTCAGAGCATGCTGGAGCATGTGATGGAAGAACATGGCCTCAGTGCCCGTGCGCATGATCGCATCCTCAAAGTAGCCCGCACTCTCGCCGATCTCGATGCCGTGGAAAAAATCACCGAGAACCATGTGCTCCAAGCCGTGAACTTCCGCAGTCTGGACCGGAAATTCTGGTCCTGAAGCTGCGTAGTCTCCACCGCCCATGAGTCCGTCCATCGCCCTGCATCAGGAATTCACTCGCCGTGCCCTTTTCGGGCATGGAGCAGCAGGCATCGGTGCACTGGCTCTAGGCTCGCTGTTTGAAAAAAGCGGCTACGCGGCACAGCGGCCAGATCCAGCGGCTCCAGCGCTGCCACACTTCGCCCCACGGGCGAAACGCGTCATCTACCTGCTGCAAAACGGTGCCCCATCCCATGTCGATCTATTTGATCACAAGCCGATGCTCAAAAAGATGCATGGCACGCAGATCCCAGACAGCATCGTCGGTGGGCGGCGCTTCAGCACCATGACAGGCGGGCAGACAGCACGGCCCGTGCTCGGAGAGATCACCCAATTCGCCCGCCACGGCCGCAGCGGAGCCACCGTGAGCTCCTTTCTCCCGCAGCTCGGCCAGGTGGCGGATGATTTGTGCTTCATCAAGTCCATGCACACCACGCAGGTCAATCACGCACCTGCGATCACCTTTCTGATGACCGGCGCAGAGCAGGCAGGGCGGCCCGCGCTGGGTGCGTGGCTCAGTTACGGCCTAGGCAGCGAGTCGGAAGACTTGCCCGCCTTTGTCGTCATGACCAGCCGTGATAAGGAAGCCTCCTGCGGCCAGATTTTTTATGACTTCTACTGGGGCAGCGGCTTTTTGCCCACCAAGTATCAAGGCGTGAAGTTTCGCGGCAGTGGCGACCCGGTTTTGTATCTGAGCAATCCAGAAGGCATGAGCCAGGAAGTGCGCCGCACCATGCTCGATGGCCTCCGTGATCTCAATGCCATCAAACTGCGCCACCACGGCGATCCAGAGACTGCGACACGCATCGCCCAGTATGAAATGGCCTACCGCATGCAGACCAGCGTGCCAGAGCTCACCGATCTGTCGAAGGAGCCTAAGCACATCCTCGACATGTATGGCCCCGATGTCCTGCGCCAGGGCAGCTACGCCTACAACTGCCTCATGGCCCGCCGACTCGCCGAGCGCGGCGTGCGCTTCGTCCAGCTCATGCACGCTGGCTGGGATCAGCATCGGAATCTCAACACGCAGCTCAAAATCCAGTGCCAGGATGTCGATGCCCCCAGTGCCGCATTGGTCCAAGACCTCAAACAGCGCGGCCTACTCGAAGACACACTCATCGTGTGGGGCGGCGAGTTCGGGCGCACCCCATTCCTCCAGGGCGACATCACCAACACCAAGCAATGGGTCCGCGATCACCATCCCTACGCCTTCACCATCTGGATGGCCGGTGGCGGCATCAAGCCCGGCACCACCTACGGCGAGAGCGATGAATTCGGCTTCAATGCCGTGAAGGACAAAGTCCACATCCACGACCTCCAAGCCACCATCATGCACCTCATGGGCATCGACCACGAGCGCTTCACCTACCGCTTCCAAGGCCGTCAATTCCGCCTCACCGACGTCCATGGTGAGGTGGTGAGAGCCGTGCTCGCTTGATCGCTCTCTTTAGTTCCCGGTTCGCTGTTCCCTGTTCCAAGAAGCGCGGTTATTGAACCGAGAACCGAGAACCGAGAACCGAGAACCGAGAACTGCGAACTGAAAACCGAGCACTCAGCGCGTCGTCGCACTAAAACCCTCCGCCGAAGCAAGTCCCTCCACAAAGAACTCGCTCGCCTCTGGATCGAGCACGCCTTGATTGAGGATGCCCTCCAGCCTACGGCGGCTGCCACGCTCGGTGCCAGGGCGGTTGGCGGCACGCTGGATCACCTCCGTGATGACCGGCGCAGCGATCGCCGCACTCGCCGCCAGCAGCGTCAGCGCGATCACATTGGAGGAGCCACGGCGCATCCCACGGCCAAATAGAATACCCAGGGCACATCCCGCCGCCGCAGGGGCGATGAGCGAAGCGTAGTTTTCATACTGGCGGGCGGCTGAGGATTCGTTTTGCATGCGGCCCATAGATAAGCCGTGTCGAACAAACTCCAAAGAGGAATTTGCCCGCAAGCTGCTTCCTCGTTACAGGCACGACCGCCTATGCCCACCGCCACTACCCCATCCCCCAAACGCTATGCCCTCATTTTGGCCGGAGGCAGCGGCCAGCGCTTTTGGCCCGTCAGCCGTGACGCCCAGCCCAAGCAGTTGCTCAAGCTCTTCGGTGAAAAAACCCTGCTCGAACTGACCATCGAGCGCCTGGAGGGCCTGGTGCCAAAGCAGAACATCCTCATCCTCACCAACACCCAGCAAGAGGCCACCGTGCGGGCCATCATCAAAGACCTCCCGCCAGAAAACATCGTCGCCGAGCCTGAAAAGCGGGATACCGCACCCGCCATCGCCCTGGCCGTCGGCTGGGTCGTCGCACGTGACCCCATGGCCACCATGATCGTGCTCCCAGCGGATCATTTGATCCAAGATCAAGCCCAGTTCCTGCGAGTACTCAAAAATGCCGCTCTCGCGGCAGAAAACAGCGGCAACCTCGTCACCATCGGCATCAAGCCCACCTGGGCATGCCCCAGCTACGGCTACGTCGAGCGTGGGCGCAAAGCCAGCATCGGCGGCGTCGAGGACCTCCCCGTCTGGGAAGTCGCCCGCTTCCGTGAAAAGCCCAATCCCGACCTCGCCGAGCACTTCATCAGCCAGGGCAACTTCCTCTGGAACGCCGGCATGTTTATCTGGACCATCCCTGCCATTTTCAGCGAGCTCAGTCGCCACTGCCCTGTGCTAGCAGACTTCGTCAGCGAGCTACGCGGCTCCAAGGACTTCAGCGCCACCGTGGCCAAGCAATTCGGCAAACTGCCCAAGCTCAGCATCGACTACGCCCTCATGGAAAAAGCCTCTCGCGTGCTCAACATCGAGTCCACCTTCGACTGGGATGACGTGGGGAACTGGACCAGCGTGGGCAAGTATTTGAAGACCGACGAAGATGCCAACCAGCACAACTGCGCCTTCTCCCAGCAAGAATCAGCCAACAACATCATCTTCACCCAGACCGGCCAGCACGTCGCCCTCCTCGGAGTCCAAGACCTCATCGTCGTCGCCTCCAAAGACGGCCTCCTCGTCGCCAACCGCGACAAAGCCGAGATGATCAAAAAGCTCGTGGACGGCCTACCGCAGGAGCTGAAGTAAGGCAGATCTATTTCTTCAGCGCTTTGCTTTCTCATACTCAGGATCAGGCCAAGGCTGCACGTATGGCCTGATCCCATTTTTGAGCGCGGGCGGCAAAGGGCAGCGACTCATCCTGGTAGAGGATGCCGCGACTGACATTGATGAGCAGCGGCGCGGTGTGGTCACTGCCACGCAGAGCGGCTAAGTCGCCGCCTTGGGCTCCGAGACCGGGGATGAGGAGCGGCACATCGGGGATGCGTGTGAGCACGTCCGGTGCGGCATTGGTGAGTCCGACGACGAGTCCGGCCTGGGAGTGGCCTGCGGTCATGTCCGCGACGAGTTCGTAAATGTGCCGCTCTCCGGTTTTTTGCAGCTCGATGTCTTTGGCTCCAGGATTGGAGGTCACGCCGAGGAGGTAGATGCCTTTGTCGGTGTATTTGAGGAAGGGCTCCAGTGTGTCGCGGCCCATGTAGGGATTGAGTGTCACGGCATCTGCCCGCAGCACTTCAAAACAGGCCTTGGCGTAGTAGCCCTGTGTCTCGCCGATGTCGCCACGCTTCACATCGAGCACGGTGGGGATGTCCGCAGGGATGGCGGCCATGATTTCTTCCAGCAGCTTGACGCCCTGCCAGCCTAGGGCCTCAAAGTAGGCGGCGTTCGGCTTGAAGGCGGCGGCGTAAGGCGCGGTTTGCTCGATGACGTCGAGAATCCAGCGCTTGGTGGAGTCGCTGGCGTCGGTGGCGCGGACATCGAGTCCGACGCAGAGATTGGAGCCAGTAGCGGCGATGCGGGCAGAGAGTTTTTCGACAAAGGTCATGAGCGGCTGTGCTATGAACGGATGATCTAGCGATTCAAGGCGCAAGGTGATGCAGATTGCGAGGGCTTGTGGGGCGATACCGCGTAAAAGTCCTGTCATTGCCGCGCATTCCGTGCTTATGGCTGGAATCCCGTAACTGAAAAACTCCCACATGCACGACCTAGACATCGCCCGCGCCTGCGCCGCCTTTGCAGACGACAAAAAAGCCGAAAACATCCGCATTCTCGATCTACGCGGCCTTTCCCCCGTGAATGACTACTTCGTGCTGTGCAGCGCGATGTCCGCCCCGCAGCTTCGTGCTGTGCGTGACCATATCGAGGATGAGATGAAGGAGCATCATAAGCAGCGCCCACTCTACCGCGATGGCACCTACGACAGCCAGTGGATGATCCTCGATTACGGCAATGTGATGGTGCACATCCTCTCCCCGGAAAAGCGTGAGTACTACTCTCTGGAGGAGCTCTGGGGCGATGCGACGGAGCTGGCACTCACTGAGGATGCGCCTGCGCCAGAGCCACGTCCGAAGCGTGAGCGTCCGAAACGCGAAAAACGGGCAAAAAAGCCCGCTACAAAGAAATTCGCCCAACGCTCTGCCAAGTCGTCCAAATCGACCAAGGCCCCAAAAGCGAAAAAAGCTGCTAAATCGGCCAAACCGAAGCCCCAGGCAAAAAAAGCGGCCAAGTAAGGCATGAGCTGAACGAATAAGGACGTTTTGGATTCACTGCCATGAATCGCTCCTTGCTCCTTCTCCTCACTCTTTGCCCTTCGCTTGCCGTTTTTGCGGATCATTGGCCCATGTGGCGCGGTGCCAATGGGGATGGCACCTGCTCCGAGTCCAATCTGCCTCTGAAATGGAGCCAGACAGAGAATGTCCAGTGGAAGGTGGCTCTGCCAGATCGCGGCAATAGCACTCCGGTGGTCTGGGGCGAGAAGGTCTTCGTCACGCAAGCTATCGAGAAAGAGGGCAAGCGGCTCCTGCTGTGCTTTGATCGCAAAACTGGCCGCCAGCTTTGGGATGCAGGCATCCTCTATAAGGAACCTGAGCTGACTCACGGCACCAATCCCTACTGCGCGGCCTCCCCCGCGACGGATGGTGAGCGTGTGATCGTCTTCCACGCCTCTGCGGGTGTGTTTTGCTACGACATGAATGGCAAGGAGCTGTGGAAGCGCACCGACTTGGGCAAGCAGCACCACATTTGGGGCAATGGCACCTCTCCCGTGCTCGCTGGCGACCGCGTGTTCCTCAATTTCGGTCCCGGAGAGAAAACGGTGCTTTACTGCTTCGATAAAAAAACCGGCAAAACACTCTGGGAGCATGCGGAACCCGGCGGTGCGAGCGGTGAAGGAGCCAATAAGCAATGGCTGGGCTCCTGGAGTGATCCGCTCCTGCGCAAGATCGACTCACACTATGAGTTGTTGATGACTTACCCTGGCCGTGCCTGCGCCTTTGATCCTATGAGTGGGCAAGAACTCTGGACCTGCGGCGGACTCACGAAGTTGGTCTATAACTCGCCGCTCTATACCGATGGCATGATGGTGGCGATGAGCGGCTACAATGGAGCTGCCCTCGCAGTGAAGCCCGGAGGCAAAGGGGATGTGACTGAGAAAAGCCGCCTCTGGCATCTGCCAAAGGTAAGCCAACGCATCGGCAGCGGTGTCTTGCACGGTGGCTATCACTACATCCTCAGCGATGGTGGCATCGTGGAGTGCCGCAATCTGAAAACCGGCGAGATGGTCTTTAATGAACGCCTCAAAGGCCAGAACTGGTCATCCCTAGTGCTCACTGCGGATGGTCTTTGCTACGCCGCGAACCAGATCGGCGATTGCCACATTTTTAAAGCCGCTCCGAAGTATGAACTGGTCGCGACCAACTCACTGGGTGAAAAGATCATCGGTTCCATCGCCGTGAGCGACGGCCAGCTCTTCATCCGTGGATATAAGAACCTGTGGTGCATCGGCAAGAAGTAGGGCCTTTGCCAGAATCTCTAGGTTTCATTCAACCGGTGCCTGTTACGGCCAGAGGGCGCTGATGGGCTGGGGTGTGAGATCGGCCACGCCCTGTGGGAACATGCGCTTGCGGTAGGTGAGGATCTCCGGCTCATCTGGGGTGATGAGGACGACGTGCTCGTAGTGGCTGCTGGGCTTGCGGTCGGTGGCGATGACGGTCCACTTGTCTTCCAGGATGCGAGTCTTTTCGGTGCCCATGTTGATCATGGGCTCGATGGCGAGAGTCATGCCGGCTTTCAGCCGTGGGCGTTCACCTTTTTTGCCGTAGTTGGGCACTTGGGGGTCCTCGTGCAGCTTACGACCGACTCCGTGACCGACGAATTCACGCACGACATAGTAGCCATATTGGCTGACGTGGTGCTCGACGCTGTGGCAGAGATCCCCGAGCATCCATCCATCACGGGCAAATTTGATGGCATTGTGGAGGGACTCCTCGGTCGCCGCCATGAGGTGGAGGGTCTCTTTGGCGACGTTTCCTACGGGGACGGTAAGGGCATTGTCTCCGACCCAGCCATCACGGTAGATGCCGATGTCGATTTTGACGATGTCGCCATCCTGAATGACACGAGGACCACCGATGCCGTGGACGACTTCTTCGTTGATGGAGATGCAGATGTTCCCCGGAAACTGGCGGTAACCGAGGAAGGCACTGGTGCAGCCACTGGCCTTCATCTCAGCAGCTGCAAAGCGGTCTATCTGCGCGGTGGTGGCACCAGCGTGGACTTCGGCTGCGGTTTTGAGCAAGATGTCGCGAGCGAGTTGGCCAGCCTTTCGGATGCAATTCTGCTGGTGACCGTGACGGATGGGGATGTTCCCCGATTTAGCGAGTGCCATGAGCCTTGAGAAAATGCTCACTTATTGATGAGGTAGCTAGTAATCGCCACGAGGACGATGACGGCGATACCAAGCCAGAGCCAAACAATGGTGGTGGAGTCCACCACTTTGCCAGTCTGCTGGAGGCGGTCGAAACGGCCACGGATGCGACCTTTTTTGAGGAAGCCATCATAGTGACTCTGAAGCAGGTGTGTTTCGACCTGGCGCATGACGTCAAGCACGACACCGACGAGGATGAGTAGGCTGGTGCCACCGAAGAACTGGGCGGCGCTGGAGGAGATGCCGAGCCAGGAACCGACGAGCAGAGGCAGGAGGTAGAGTCCCGTGAGGAAAGCTGCCCCCGCAAAGGTGAGACGGCTCATGGTGAAGTCGAGGAAGTCCGAAGTGGGCTTACCAGGGCGGATGCCGGCGATGTAGCCGCCGCTCTTTTTGAGGTCCTCGCTGATCTGGAAGGCTGGAACATGGTGGCGACCCAGAAGTAGCTGAAGAAGAAGATGAGGATGGCAGAGATGATGTAGCTACTCCAACCGGTGCTGACAAAAATGGAGAGGCGCTGAATCCAATCCACATCCTTAAAGATGGAGGCAAGGATGCTGCTGGGGAAGAGTAGGATGGCCTGGGCGAAGATGATGGGCATCACGCCGGAATAATTGATCTTCAGTGGCAGATACTGGGTCTGTCCGCCGACCATTTTGTTGCCCATGACGCGTTTTGCATAGGTGATGGCGATGCGGCGAGTAGCCTGGGTAAGGGCGATGACGCCGGCAATCACGATAATCATGAAGCCGACAAGAAGGACGAGGGTTAATCCACTGGAGGCCGTGGCGTTTTCGCCGCTGACGTAGGTTTTCCAGACCTGAATGAAGGCACCTGGGAGGTCCGAGACGATGTTGACGCAAATCAGGATGGAGACGCCATTGCCGATGCCGCGCTCAGTGATCTGCTCACCGAGCCACATCATGAACATGGTGCCAGCGGTGATGGTGATGACCGCAGGGATGATGAAGGTGATCCAGCCGTAATTCGGGATAAGCGGGCGGCCCATTTTGGCGATGGTATCACCGAGTCCCTGCATGAGGTAATTCCGATCTGGATCTGCCAAGGAGCTGACGAGCAAGTAGGCCTGAAAGACGCAAAGAACAATGGTGGCGACGCGGGTGTATTGCGTGATTTTTTGACGACCACCTTCTTCACGGGCGAGTTTGGTCAGCGGTGGCCACACAGCAGTAAGGAGCTGAAGCATGATGCTGGCCGAAATGTAGGGCATGATGCCAAGGGCAAAGATGGCGCAGTTCTGCAAACCACCGCCGGAGAAGATGTTGAGCAGGGCGGCGACTTGGGCACCGGCGCTGCTGGTGTTTTCTGAGGCGTCTTTGATCCACTGACCGAGGACGCCAGGGTCGATGCCGGGGAGAGTGATCTGGGTGCCGATGCGCACGATCACGATCATGGCGAGCGTGAAGAGGATGCGGGAACGCAGCTCGGGGACTTTGAAGCTGTTTGCGAATGCGGAGATCATGGGCGGTTGGCTGCTTGATGCGGTGATGGGCCTGCTTCCTGCGGCAGCGGGGCGCTGCGGGAAACCGGCCCATCACGGTGAGTGGTTGGTTTAAAAGTTCGAGAGGTGGAGTTTAAGCGGCGATGCTGCCACCAGCCTTCTCGATCTTCTCACGGGCCGCGGCGGAGACTTTTGCGCCCTGGATCGTGAGTTTCCGGCTGATGTCGCCGGTGCCGAGAATTTTGATGATGTCGCAGTTACGGGAGACGAGGCCTACGGTGCGAAGAGCGGCTTCATCGACGGTGGTGCCGTCTTCAAAGGCGTCATTGAGTTCGCCGACATTCACGATCTCGATCGCATCCTGGAAAAGAGCGTTATTGAAGCCTTTTTTCGGGAGTCGGCGATGCATCGGCATCTGACCGCCTTCGAATCCGGGGCGGATACCGCGACCAGAACGGGCCATCTGACCTTTGTTGCCTTTGCAGGATGTTTTGCCGTGGCCGGAGCTTTCTCCGCAGCCGATGCGCTTACGACGCTTGCGAGCGCCGGGGCGATTGGTGGTGTCTTGAAGTTGCATGTCGATTTGAAAATTAAGAGGGTGATACTAGTGGCTTAGAGAGCCTTTTGGCGTGGCTGACGGCCGCGTGCGCGGAGGATTTCGTCTGGCAGACGCAGGGTGCTGAGGGCGTGCAGAGTAGCCTTGACGATGTTGGCGTGGTTGGAGGAGCCGAGGGACTTCCCGATCACGTCTTTGACACCGACGCACTCGAGCACGGCGCGGGCAGCACCACCAGCGATGATACCTGTACCTGGGGATGCAGGCTTGAGCATGAGGTAGCCACCGCCATGATCGCCGATGGTTTCATGCGGGATCGTGCCATTGGTGATGTTGTAGGTCACCATGTTTTTGCGGGAGCTTTCAGTGGCCTTCTTGATGGCGTCTGCCACTTCGTTAGCTTTACCGAATCCCCAGCCGACTTTACCCTTTTGGTCGCCGACGACGACAAGAGCACTGAAGCTGAAGCGGCGGCCGCCTTTGACGACTTTCGCGCATCGGTTGATGTGAACCACTTTTTCGATGGTGTCGCTGGCGGGACGCTCGCGGTCACCACGCTCACGGGGTGTGAAAACGGGTGCGGCGGCCTCGGCGGAGACTTCGACTTCTTCGGTAACGACGGGCGCTTCTATTTCGGTGGCCATACAGTTAGTTGAGGGGAAAAGAGAGAGATGAGGGAACAAGGATTAAAACTGGAGGCCTTTTTCACGGGCGGCATCAGCAAGAGCTTTCACCTTGCCGTGGAATGTGAATCCTGCGCGGTCAAAAACGACGGATTTGATGTTTTTAGCAAGAAGGCGCTCGGCGATAGCTGCACCGACCTTGGTCGCATGGGAGCAGTTTGCCTTGCCAGCACCGTAACCTTTTTCCTTGGTGGAAGCGGATACAAGCGTCTTGCCAGCCTCGTCGTCGATGACTTGGGCATACACGTTGGTGTTGGAGAAGTAAACAGCGAGGCGGGGGCGCTGGGCGGTGCCGCCAAGTTTGCGGCGAATGCGCCGATGGATGGTAGCGCGGATGGCTTTGCGATTTTGAGTGGCCATGATGGTCTGCGGGCGAAAAATTGGAGGGGGTTACTTGACGGATTTGCCAGCTTTGCGGCGGATGTATTCACCGACGTAGCGGACGCCCTTGGCCTTATAAGGCTCAGGCGGATAATAGGCACGGATGTCAGCAGCGAGCTGCCCGACCACCTGCTTGTCGATGCCTTCGATGGCGATCTTGGTATTTTCAGTGACCGTCACCTTCACACCTTTGGGGATGGGATGCAGGCGGTCATGGCTCTGACCGAGCTGAAGGTCGATATTGCTGCCTTTGACAGCAGCACGGAAACCCACGCCGTGGATTTCCAGGTTACGCGTGTAACCCTGGCTGACACCGATGATCATATTGCAAATCAGGCGCTGCGTGGTGCCGTGGAGAGCACGGACAACACGATCTTCGGAGTCACGGGTGACGCTGATGGTTTGAGCATCACCATTGACGGTGACACCACGGGGGAGAGCCCAAGCGAGTTCGCCTTTGGGGCCTTTGACCTGGACAACACGATCGTCGCCGATTTTGACGGTGACTTTGTCAGGGATAGAGATGGGGAGTTTGCCGACGCGGGACATGGTAAAATGGATTCCGTTAGGTGTTTCAGATCAGGTTTACCAAATGGTGGCGAGGAGTTCGCCGCCGATCTTGGCCTTGCGGGCACGGGAGCCAGTCATGACGCCGCGTGATGTGGAAAGGATGGAAATACCCAGGCCACCGAGGACGCGGGGAATTTCATCACAGGAGACATACTGGCGCAGACCCGGGCTGGAGACACGCTTGAGGTTGCGGATGACAGGAGTGTTGTCCTCCGTGTATTTGAGCTTGAGCTTGAGCTTCGGGTGGGCACCAGAAGTGTCCACTTCGTAGCCCCAGATGTAGCCTTCTTCCTGTAGGATACGGGAAAGCTCAGCTTTCATTTTGGAGAAAGGGGCCAAAATTTGCTCCTGGCCGGCGGCGAGGCCGTTGCGGATGCGGGTGAGGAAATCAGAAATCGGGTCAGTCATGACGTGGCGTAGGGTCCGTGGTTATTTCAGTGTGTAATATTATGCCTGCTGGCTGCTTTGTGCAGCGGACTCAGCCGCAGCGTCATCGCTCTTCTTCTTGCCCATAGCGCGGAAGGGCATACCGAGTGCGCGGAGCATTTCACGCGCATGATCGTCATTCTGAGTCGTGGTGACAAAGGTGATGTCAAAACCGAGCGTGCGCTTGATTTTATCGAGCTCGATTTCAGGGAAGATCGACTGATCGGTGATGCCCAGAGTATAATTGCCACGACCATCAAATGCACGGGGAGCAACACCACGGAAGTCACGGATACGAGGCACCGCCGTGCGGACCAGACGCATCAGGAAGTCATACATCTTATTGCCACGCAGCGTGACTTTGACGCCAACATTCTCACCCTCACGGAGCTTGAAGTTAGCGATAGCCTTCTTCGACTGGGTGATGACAGGCTTTTGACCAGTGATGAGCTGAACTTCGTTCACAGCATCTTCGATAGCCTGCTTACGTTCACCCTGACTGCCGACAGAGCAATTGATGACGATTTCTCCAGGCGGGGGACTTCGTGGATATTGGTGACGCCGAGTTGTGTTTTAAGTTCGGCGATTTTTTGCTTGTACAGCGTTTTGAGAGCGGGCTCCATGATTCAGTGGTGTTCTGCGCCTCCTTTCCTTCGAGGTCCGGCAGGGATTGCCGACACAGTGATCGAGGGGGGAGGCAGGGGGCCGCGATGGTGGCGAGTGCGCCGCCATGCGCAACCTTCTTTTTCAAGTTTTTCACAATTGGCCAGGGCTTACGAACCAAAACCATGGAAAATGGGACGAATGACTTCGGAGCGGAAGGTTGGGTCAAGGGCGCATCGCTTGCTCTTGCTGCGTACGGAGCCTTTCAGCGGTCTTGTCTTGAGCACCTTGGCTGATATTTCGCGCAGCAAGGTGAGGTTGTGCGCGGCGGTTTTGTCCCGCATCTGGCTGTGATCCTCGTGGTAGGTCACCTCCAGCAGATGATGGCACTGGTTTTGACTCGCTACGCTCGCCCTGCGGGCTGCCTGCGGCAGTCTATCTCCGCTGCGCTCTAGTTCTACCGACCAATGGTTGCGGATGAGGCGGCCCAGGTCGGCGGCGACCCTCCGAGCTGCTGAGATAGTAATGCATTTCGACCGTTGGTCTCTCCGCGCAGTGGCGCTGGCGCATCGTCTCGCGCCGCACGCAGATGATGCTTTGCAGCCCCGCCCATTTCCATGACCTGGGCCACCAGTTCATCTCGCGGATGACGACGACTTCGCGTTTCTCGTAGCGTCCGCGGTTTTGCTCGCTGGTGGTGCTTACTTCGCAGCCGGGCTGCCATCCGCCCTGCGCATGGGTTTCATCCTCCGGCAGACGCAGACTCTCAAAACGGAAAACGGGCGATGACGGCTTCATGCGCGTCTTTTTCATTGGCTTTGAGCACGAGGATGTAGTCGGCTCCGCTCTCCTGGATCTGCTTGGCGATATCGGGGTGGCCGCCCATAGCGTCGATGGTAACGGTGGCTCCGTGGAGTTGGAGGCGGGCGAGTAACCGTGGCAGGGCTTCCAGTTCGTTGCTCTTCTCGGCGCAAACTTCGAGACCGACGCTCAGGGAGGCTTCGCTGACCCAGGAGTGCAGGATGTGCAGGATGCTCTTTCCCGTGATGCTGTCCTTGGCTCCACGGCTGACTTTGCCATCGAGTCCGCCGACCCACAGCTCCATGATTTCGAGCGGCACCTCGGGTAGTGGATACAGCACGCGACCGATGACGCGCGGATCGGGCAGGCTGGCGAAGAGTTGCCTTAGCCTCAGGATGTCTGGCTGCTCGGAGGATTGCGTGGCGGGGAGACAATGAGGAGGTGTGAGCCTTCTTCGTTTTCGTGGACAGCAAAAGTTGGGTAACTACCCAAAGCAGCATGAACACGACCGGAACAAAAAAACGCACTTATGACGAGCAGTTCAAACGCGACGCAGTCGCGCTGCTCGAAAGCGGCCGCAAGGCCGCCCAGCTTGCCCGCGAACTGGGCATTTCCTTGAACCTGCGCGACTGGAAGGAACGCTACGGCACTGGAGCCGCAGTGAGCCAGCCCCCAGGCGCGCAGCGCCGGGCTGGCGAACGCAGGAGGCTCCAGTGCCGTAGCCGCGGTGGTGGAGATCGCCGCCCTGCGCCGCGAACTCGACTTCATCCGCGCTCAGAACGACATTTTAAAAAAAGCCTTGGCCATAGTAGCCCAGCAAGAAGCCAGCGCTACGCCCTCATCCAAACCCTCCACCACGAGCAGCCGCGCATGAACCTCGCCCAAGCTTGCCAGACCCTCGGCGTCAGCCGCAGCGGCTTCCATGCCCACCTGCACAAGCACCAACGCCCACGCCGCCGCCAGGACGCGCAGCTCGCCACCGAGATCCGCGCCGCATTCACCGCCAGCCGGGGCACCTACGGCTCGCCACGCCTCGTGCGTGCCTTGCGCGACAAGGGTCTGCACCACGGCAACAACCGCATCGCCCGGCTCATGCGTGAGCAAAACCTCCGCGTGCGCCAGAAGCGCCGCTTCGTGCCGCGCACCACGGTGACTGACAAAACGGCGGCAGTCGCTCCCAACCACCCTCCTCCAACGCAGCGCCCCCAAGCGCCTCAACGAGGTCTGGGTCACCGACATCACCTACCTGCCGACTCGCGAAGGCTGGCTCTATCTCGCCGCTGAGATGGACCTCTGCAGCCGCCGCATCCTCGGCTGGAGCACGCGTGAAGACCTCGCCACGACACTGCCCAACGCAGCTCTCGAACTCGCCCTGCAAACACGTGGATCAAAGCCAAAAGACCTGCTCCACCACAGCGACCGTGGCTGCCAATACACCAGCAGCGAAGTTCCGCCAGCGTCTCAAACTGCGTGGCATCACCGCCAGGATGAGCCGCACCGCCAACTGCTACGACAACGCCACCATGGAGTCCTTCTGGGCCACGCTGAAAGCTGAATGCTTCGGCACCACCGTCCCGGCCACCCGCGCCCAAGCCCGCTCCATGGTCTTCGACTACATCGAGACCTTCTACAACCCCGTGCGCCTTCACAGCGCCCTCGGCTTCAAATCACCTGTGGCCTTCGAACAATCCATCCAAAACAACTAACCCAACTTTCCGTGTCCACGTTTTCGACGAAAGATCATGGTGAGTGCAAGAGTCGTCATGTGGCAACCTGTTGGGTTGGTGTCGTTACCTCACGGATTCAGGCTCATATATGTCCTCCCGAATAACTTGAATTTTTATCCACAGATTTCACAGATGGACTTCAATCTGTGAAATCTGCGCAATCTGTGGATACACTCAAAAGTTACTCTCCGTTCCACAATCAAGCCGCTTTGGGTTCCGGAGCTCTGTGGTAGAACTCTTCTGGTTCCAGGGAGGAGGAGTTGGAGACGGAGTCAGAGTCTGATAAACCAAGAACCAAGAACAAAAAAACTAACTCACCTTCTGCGAGTGCAGGTGGAGGCTGTGGGCGGTGGCGGCGGCGATGATGTGGGGGTTCACTTGGTGCTGGATGGACTCACAGGCCTGGCGGATGGCGTTTTTCATGGCGTAGGCTGAGGCGCCGCCGTGGGCGATGATGGTGATGCCATTGAGGCCGAGCAGGGGCATGCCGCCGGCTTCATCCGCATTGGTCTGCTGATGCACCCGCTTGAAGGCAGGTCGGGCGAGCTTGGCACCGATCTTTACCGGGAGGCTGGAGGCCAGGATTTCACGCTTGATCATGGCGAACATGGCGTGGGCGAGGGCCTCGGCGGTCTTCAGCAGGATATTGCCCGTGAAGCCGTCGCACACGACGACATCGGGTGGGTCTTCCCAGATGTCATGGCCTTCGACGTTGCCGCGGAAGTGGATGCCGGGGGTGTTGCGCAGCAGTTTGGCGGTTTCTTTGGTGAGGGCGTTGCCTTTTTCCTCCTCGGTGCCGTTGGACATGAGGCCTACGACGGGCTGTGGCCGACCGAGGACATGCTGGGCAAAGGCGTGGCCCATGATGGCGTTTTGCACGAGGTGTGCGGGCTCGCTGTCGGGATTGGCCCCGGCGTCGATGAGGACCCAGTTTTTCGTCAGGGACGGCATGATGCTGGCGATGGCGGGCCGCTCGATGTGGCTGATGGTGCGCAGCTTGATCAAGGAGGCGGTGACGGCGGCGCCGGTGTGCCCGGCGCTGACGACGGCATCGGCTTTGCCGTCTTTGACCAGATCGACGGCGCGGCTGATGGAGCTGTCTTTTTTCTTCCGCACGGCATCGAGGCCGCTATCGCTCATATCGACGATCTGGGAGGCGGGGACGATCCTCGAGCTTCGGGCTGTAGACGCCCTGGGCAGCGAGCTCTCGCTCCATGATGTCTGGCACGCCGACGAGGAAGATTTTCTCGATCTGGGGCAGTGTCTCTAGGGCGAGCTTCACACCGCCGATGGGGTTTTGCGGGGCGTGGTCGCCGCCCATGACATCGAGAGCGATTTTCATTTCGGGTGGAGGAGGTCGGAATCCGTGATGAAGAGCTAAAGAGCTCAGTTCAGGGCCTCGCGGGCACCTTGGAAGAGGAAGTGGCCCCAGCCGTGCTGCGCATCGCCGCTCCAGTCTGGATCATAATGCTGGCTGCGGAGGATGAAGCGCTCTGGATGGGGCATGAGGCCAAAGACGCGGCCGGTATCGTCTTGCAGTCCGGCGATGGCGGCGGTGCTGCCATTGACGTTCTGGGTGTAGAGTAGGGCTGCGTGGCCGGTTTTGACGTAGTTGGCGGCATCTTGGCCCTCGGCGACGACGCGGCCCTCTGCATGGGCGATGGGGAGCTCGAAGTTTTCGGGCAGTTTGCTGAGGTAGGGGCTGCTTTTGGCGGTGTTTTTCTTCAAACCGGCCCAGCGGCAGATGAAGCGGCCACTGGTGTTGTGAATGAGGCTGGCTTTGGGCAGTAGTTCGAGCTGGGAGAGGATCTGGAAGCCGTTGCAGATGCCGAGGGCATAGCCGCCACCGGCGACGAAGGCCTTGAGCTTGTCGCCGAGCTTCGATTTCGTGATGAGCTGGGCGATGCGGCCGGACATGACGTAGTCGCCGTAGCTGAAGCCGCCGGAAAACACGATCATCTGCGCCTTTTCGAGCGAGGCGGGCTCTAGGAGGGATACAGGCAGTACTTCAGCACTAAAACCGGCACTTTCCAGGGCACGGGCAGTCTCGGCGTCGCAGTTGGTTCCGGGGAATTTGATCAGCAGGGCGTGGGGCATGGGTGGCGCATGATGGCGACTGAAGGCGGGGGTGCAACATTCAGTTCCCGAGAACGCTACAAGCCACCCGCAAAGAGTCTGCGCAGCTCCGTGAGCCCCTGCCCTGCTTCGCAGACCTCGGAGAGATTGGCGATGGCGGCGGGGATGTGCTGCTCGAAGTGCGGTTTGCCGAGATTCCGGCTGAGATTGGCATAGGCACCGAGGGCCTGCATCAGACGCTGCGCGGCGCAGAGGTAAAAAACCTCCCGCAGCTCGGTGAGGGGCAGTTTCCGATGATCTGCATAATAGCGCAGCAGGTAGCCGCGCTCCTCATGAGTGAGGTTCACATACGGATCATACAGCAGGCTGGCGAGGTCATACTCCCCCAGCCCGAGGCGTAGGCCCTGGTAGTCCACCAGCCATGCCTGCTCGCCCCGCATGAGCACATTCTGGCTCTGGAAGTCCCGGTGGACGAGGCAGCGTGGCAGGCGTGCCAGCCGCCTGCGCAGGCGGCGCAGGGCCTCATGCGCAGAGTCGTATTCTTTGTCCGTGTACTCGCGCCCCAGGAAGCCACGCACGTAGTGATCGAGGAAGTAGTGCTGCTCCCACTCATAGAGTGCCTCATCGAACTCGGGCTCCAGCTCCGCATGGTCCGCACGCGTGAGGGCCTCCTCCGTGATGCTGTGGATCTTTGCCGCCTCGCGTAGGGTGGCCTCATAGAGTGGGAAGCGTGTGTTCCACGGCCGCTCCCGGAAGCTATGTAGATCAATGCGGCCCAGGTCATCTAGCCACACGCAGAGGCGCTGCTCGTCAAAGGCGCGGATCGCTGGCACATGCACGCCGATCTGGGCTAGCCGCCGGGTGGCGGGGACGAATTTCGGATTGTCCCGCCGGGCCATGGTATAGACCATCAGGATCATCGGCGGATGCCCGCCATCCTGCCATTGAAGGCGGTAAAAATGCCTATCTGAGCCCCCTTTGACGATCTGCTCCACCTCACACGGCACACCGCGCAGGTCGGGGAATTGGTCTCGGGTCAGGGTGAGGAGCGCTTCGTGTTCGGGAGGCATCGTGGTGGTCGGAGTGGCACTCCATAA
The DNA here is from genome assembly GCA_016713035.1 of Verrucomicrobiaceae bacterium. Lineage (NCBI taxonomy): Bacteria > Pseudomonadati > Verrucomicrobiota > Verrucomicrobiia > Verrucomicrobiales > Verrucomicrobiaceae > Verrucomicrobiaceae bacterium. The sequence goes on from JADJPW010000001.1 coordinate 750,276, forward strand.
GCCGTGCAGCTCTGCTGGCAAGCACGGCGCAGTGCGGATTCGAGTCCGCTCGCTTTCTCCACAGGCAAGAGTGCCGCCCCGGCGTCGTTACTGGCTTGTATGCCTTCCTCACGCCATTCACGTCGTCACTTTCTCGCCACTAGCGGTGCCGCAGCGGCTGCCGCACTAGGATTTCCTGCCATCGTCCGTGCTCGCTCCCCGAATGCGAAGCTCAATCTCGTCTTCATCGGCGTCGGTGGACGCGGTGGTGGCAATCTGAGCGCCATCACCGGCATTTCCGTCGGTGGCGGCAAAAAGGGCGACAAGGAAACCACCCCGCGCCCCTCGGCCTCCGACTCCGCAGAAAACGTCGTCGCTCTCTGCGATGTGAATGGGCAGAATCTGGACCGTGCGGCGGCCATGCACCCAGGAGCGCAGACCTTCCGCGACTTCCGCAGGCTCTACGACACCCTCAAAGAGAGCTAGATCGACGGCGTCGTCGTCAGCACCACGGAGCACACGCACGCCTACGCCACGATGCCGGCGCTGAAGATGAAAAAGCCCGTGTACTGCGAAAAGCCGCTCACGCACAATGTCGCAGAGGCTCGCCTCATCACCCAGGCCGCCGCAGAAGCAGGCGTCGCCACGCAGATGGGCACCCAGATCCATGCCGGGGCGAATTATCACCGCGTCGTCGAGCTGATCCAGAGTGGAGCCATCGGCAAAGTCACCGAGGCGCATGTCTGCGTCTCCCGCGCCTGGGGGCTGCAAAGCAAGGAGGAGGCCGAGGCCAACAAGGACATAATCTATGTCACTGAGCGTCCGACGGAGGCACAGGAGCCACCGCCTTACCTCGATTGGGATCTCTGGATCGGCCCTGCGCCGATGCGGCCTTACAACGATGTCTATTTCCCCGGCCCGAAGTGGTATCGCTGGTGGGACTTCGGCAATGGCACGATGAGCGACCTCGGCAGTCACTGGAATGATCTCCCTTTCTGGGCACTGAAGCTCGATGCCCCGCTCAGTGTCGAGGCCTTTGGCCCGAAGCCACACCCAGAGCTCGCTCCGGCCAATATGCACGCCGTCTATGAATACGGCCCACGCGGCGACATGCCCGCCTGCCAGATCCATTGGCACCAGGGCAGCAGCAAACCAGACGTCTGGAAGAACGATCCTCTCATCAGCAAATGGTCCAGCGGCGTCCTCTTCATCGGGGACAAAGGCATGCTGCTCTCCGACTACGGCAAACATGTCCTTCTCCCAGAGGCCAGCTTCAAAGACTTTACTCCGCCGAAGCCCTTCATCCCCGACAGCCCCGGCCACCAGGCCGAGTGGCTGCTGGCCATCAAGAACGGCACGCCCACCGCCAGCCCCTTCAGCTACGCAGGGCCACTCACGGAGGCGAACCACCTGGGCAACGTCGCCCACCGTGCGGGTGGCAAAATTCTCTGGGATGCCAAAGCCATGCGCATCACCAATATCGAAACCGCCAATCAGTTCATCTCCCGCGAGCCCCGTGCTGGCTGGACGCTGGGCTGAGTGCGCTCACTTCAGCCACTTCCGCAGGAACTCATACGTCCCCACACCATGGATCATGTGGGGACCATCGAAGTGCTCGATCTCGGCGCGGTCACCGATGCCGAGCTTGTTGTAGAGGCGGCGCACTTTGGCGAACTCGTAGTTCACCCATTCGTCGGTGCCCACGCCGTCATTGTGGCCGCGCTCGACCATGAAGGGACGCGGGGCGATGAGGGCCGCCATTTCCGCGTAGTTGTAGGTGCGGCCCATGTTCCATTCCCAGATCTCGTATTCGTGCGTGTGGATGTAGCTCATCGGCATGTCACTGCTCACGCACTTGCGCACCCATTCATTAAAATCACCGCTGCAAATGCTCAGGCAGTAGTCTGGCAGCACCGCTGGCGTGCGCATGGCGCTTTTCCCACCGTAGCTCAGGCCGTAGAAGGCGATCTTTTCTGGCTGTGCAAAGGGCTGCGCCTTTAGCCACTCTAGGATGCGCTGATGCTGGCCATTGATGACGCTGTAAAGAGTGAGCCCTAGAGGATTGAGCTTCCGCTGGAGCGTGCGGAAGGCATGCATGCCGCGATACGGATTATGCGGAGCGAAGGTGACGAATCCCTCCTCTGCCAATCGCAGTGTGAAGGCCTGATAGGCACCAAAGGCACGCTGCGTGGCATCCGTGGTGATCGTGTCCTCTGGGATGCCCTCCAATCCATGCTGGCAGACCACGACAGGTCGCCGCTCGCCTGCTTGCAGATTTTTTGGCAAGCAGAGCCATCCCCACGCGAACACATCCTCCCACACATCGAGCGTGACTTCGTAGATCGCTACTTTGTCCGTCTCTCGCACGAAGCGGCTACGGGCATTCATGGGCAGATTCGGGTCCGGCAGCCGTCCGATGACCTCATTCCAGAAACGATCACGTTCTTTGGCCGTGTGGGCCTGGTAGTCGGCGAGCGACTTCAGCGGCAGTTTTTTCCAAAACTGCTCATTCCGCTCCGTCTCGGTGCTCACCAGCAGACGCTGCGTAAAGCTCTCCAACTCACGAATGAGGCGTTTTTGCCGAGTGGGGTCGGTTTTGATCGAAATCGCGTCACCTTGGATCTTCAGCGACTTCAGCGCAGCATCCGCATTGGCTTTCGGCAGCAGGAAGTGGATGATTTGGTCATTCATTGTCTCCTGCGTGGCGGCCAGGATGCGGCTCGTCGGTGCCAGCACTCTCGCACGGGCGATTTCGGCCTCAAAAGCGGCCAAATCAGGCGCTGAGAGCCTGCCCGGTGCCGCGATGGCCCGCGTGCCTTTTTCAGCCTCCATCGAGACGACGCGTTTCGGATAAAAAAGATGCTGAAGCACCAGCGGACGCGGCGCGATGAGGCTAGCGATCTCCGCATCACCGAAATCACGCAGCAGGCCAAAGACATTCCGCTCGATCGGCTCCTGCCACAGTGCCTCACGCGGTGCGAAGTAGCCCATCGAGTACACGCTGTCGATCCGCTCGTCGATCGCCGCTGCATGCAGCGCCTGCATCGCCCCCTCCCCTACCCCCGCGATGAGCAGTGGCACCTGCTCTGGCTGCGACTTGAACCAATCCACGATGGATAGCGCCTTCTGCACCTCATAGCCGATGATGTGGCGACCCAGCTCATAGCTCTGGCGGTAAACCCACTCGCGGTGCGGCACGTTCGTCTTCACGTTGAATTTCTCATTCGTGCTGAACTCCGTGCCACGGCTCACCAGCGCCGGGATGACCACCTCGCAGCCCGTCGTCAGCAGCCACTGATCCACCAGCTTCTCCGGCGTGCCGTCGGCATCTGGCAGATAGATCACCCGCGCATTCGGTTTCGATTTTGGCTGCACATACAGGCCCTCGCCATGCACTCCGTCAAAGACCGGCCACCGCACTCGGAAGACCCGGCACTGCTCCGTCTCCAGCAGCAGCGCAGGAGAAGCCGTGTCACCGATGAGTTCCAGCGCCGTCACGGGCACACGCTCATCCACGATGCCAATCGCGGCCTTCAGCTTCTCACGCGTGGGCTGGCGGCTACTCTTGGACTTCTCGATGAGCCGCAGCGCCATCTTGTCGATCCCTGCGACCATTTTTGCCGAGAAATCAGCCTCAGCAGCGAGTGGCTGTGTGCCGGGCAGAGTCGGCGTGGCAGCCAGCGTGGAGAAAAACGGCAGGAATAGGAGGAAGCAGCGCATGAGAGGACAAACGGCCACTCCATGCCGCGACTTCCATCACAGGGCATCAGAACCCAAGGCGGCTTATTTCCCCGCAGATGGGTCTGGCAGTGCCTCCCAGTCCACGTCTTTGATCCAGCGCATTTCGCGGAAGGCATCCAGATAGGGGCCGAGCTGGGGCTCCTTGAAGATGCCCGCAGCACGGAGCATCCACTCGTTGGCCATCTTGAGATCTTTTTTCGCAAAGGAAACGGCAGCTCCAGAGAGGTAGTAGGCGGGTGAGTCGTCCATGAAGGTGAAGCTGTCTTTGATGATCTTTTCAGCGACGTCGTAGTTCTTCATCCGGGCCTCACAGATCACGATACGGAAGAGTGAGAGATGGCGGATGGTCATGGGCAGCTTCGGGAAGTCGGTGATGAGCTTGCGGAAGGCGGCTGCGGCCACGGGGAAATCATGCCGGGCGAATTCGAGTTCGGCGAGGTTGAAGCGCGGGCCGGGCGATGTGCTATCGAGCTCGAGCGACTTGAGGAACTGCTCTTTGGCGAGATCGAAGTCACGCCGACGTGGAGCGAGATACACATCACCACGCATGGTGTAGATGAGTGAGACCTTCGGGGCGAGCTTCTCGGCCTCTTCGAGCTTACTGAGGGCTCCGGTGTAGCGATTTTCTTTCCGCGCTTTCTGAGCCTCTTCCAGCAGGACACCGACTTTTTGCGCAACATCGGGCGGGATCGAGTCGCCGAGGGCCTGGATGAGCGGAGAGACCGCAGGCTCGCCCGCAGTCGCGGTGCTGGTGCTCGGAGCAGGAGCGGCAGGTGCTGCGGGAGCCGCAGGCGTTGGTGTAGTGGCCTGTGCAGCGAGAAGGACTGGGAAAAGTGCGTGCGCAGCGACTGCGACTGCGGCGAAGGAGAGTTTTTTCATACGAGGCGGAGTGTCTGGACACTGCGTGTGCTTTCAAGTTTCAAATTGAGCATTTTCAGTCACCAAAGGCTCCATGCGACGAGTTCTTTGTCATCCCGTGCGAAGATCTTATTACCCGCGAAGGCGGGATGTGCCCAGGTTTTGCCGATGACCTGCCAGCGGGCGATTTCTTCACGCCGCTGCGCGGTGATGCGGACATAGACGAGCTCGCCGGAGGCATTGAGCAGAGCCGCGAGGTCGTGCGCCTCATCCATCCAGACGAGGCTCATCTGCGGATTGCGGTCTTCAGGGGTGAGCTGGCCGTCATCGCTCCAAAGGATACGCCCAGTGCGGAGCTCGAAGGCCTGGAGGCCACGCTTTTTATCGAGCATGAAGACGGTGCCGTCTTTGCACAGCGGGGCAGACATGAGGCCGCAGATGTTTTTTTCGTCTTCCCAGAGGAGCGTGGGCTGCGGGCCCAGTCGGAGTGCCTTGGCACCGTGCCAGTAACCGCTGACGAGCAGGATGCCATCCTGATAGAGTGGCTGGGCGATGCTGACACCGTAGGTGATGGGGTAAGGCCATGACCAAAGCAGTCGGCCCGTGGTGGGATCGAGGCTCTGGATGTTTTTTGGCCCCCAGGCGATGAGCTGGCGGCTGCCGGTATGGGTGATGAGTTCCGGTGTGCAATATCCAGCCGGATCTGGGCCACCGCGCCAGATCTCCACGCCGCTATCCGCCTGCAAGGCGACGACGGAGCCTTCTTTCACACCGACATGGAGCAGCACTCGCTCGGCATCGAGCACAGGTGATGCCGCAAAGCCCCACTGCGGCACGCGTGCCCCGAGCTCGGCCACGGTGTCTCGCTGCCACAGCACGGTGCCACGCTCCGCATCCAGACAGCAGGCGATGCCGGTCGCCCCCAGGGTCCATGCCTTGCCATGGGCGAGGGTGACGGAGGCACGCGGGCCGCTACCATACTCCATGCTGCCGTAGTCGGCGGCGTAGTGGTGCTCCCAGAGCTGCTTGCCACTGGCTGCGTCGATGCAGAGCACGCGCTCGATTCCCTGCGGCTGTTTTTGCCGATCCATGACATACACGCGGCCATCACTGACCGTGACCCCGCCGTATCCTGGACCGATGGGCAGCCGCCAGAGCCGCTGCGGCTCACGCTTGGCAAAATCTGCCGGGAGTGCCGGTGGATTCCAGCGGCCATCCGCAGCAGCACCACGCCAGCGCGGCCAGTCCTGCGCTCGGAGCGCGGGGAGGATGCTGAAACAACAAAGACTCCAATAGACGAAACGAAACACAGTCATGCAGGGCGAATGATACGACGGCAAAACGCGAAGATGGCAAAAAAGCGGCACTGAAGAGGCTTAGAAACCAGGAGCGGCCTTGACCATGGGGCGCAGCCCCGCCACTCATGCAGCATGATTTACCGATTGATGCTGCTTTGGGCACTGCTGACCTCTGCCACCGTGCTCGTCGCACAAGACACTGGCCCAGCCAAAAACGACCCATCCGTGCCCAAGGATCGCGATACCGTGCTACGCATCCAGATTTTCCTCGATAAGCACCTCTTTGGCCCAGGGAAGCTCGATGGAGCGATCGGTGAGTTCACTTACAAGGCCGTGGTGAACTACAATTACTCACGCGGGCACAAGGATCTCTACAATTGGGACCATGTGAAGTCCGCAGCCGAGGCGGAGGTGCCGGTGATCTTCGCTGCCTACAAAGTGAAGGCCGATGTGCTGAAGTACATCAACAAAGATCTGCCCGATGATCCTGAAAAGCAGTCCGAGTTCCCCTACATGGCCTACCGCAGTCTCTCGGAGCTGGTGGCAGAGCGTTTCCACACGGACGAGAGCTTTTTGGCAAAGATCAATCCCGGCAAAAACATCGACGCGATGAAGGCCGGGGCCATCATTGTGGTGCCAAACATCCGCAGCTTTAAAATCGAAGAAGTGAAGGCCATGCAGACCTTTGCTACGGACAAGACGCTGGCTGCTCGGACCATCGTGGTGGACACTGTGGAGCGTATGGCCGCCATCTACACACCGGATGAGGAAATGATCGCCGCCTTCCCCATCACTCCAGGGAAGCCGCAATTCATCCCCACCGGTGTATGGAAGATCCAGAGCATGATGACGACGCCCAGCTTCCGCTACGACAAGAAATTCCTCGAAGAAGGCGTGCGTGGCGATGAGGCCTTTCACCTGCCACCGGGGCCCAATAGCCCCATCGGCGTCATTTGGTGTGGACTGAGCAAAAGCGGCATCGGCCTGCATGGCACCGCCCAGCCACGCACCATCGGTCGCACACGCAGCGCGGGCTGCGTCCGCCTCGCGAACTGGGATGCCATCCGCCTGCCCGGCCTCATCCGCCCTGGGGCCAAAGTGATCGTGAAATGACGCACCCGCCTTGCCATTTCATCCCCGCCCTGCATCATCCACGCACCGGACTGCATGCCTGAATTTCTGACAACCCATTGGCGCGACGGCGTGGAGATCCTCATCCTCGCCGCGCTGGCCTATCATGGGTATCTTTTCTTCCGTGCCACCCGTGGCGCACGCATCCTCACCGGGCTGCTGATGCTGCTACTCGGCCTCGCACTCATCGCGCTGCTGCTAGACCTCGCCGTCATCACTTGGCTGCTGCAAAGAGTGTCCGTCTTCCTCGCCATCGCCCTGGTGGTGCTCTTCCAGCCAGAGCTGCGACGTGTTTTGGCAGAATTGGGCAGTCACCGCATCTTCTCCTTCAATCGCCCGGACCCCGAGGCACTGGATATCCTGATGGAGGCCATGCAGCAGCTCTCGAAGCGCCGCTGCGGTGCCCTCTTTGCACTGAAGCGTGGCATCGACCTGAAGCCCTTTGCAGAATCCGGCGTGGAGATGGACGCCAAGCTCTCCACCGAGCTCATTGGCACTCTTTTTCATCCAAAGACCGTCCTACACGATGGCGGCGTGATCATCGACCAGGGCCGCATCGCCAGTGCGGGCTGCGTCTTCCCCGTCAGCCAGCGTGACATCCAGGACCGCGCCATCGGCCTACGCCACCGAGCAGGCATGGGCATCACGGAGGAGACCGATGCCATCGCCCTCGTCGTCAGTGAAGAAACCGGCGCACTCTCCCTCTGCTACCACGGCAAGCTCGAGCACGATCTGGAGCCCGATGAGCTGCGCTCCCGCATCAATGAGATCCTCTTCGGCGAAGGCTCCGATGATCGCAGCACCGCAGAAACCACCAAAGACAAGGAGGATGCCCATGAGCCCGATCACGCGATTTAAAGACATGCTCGTGCGGAACTGGCGTGAGAAGATCATCGCCCTCGTCCTAGCCTTCCTCTTTTGGTTCATGATCAAAGCGCAGATCACCCAGCCCCAGATGCCGCAATGGCAACAACACGCCTGGCCCCCGCGTGATCCCAGCGTAGCACCTGCGATCGTGCGCTGACTCAGATCAGCTCCGCCATCGGCAAATGCGAATCCACGAGGTACTGCGGCCTGCCACTGTGATCCGGCAGCGTGACCTTGCTCACGTCGATACCGAGCTGACGGTAAAGGGTGGCAAAAATCTCGCCAAAGGCCACCGGGCGGTCCGCAGGCTCCGCCGCATGCTTATCCGTCGAGCCGATGACCTGACCATGACGCATGCCGCCACAGGCGAGCAGCGCACTATTCACCCGTGGCCAGTGATCACGGCCCGCCTTGGGATTGATCGTCGGTGTGCGACCAAACTCTCCCCAGCAGATCACGCTCACATCTTGATCCATGCCACGCTCATGCAGATCGGTGATCAGCGCCGTGAGCCCTGCATCTAGCAGCGGCAGATCTTCACGGAGCTGGCCAAAATTGTTCGAGTGGTAGTCCCAGCGGCTGAATCCCAGCGTCACCACACGTGCCCCCGCCTCCACCAGCCTGCGAGCCGCCAGAAAGTGACTCGTCAGACGCGGCCCACCATCATCGCGATTGCGATTCTCTCCCTTGCCATAGCGCTCCACGATACGCGGGTCCTCCCGGCTCAAATCGAGTGCATGGAGCAGTTTCGGGCTCGTCAGCACATCCAGCGCCTGCTGGTGAAACACATCCACCCCGCCGATCAACCCACTCGCGTCCATATCACGGCGCAGCGTGTCAAAACTGGCCAGCAGCGCCTTGCGATCATGCAGCCGATCCAGCGAGATGTTTTTCAGTTCCATATCACCCGTGCCGCCCTCACGATTTGGCTGAAAAGGTGCATTCGAGACACCTGTAAAGCCCGCAGCCCCATTATCCGCCCACGGCATGTGCCCCATCTTGGGCGACAGCCCCACAAAGGATGGCATCGAAGGCGTCACACCACCCAATAGCCGCGAAACACAGGCCCCCATCGACGGCCAGCCGCCCGGCGGCTGTTGCTTGGTTGCACGACCCGTCAGGCACTGAAAAGCATCATGTCGCCCCTCCGAGTCATGAATGGAGCGGATCAGCGAGCTGCGATCCATCATCCGCGCCAGACGCGGCAGATGCTCACAGAGCTGGATACCAGGCACATTCGTCGAGATGGGCTTAAACTCGCCCCGAATCTCCGCCGGAGCATCCGGCTTCATATCCCACATATCCTGATGCGGTGGCCCACCGGGCAAAAAGACCATGATGACCGCCTTATGCCTACTGCCAGCCTTTGTCGCAGATTCAGCCCGCAGCAAATCGGTCAAAGACAGCCCACCCATCGCCAATCCCCCCACACGGAGAAAATCACGCCGCGAGACTCCATCACAGAAGCCTTGATGAACCGAAGAAGAACGAATCGAGAGCATACCACCCCAACCTACGGTCACTTTTCCCTCCTCTTGCTCAGGCTCTCGCTCTCTCCCTTGCCCGCACGCGATATTCCACCTGATGCGAACATGCACAGAACACCCGAGAACAACACTGGCAGCAACAGCGGATCGCCGTCACTCCACCGTGAAGATCCAAGCGCATTAAACACGCCCTAACTCGCTTCCAACGTCTGCCAGCGGCGGAGCCAGCCACGGCTGAGAGTTTCGACGAGTTGCTCCACGCGGTCCACCTCGCGGACATGGATGCGCAAGAGAGGGATATTGGTCAGTGCGAAAAGTGCGTTCACGAACATGTCGCGCTCTTTGCGGTCTTTCCGCTCGTGACTGTCATCATCCAATTCAATCCCGAGCATAGGCATCCAGTCGTCATTGCGGCAAATGAGGAAATCGACGTGCTTTTGACTGACCTTGTTGAAACCGGAGAGATCGCCTTTCGCATGCTGAAAGACATCGGCGAGGCGGGGCTTTACCTGAATGCGGCAGCGATGTTGAGAAATCTGCTCCAAGCAGGCATGAAAGCGGGCCTCAGTAGGTGTGAGCAATGCTTTGGGCTTATAATGATGCTCCAGAGCGATTCGGGTATCTGTCAGTGGGGCGATGAGTTTCATTGGAGGGAGGCGGGTTCGCAGGCTAAATTATAGTAATTATAGCCTAAATCACTCCAGGGATAAACAACAGTTTTGCTCCCAAGACGCAGAACGAGATCAGACTCAGAGGGAGCGAGACCGGATGCAGGCGTTCATGGCGATAAAGCAAAAGGGACGCCTCGCGGCGTCCCTTTTGGTGGATGATTGAGATGAATCGCTCTCTCGATTAACGGGAGTAGAGTTCGACGACGAGCTGCTCGTTAGCGATGGGGGCGATTTCTTCGCGCACGGGGACGCGGTTGACGGTGCCCTTCATGGCTTCGCGGTCCACGGTGGTCCAGTCGGCTCCGGGGCTGCCAGCGGTCATTTCGAGGAACTTGCCGACGAGCTGCTGGCTGCGAGGAGCGGCCTTCACTGCGACGACGTCACCAGGCTTGCACTGGAAGCTGGCGATGTTCACGATCTTGCCGTTCACGGTGATGTGGAGGTGAGCGACGAGCTGGCGGGAAGCGAAGCGGGTGTTGGCGAATCCCATGCGGTAGCAGACGTTGTCGAGGCGGAGCTCGAGCATCTGGAGGAGGATTTCACCGGTCACGCCTTTGCGGCGCTGGGCTTCTGCGAAGAAGCGGCGGAATTGTTTTTCAAGCACGCCGTATTGGAAGCGGAGCTTCTGCTTTTCGAGCAAGGCGGTGCCGTATTCGGAGGTCTTGCGGCGGGTGTTGCGTGCGCCGTGCTGTCCAGGGGGGAAGTTGCGGAGTTCGAGTGCTTTGGAGGGGCCGAAAAGCGCGATGCCGAAGCGGCGGGCGATTTTTTCACGAGGTCCAGTGTAACGAGCCATGAGTCAGTAGATAAAAGAGGTGAGTGTGAAAAAATTAGACGCGACGTGCTTGGGGCGGACGGCAGCCGTTGTGGGGGATCGGCGTGGTGTCTTTGATGGTGGTGACTTCGACACCGAGGGCCTGGACGGCACGCACGGCGGATTCACGACCGGAGCCTGGGCCATGGAGACGGACTTCAGCCTCACGGAGGCCGTGACCCATCGCCTGACGGCAGGCATCCTGTGCGACGACCTGGGCGGCGTAGGCGGTGCCTTTACGGCTGCCACGGAAGCCCATTTTACCGGAGGTGGACCAACCGATGACCGCGCCGGTCTTGTCGGTGATGGTGACCATGGTGTTGTTGAAGGAGGAACGCACGTGGACGATGCCGGAGGTGACGTTTTTGCTGCCTTTGGCCTTAACGATCTTGGTGGCCTCGGCACCTTCTCCGCCGATTTCTGCCCAGATGCTCTGGGAGACTTGGCGGTCACCGCTGGTGGGGACTTTATCTGCTCCGGGAGCAGCGACAGGTGCTGCTGGGGCGGCAGCGGGTGCTGCGGCGGCCTCCGGGGCGGCGGGGATTGCTGGGGTAGTTTCGTCAGCCATGGGATGAAATGTGCTTCGCGTTAAGTGTGGAGATTATTTAGAGGCCTTCTGGGCACCGACGGTCTTACGTGGGCCTTTACGGGTACGGGCATTGGTGTGGGTGCGCTGACCACGCACGGGCAGACCACGGCGATGGCGGTGTGCACGGTAGCAGTTGATCCCGAGGATGCGCTTCATGTGCATCTGGATCTCACGACGAAGGTCGCCTTCGATCGGAATTTTGGTGGCCTGGATCGCCTGGGTGATCAGGGCGATCTCATCGTCCGTCAGTGCGCCAGCGCGGATGTTCGGGTCGATTTTGGTCGCCGCGAGCACCTTGCGGCTAAGGGGAAGACCCACACCATAAATGTATGGCAGTGAGTATTCGATTTTTTTGTCGTTCGGGATTTCGACTCCGAGCAGGCGAGGCATGACGTGGGCGTGTGGGTTGTTGTTGGTGGAAAAGGATCAGCCCTGGCGCTGTTTATGGCGCGGGTTTTTGCAGACGACGCGGACGACACCAGCGCGGCGAATGACGCGGCAAAGTTCGCAAAGAGGTTTAACGGAGGTACGGACTCGCATGAGAGGGGGTTCCAGTGGGGGGAATGGATCAGTGACCCCTGCTCCGGGAGCAGGGGGCGTGATGCCTACCACGAAAGAAATTTCACGCAAGCTAGTTTTTCACAGTTTTCCTGTGCGTTTTGAAAAGCCCTTCCCATCATCGCTGCGCATGAAAAACATTCTTTGTTTCGGCGACTCGAATACCTGGGGCTTTGTGCCCGATAGCATCCTCGCCCCCTACCAGCGCCGCTTCCCCCACGATGTGCGGTGGACGGGCATTCTGGCCCGCGAGCTCGGCGCTGGCGTCAAAATCATCGAAGAGGGCCAAAATGGCCGCACCACGGTCCACGATGACCCTTTCGCCGCTGCGCGGAATGCCAAAACCGTGCTGCCATCTATATTAGAGTCCCAAAAGCCGCTCGATCTCGTGATCCTGATGCTGGGCACCAATGACCTGAAGGCCATTTTTGCAGTCTCCCCACCCGAAATCGCCGTGGGGATGAAAATCATCGCCCAGATGATCTTGGCCAGTGATGCCGGTCTGGAGGGCCGCCCCCCTGCCCTACTCATCCTCTGCCCGCCCATCATCGGTGACACCTCTCACTTGCCGGGTGTGACGGAGAAATTCCCCCTCGCTCGCGAAAACAGCCGCAAGCTGCCCCGGCTCTATGATGCCGTGGCCAAGCAACTGGGCTGCCACTTCTTCAATACACAGGACATCATCGAGCCCAGTGCCGCCGATGGCATCCACCTCGATGCGGCTGCCCACAGCACGCTGGGGCTCGCCCTCGCCGCGAAAGTGAAGTCGATCCTCTCTCTCTAATCTCCCCTCATGACCCTGCTGGAAAAGTTTTATCCCGTCCTGAAGCCCTGGCTCTTCCGCATGGATGCCGAGTCCGCGCACTCCCTGACTGTCAAAATGATGGTCATCGGTCACAAACTCGGCTTTGTGCAATCCGTGGCCCCTACACACACGGCAGAGCAGCCCGCATCCATCCAGTGCATGGGCCTGGATTTTGCCAATCGACTCGGACTGGCCGCCGGCATGGATAAATCTGCCAGCGCTGTCGATGCCTGGGCCGCACTCGGCCTGGGCCATGTGGAAGTGGGCACGCTCACACCGCGTCCGCAGCCAGGGAATCCAAAGCCACGCCTCTTCCGCCTACCAGAGCACGATGCGCTGATCAACCGCATGGGCTTTAACAATCCCGGCATCCACAGCGCTGTCACACGCCTGGAAAAGCGCCGCTCCAAGGCCATCGTCGGTGTGAACATCGGTAAAAACTTCGACACCCCGAATGAGGGCGCGGTGAATGATTACCTCTATTGCCTGAAAGTCGCCTACCGCGTCGCTGACTACATCACGGTGAACATCTCCAGCCCGAACACCAAGGGACTCCGCGATCTCCAGGCGGAAGAAGCCGTGCGCCAACTCGTCGCTGCACTGAAAAAGGAGCAAGCCGCCCTCCAGCAAGAACACGGTAAAAAAGTCCCTCTACTCGTCAAAATCGCCCCGGACCTCAACGACCTGCAAATCGAGTCTCTGGCCCGCGTCTTCAATGAGCTGCACCTCGATGGTGTCATCGCCACGAACACCACCATCGACCGCAGCGCCATCACAGGCCACGCCCTAGCCACAGAGACTGGCGGGCTCAGCGGTGCTCCTGTGCGTGAGCGTTCCAGCCTCGTGCTAGAGGCTTTTCGCATGCTGCTGCGTCCAGGCACACCGCTCATCGGCGTCGGCGGCATCACTGCGGGCCCTCACGCCCAGGAAAAGCGCCGCGCCGGAGCTGATCTGGTGCAAATCTATAGCGGCCTCGTCTTCCGTGGCCCCGCACTCATCCGCGAGACCCTCGCCGCCCTCGCCTGAGCATGCCGCAGAGCATCCGGTGAGGAGAAGGGAGCCTTTGGCCCAAAGAACCGGGGCGGATCACTCGATCCGCCCCGGTCCTTTGAAGTGTGTGCCAACAGCCAAGAAGGAACCACTAGGTTTGAGAAACTGGCGACTTAGCAGTCTTGCGACTACTCTTATTGTCTGGAGGTAGTTTCGCACAGTCTGCGGAATGTGTGTCAGGCAGTTGGAAGAGATTTGAAAGGGAATTGTAAAAACAGCCCTTTGGGCTGACTTTTGATCCCTAGTGCTTCTCAGAACTGCTCTAGACTCTCAAAAACACTTCACGCCGCGACCGTCCGTGTAGCAGTCAGACCGACCATTGCTTCCAGCCCTTTCGCGCCTTGCATCCAGGCCGCTTGGTCGTAGGATCGCTGCCCTTTTTCACCCCAAACCCTGAACCAGAACCCCATGAGCACCCCCAAGAACGTCGCAATCGTCGGAGCCACCGGCGCCGTCGGCGTGGAAATGATCCGCTGCCTCGAAGAACGCGCCTTCCCCGTCGCGAAACTGACCCTTCTCGCCTCCGCCCGCAGCGCTGGCAAAAAGCTCAAGTTCAAAGGCCAGGACATCACCATCCAGGAGCTCACGCCAGATTCCTTCCAGGGCATCGACATCGCGCTCTTCAGCGCAGGTGGTGGTATCTCGCGTGATTTTGCCCCGCATGCCGTCAAGGCCGGTGCCGTGGTCGTGGACAATAGCTCCTTCTTCCGCCAGGACCCGAAAGTCCCGCTCGTGGTGCCAGAAATCAATGCCGCCGATGTGAAGGGCCACCAGGGCATCATCGCCAATCCGAACTGCACCACTGCCATCTCGCTGATGGCTCTCTATCCGCTGCATCAGGCCTTTGGCGTGAAGCGCATCTTTGCCAGCAGCTACCAGGCTGTCTCTGGCACTGGAGCACAGGCCATCGAAGAGCTGGCCAATCAATCCCGTGACTGGGCTAGCCAAAACCGCGCCTGGGATGCCGCCAAGCTCGATAACAAGCCCGCCGTGTATCCGCATCAAATCGCCTTCAATGCCATCCCGCAGGTCGATAGCTTCCTCGAAACGGGCTACACCAAGGAAGAGATGAAAATGGAGAACGAAGGCCGCAAAATCATGCATCACCCGGACTTCCGCGCCTCCGTGACCTGCGTGCGCATCCCTGTCTTCCGCGCCCACAGCATCGCCATCACTGCCGAGTTCGAAAAACCCGTGAGCGTCGAGTCCGCACGGGCAGTTTTGGCCAAAGCACCCGGCCTAGACATCATCGACGATCCGGCCAACAAGCAGTATCCGCTCGCCCTCGACATCGCAGGGCGTGATAACTGCGCCGTAGGCCGCCTTCGCATGGACTGCGCTCTGGATAATGGTCTCACCTTCTGGGTCGTCGGCGATCAGCTCCTCAAAGGGGCCGCTCTCAATGCGGTGCAGATCGCTGAGTGCCTGCTGTAAAGCAGCCCTGCATCACACGGCTCGGCATCCGGCATGACTCGCATGGGCATGGGACGAATTCTTGACCCCCTGCCCATTCGTGATTATGCGGACATATCCATGTCCGAAAACGCCCCTGCCCCCGCCACTGCCCCCTCACTCGATTTCATCCGCGAAATGATCGCCGCCGATGTCGCGGCTGGACGCAACGGAGGGCAAATCGTCACACGCTTCCCACCAGAGCCGAATGGCTACCTCCACATCGGCCATGCGAAGAGCATCTGCCTGAATTTCGGCCTCGCGCAGGAGTATGCGCCGCAGGCACGCTGCCACCTGCGCTTTGATGACACCAATCCGACCAAGGAAGAAGTCGAGTATGTCGATAGCATCCAAGAAGATGTGAAGTGGCTCGGCTTTGACTGGGGCACTCATCTTTACTACGCCAGCGACTACTTTGAGAAGCTCTATGAGTTCGCCCAGCAGCTTATCGGCAAAGGATTGGCCTACGTGGATGACCAGACACAGGAGCAGATGCGCCTGAATCGCGGCACTCTGACCACTCCCGGCACGCGTAGCGCCTGCGCAGAGCGCAGCGTGGAGGAAAATCTGACTCTCTTCCGCCGCATGCGTGCTGGCGAGTTCAAGGAGGGCGAGTGCGTGCTGCGGGCCAAGATCGACATGGCATCTCCGAACATGCACATGCGTGACCCGGCCATTTACCGCATCCTCCACGCCCATCATCACCGCACGGGGGACAAATGGTGCATCTACCCGATGTACGACTATGCCCATCCACTCAGTGATGCGCTGGAATCCATCACCCACAGCCTCTGCACGCTGGAGTTTGAGATTCATCGCCCTCTCTACGAATGGCTGATCAACAACGTCGATGGCCTGCCAGGACAGCCCTACCAGCGTGAATTCGCCCGCCTGAATGTGACCTACACCGTCATGAGCAAGCGTAAGCTCCTGCGCCTCGTGAAGGAGAATCTCGTGAGCGGCTGGGATGATCCACGCATGCCGACGATCAGTGGCATGCGTCGCCGTGGCATCACGCCTGCTGCACTGCGCTCCTTTTGCAAAACCGTTGGCCTCACCAAATTCAATTCACTCACCGAGGTGGCGCTGCTCGAGCACGCGATCCGTGAAGGCCTCAACAAAACCGCCCGTCGTGCCTACGGCGTGCTGCGGCCGATCAAGGTGGTGCTGGAAAACTACCCCGCAGACCGCGTCGAGCAGCTGGAGGCTCCGAACAGCCCAGAAGATCCCAGCGCAGGCACACGCCAGATTCCGCTCTGCCGGGAGATTTTCATCGACGCGGAGGATTTCATGGAATTCCCCACCCAGGGCTTTCACCGGCTGAAGCCAGGCGGTGAAGTGCGCTTGAAGTTCGCCTTCTGCATCATCTGCCAGGAAGTGATCAAAGATGCCGCGGGCAACATCACCGAACTACGCTGCACCTATGACGAGACCACTCGCCACGGACAGAAGCCTGAGGGCCGTCCGAAGCCCAAAGGCATCATCCACTGGGTCAGTGCCCGCCACGCCGTGGATGCGCAGGTACGGCTCTATGATCGACTTTTCACCGTCGAGACGCCCGATGCCGATGCTGGCGAGGACGGCGATTTCACGCAGTTTTTGAACCCAGACTCACTGGAGGTCCTTTCCGACGCCAAACTGGAGCCATCGCTGCGAGAGGCTGCTCCGGGCAGCCACTGGCAGTTTGAGCGTGTGGGCTACTTTTTCGTCGATCCGGTCGATTCCAAGCCTGGAGCACCTGTTTTTAACCGAACGGTCACTTTGAAGGACGGCTGGGCAAAGAAGTAAGCCGCACCGCGCAGCTTACTTCGACTCCTTCGCGTATTTTCCCAGGCTTCAGAGATCTTGCCGGTCTTCTCGTCGCCTTTGTGGAAGATGAAGCGGTGGCGCAGCACCAGATGCTCACCTTTTTTCAGCGTGTGGGCACCACTCTATTTTTGAAGCTTCAACTGAGAAAGGCCGAAGGGGTTCGCGGTGAAGAGGCCGTAGGTGCGTGAGTGCCAGGAGGTGGGGAAGCGGAAGCTGCTCGGATGGTTCAGCATCGCGATGCCCAGGTGCTCTCCGCCCACGGGGCCGTGGTAGTCGCACCATTTGGCACGCTTGCCCCAGGTGTCTGCATCGGTCTGGCCTTCGCTATTGATGAGCTTGCCGCCTTCCTTCGCATCCACGCTCATGCTGTGTGGCACGCGGATGCTCAGACCGGCATCTTTTTTATCATCCACCACCACATCGGCCTCAGAGGCGATCAAGTCGATGTCCACGTCAATGACGCGGCTGCCATCATCTTCCACGCGGAAAGTCAGCGTGCGCTCCTCGGTGAGCGTCACTTTGCCCTCAGCATCCACATAGTCGGACAAAGCGGTCAGCACGCCTGTCGCTCCGCCTTGCAGTTGCTTGAAACTCTTGTGCTTGATCGCTCCCAGGTGCTTCAGGCGCTCAGAGCTCTTCGGATTCTCGCCAAAGGTGGCTTTCTCTGCCCAGGTGTCATACCCGCCGATGCTCTCGTGGCCAAAATTCAGCCCGCGATGATGCGGATGATCCTGCTTTTCACCCTCGACGTTCTTCATCGGGTAGGCACGCGTCATTTCCTTGCCCGTGGGGCCAAGGATCGGCCACAGATACGGCTTGTTCGCCTGATCGACGACATACTCAGCAAAAAGCTGCCCATCTACCTTCACCACCGCACCACCAGAGGCGGTCTTTTCGACAGTGAATTCTGCGGCACTGGCCGCGAGGCTGAGAAGCAGGAGGAAGGCAGAAAGGAGGGCGGTGCGTTTCATGGGCGGTGTGAAACGCCCACCGCATGGCATTTCTACATGCAGGCGTGAAAAAGGCCGCACGGAGCCGAAATGACAAAAAGTGATCCAAGTACGCGATTGCGCGGCGTGCAACGATCTGCGACAGAGTCTCAATAGCAGAGCCGTTACCTGCGCCTCCATCTCGTTGATTGCCTGCTCCGATTCCTCTTTCCCCATGTCCCCCATGACACTCGCTCAACTCCCCATCGGCCCTTACGCAAGGGTGCTATCCATGCCTACAGGACGCTCCGCGCTGACACGACTACGGGAAATGGGCATCGTCCCTGGCACGCTCGTCCAAGTCATCCGCAGGGCTCCCTGGGCGAGCCCATTGAGATC
Organism: Verrucomicrobiaceae bacterium; assembly: GCA_016713035.1. Classification (NCBI taxonomy): domain Bacteria; kingdom Pseudomonadati; phylum Verrucomicrobiota; class Verrucomicrobiia; order Verrucomicrobiales; family Verrucomicrobiaceae; species Verrucomicrobiaceae bacterium. Next base: position 768,710 of record JADJPW010000001.1, read on the forward strand.
AGTGTGCGGGGATCACGCCTTTCCATGCGCAATCACGAAGCGGCTTTCATCGAACTGGAATGAGCAACTCGACCGCTGCATCCGCAGGAGCCGCCTCCGCAGAGGTACCGCTCATCGCCATCGTGGGGAACCCGAACTCGGGCAAGACCACGCTCTTCAATCTGCTCACGGGACTGCGCCAAAAGGTGGCAAACTACCCCGGCGTCACCGTGGAAAAGAAGATCGGTGAATGCTACAGCCAGCACGGCAAAAAACTGCGCCTCATCGACCTGCCGGGTGCTTACAGCCTCAATGCACGCTCCCCAGATGAGGCCGTGCTGCGGGATGTCCTGCTCGGCAGACGCCCAGAGACGCCACGCCCAGACCGCGTCGTCTGCGTGGTCGATGCGGCGAATTTCGAGCGCAATCTCTACCTCGTCTCCCAAGTGCTCGAACTGGGCCTACCGACGATTTTGGTGCTGAATATGGTCGATGTGGCCGAGCAGCGCCAGTGGCGCACAGATGCCGAAAAGCTCAGTCGCCAGCTAGGCATCCCGGTGGTGAAAACACAGGCCGTGAGTGGCCAAGGACTCACCGAGCTGAAAATCGCCCTCAGCCGTGAGCAATCCAGCGTGCCCCACGCAGACAACCCGCTGCGCATCGCCCTACCAGAAGGCGTGCGAGCCGCTCTGGAGCAAAGTCGCGGTCCACTCTGCCAGATGGGTGCCATCCACGCATGCGCCTCACTGCTAGAGCCGCTCTACCTGCTCTCCGACCATGATCCCACGCACTATGGCCTGGGAGATGCGCAGATGACTCACATCCATGAATTGCGCCGCAGCATTGATGCTGCATTCCCTGGCTGGGAGGATGATCTGGTCACCGCCCGCTATCGTGCCATCGAAAAACTCTGCTCCGAGGTGCTGACGCGGCCCGATCAGGAAGTGGACACACTCACTGCCAAGCTCGATCGCGTACTGCTGCATCCCGTCATCGGCATGCTGAATCTCGTCTTCGTCTTTCTACTGCTCGGCTATCTCATCTTCAGCGTCGCCGCCGTGCCCATGGAGTGGATCGACAGTCTCTTTGGCCAAACCGGTGCCTGGGTCGAGTCCCTCATGGCTCCAGGGGATCTGCGTGATCTCATGGTCAATGGTGTCGTCTCCGGCGTCGGTGGCGTGGTCATCTTTTTGCCGCAGATCATGATCCTCTTCTTCTTCATCGGCTTGATGGAGGACACTGGCTACATGGCGCGGCTGGCCTTCATCATGGACTGGCTGATGAGCAAAGTGGGTCTCAATGGGAAGTCGTTTTTGCCCTTCCTCAGCTCCTACGCCTGCGCCGTGCCCGGCGTGATGGCCGCACGCACCATCGACAGCCCCAAGGACCGCCTCGTCACCATCCTCATCGCACCCCTGGCCTCGTGCTCCGCTCGCTTGCCCGTGTACACCTTGCTCATCGGCCTGCTCTTTCCAGCGCAGCCATGGACACAGGCACTGCTGATGACCGGACTCTATGCGCTAGGCACCGGCGGGGCCTTCGTCTTCGCCTGGATCTTTAGCCGCCGCATCATGAAGGGAGCCAGCAGCCCCATGATCCTGGAAATGCCCGCCTACAAGCGGCCCTCACTCCGCTCCATCCTCCTACTCGTTTGGCAGCGTGCCCGTGCCTTCCTCGTCCGTGCAGGCACCATCATCCTCGGCATCTCCATCCTCATCTGGGCCGCATCCACCTACCCGAAGAGCGAAGGCACCGACAAATCCGCCCAGCTCGCCGCCAGCTTCGCAGGCCGTGCGGGCAAGCTCATCGAGCCCGTCATCGAGCCCCTGGGCTATGATTGGAAAATCGGCATCGGCCTCATCGGCAGCTTCGCCGCACGCGAAGTCTTCAATACCACCATGGGCGTCGTCTATGCCGTAGAAAGTGAGGACGCAGACAATCTCGATCCCCTGCGGGACAAACTCGCCGCAGAACGCCGCGCAGATGGCCGCCCTGTCTATACGCCCCTCGTCTGCATCAGCCTGCTCATCTTTTATGTCTTCGCCATGCAGTGCATCAGCACCATCGCCATCGTGCGGCGAGAGACCGGCTCGTGGAAGTGGGCCATGCTCCAGCTCGGCTACATGACTGGCACCGCCTATCTTTTGAGCCTCCTCGTATTCCAGATCGGCACCGCTTTGGGATACTGACCTCCCATTCATCCACCCCACCGCACCCTCAGCATCACCATGGACTGGCAAACCCTCACCGCCCTCGCCATCGTGATCCTCACGGCGGTCATCTTCATCGTTCGTGCCGTGAAAAATCGCCGCAAATCAGGCTGCGGCAGCGGCGGATGTGGCGGCGGCTGCCCCAAGTGACTGCGCCCTGCAAGAGAGTCCCAGGCCGCACGTTCACGCGGCCTTATGATTCGTCTCTTTGCTGCACTCTTTCTCCTGCTCGCCCTCCAAGCCCCTGCGCAGACGCATCCTGATGTGCTCTTCATCGCCGTCGATGATCTCAACGACTGGGTAGGCCACCTCGGCGGCCATCCACAGGCCAAAACACCGAATATCGACCGCCTCGTCGCACGCGGCACCGCATTCACCAACTCCCACTGCGCCGCCCCCGCCTGCAATCCCTCCCGCGCAGCCCTCATGAGTGGCCTACGCCCCTGGGAAACCGGCATCTACACCAATGGCGACCCCGCCCAAGGCGTGCTCAAAGACATCACCACCATCAATCGCCACTTCCTCGCCAGCGGCTACAACACCCGCGGCGGCGGCAAAATCTACCATGGATTCGGCAGTGAAGGCCGTGACGACACCTGGACCGAGTGGGCGGGCCTCTTCCCCACCGTGAACGATCACGATGCCAATCTCAACGGCCTCCAAAGTGGCCATTTCGACTGGGGTGCCATCCAAGCCGCCCCACAGGACATGGGCGACTACAAAGCCACCTCCTGGGCCATCGACCACCTCCAGAAAGCCCCCACCGACCAGCCCCTCTTCCTCGCCCTCGGCTTCATCAAGCCCCACCTCCCCTGGTATGTGCCCCAGCTCTACTATGACCGCTTTCCCCTCGCTGACATCCAGCTCCCCATCACCCGCGAAGACGACCTCGATGATGTACCCGATGCCGGTAAAAAAATGGCCCGCCCCGAAGGCGATCACGCCAAAGTGCTGCAAGGCGACCAATGGAAAAAAGCCGTCCAAGCCTACCTCGCCACCATCTCCTTCCTCGATGACCAAGTAGGCCGCCTGCTCGATGGGCTCGATGCCAGCCCCCGCAAAGACAAAACCATCATCGTCTGGTGGACCGACCACGGATGGCACCTCGGAGAAAAGCAGCACTGGCGGAAATTTGCCCTCTGGGAAAAAGCCACCCGCACCTCCATGGCCATCATCGCCCCCGGCATCACCCAGCCCGGCAGCACCTGTGCCGCACCTGTCGATTACACCCACATCTACCCCACCCTCTGCGAGCTCACCGGACTCCCCACTCCCCTACACGTCAAAGGAGCCTCCCTCATGCCCCTATTGAAAAATCCCGCCGCCACCTGGGACCAATACGCCGTCTGCACCCATGGCAAAGGCAACCACGCCGTTCGCGACAGCCAGTGGCGCTACATCCGCTATGCAGACGGCAGTGAGGAACTCTACGACCACAGCAAAGACCCGCATGAATGGACAAACCTCGCCGCCGAAGTCGGCATGAGCGACATCAAAACCCGCCTCGCCGCCCTTCTGCCCAAAACCGAAATCAAACCCACCTCCGGCAGCAAAGGCAGCAACGGCGACAGCAGCAGCGAAATGCCCAAGAAAGGCAAAGGCAAGAAAGGCAAAGCCAAGTGAGGTAGTTGCAGATCCTCTGGTTTCCGTGCCCTGGGTAGGCCAGGGGGGTTCGGGGTTCTGTACTGGCTCGCCCCCGGCCCGCCCCGCCGGCGCCGGGCCACGGGGGGGGGGGGGGGGGGGGGGGGGGGGTTTGAACGCCTGGGCCTCCAAGGAAAAAACTGGTGTTCACAAATCATGATGACGCGAAGTATAGATAAGCCGCCCCACGCTCCTAGCAGCTTCTCAGCAGCCCTCAGAGTGCCTCGTGCTCACCCTTGCCTACTACAGCGCACGCTTTCGGAGGATGGATGGCAACAGAAGAAGCGTTCCCGCAGTCTTCTGTTGCCGTATAGGTATCCAGCCTGCCCCGATCAATGCTTCAGCAGCCACTCCGTCGTGCGGGGATTGAAGTCGCCCAGGCACTCCCAGTGGAAGGCGTGGCCCGCATTGTCATAGAGATGCAGATCCGCACCAGGGATCGCAGCGGCCACTTCTTTGCCCATCCACTGCGGCGTGAAGGTATCGTCCTTACCGCCGATGACCAGCGTGGGGCACTTCACGTTCTTGAGCTCGTTGAGCGTGTTATGCGTCATCGCGGCGGCGCTTTGGGCCTCCGTCGCATGCACGGGCTGCGGCGCGGCATTGATGGCCGCATCTTTGAGCCCCTGCTGCATGTTGTTCCAGCAGTCGTCATTATCGAACCAGGGCTTGGTGAAAATGAGCATCTGGATCCAGTGCATGAAATCCTCCGGCCGCATGCTCGCCTTGCACTTCATGAGGTGCTGCCAGGTGTAGAGACCGAAGCGGTCCTGCCGTGCCCACGTACACATGAGGATCATGCTCTTCACCTTCTCCGGGTGCCGCAGCGCCAGCTGCTGCGCGATCACTGAGCCCAGCGAGCAGCCCACGACGCGGGCTTGCTTGATGCCCAGCTTGTCCATCAGTCCGGCGTAATCATCCGCCATCATCGCCGTGGTGTAGGGGCCTTCGGGCTTATCCGTCTCACCCACGCCACGATTATCCCCCAGGATGCAGCGGAAGTGCTTCTCCCACGCCTGCGCATGCGCATCCCACACACCGCCAGGGGCCGTCACCCCCATGATGCAGATCAGCGGCTCACCGCTGCCGCGTTCTTGGTAGTACATTTTGATTCCGTTGGTTTCGACGTGGGGCATAAGGAGAAGTTCTTGGTTGGGGGTTCTGAGTGCGTGACTCCTGGCTTTTCGTTCCAGGCTTCACGCATCTCTTCGACAGAAAACAGGGAACCGCATTTTCGACAAGAAAAAACTACCTGCGGGAGTGTGAACTCAGCGCATGATACGCCCACCACATGCCAGCAGCCGCCACCGATCGCCCATCCACCACCACCCCGCCGTGGGAGGCACGGAGGCCGCCCGCACGGCGCGGACTCCTGCGGAAAATGCTCATCATGCTGCTGATCGCAGGCGGCATCGGCTTCCTCGCCTCCGCCCTCCGCCCACGCCCCATCCAGGTAGAGACCGCCCTCGTCCAGGACGGGCCACTCACCGTCTTCGTCAGTGAAGAAGGCCGCACCCGCATCCGCAACCGCCACATCGTCGCCGCCCCCGTCGCTGGCAGCATGCAGCGTGTCACCTTAAAACCCGGCGACACCGTCCAGGCCGGCAAAACCATCCTCACCCGCATCCAGCCCGCACAGCCCGCCCTTTTGGATGATCGCACCCGCGCCACCGCCACCGCCCAAGTCGCCAGCGCAGATGCCGCCCGCAAGCGAGCCCAAGAGGCCCTCGAAGCCAGCCGCACCACCCACAAATTCGCCCAGTCCAACTGGGACCGCGTCCAGCGCACCACCGAAAAAGGCACCCTCAGCGACACCGACCGCGATGAGTTCCACCGCCTCGCAGAGATCAGCCAGCGTGAAGTCCGCGCAGCCGAGTTCGCCCTCCAGGCCGCCGAGTCCGACCATACCCAGGCCCAGGCCGCCCTGCTCCAGTTCACCACCCACGATCCCCACCCTCCCATCCTCGAGATCAAAGCCCCCGTCAGCGGCGTCGTACTCCGCGTCCAGCAAGAAAGCGCCACCATCATCACCCCCGGCACCGCCATCCTCGAAATCGGCGACCCCACAGACCTCGAAGTCGAGGCCGAGATCCTCACCCGCGACGCCGTAGGCATCCTCCCCGGCGCCACCGTCAGCATCGAGCAATGGGGCGGCCCCGAGCCCCTCCCTGGCCGCGTCCGCCGCATCGAGCCCGCCGCCTTCACCAAAGTCTCCGCCCTCGGTGTCGAGGAGCAGCGCGTCCTCGTCCTCAGCGACTTCTCCCCCCCACATCAAACCACCGCCACCCAGCCACTCGGAGACCGCTACCGGGTCGAGGTCCGCGTCGCCGTCTGGAGCACCCCGCGCACCCTCCTCGTCCCCTCCGGTGCCCTCTTCCGTGAGGGCAGCCAGTGGAAAACCTTCATCCTCGCCGCCGACAAAGCCCAGTCCATCATCGTCGAAGCCGGCCGCAGCGACGGCCGCCACACCCAGGTCCTCAGCGGACTCCAGAGCGGCGACCGCGTCCTCATGCACCCGCCCGACTCCGTCAAACACGGCAGCGCCGTCGTCCCGCGTGAAGCACCGTGACCCCAGCCTGGCCCCACCGTCACCAGGACCTCCACCGTCACCGCCAGCACCCCAGCAAAATGACGAAGGCTGCAAAGCAGCCCCACACCCCGCACGTATCCTCCAGCGCCATGAACTACCCTGCCCTGCTCGCCCTCACCGCACTCTCCGCCCTACTCCCTCTCACCCTCACCGCCGCAGATCCCGTCCGCGCATTCATCGACGACACCCAGCCCGGCTTCCGCGACCTCACCGCCGCCGACTTCGCCAAAGTCAACAGCGCCGACGACACCTGGAGCTGGCAGGACGGCACCCTCCACTGCACCGGCAAGCCCGTCAGCGTCCTCCGCACCGTCAAAGAATACCAAAACTTTGAAATCGTCGTCGAATGGAGCCACCAAAAACCGGCTGGAAACTCCGGCGTCTTCGTTTGGGCCACCCCCGCCTCCATCGAGCGCCTCACCACCGCCGGCAAGCCCGGCCTCCCCCAGGGCATCGAGGTCCAAGTCCTCGACCACGGCTACACCGACAAAGTCAAAGCCGCCGGCGGCAAAACCGACTGGTTCGGCACCAACGGCGACGTCTTCCCCGTCGGCGTCAAGCTCACCCCCTTCCCCCCGCTCAGTCCAGACGGCAGCCGCAGCTTCCCCCGCAAGCACCTCGCCAAAGGTCACCCCGAATGGAACCACTACTACATCCGCGCCATCAACGGCGAAGTCCGCCTCTGGGTGAATGGCGAGGAAGTCAGCGGCGGCACCGCCTGCAACCGTCGCCCAAGGTTTCCTCTGCCTCGAAAGCGAAGGCTCCCCCATCCTCTTCCGCAAACTCCGCCTCCGCGAGCTCCCCTGATCCCTCCTCGTCCGTCTCCTCCTCCGCCTCCGCCTCGATCCTGCGGCGTCTTTTTTACCACGGATGAACGGATGGTTTCACCACGGATGGTGTGCGCTTCAAGAGGGCTGCGTTTGGCTCGTAAACTCCCTTGTCATACTCATAGGCTAGCCACCGTCCGGTCTTCATGCTCTTACCGGCGTGAATCTGGCGAGGACTCTCGTCTTCACCGGCACCGAATGACATGTTCCAGTCCACCACTGAACCATCTTTCGGATCTCTGGCACTCCTGGGTGGATCTGCTGCGGCCTTCCAATAGGCTTCATAATAGGCTGCTCGCTCCTTCAGACGGAAATCCTTCTTGTGTCGCTTGCACCAAAAGGTCTCCAAAATGACAGCGGACATATCGTCGGGGTGATGAAACCCGAGCTTATTCATGTGCTGCGCCAACGGCCCACCGCCCCAAAGCCCCCAACCGTTCCGCATACCCATGCCGGGTCCGAAATGATACTTGATCATCTCACCTTCGGTCTTCATCGCGTCAATTTTCACAAGCTCCTTCTTCGGAAGCAACTTCTCCAACTGCTGGTGCGCTTCCTCTAAAGACTTCGGAGGCAGAGCCTGCGCTGCTTTTGCCTTCTCTTTGGCAGGCTGCTTTGCAAGTGCGTCCTTCTTCTCATCGGCACACAATTGGCTGCCGACGGCTAGAAGCAGAATGAGAGTGGCGATGCGCTTCATAAGTCGGGCGAGACTTTATCGCTGCGGCCCAGCCTGTGCAAGCAGGTTGGAAACGCAGCGCAACTGTTTGAAAAAGGCGTGGTCGCGGGCTGCTTCTGGCGAAATCTATCCGGACGTTCGGGGCGGGCACGAGCAGTCCCCATCGTATGAACAGAGAAGTATTTGGATTTGAGATGAGCGACACGTCAGCGTCGGATTAGCGGTTTCAAAATCCCAAAACCCATGGCGCAAAGCATCGCTGCGTGGATCGAATTGCACCCACAGGCTCCCACGCAGCGTTTAGCGCACGTCCTTGCTCGCTTGCTCCGAATGGCGCATGAGAGCCGGACTCGAATGCCGCACTAAAAAACGCCTCGCTGAAACCTTGTTCACATCCGCTGCGTTTATTCACAGCCGGGGAGCACCCGAAACACACCATATCTTGTTTCGTATACCTTAAGGAAGCCCAAGATAGGGGAAAATAACCCCTTGTCGCTTGCGGCTACTCGCTCGCCCGTGGTTCACTCCACCCCAGCACCTCTGACTTTTCACGTCTCACCTTTCACGCACCGACCGCGCCATGTACCTCAAAAGCCTCACCCTTCACGGCTTCAAGTCCTTCGCAGACAAGACCCACTTTGAATTCCACAGCGGCGTCACCGGCATCGTCGGGCCGAACGGCTGCGGCAAATCCAACGTGGTCGATGCCATCCGCTGGGTGCTCGGAGAAACTTCCGCCAAAGCCCTCCGTGGCGATGAAATGGCCGATGTTATCTTCAATGGCACCGACAAGCGCAAACCCGTGGGCATGGCCGAAGTCACTCTAACCATGGCTGACTGCGAAAAGTCCCTGAATGTCGATTTCAACGAAGTCGCCATCACCCGCCGCGTCTTCCGTGATGGACGCGGCGAATACCGCCTCAACAACACCGTCTGCCGCCTCAAAGACATCCACGATCTCATCGCAGGCACCGGCATCGGCCGCGCTGCCTACTCCATCATGGCCCAGGGCCAGATCGACATGCTCCTGAGCTCTAAGCCAGAAGATCGCCGCACCGTCTTTGAAGAAGCCGCTGGCATCACCAAATTCAAATCGCAGAAAAAAGAAGCCCTGCGCAAACTCGAATACACCGAGGCCAATCTCCTCCGCGTGGCCGACATCATCGCCGAAGTAAAGCGCCAGATGGGCACCCTCCAGCGCCAAGCCGCCAAAGCACGCCGCTACCAGACTCTCCTCGAGGACACACGCCTCCTCGATACCCACCTCGCTCACAAGCAGTACACCGAATTCTCCGGCGAGAAATCCGAGAGCGAGAACCAACTGCGCATGCTCGCCAATCAGCTCGAAGAAACGCAGCGCAAACTCCAAACCGCCGAAGCAGAGGCCGCCCAAACCCGTGAGGCCTACCACTCCCTCGAAAGCCAGATCAGCCAGGCACGCCAGCAGGCCCAGGAGCTCCGCTCCCAGATGCAGAGTGCAGAAGGCCGCATCGGCTTCAATCGTGAGCGCAGTGAGGACCTAGAGGCCCGCATCCGCCAGAACGAAGAGCAAATGGCCGCCAACGAGGAACTGCTCGATCAAACCCGCCGCGACCTCACCAGCGCCGATGAGCAACTCAACTCCATCCGGGAAAACATCGCCACCCGCCAGCAGGCCGTCAATGAACACGGCAGCCAGCACCAGAACCTCATGCCCGAGCGCAATCGGCTCGACAGCGACCGCCGCAGCATCCGCGAGTCCATCCGCCTGTTTGAGGGTCAAATGGCCTCCGGTGAAGCCCGCGCACAGTCCCTGACCGCCCAGATGGCCGCAGACCGTCAGCGTCATGAATCCCTGGCCCATGATCGCCAAACGGCGGCCCAGGCCCGCGAAGCCAGCCAGATCGAATTCGATGATCTCCAGCGCCAAATCGCCGAACTCGAGCACACCCGCGACGAGCTCGATGAAAAGGCCAAAACCTGCGCCCGCGACATCATCGAGCGCCGCCGCCAGCGCGATGCGATGAACAATGAGCTCAATGAGCTCCAGCGCAGCCTCACCCAGCGCAAATCACGCCTGGAAGTCATCGAGCAGCTCCTGCAAAAAGGTGAAGGCCTCTCCGCAGGCACTCAAAAAGTCCTCCCCGGCCTCGATAACCCAGAAATCTACTCCACCGGCGTCCGTGGCCTCCTCGCCTCCAGCATCGAAGTCACCGACACTGCCTTCATCCCCGCCATCGAGGCCGCGCTCAAAGATCACCTCCAGGCCGTCCTTCTCACCGAAAGCGAGCTCGCCGCCCAGATCGTCCAGCGCCTCGCAGATCAGCGCATGGGCCGTGCAGCACTCTTCCCACAGGATTTCATCAATCTGCGCTCCCAGGCAGATCGTGAGCTCCTACCCGGAGGAGCCCTAGCCTGGGCCACCGATAAAGTCCGCGTCAAAAACGGCGTCCAGAGCCTCATCGACCACCTTTTGCACAATGTCGTCATCGCTGAGGATCTGCACACCGCCATGCGCCTGAAGCGCCAGCTCCCACACCTCGCCATCTCCACCCTGAAGGGCGAGTTCATCAGTGCAGATGGCATCATCTACGGCGGTGCCTCCAAAGATGAAGAAAGCTCCACCCTCCGCCGCGAGGCAGAAGTGAAACAACTCCGCACTGAGGTCGAATCCTTCGATCTCCAGTACCAGGAGAAAGAAAACGCCGTCAAAGATGCCACCGCACAGCTCGACGACATGCAGCTTGAGGAACTCAGCCTCCGTGAGCAATCCCAGCGTGCACGCGAAGGCTTCTCCGCACTCCAGGGCAAAATGTCCGTCGTCCAGCGTGCCCTCCAGCAAGCCAGCGCCAAGCTCGAAAGCATCGAATGGGACCAAAACCAGATCTCCGAGCGTATCGGCGGCAGTGAAAACATCATCGCCCAACTCCGCGATGCCGCCAACATGGTCATCGAGCAGCTCGAAGGCTCCCGCGTCCGTGAAAATGAACTCGAACTCGAAATGGAGTCCTTCCTCCGTCGCGAGCTCGAATCCAGCGAGCGACTCAACGAACTCCGCACCGCTCTCGCCCTCGAGCAAAGCGCCCTCGGCAGCATCGAACGCCAAAAACACCCCTCGGTGCTCGCATGCAGGAGCTCGCCGCCGCCATCCGCCGCTTCGATGAAGAAATCGCCACCTGGCGAGTCCGCATCCAGCAGAGCGAAGCAGAAAACGCACGCTACGCCGAGCAGATCGAGTCCCAGCGCGGCACTATCGCCGCCATCGAAGAACATCTCCAATCCAAGACCGAAGAACGCGCAGGCCTCTTTGAGCAAGTAAGCGCACTCGAAGCCCAGCTCACCCAGCTACGCCAAAGCCACAACGGCCTCAATCAGAGCCGCAGCCGCGCAGAAGTCGCACTCACCCGCGTCGATCTCCGCCTCGAAAACCTCATCAATCAAGTCCAAGAGCGCTACAGCTTCCACATCAGCGCCTTTGAGCCAGATTATCACGTCCTCATGCTCACCATCGAGGAGCAGAAGAAAAACCGCAGCCGCGGCAAAAAAGCCGCCAGTGCCGCTGCGGATGATGCTGATAAAGCAGACTCATCTGAGGAGCACTCCGACGCTAGCGAGTCCGCCACAGCCCCCGAGGAATCCGAGACCTACATCCCCGCCATCTCCAACCGCGACGATGAAGATGTCTCCATCGAAGACGTCGTCATCCCGGACGAACAGGCTGAGCCGGATTGGGCCTTCGTCATGGAAGTCGTCTATGAGCTGCGTCAGAAGCTCGAAGGCATCGGCCCCGTCAATCTGGATGCCATCCAGGAATTCGAAGAACTCGAAGAGCGCCACCGCTTCCTCGAAACCCAGCACGGCGACCTCGTTAAAGGCAAAGAAGAGCTCCTCCAAGTCATCGCCAAGATCAATGAGACCACCAAGCTCATGTTCAGCGAGACCTTCACCGCCGTCCGCAACTACTTCCAAAACAACTTCAAAGAACTCTTCGGCCCGCAGGCCAAGGCCGACCTCATGCTCGTGGACGAAGCCGATCCGCTCGAATCCGGCATTGAGATCATCGCCAAGCCGCCTGGCAAGAAGCTGCAAACCATCAGCCTCCTCTCCGGTGGCGAGCGCAGCATGACCGCCGTCGCCCTGCTCTTCTCCATCTACCAGGTCAAGCCATCCCCCTTCTGCGTTCTCGATGAGTTGGACGCCCCGCTGGATGAAACCAACATCGGTCGCTTCCTCAAGATGCTCGATAATTTCATCGACAACTCCCAGTTCATCATCGTCACCCACAACAAGCGCACCATGAGCCGCGCCGATGTGATCTATGGCGTGACCATGCAGGAATTCGGCGTCTCCAAGCCCGTCGGCGTCCGCATGACTACAGAGGACACACGCACCCTGAAAAAATCGGACCAAGAACTCGCCCTAGAAGCCCCTTCCTCCTCACGACGCGGCAAAAAAGCTGCCGCCGTCACCCCAGACGAAGAGCCCGTGAACGACCTCGATGCCGAGCAGGCAGTCCTCACCGACTCCGAAGACCCCGTCGAAGAAGAACAGCTCGTCATGCCAGCTTAGGCCGTGTTTTAACTCACTGCCTAGCAAGTTGGCATTCGACATCTGGACTCCTGCATTCCATCCTGGCTCGTGCCTTCCACTGCTGTCAGCGCCGTCACCTTCCTAGCCCGCCGTTACCTGCGGGCAAAGCGTTCCTTCGTCTCCATCATCACCATCATCTCCGTCCTCGGCGTCGCGATGGGCGTGCTCATGATGATCGTGGTGAACTCCGTCATGAAAGGCTTCGAGCGTGAGTTCCGACAGGCACTCATCGGCTACCAGCCCCACATGCTCATCAAGCCAGCAGATGGCAAGACAGCCTCTGCATCCGAGACCGCCGCGATCCTGCAAAAGATCCGCACTCGGCCCGAAACAGCCCACACCAGCACCTATGCCGGTGGCTATGTCTATTTGGAAAAAAACGGCCAGCAGAGCGTGGCAGAGCTTTTTGGCCTACCAGCCGAAAGCGCAGGCTACTACATGCAAAAAATAAAAAAGCACCTCCTAGACGGCACCACCGACCTCGCAGATGGCGGCATCATCGCGCCAGATGAATGCGCAGCTAGGCTCGACGCCCGTAGTGGCGATACCATCTCCATTTACCCCAGTAGCAGCGTCACACAGGCCGTGCGGAGCTTCCGCACCGCTACCGACATCGAGGATGAAGAAAAACGCAAAGCCGCCTACAAGCAGATCAAGCTCCATCCACGCGAAATACGCCTCCTAGGCTACACCCGCACCGAGTCCGCAGGATTTTATGCCTACACCACCCTCCCCACGGCACAGAACATCTTCGGCATGCAGCAATCCGTCAGTGGCATCCTCGTAGAGGTCCATGACCCCAATGCCATCAAAGCCACCCACAGCGCCCTCCAAGCCGCCGGCATCATCCCACCAGGCTGGAAAGCCACCCTCTGGACCGATGTCGGCGATGCACGCCTCGCCGCGATGAGCAATGAGCGCTTCATGATGTTCTTCATCATCGGCATCATCGGCCTCGTCGCCGCATTCTCGGTCATGAACACCACCATCACCGTCACCACGCAGAAGCGCCGTGAAATCGGTGTCCTCACCGCGCTAGGAGCACGTCAGGGCCAGATCATCCGCATCTTCGTCTCCCAGGCAGCCTTTGTCGGCATCGTCGGCACCGCAGTAGGTCTGCTGCTCAGTGCCGCCGTCCTGCACTACCTCAATGAACTACGCGGACTCATCGCCTACGTCTCTGGCGGTGGCTCAGTCGATACAGAGGCCCTCTTCCTCTCCACCATCCCCGCGCAGATCGACCCACTCTTCATCACCTGGACTGCGCTAGGCTCCATCCTACTCTGCCTCCTCGCCGCCTGGCCACCCGCCTGGCTCGCATCCCGCGTCGATCCTGCCGTGGCCCTGCGGGACTGAGCGATCGGTCACTTCAAACACGAAGTTCTCAGCCCATAAGGCCGTAAATACCCCGATGCGTCCGCCGGAAAATGCAACCCAAGTAGCCTGTAGATCGTTAGGCAGCCTGCCATGACCACCCGACGCACTTTTGAACTCCTCGCCGCCGCGCTTCTGGCGATGGCATCCTTCGCACTCGGTGCACCTGAGTGGCCGGAAAAGGAGATCGCGCAGTTCTTGAGCGAACAGCACATGCGACCACTGGAGTTTAAGCCAGGGACTCGTTTGCAGCGTGATGTGGACAAAAAATGGCAGGAGTGGTTTCGCCGCGTCATCCTTGGCCCCTTTCAAAAGCGAGTGAGCAAGGACGCAGCACTCACGCAAAAAGCCGCTCGCCTGCTGGAGCAAGGAGCCCTGCAAATCGAAAGCAACTCGCTGCGCGACAAGCATCTGACATCCGCTGACCTTGCAAAAGGCTGTGCGGAGATCATCAAAGCAGGCGTGGACGACCCGCTCATGCATTGGGTCCATAGCCACGCGATCTATGCCAGTAGCCAGAATCTTCCCGCCACGACCGATGCGTTCAATAAAGCCCGTCGCCATCGCGAATTCGCCCTCCTGCCAGCCTCTTCACGCTACTGGGTGCTAGCAGGCATTTCACAACTCTACTGGAAGATGTATCCGACCAAAAAGCCCACGCCATCAGGTACCGATCTCATCCAGGCAGCTAGCGAAACGCTGAGCGAAAAAGACGCCTTCACCGCCGCTGAGGACGAAATCCTCGACGAATGCCTCTGGCCGATTTTCCTCGAAAAAAACATCCGCAGCCACGAAGACAAAGTGGAGGCCTTCACCCACCTGGAGACGCTCACCGACTGGACCCGCCACATGCTCACTGGACGCCTCCATGAAAGACGCGCCTGGCTCGCCCGCGGACACACCTTCGCCAACGGTGTGAAGCCAGAGGGCTGGCAGGGATTTGAAAAACACCGCGAGCTAGCCGTGGCGGCCTTTAAACAAGCCTGGGAGCTGCGCCAAGACTCCCCCCTGGCCGCACGCGAGCTACTCGGCATCGAGCTGACCGGCGGTGGCACTGGGGAAAAAGCGGATACATGGCTGCACCGGGCATTGGGTGCCCAATTTGACCACCTGAGCACCTGCCGCGCACAGATGAACGGCCTGCTACCGCGCTGGGGTGGCAGTCATGAGCAGATGCTCGCCTTCGGGCTCGCCTGCGCAGATTCGCGGCGCTTCGACACACCACTGCCATATTTCTTTTTCAATACCCTAGAGGATGTCGTGCGCGATGGCGGCCAGTGGTGGGAGATTTGTCGGCGACCTCTCATCGCACGCGTCGCCATAGCGCTGTGCCGTCAGCGTGTCGCTGATGCTGCCACCCCGGAAGAGAAAAAAGACGCCCTCGCACTGCAAGGAGCCTTCGGCTGGCTCTGTGGCGACTACGCCGCCGCGCAGGAGGCACTCACGCAAAACGAGTCTCGTTTCAGCCGCGCCGTCATTCTCCAATTGCTCCCCTACCACGGCTATAGCGAGGCGTTGATCCGCGGGGAATCCGCCATTTTCTCCAGCGACCAAGCCACCACCTGGCAGCAGGCACATCAAGACCTGCACGCCCGCAACTGGGAGTCCGCCATCCAGGCTTTCGAAACTGTACGCGGCAAGCTCACAGGCCCCGGCGCAAGACTCGCCTCCTCCTGGCTGCAAACCACCCGCATCGAGCAACAGCTCGCAAAAGGCGACTGGGTCACGCTCCCATTCACGCCCGACCTCGACGGCTGGCAGGTGCAAAAAGGCGACTGGAGTGTCGGTGCGGACGGCACGCTCACCAATCGCGGCAAAGGCACCTCCGCCTTCATCTTCCATTACGCACGACTCGGCTCGGAGGTGGAAATACGCGGCGAGTTCCAGGCCGGAAAATCAGGCCTCGGCGTGCATCTCGGTCATGGCTATGACAAAGGCGACACCGAGCGCTGGCTCACCTGCATCATGAAAGGGGACCAAGCCTACTTCCTTGATCGCTACTACACCTCCGGCTCCAAGACCCAAAAAATCCCCAAACTACCGGAGGGCAAGCCCGTGCGTTTCGAGATCACCTGCCGCGATGGCAAGATCACCTGGAAAGTAAATGACCAGATCGTCTATGATCAGGTCACTCCCGTCGGCTTCTACCCACCACATGATCCCCTGCCCCTCATTCAGACCGGCCACATCGGCTTCTGCCACACTCTTTTCGACGAAGGCCACCTCGCCACCATCCTCAAAGTCGAAGTGCGGCGGTTGGTCAAAGAGTGAGCAGACTCCTTGCCACCCACCACCACGCCAACTTTGACATCCACGTTCGCCAAAAGACAAAGATAAGAGCGAGCCTGCATCCAATAGTGCTCAATTAAGCGGCTACTGACTCATCGGAGAAAAATACTTGCCACTGTATCAGTTGTGCTGTTACAGTAAGAACACTGAGCAAAGGCCATGCTTCCGTTCTCCATCCAGCTCCAAGACGGCACGCCCGTTTCCGACCAGATCCTGCTGGCGGTGCGGAAGGCGCTGCTCACCGGCCAGATGAAGGCGGGCGATGAATTCCCCAGCGTGCGCACGCTCAGCCAGGAGCTGAAAATCAGCCCCACCACCGCGCACAAGGTCGTCCTCCAGCTCAAAGACGCAGGCTGGCTCAATTCCCGCCCCGGCATCGGCATGGTCGTCACCGAGCCAGATCAGCCCGGCCTACGCGAGCGCCTCGCGCAGATCACGCCGGAGTGCCGCGCACTGCTCAAAGAAGCCGCCGAGCTCAATCTCACGCTCAACCAAGTCATCACCCACCTCAAAAGCCTATGATCACGATTTCCGATCTTCATAAACGCTTCCGCAAAACCGAAGCCGTGGCCGGTTTGAGCCTCGAAGTGCCCGCGGGGCAGGTCACGGCCTTTTTGGGCCCAAACGGCGCAGGCAAGAGCACCACCATCAAATGCCTCCTCAACCTCCATCGGCCCGATTCTGGCTCCGCGACCGTTTTGGGCGTCGATTCGCGAAAACTCGGCCCGCGTGAGTTCACGCAGATCGGTTACGTCAGCGAAAACATGGAACTGCCGCTATGGATGACCGTGAAGCAGTTCCTCGACTACTGCCGCCCGCTCTATCCGAACTGGGACAAGGCCTTCGAGGGCCAATTGCTCAAGCAATTCGACCTTCCGCTCACCACGAAGCTCAAAGACCTCTCACGTGGCATGCGCATGAAGGCCGCGCTGCTCAGCAGTCTCGCGTATCGGCCCAAGCTCGTCGTGCTCGACGAACCCTTCAGCGGACTCGATCCGCTGGTGCGGGATGAATTCATTCGCGGTCTGCTGGAACTCACCGAGCAGGAAGGCTGGACCGTTTTCGTCTCCTCACACGACATCGAGGAGGTGCAGCGCCTCGCCGATCGCATCGCCATCATCAATCGCGGCAGCCTCGCGCTCGATGAGACCAGCGACAGCCTGCAAAGCCGCTTCCGCGCCGTGGAGGTGGTGCTCCCCGACGACACGAGGCCGCCCACGAATCTCCCCGCCGACTGGCTCCATGCCGAAACCGCCGGTCGCACACTTCGCTTCATCCATAGCCGCCACAGCAGCGACGAAGCGCTCGCCGCAGCAGTCCACAGCACCCTCTCCGCATCCCCAAAGCCCGAAATCCGCCCTATGAGCCTGCGCGAGATCTTCGTCGCCCTCGCCCGTGCCTACCGTCTCGAAGGAAAATGAGCCATGAACCTCACGCTTCATCATTTCCTCAAAGAGTTCCGCCACCTGCGCTGGAAGTGGTTCGCGTGGCTGGCCGTGCTGGTGCTGCAACTGGCGGTGGATGCGGAATGGATCGTGCCGATGAGGGCGGGAACAGCTTCGCCGACATGGATCGGGCTGCTGCCAGTGCTGGTGTGGGGCGGGGCTTTGATGCTGGCGCTGGGGTATGCGGCGGAGGATGCGCTGGCGGATGACCGCAGCTTCATCGCGGTGCGTCCGCTCCCGCGCAGTGGCTACTGGTGGAGTCGTGTGCTGGTGTTTTTGCTGATGATCGTGATGCCAATGATCGCCGTGGAGGGACTTTTCCTTATCGCATCAGGGGTGCGGGCGCGGGATGTGCTGCTGGGCATGGTGGAGCGCTTCTTCTTCACGGGCGCGGTGCTGGCCTGGCTTCTGCCGATGCCGCTGATCGCCGCCGGAGCGGTGCGCTGGGTGATCGCGGGTGTGGCACTGCTCACCGCATTGCTTTCAAAATCACTGAGCGATCAGGTGCTGCGTGTTTGGCGCCTCAATGATGAGATGCTTTATGCAGATAGCAGTCTCGCCAAGGCGGCTTGGCTGGGTACTGTGGGTATGATCGCAATAGCTGTCTGGCAAAAACGCCACCGATGGGCACTGGCACGTCAGCTCACAGCCATCGCGGTACTGACGATGGTGTGCTTCTCGCTAGCCTGGACGCCGATGTTTCAGCCCAGCACATGGGCGGGGCGTGAGCCAGAGTGGATCGCGGAGATGGCTAAGAAGCACGCAGAGCTGCCAGCGCCTCATTCCTTCCGTCTCTATGCCTCCAATGATAGCGAGACAGGGGCCAGCATCATCGAGTTCGATAGTGGTGATTTGATGCCGCTGCCTGCTCCAGCAGAGCTGATGCCGAGGTGGCGCGTGCGTGAGGCGGTGCTGAGGCAGAAAGATCATACTCTGCATTCCAATCTACGCGGAAACTACTCGTATCGCTTCTTTTGGGCGATGGCTGTCTTTACCCAGGATGATCCCTGGTTGCTCACGAATCTAGCGGCCCATTTTCCTTCGCAGACGCTCGTCGTGGATCGCTATGGCCAAGCCCGTAACCACTTCGATCTCAGCCATTGGCCGATGCCGGATGATTTGACGACTCCAGCCGATATCGAGGCACGATTCGAGGCTGACTGGGTGCGGCAATCCGTGCTGGGGGGCTGTGAGTTGCGTGCGGGAGCGCGGGTGTGGGCTGATGATGCTGACATGGAGATCGTGGATGTGCGACCGCATGTAGATGGCATGGGTGTAAAACGTCCGGGCAGCCTCACGATCCTCATCAGGCTGCACAGACGGGATATTGAGACAGGAGGGACTCCATTCACCTATGGCATGGAGATACATCAGGAACTCTATGCGCCCCATCAGGCTTTGCTTTGGCAAAATGGAACTGATATTGTGGGCGATTTTCAGATGCGTGCTACGCAACGCGGGCGCACCCGGATGATGCGCAGCCTCACCTTCAACAAAGTGCTGGTGCCTGGCACGGGCATTCGGGAGGAGGATGTGCCCTCGATGCGCCTCATGCTGCGCAAACAAGACTTCGCAGGCACGAGCACGCACCGGCTGCGCATCGAAGGCGTCGATTTGAAGGAAAAGCTCCAACGCGAGCCCTGGGCCTATCCCGAGCGGTGCCCGCGTGAGGCGATGAATCCGCGTGCGGGCTTCCTGCGTGAGTTTCAGCGTATCCCGCAGCCTGCCGCCGATGCGGGGCCGGAGGCGGTGGCGAGGTTCGTGGCGGATGTGGTGACGCTTTCTCATGCGCTGAGCTGGCGCAGCGATATCAAAAAGGACGGCAGCCTGCATTTCCCTGGTGATGACCGTACGGTGGCCGATGCCGTGGCTCCGTATCTGCTGCGGCATCCGCAGGTACTCACGCGGCAGCCTTTTGTCTTCGTCTCACAGGATAATCCCTTTGTGCGTGAGCTGCTGGATGCCACGCTGCTGAGGGTAGGCATCCAGGGCATCACGCGGGAGGCAAATGGCCTGCGGTATGATGGAGGTGGCGATGCTAAGGCAGCCACACCGCGTCTTTTGAATGGCCTGGTCGGTGGCTGGAAAGACCTCGCGCCAGCCATCGAGGCCGCTTTGCAGCAGCGGGATGTGAAGCCGATCCTCGCTGTGCATGAGAAATGGCGTGCTGCAATTCGCACGGTGATCCCTGATGAGGAGCGGCTGGCGACTTTGAAGCAGAACAAGAGTTTCACCTCCCTGCGCGGCATCCGCAGCGAGGCCGTGCGCGCCCAGGCACGCGAGTGGGTGCGTCGTGAGTATGAGCTGAGCGTGCCTCCCGCTGTGTCAACCTCCAGCGAACAGCGTCCCCTCGTGGAATGTGCCATCGCCGCTGGCATGGAGACGGCGCTGGATCGCTATCTGCACGGTCTGCGCTTTTGGAATGAGAAAAAGCTCGATCACGATCACCTCATGGATTTGTCCACGCTGCATCGCCTGCTCGGCGGGCCGGAGACAAAGCTGGAACTCACCTGGGACGAAGCGCTGCCCTTTCTGCGCCGTGTACGTGAGTTGCGAGCCGCTGATTTCCGCTATGACCCGGCTGCGATGACCTGGAACGCGATCCCGAAACCATGAGCACTCTTCTTCATCTGCCATCATTGACCTACCGCGTGCTTCATCAGCTCCGCGTGGATGCGCGGCGTGATCGCGGTCTGCTGCTCATGTGGCTGCTGCTGCTTGCTGTTCATGCGCTGGAGCACCTGGATAGGGAAGCACTGCACATGCGGGGTGCCTTCATGCCGGAGGCGCTGCCGATGGCGGTGGGGCTGCTGCTGGCATGGCGTGTGGTGAAAGCGGATGATCCAGGAAGCGCGGACAGCTCCACACTCACGCGACCCCTGGGGCGTGGCGCACTGTGGTTGGCCAAGTTCATCGGCATCGCACTCTTTGGCCTACTGCCCTGGCTGCTGGTAAAAGTGCTGGTGTTTCGTGGTTACGGACTCGGCATGATTTCATGGCTCGGAGTGGCTATCGCCGTGCTGCTGCCTGCGGCAGTGGGTGTTTTTGCCGCGTGCTGGCTGGCCTGTCTGCGCATGAAAAGCAGCTGGACGATCTCGCTGGCTGCACTGGCGTGTCTTTACCTGCTGCTGCCGCAGATCAGCCGTGCGGCTCCAAACTTTAGCTATTTGCATTTGGACGGCCTGCAGTCCTTCAGCCTGAAGGGGCCAAACGCAGACCTGCATCGCTGTCAGGTCATCGTTGGCATGAGCGGTACGGCGCTGGTGCTGCTGTGGGCATGGTGGCGTGCCACTCTGGGACGGGTGCGGTCATGGATGGTGCTCATCATGCTCGCCCTGATCGGAGTGCTGGCTTCGTTTTGGCCGTGGAACTGGCGTGCGCTATCTGCGCAGGCTTTTTCTCGCGAGCTGCAGCTCCACATCGGCCCTGCGCCGGAAAAGGAGCATCAATCGCTCTGGAGCACGCTGCATCTCAGCGGCCTCGCGCAGGATGAAGTGGCCGCGATCATGGCTTTTGCGCCCATTTTGCCCGATGGTAAAAAATGGCCACCGGAGCCTGTGTACACTGATTTCTTCTATTGGGATGAAAAAGGCCAAAAGCAGTCCTTCTGGCGCTGGATGAATGTGGATCATGCGCAGCGGCTCAGCGGCCTTTTTCCAGCGCAGACCTCCTGGGTGGGTGAGGAGGACAAAACACGCGATCCGCTTTCCAAAGTCCTCGCCAAAGCAGAGAAGCGACACCCTGGAGCCACGCAAAGTCGCTGGCGACTGCGGCTGGCTGTTCATCGTCTGCGCAAGGTGCAAGAAAAGCCCCTCGCGGAGGTGCTGCGCAGTGGCTTCACCGCCGCGCCCATGCCGGGATGGCAGTTCGATCTGGTCAAAAACACCATGAGCGAGTCCAGCCTGAACCTGGAAACACGCCTCTATGAACGCTGGCCGCTCACCGTCCCCAATCTGCCCTGGCGACGCCTCAATGTGCTCGGCCGTCAGCCAGTCACCAATCTGCTGCTCACCGCTCATGCGCCCGGCATTGATCAAGTCGTCTGCTTGCACGAACCCAGCAACGACTGGTATTATTTTCAGCATAGCTTCTGGCATCATGAGCATGCCCGCCCGTGTGAGTTTTTTTACCATTGCCGGTCATTCATCAAACCCTCTCCGGCCTCAAAATTTCCGACTGGCTGCAAAGCACCCGCCTAGCCCTGTGGTGGCCCGACGAGCTAGGCACGGTCGATCTCGATCTCAGCCCGCAGCAAATGGCAGAGCTGATCAAACTCAACCAGGGGGTGAAGAAGCCATGAGCGGAATCATTCCCTCCTCTGCTCCTCTGCCTCTTTGCCCCTCTGCGGTAAAGCTGAGTATTCCAGCGTCATCATTCCCGCGAAGCGTCGAGGACTTCGATTTTGCCGCAGAGGGGCAAAGGGGCGGAGAAAATTCAGGAATCTAAAATCAGAAATCCTCCATGAATCTCACCCTTCATCATTCGCTCAAAGACCTGCGCTGGCTGTGGCCGCGGGTGGTGGTGCTCTTGGCGGCGCTAGTCTTTGACTATGCGGTGCAGATGGAATGGCTGTGGCCGATGAGTTCGAGGCCGACGATTTCGTTTCCGGCGGCGCTTTGGAGTGTGCCAATGTGGATCATCGCGTGGTGGGTGCTGCTCAGCGTGCCGCCGGAGGATGGAGGGCTGGCGTTTCGGAGCACGAGGCCGGTTTCGCGGCTGCATTATTGGCTGTCGCGGATTTTGACAGGCGCGGTGGCGGTGATGCTGCCGATGGTGATCGAGAATGCAGCGGTGCTGTTGGCCTACGGTCGTCCGTGGGCGGATGTGGGGCGCGGGGTGTTAGAAACAGGCCTCGCGGTGGCGGTGAGCATGCTGTGGCTGCTGCCGGCGGGGACACTGTTTCGCGGCTGGGAGAAGTATGTAGCGCTGGTGCTGTTTATCTATTGCGGCTTCGATGGAGGGCCGACATGGATTTTTAAGTGGCTGCACATGCCGTATCGCGAGGCGTGGATGTTCATGTGGTATGATTCGAGCCTGACGCTGCGCAGTAGTGCCATTGCTGGGGTGCTGGTGTTGCTATTTGCGTTCTTGCACTCGCGCAGGCCGATAGGGCGGCTGATGCGATTGGCGGTGCCGGTGGTGATGGGGATGATCTGGACGCTTCCGGCGATGTTTCCGTCTTTTCCGAGTGCGATAGAGGCTGCGCAGGATGAGGCGCTGGTGAAAAAGCTGACGCAGGATCGTGTCGTGCGCGTGGAGGCGGATCGAGTGGTGGTCAACAAAGGCGGCAAAGGGCTTGAATTGAAGACACGCATTGAGTTTGGGGAACTGCCGCCAGGGATTGTGCCGGTTTGGCAAGTGGAGAAGCGGCGGATGATGCAGGATGGAAAAGAACTGCCGGATTTGGCGGAGGTGCGGCTGGATTCGTTCTCTGATGCGACTGACATTGCCTACCTTCCGTTTTGGAAGCCGCTGGTGGATCATGTGCCAGGCGCATGGGCAGCTGACACGCTGACGAATGCTCGATTGGATGGCAGGACGCGGCTGGCGACGCTTTCGCTGAAGGTGGATGCGCTGAAGCCGATCACGATGGAATTGGAGCTTTCGGCGCAGTGGGCGCGGTTACGAGAGCTGGGGCGCATGCCTTTGAAGAATGGTGCGGTGATTCGCACGCCACAGAGCGAGATCGAGGTGCTGGAGGTGATCGCTGGCATGGACAATCGCGGTAACGAGAGGCGTGTCGCGCTGACTTTGAAGCTACGGGAGCGGCATGTGACCTTTGGTCGTCGGAACGCGGTGTTTCCCTTCATGCCGCATCTTTGTCTGTATGCGCCGGAGAAGCGGCTGCTGTGGCAGCAAGCATCCGATGGAGCGCGGTTTGAGCGTGGCACGAATCACGGCTGGAGCACGTTTCACCGCGAGATCACCTTTCTTTACGGCGTGCTGGAGCTAGGCACGGGTGTGACGAAGGAGAATCTGGAGCAGCAGGAGCTGATCTGGATCGGTGGTGAGTTCCTCGGCAGTTCACGGCATGAGGTGAAGGTGGAGAATGTGGTGTTGGGCGAGCAGTGGCGTGAAAAAGACCAGTGGCCGAAGATGCCGGTGTCGCTAACGCCGAAGAATCCGCGTGAGGCTTTTCTGGAGCATGTGAAGAGCATCCCGCAACCTGCGGAGACGGCGACGAAGGCAGAAGTCGAGCGATACATCGCGGCGGTGTATGCGGCGGATGTTGTTTTTGAGCATCGAGAAGACTTGGATGGAAATCACGAGCCGAAATGGCCGGGGAATGACCTGGAGGTGGCGGAGATCGTCGCGCCTTATGTGGTGAGGGTGCCAGAAGTGCTTTCGAGGTCATCGAAGAAAGGCATGAGTGGTGTGCATGGCTTCATCGACTGCGTGATGGGGGAGGCGCTGCTGCTCAAGAAGGTGCCTGGAGTAACCCGTGAGAAGGGAGAGGTGTATGCTCTTTATGCCGCAGGACGGACCGACCCAGTGAATCCTGAAATACGTCATGGCAAACAATGGCCTCTGAGACTGGCTTTTGCCGGGACGGTGGAGAAGCAGATTGAGGCTGTGCAGACCTGTTTGCGCTCAGGCAGTGACGAAGCGTTGTGGAGTCTGGAAGTGAAGCCCGCCATTTCCGACGAAGAGGCTTGGGGAGATTTCCAAAAAAGACTCGGGTCGGTTCATTTGCGCTACCTTTCACAGAGGTCAGGCTATCAGGAGCGAGTGGCGGCTTTGACGAGAGAAGCTTTTTCGGCGCTGCCGCGTGTGACTCAACCAGAACAGCATCAACGTGGCATCTTGGAAGCCGCAGTGGCGTTGGGGGATGTGAATGCGTTGGACAGGATACTGCGCGGACTTGCACTGCTGGAATCACAAGACCATGAGGAAAATCAGCGGCTGGAGTCGGCTCATTCGGCCATTTTTGGACTGAGTGAAGAGAAGACGAATTACAAGACGCTGAAACAGTTTGGCCAGCGGTGCCAGCACTTGAGCGTGAAGGATTTTCGATACGACGCGGAGAAGATGCGCTGGGAACTCAACGCGGAGGCAAAACCATGAGGAGAACACCAATGAAACAGCAAGATAGGGGATGGAGCATTCTCAGGCGCGGCAGCGTCGTGGAGTGCGGTGGCAAGCGTCAGCGCGACACCGCTGTCGTGTGCTGGACGGAGTTCTTGGTGAGGAGAGCGTCTTTCCCGCTCTCGACAGCGGTGTCGGCGATGCGCGGCTGCGCCCGCGCATCTTTGCCACCGCACTCCACGACGCTGCCGCGTGCTCGTTACATTCTGAGCGAAGGAGGTATGGCATGAATACGAAGGCATCATTGGGGTTTTGGAGCCGGGCGAGGCATCAGTTCATGCACGAGTGGCGTGCGCAGTGGGGGCTGGTGGTCGTGTGGGTGGGATTGCTCGTGGCGCAGTGGTGGCACTGGAGTGCGGAGGCGGAGTGGCGGCTCCCGATGCCGGGGGCGCTGCCGGGGCTGCTGGCGCTGCTGATCGTGGTGCGCTCGGCACGGGCAGATGCGCCGGGGAATGTGGAAATAGCCTCGCACACGCGTCCTGTTGGCCGTGGGGCGATCTGGGCGGGCAAGGTGGCGTTTTTGATGCTGGCGCTGCTTTTGCCGTGGATCGTGCGCGGGGTGCCGCAAGGTTACGAAATGGGTTTTGGTGTGCTGGAGTGGCTTGGAGTGCTGTTTGGGTGGTTTTTGCCTGCGATGACGATTGGCAGTTTGGCGGCTTCTTGTGCCGCTGCGGGCGATTCGGGGCGCAAAGCGGTGATTTGGGGGCTGGCGGGCTTTGCGGTGTTCTTGACGCTCTTTTTTCTTTTTGACCCGATCTCACGCCATGATGCGAAACATGGCGCATGGACGGTGGCGAGTGTGCTTTGGAGTATGACAATGCTCTTCGTGTGGTGGCGAATGAGTTTGCGACGGGATTGGGTGAAGTATTTGGTGAGTGGTGTGGTGCTGGCGGTGCTGGTGGTGATGTTTTGGCGGTATGATTGGCGTGAGGTGCCGCCAAGGGCGTTCACGGAGGCGAAGCTGGCACTGCATGTGGGCGAGAAGCCGGATGCGAATGCACAGGAGCTTTGGGCGGGGCTGTTTGTGACCGGTTTACCACCGGATCATGTGGTGAGCATACTGGAGTGCGGACGCTTCTCTGACTACCTCTACGGAAAGAAGAATGAGAATGCGCGGAAGCACTGGATGACGCAGGCGCACACGCGGGCGCTGCTGCCGCATTATCCTGCGGGTTCGCTGTGGCATGGGAATGTGGATTTGGATGAGCGGGAGGCTTTGAAGAAGTATCTCGACGAGGACCCCAAGTCGCCATTGCGGGTGAAACTGGCGGTGCAGCGGATGGAGCGGGTGCTCTCGATGCCGATGAAGCAGCGGAAGCGTCAAAGCGTGATCCTGGAGGCTGGGCGGAGGTTGGAGTTTGGCGTGCGCAGCTTGAATGATGAGCAGAAGCTCTCGCTATGGGCGCGGCTGCATGAGTTTTACCCGGATGTGCTGCCGAGAGCAGAGTTTGCGCGTTTGAGGCCGTGGAATGGCGCGGTTCCAAAGGCGAATTTTTTGGCACTGCTGCATTCACCCTCGCTGCAGGAGGTGCGGACGGCGTGTGAAGGGGACTGGAGCTCGTTGTTTTATCAAATCGGCGAGCCTAAGGATTTTTCGTTCACGCATCCGAGGCCGCAGATGGACATCGCGGGGCTGACTTTGGAGGACTGGCTCGCAGATTCGGTGCTGGACCTATGGTGGCCGCGTGAGTGTGGCGTAGTGGAGCTGACGCTGAGCGCGGAGGAGCTGCGGCGATTGCTGGAGAAGAAGTAGGCGCGGCGGGCGTTTTCTGCGACTTCATGATGAAACGACTGTCTATTCTTCTCGCCTGTGATTCCAAGGCGCAGGGCACCTTGGGAATGGGACAGCTATTTCAAAATGGATCGCGACTTTTTCTTTAATTATGGTGCCTCATTCCATCCTGATTCTCGGTGGCGGTTGTTTCGGACTCACTGCGGCACTGGAGCTGCGCTCGCGGGGCTGGTCGGTGACGTTGATGGATCAAGGAAGGCTCCCACAGCCAGATGCGGCATCTACAGACATCAGCAAGGTCGTGCGCATGGATTACGGCGTCGATGCTCAGCACACGGCGATGGGGCTGGCCTCTATCGAAGGCTGGAGACGCTGGAATCGTGCTTGGGGCATGGATTTGTATCACGAGGATGGCTTCCTGGTCATGTCGCGGGAAGAAATGCGGCCTGGCAGTTTCGAGCATGATAGTTTTCACTATCTGATGGCTCAGGGGCATGCGCTGCGGCGTATGAATGCCTCAGGGCTTCGTCAGCAGCATCCCGCATGGAATGCTGAGGCCTATGTGGATGGTTATTTCAATGCAGTGGGCGGCTGGGTAGAGAGTGGGCGAGCGATCGCGCAGCTGGCTCGCGATGCCCGGAGTGCTGGTGTGGTGATTCACGAAGAGGTGAAGGGAGCGAGGCCGATATTCCAAGCTGGGCGCTGCATCGGTATTGAGTCTGCGAGCGGCGAGGTTTGGAGTGCGGACTTGGTTTTGGTCGCTACGGGTGCTTGGACGCCCGAGGTGCTGCCGCACCTTCAAAAAGTCATTCGGGCGACGGCGCAGACGGTTTTTCACTTTCAGCCCGCACAGCCAGAAAAGTGGTGTGCGCCGCATTTTCCGGTCTGGGGAGCAGACATAGCCAAAACGGGCTGGTATGGATTTCCGGCAAATGCGGATGGTATCGTCAAAGTGGCCAATCATGGCCCTGGACGGCCTGTTTTGGCCTCAGAGCCGCGAACGCTGCCGGATGGCGAGGAGGAGCGTTATCGGGCGTTTTTGCGTGACACCTTTCCGGCTCTCGCTGAGGCTCCTGTGCATAGTCACCGCGTGTGTTTGTATTGTGACACCTTCGATGGCGCTTTTTGGATCGACCATGATCGCGAGCATGCGGGGCTGGTCGTTGCAGCGGGGGATTCGGGCCATGCTTTCAAGTTCACGCCGGTGCTAGGCGGGATCATTGCGGATGTGGTCGAGGGCAAGGCCAATGACTGGAGCGCGCGCTACCGCTGGCGTGAGCCTACGGTGTCCACGGGTGATGGTGCGAGAGCATCTCACTCGTAAAGGCGGAAGAGGCCGCTGTGATCGAGATCGCCATGGCCTTTCTCATGGACGAATTTTTCCCACTGCTGGAGAGAGTTCCGCAGCGTGGGTGAGTCGAGTCCTGCGCTATCTGCTAGCTCGCACATGAGCCGCACATCTTTGAGCTGGAGCACGGCGCGGCCTCCTGGAGCGAAGTCACGGCGCACCATGCGGTCACCATGCAGATCGAGGATGCGACTTTCTGCAAAGCCGCCGAGCAGGGCCTTGCGCACGAGTGCGGAATCCACGCCCGAGAGCTCGGCGAGGCGTAGCGCCTGGGCCACGGCGTCGATGGTTTGAGCCACGATGAGTTGATTCGCGAGCTTGGTTACTTGGCCACTGCCAGCGGGGCCCATGTGGGTGATGTTTTTGCCCACGGTCTGAAAAATGGGCAGCGCACGCTGAAAGTCTGCCTCCGAGCCGCCAGCCATGATGGTCAGCGTTGCGGCCTCTGCGCCGACTTGGCCGCCGGAGACGGGTGAATCGACCCAATGCACACGCTCGGCGAATTTCCGCGTCTGGGGCACGCCGGTGGTGCCGAAATCGACAATCAGCGCCTCTGGATGCAGTCCCTCATGCAACCCACCTGTGCCAAAGACGACTTCTTCGACGACTTCGGTGGTGGTGAGATTGATGCAGATGACTCCTGGACCGATCTCGCGTGCGAGCTCGGGCAAGGATGCGGCGCGGCGCATGCCCAGGGCTGCGGCAGCCTGTGCGGGGGCCTCACTGCGATTCCACACCACGATTTCTGCTCCTGCGGCATGGAGGTGGCGTGCATTGGCACGGCCCATGTTGCCGAGGCCGACGAATCCGATTTTTTGTCCAGTGAGTTGGGGTTTGTTCATGCTGAAGGAATGAGGGTGGGAGGCATTTTATCGAAGGGATAACGCTTGGTGTCCATGAAAGTGACTCCTGCTTTGACGAAAAGGTGAACTGCACTATCTGCATGCCAGCCACCCCTGATGGATACCCAACCACCGCCCCCAGAGCCAAAACGCG
Source organism: Verrucomicrobiaceae bacterium (assembly GCA_016713035.1). Lineage (NCBI taxonomy): Bacteria > Pseudomonadati > Verrucomicrobiota > Verrucomicrobiia > Verrucomicrobiales > Verrucomicrobiaceae > Verrucomicrobiaceae bacterium. The sequence continues at coordinate 797,472 of JADJPW010000001.1, forward strand.
GCATGCTCTACCGCATGTTTGTCAGCATCGTGTTGGCACTGGTGCGCTCGGTTTACCGTGTGAAAACCATCCATGCAGAGCGTGTGCCGCCAGGTGGCGGCGTGCTCATGCTCTCGAATCACGTCAGCTATGTCGATGCCATGGTGCTGGCGTCCGCATGTCCGCGCATGGTCCGCTTTGTCATGTGGGATGTGCTTTATAAGATCTGGTGGATGAATGGCTTCCTGCGCCTCGTCGGCACGGTGCCCATTTCACCTACACGGGCAAAGGATGCCGTGCGCAGCGTGGCAGAGGCGCTGAAGGGGGGCGGTCTGGTCTGCCTTTTCCCCGAGGGCCAGATCACACGCCACGGCATGGTCAATGAGCTACGCAAAGGCTACGAACTCATGGCACGCCAGGGCTCTGCCCAAGTGCTCCCGGTGTGGCTGGATGGGCTCTATGGTAGCATTTTTTCCTTTCAAGGTGGGCGCTTCTTCAAGAAACGGCCTGCGCATCTGCGCTATCCCGTCACGGTGCTCTTCGGTGAGCCGATCGATGCCCGCGCGGCGGATGTGGCGACGCTGCGCAGCGCCATGCTAGCCCTTTCTGCACAGGCGATGATGCTGCGCACGGATTGGCGGCCTGATAGCACGCGTCGGAGTGCCATTGGCCTGCGTGACGCAGAGTGGTATCGCCCAGGTGATGTGTTTTGGTGCCTAGAGCCGCAGGGCAGCGTGATTCACGGCATCGTGCATGATCTGGCGCATCTGCTACCTGGAGTGAAAATCATCACGGAAGCCGCCCAGGCCGCCGGAGCCCCCATCGTGGCTTTTTGCTCACCGGAGAGCCTTTCCCGCATCACCGACACGGAGCGACTCATCTTCTGCTGGGATGCAGATGCCGCACGCATCACAGAGCTGAATGATGCACGCCTACTCCGTGGCTATTGGGATGCCGCCAGTGGCTTGTTACTCAGCACAGAGGTCCCCACGCCGCCGATGCCCGTGGGTGAAGAGGCACTGCAAAAAGGCCGCAAGCCCGCCACGCTCGGTCGCCTGCTCCCAGGGCTCGCGCTCGACTCACTGACCGCAGCATGCACGCTCGATGCAGAGGGCTTTGTCGTGATCAAAGCGTGAGATGAGGCGGACTGAGCGCGATTTTTCGCCAGCTACTTCTTCTTCAGAATCTGCGCCACGAACCCACTCACCGCCTTCGTCGCTGCATCGCCTTCGGTGCCGAGATTGGCATTGATGCGGGTGTGATTGGTCTCTTTCCCGCCAAAGACCGTCACGGGGATTCCAGCCTCCTTCAAAACCGCACCGAGCCGCTGTGCCTGCGCGGAGTTATCCGGGTGATCCGCCACGTGCAGGATGAAAAAGGGCGGGATGTGCTTCCCCGCCGCCACATGGGTCACCGCAGAAAAATCCAGGTGCTTCGCCGGATCATTGCCGAACTTCTCCCGGTGCCCAAACTTCGCCTGCGGCTGGTGGTGCACCCGCCGCCGTGTTTCAGCGACCTCGATGATCGCCGGGATGTCATACGTATCGCCATCCACTGGCAGGCAGCCGATCAGATCCACAAAGGACACGCCCACGGCCTTCAGATAGCGATCATCCGCGCAGAGAATCGTCGCAAGCTGCGCCCCAGACGAATGCCCACCCACCAGCACCCGCTTTGGATCACCGCCATACTCCGCGATGTGCTGATGCATCCATCCAAAAGCCTTCGCCACATCGCCAATGAGCGTCCCCATGTCCACCTCCGGCAGCAGCCGGTGATTGATCGAGACAAACACAAACCCCTGCCCAGTGAACCACGTCGGCTTCTCCTGCACATTGGCCTTATCCCCCGTCTGCCACCCACCGCCATGGATCCAAAACACCACCGGCAAATTCTTCGCCCCCGCTGGCGCATAAATGTCCAGCACATGCCGCGCATGCCCATTCTCGACATACGGGATGCTCCTCTTCATCTCCAAAGCGGAAGCTGAAGTGGCAAAGAGTGCGACGCAGGCGAAGAGAAGGCGTTTCATGGCTGCAAAGTAACGCTGATCACGTCTAGGCTCATTCATCTTCACCGATACGGCTCCTTTCGTTTCTCAGCCGCATCAATGGCAGCTTTGAGTTCTTGTTTGATCTGATCATCACTTTCACCTCCCAGACGCTTCTTTAACCATTCAAGGTCATCCCTGCTAACCACCCAGTCGAGCTTATCCACCGCAGCCATTCGCACATCATGTTCCTCGTCATCGAGGCCATTTTTCAGGATGTTCACTGCCTCTTTGTTTTTCAAAAAATGCGCATGATCAAAGCCTACCACCCGAATTCTTGGAGAAAGATGTGAGCACGCCTTCTTGACTGAGTCGGTAAAGACTTGGCTTTCGTGGTCAACATTCTCCCAAAGAAACTCTAGCTCCAATTCCCCCATCTCACCTACTGGCTCCTCAAGCAACCTCTTCATGCGCATCACCAACATCTGCTCTCTTTGTGGATACTCATACTCTTCAAGTACCTGGGTGCTGTATAGTTGAATCAGCCCTGGCTCGCTATATCGAGCCAGAATGGGGTCAAGCAAACGTGGCTCACTTGTATCCAAATCCGCAACGGAGGCAGCGATGCGCGTCCAAGTGGTCCAATCATTGCCCTTCGCTGTTTTAGCATTGGTGATGAAAATGTCCGTGATTGCCCTCAATTCACCCGGCATAACATCCTTCTTTTCCTTCTCTTGTGCCTTGTCAGATTGCCAGTAATCCAGCCGGCTTTCAGCCCAGGCAGCTGATCCGGCCTTTGGAGGCAACTCTTTCCAACTTTGCCCATCTTCCTGAAACTGCTCGAACACGCCCCCTTTGAAACTGATCCTTAAAGTTGTCTGGACCCCCGAGCCATCGCGCCGCCACTCGTCTGCAACATACTCCAAAACATCCCCATCAACACGCGTCGGCTCCCCAAACAGCGCCTTCACCTCTGTCATTGTACTCCCACGTTCCAACCAGGCAGCAAGCCCGTCGATGCCTCTTTTCTCTTTCGAAAGCGCCTGCCACTCCGCTAAAGTACGCGAGGACTTCTTTTTAAACCTCAAAGAGGCCCCTAGCCGGGCATACGCGCTTTGCGGCACCACAGAATGAGTCCACTCAAAAAGAATGGCCCGGTGCTTGCCACCGAGCGCCTGGACCTTTTTCACCTGTCCGCCCTCCAGCAGGCTGAACTCAAGCGCAGTCCCATCTTCCTGAACACACTTTTTGAAAGCAATGGGACCACAAAGACAGATTCCTTCATCAAACCAGTCTGCCTCACGCACAAAAATCACACCGTAGTAAAGGGAGCCGACCTTGAGGTGATAAGCTCTCTCAAAAGAGTTGTCCGCCATGCTCGCAACCCCTCCAACGACTTGAATTCGATTACTTTTTTGGTCACCCAGCACCGTCACCGAAAACAAAGAGTGATCTGGATGCTCAAAGCGTAGAAACTCATCTTCATAGGTCTTCCAAGCTCCTGTATCCTTTGTTTCAAAGGCAGCCCTTTCCTCGGCAGTCAGTTTGCGCCCTTCTTGTTGTTCCAGCGCCTCCAGACTGCTCGCGCCAAAAGGCGAATTTGGATTCGCTTTGATCAGCGCCAGTCTCTCCTGAAAGGATTTAGGCGCGCTAAATACCGCAGATGCAGTCGCTAAAGCGAGGAACCATACACAGAGAGTAAAGAACGTCTTTTTCATGCTCGATGACACGATCCTACGGCGAATCTATTGAGTATGTGAAGCCAAAACGTCCACCTCACGGCTTAAACTCCGCCACGACCTTGGCACCGGCGACGTCCCAGGCGCGGACGGTGCCGTCTTGATCGCCGCCGAGGATGATGTCGCCGGATTGGGTGGTGGCGAGGGATTGGAGGAAGCTGGTGGAGCCGGGGAGTTGCTTCACTTCGCCGCCGTCGCTGGTGATGAGGCGTAGCTTGCTGTCGCCAGCGCTGGTGGCGAGCTGATCAGCGGCGCCGAGGTAGCGGATGCCGGTGACTTCTTTGTCCCAGCCGTCCACGCTCTTGCGGCGGTCGCCGGTGGTCCAGTCCCAGACTTTGACCACGTTGTCCGCGCCGCTGCTGGCGAGCAGGCGGCCATCTGCACGCCAACTGACGCCGAGGACGTGATGCGTGTGGCCTTCAAAGGTCTTCACCATCTTCCCAGTGCTCAGATCCGTGATGCGCACGGCTTTGTCTGCTCCGCCGGAGGCGAGGAGCTTGCCATCTGGCGAAAAATCCAACGCTAAAATGCTATCGAGATGACGCTCGGCAAAGGTCTGGGTCAGCTTGCCACTGGCGACTTCAAAGAGGGTGATGTCACCGCTGCGGGAGGGCTCGCCACTGCCGACGGCGAGCGTTTTGCCATCTGGCGAAAAGGCGAGGCTATTGGCGCGGTCGGTGATGGGTGATTTGCCATCACCGGTGCCAAAGCTGCGCTCCAAGGTCCAAGTGGCCGCGGTGCTTCCTGGCGTGATGGGCTTACCATTCACGGTGCTCCAGGCCTGTGCGGGGCCGTTGTCATAGGTGGCGATGAGTTCGAGCCCGTTGGCGCTGAAGCCGAGTGCTTTCGCTTTTTTCATGCTTTGCGCGAGGGTCTTGGTGATCGCGTCGCGGTCGGTGTTGGCTTTTTCGAGGGCTTTCTTCACCACGTCGAGATGGGCTTTTTGGTCGATCACGCGTTGCTTGGCTTTCTTTTCGTTTTCGGTGACGAGTTTGATCTCGTTGGTGGTGTCGGTGATGGCGGCTTCGGCACGGGTGAGGGCTTCTTGGGCCAGTTTGAGCTCGGTGGCGGCTTTTTCTTTGGTTTCGATGGTTTTGGCGTCTGTGGCTGTGTTTTTGTCGGCGGTGGCCTTGGCGTCGGTTTTGGCCTTCAGGTCCTTCTTTTTGTCTTCCAGAGCTTTTTTGGCGAGTTCGGCGAGCTCGCCTGCTTTTTTCAAACGGGTGCCCTGCTCTGCGGCATCGGTCTGAGCCTTTTTGATGGCTTCATTTTGATAAGTCACCTCCAGGCTCGCTCGTGCGGCTGCGTGCGTGCGGAGAGCGAGGGCTTGTTGGGTGGATAGGTCGGTTTTGATCTGGGTGATGAGCTTTGCTCCCTCACTGAGCTTGATGCTATTGTCGGCATCTTGGGTGGCGGTGAGCTTGGTGGAGGCTGTGGGGGCTGCGGGGGGCAGATTGAGACGCCAGAGCTTCACCTCGCGAAAGCTGCCCGTGGCGAGGCGAGTGCCATCTGGGCTGAAAGCGAGTGCCTGCACGACATCACGATGCGCATCAGCGGGGAGTTTCATCGAGAGCTGCTGGGTAGGCAGGTGATAGATGCAGATCTGATTCGCCCGAGCTGCAGCGGCGAAATCGCCCTGCGGCGTCACCGCGACGGCGAAGACTGGCTGAAAGCCCGTGGGCAGAGGCTGCCAGGCGATGACTTGCTCTTTTTTGCCCGAGGATTTTGCTCCTTGGTCGATCCACTGCTTCAAGAGATCGAGCTGTGAGCTGGTGAGATTCACCGCGCCGACTTTATTGCCCTTGGGGGGCATTTCGCTGTCCCAGGAGTGTGCGGCAGCTTGGTAGATGATGCTTGCGGCACCTTGTCCGGGGAGGATGCCTTTGTCGGACTCGCCGCCCTTTGCCATCAGCTCGGGTGTCTCCATGTTGAGCCCGCCTTTGGTCGTCGTTTTGTTATGACAGGCGATGCAGTTGTCCTTCAAGAATGGATGCACCTGCTTTTCATAATCGATCACGCCGGGAGCAGCGTGGAGACTCGCAAAGCAAGAGGTGAGGATGAGGAAGGAGATGGAATAGCGGAGCATGACGCCGGAAAATACGTGCCTGAGTCGCCAGATCGCTCAATCCAATCATGCACATGTCACTGCGGCGTCTTCCGCCGCGCAGGAGTCCATGGCGAGGTGGCTAGGTATCGAGGAGCCCTTTGACCACTGAGCATTCCTCCACGCCGGTGAGTCGCTCATCGAGGCCATTGTGGCGGAAGGTAAGCTGCTCGTGATCGAGGCCCAAGAGGTGCAGGATGGTGGCGTGAAGCTCACGGATGTGCACTTTGTCCGTCTGGGCACGCAGCCCGAAGTCATCCGTGCTGCCATGCACATGGCCATGCTTCACGCCTGCGCCAAACAGCACCGTGGTGAAGCCCCAGGGATTGTGATCGCGGCCCACGCCCTTCTCACTCATCGGCATGCGGCCAAATTCACCACCCCAGATGACCAGCGTGTCCTCCAGCAGCCCGCGCTGTTTCAGATCACGTAGCAGGCCAGCTACAGGCAGATCCGTGCGTGCACAGAGGTCCGTGTGATTGCTGAGGACATTCTCGTGGGCATCCCAGCCGTTCGTATCACCCGAGTAGAGCTGCACAAAGCGCACCCCGCGCTCGATCATGCGCCGGGCCAGCAGGCAGCGTGTGCCAAACTCACGCGTGGTGGCGTGATCCAGTCCGTAGAGCTTTTTCGTGGCATCGCTCTCCTTTGAAAGATCCACCGCATCAGGCGCAGCGCTCTGCATGCGGAAGGCTAGCTCGTAAGCGCGGATGCGGGCATCGAGCACGCTGTCTGCCGTATGCGCATGGCGTGTGGCATGCTCACGATTCATCTGCTGGATGAGATCCAGCGTCGCTCGCTGCCGTGCAGTGCCCTGCGGGCTCTCCAGGTGCAGGATGGGGCTGCTACCAGCACGCATGGTGGTGCCCTGATAGGTCGCGGGCAGGAAGCCGCTGCCCCACGCCGGTGGTCCGCCCTTCAGGCCACCACCGGGGTCTGGCAGCACGACAAAGGCGGGCATATCCGCATTCTCCGTGCCGAGTCCGTAGCTCACCCAGGCCCCCATACTGGGCTTGCCCATCAGCACGGAGCCCGTGTTCATCTGATAGACAGACTGCGGATGATTCACACTATCACCGTGGCAACTGCGGATGACGCACATCTCATCGGCCATCTGCGCCATGTTCGGCAAAAAGTCGCTCATCTCGATCCCGCTCTGTCCACGCGGGCGAAAGGTCTTCACCGGCCCGAGCAGTGGATTTTGCGCCACTTTGCGCCGAGTCTCGACTGCGCCGTAGCTATCTGGCAGCGGCTTCCCGGCATGGCGGAGGAGTTCGGGCTTCGGATCAAAGAGGTCCACATGACTCGGCCCACCATGCATGAAGAGCCAGATGACCCGCTTCGCCTTCGCCGTGAAATGTGGACGCGAATCCGCCATCAGATGCGCCAACGCCACACTGGACAGCCCCATGGCCGTGCTGCCGAGGATGCGGCGGCGTGAGGCAGGGGCGAGGGAGGGATTCATGGATAGAGTGGTCGCTGGAGCCCATAGAACGCCTCGGTCACAGAAATGTTGCCCAAAGAGACGTGGAGGAAAAAAGCCTCTCTTGCGCCCGCAGGCTGCCTTTCCATCATCGGCGGCTCACTTTCACCTCACACACGACTCACATGGAAAACGTCATCATCATCGGCACAGGCTGCGCGGGCTACACAGCGGCGATTTACACTGGACGGGCCAATCTGGCACCACTCATCCTCTCCGGGAACATGCCGGGTGGACAACTCACCACCACCACCGAGGTGGAAAACTTCCCCGGCTTCCCAAAAGGCATCATGGGGCCAGATCTGATGATGAACATGCAGACGCAGGCAGAGCGCTTCGGAGCACGCATCGACTACACGATGGTCGCCAGCGTGAAAAAGACCGCCGCAGGCCATTTTGAGGTCGTATCGGAAGATGGGAAAGTGCGTGAGGCCAAGACGGTGATCATCGCCACGGGTGCCTCTCCGCGTCACCTGGGCCTACCGAACGAAAAAACACTCATCGGCCACGGTTTGACCAGTTGCGCCACCTGCGACGGAGCCTTCTACCGCAACGTGCCCGTCTGCGTCATCGGCGGTGGCGACAGCGCCTGCGAAGAAGCCTCCTTTTTGACCAAATTCGCCTCCAAGGTCTATCTCATCCACCGCCGCGATGTGCTGCGTGCCTCCAAGATCATGGCCGACCGCGCCCTGGCCAATCCGAAGATCGAACCCGTCTGGAACAGTGGCATCAGCGAATACCTCACCGACGAAAAAGGTGAGATGCGTGCCGTGAAGCTCAAAAACCTCGTCACTGGCGCGGAGAGCGAGCTGGAGGTGAAGTGCGTCTTTGTCGCTATCGGTCACGTGCCGAATGCGGCCTTCCTCGGCGACCTCGTGGACCGTGACGAAAACGGCTACATCCTCCAGACCAAAGGCACCCGCACCAAGACGGAAGGCCTCTTTGCCGCTGGAGACGTCGCCGACCACGTCTATCGCCAAGCCATCACCGCCGCCGGCCAAGGCTGCGCCGCCGGGCTAGAAGCCGAGCGCTACCTCGCCGACCAGGGCGTCCACTGATGGCAGGATCTCCTTTTTTGCCGGGAATGGAAATGGTGGACAGTCAGCCAGGAGTGTTCATTTTCGCCGCCCTGCTGTGGGCTCCGTGCCCAGACTGTTTCGTCTCCATTTCTATCGCATGACATCTCCTTTGCCTTTTTCGCCTCGCCTTCTGCTCTTGCCCCTGCTGGTGCTGGCGCTCTCTTCCTGTGCTGGCATTCGCAAAGGTGCATCACGCGTGCGCGGACAGACACAGTATCTGGAAGCTTTCGCCCCGGGGACAGTGCCGCATTCTGCGCTGTACAATGCAGACCAGGATTCCTACTGGGATGGTGATGGCATGGGCGGATCTCCCAGTGTGACCATCGACCTCAGTGACCAGAAGGCTTACTTTTACAAAGGTAGCCAGCTCGCTGGTGTCAGTGCGCTGTCCACCGGTGATGAAAAGCATCCGACGAAGGCGGGGACCTTCAAGGTCATCCAAAAAGACCAGTGGCATAAATCGAATCTCTACGGCGACTTCGTCGATGCCTATGGCAATGTCGTGCGGGCGAATATCGACATCACCAAGGATAAACCACCAGCGGGGACACGCTTTGAGGGCTCCAAGATGCATCACTTCATGCGTTTTGTCGGCGGGATCGGCATGCATGAGGGCTTTTTGCCCGGTTATCCGGCCTCCCATGGCTGCGTGCGCATGCCTGCTCACATGGCGGCCATCTTCTACAACAATGTCAATATGGGCACGCCCGTCACGGTGCGGCCCTGATCGCTACGCACACGCCTCCTATGACCGAAGTCCCGCTCGAAATCGGCCCCACAGATGTGAGTTACCTCCTGGGGAGGCCCGGTGCCCGTGATTTCCGCATCATCGACTGCCGTGAGCTCGATGAGTGGCACATCTGCCGCCTGCCAGATGCGGTGCTGGTGCCGATGTCCCGCATCGACGAGATGGCGCCGCAGGTTTTCACGGATACGTCGGAGAATCTGATCGTGTATTGCCACCACGGTATGCGTAGCCAGCGACTGGCTCAGTGGCTGCGGCAGCATGGCTTTTACCGTGCGCAGAGCATGCGCGGTGGTATCGACGCCTGGGCAGATCTCGTGGAGCCGGAGCTGCCGAGGTATTGAGCATTGCTGCTGTCACAGGACTTCTGCATCAGAGCCTCATTTTCATAATGCGAGGCGTAGCAGGGCTGGAGCGGCGATAGAAGCTGCAAAGTAGAGTCCTGCGGCGATGAGGCTGGCGAGTAGTGCGATGAGGGTGATTTCCAGCGCTTTGACGAGGCGGAGGCTGTTTTCTGCGACGCCGATGTCTGCTAAGGTGCCGAATTCCCGCCTGCGGAGGCGAAAGCTCAGGGCAAAGACCAGCGCCGCGACAAAAAGGGCCGCGCCTGCTGTGGTGAGTAGCATGGTGGTGGCAAATCCCTCCAGCCGCACGAGCTGGGTGAGGAGTGACTCCATGTCATCTTGTGGACGAATGAGCTGGCTGGTTTTTGAGCGTGCGTATTGACCTGCGAGGAGCGCTTCTGCCTTGGCATCTGCGGGGAGCACGATGGCGGCACTCACGGGGTAGGTGCCGGAGTCGCCGTGGAAGTGAAAGGTGGAGAGATTGGCATCTGTGACCTCCTGAAACATGCGCACGGCGGCATTTGCGACGGTGTTGCCGTCGTTTTCCTGTTTGAGCACGGTTTGTGCATTTTTCGCCACATCGTCGTGGCCGTGGCTGCGGCCTTCGATGAGCCATGCGGTCTTCAAATCGACAAAAATGGCCTCATCGTCTGCGGTGCCAGTTTCAGCGAAAAGGCCAGTGATGCGCATTTTTAGCGGATAAATGCCCGCGATGTCGAAAGCCTGCTCACTGGAGGAAAAGAGGGCGTCCCCAGGTTTCAGGCCGCGTTTTGCGGCGACGCGGGCACCGAGCACGCAATCGCCCAAACGGGTGATTTGGCGGCCAGCGGCCAATTTGAGCCCGCGGAAGGTAAAGTAATCCAATTCGGTGCCGACGATGGGAGATTCCTGCGCATGAAAGCGCACATGCAGCGGGATGGCCTGTGCGGTGCCGGTGGCGCGGATTTCCGCGAGCGTGGCCAGTGGTAGGCTCGGAGAAGACTCACGCTTGAAATAAAGAGCGGTCATCATCAGGTCCAGCGCACTGCCCTTTACCCCCACGATCTGCGGGGTGGAGGCAGCACGGGCTCGTAAATCTGCCTGGGCATGCCGCACCAGCACACGCAGGCATAGGGGTAGGGCAAAGACCAGCCCCAGCGCCGTAGCCAGCAGCAGACTCTGCACGCGATGACGCGTGATGTAGCGGACTGCGAGGAGGAGAGTGGGCATGTGCGGCGGATGGAACGAAATCCGAATGCCGAAAGAACGACGAATGTCGAATGCGGAATGCAGAATGTGCGGGCTGGCGCATAGAGCGGTGCTCCCATTCTGCCGCTTGCACTGGCTGAAGGAGCTAGCCATGCTGTGAGGCGATGAAACCTATCCTTTTTGTCAAAACTGGCTGCCCATGGTGTGATGAAGTGCTCGAGTACCTGGAGGCTAAAAACATCCCGCACGAGGTGGTCGTCGTCACGGGTGATCGTGAGGCGATGCAGCGCATGATCGACCTCAGCGGCCAGTCCAAAGCTCCGACGATGGACTGGGATGGAGAGGTGCTGGCGGACTTCGGCGTGGATGAGCTGGTGCCTTTTCTAAAGGCCCGTGGTGTGGCTGTGTAAGCTGGCTTATTCTTTTTTTGCGTGAGCAGGTTTTTAGGCGAAGGAGAAGTCTGATCTCTTTACCATGAACCGCGATCTCATCACTTCCCCCGCTGATCTGAAGCCTGACACCCCCTGGCAGGATACGATCTGGGCCTGGACGAGCGAGGAATCTCTCGCAGACCACAGCACCCGCGCCCGCTTATGTGTGGCGACGCTGCTGCCTTTCAAGGACCAGAAGCCGGACTGGGCGGGTTTCACCAAGAGCGTCCACTGGATGCGCCAGTGTGCGGAGCATTATGGTGTGGAGATCGTCTTCGTGCTGAATGCGGATACGGGATACATTTTTGACCTGGATAATGATCTCTACGCGGAGGTGCTGCGGCGCTTCCGTGCGGAATTCCCGGATCAGCGCTTCATCGCGGGTGTGACCGCGCGTGGGGCTGAGGCGGATAGTGTCTTCAAAGCCGAGCGCTACCACCCGCTGCTGGACATCGCCCAGTCGCATGAGAACTGCGAGGTGATGATCATGACTTCCCGGCTACTCAATATCCTAGCGCCTGAAGCGCGGCGGGATGCGTATTTTCAGATCGCAGAGCACATCACGCGTCCAGCCATCGCACATGCATTAGAGCCCTCCTTTGTTCCATGGGCCACGCCGTATGAGCCGTGGCTTTTCCACCAGATCGCGCTGCATCCGAAGTATGTCGGCGGAAAGGTGAGCACGCTCGATGAGCCGCAGTTCCTCTACTGGGCGGCGATGTGCAAAGATCAGAATCTCCCCTTCTCTCCGCACAGTGGGGATGACTATGGGATCGCCACAGCGATCAAGCTAGGCCTGCCGCTGCTCATCGGCGCGGGTGTGAGTGCCTGCCCGCTGATCTGCGATGCGCGGGATATGTGGCTGCTGGATAGTGTGACGGATAAAAAGTACAAAACCGGCACCGGCCGCTTCGATACCAGGGTGTACAAGCTGTTTGAGGCCTTCCAGAGCTTTGAGGATCTCGTTTTCCGCCTGGATGAGCGCTTGAGCGCCTCTCCCTATAAACACAGCACTGCCCATGTGCTGCATGAGCTGGGCCTGATCGATGCCCCTGAGCCACATCCAGACTGCAAAGACCTACGCGGCCCAGATGAGGCCCTGCGGATGCAGGAGGCACTGCGCAGGCCACGCCGCGTGGCAAAGCGGCTGGAGATACCGTTTTTCTGAAGCCGCTTTCAGCGGAAACAGAGCCTCTATGGGCTCTCTGCCTCCTCTAGGGTGGGAGCAGCGGATGGCTCTGTTTTGGGCTGACGACGATCGAGAAATTCCTGCGCGAGGGCTTTGTAGGCCTGAGCACCGCGACCAGAGGGATCATACTCGATGATACTCTTGCCGTAGCTGGGTGCTTCCCCGAGCCGTACGGTGCGGGGGATGACGCTTTTATAGACGATGTCAGGGAAGTACTCCTGGACCTCGCGCACGACTTGCTGGGCCAAGTTCGCACGGCTGTCGTACATGGTCATGACGATGCCTTCGAGCAGCAGATTCGGATTGGCCCCGCAGTCACGAATCTGGCGTGCGATGCCGACGATCTTGCTGAGGCCCTCCAGGCCGAAATACTCGCACTGCATGGGCACGAGTAGCTCATCCGCCGCAGAGAGGGGAGGAAGTCATGAGCACACCGAGGCTGGGCGGCGTGTCGAGAATGACGTAGTCAAAGCTGCGCATCTCACGCACTGGACTGAGCACGTCCGGCAGACGTCCGAGATGATTGCCCGCCAGGGCCAGCTCGATCTCACAGCCAGCAAGCTCCTGGTGGGAGCGGATGATGGAGAGATTTTCCAACCGGGTGGCGCGGATGAAATCACGCGGGTCGGCATCTTCGACGAGGGCGGAGTAAAGGCTGCCGCGCTCCTCCTGTGCGAGGCCGAGACCGCTGGTCGCGTTCGCCTGCGGATCGAGGTCGATGAGCAGCACCCGCTGCCCTAACTGAGCGAGGCAGGCGGAAAGATTGACCGCCGTGGTCGTCTTGCCGACGCCGCCTTTTTGATTGGTGATGGCCACGATGCGCATGTTGTTTCCGGGATGATTGAGCTGGGGCGCGGATTGTGGCGAGAAAGCAGCGCACATGCTACAAGAGAAAGCGCAAAAAGTCAGGCAACCGATTCTCACCGATTGAACGAAGTGACCAACCTGAATGGATTAAGCGCTAGGCGAGAGATTTTTGGAGGCTAGTGATGCCAAAACTTTCTCCACGGCCTCTTCCAGGGTGATGTGGGAGTTGTCGATGATTTCAGCTCCATCTGGGATGACGAGCGGGCTGGATTTACGGGCTTTGTCCAGGCGATCACGCTCGGCGAGGTTGTCGGCTTGCCCCTGGGCACGGCGGCGGGCAGCGCGGACTTCCTCAGAGGCGTCGATGTAGATTTTCCACGGACTGTCAGGGAAGACGACGCTACCGATGTCACGCCCCTCCATGACGAGCGGCCCGAGTGCGGTGAGCGCACGCTGATCGGCGACGAGGCGGGTGCGCACCTCTGGCACGCGTGCGACGAGGCTGACAGCTCGATTGATGGCATCGGTATTCAGGTCATCGAGGCTGAGATCATGCCCATCGAGCCGGACGTGGGTGATGCCGTCGAGGACGGGGCATTCAAAGGTAATGGCCGGCAGCACCGCTGCGACAGCGGCTGCATCCGCCGGATCGACCCCACGGTGCAGCACCGCCCATGTCATGGCACGGTACATATTCCCCGTGCCGACAAAGGTGTATCCGAGATGCTTCGCGACAAGGCGTGCGATGCTGCTTTTACCGGAGGCTGCGGGTCCGTCGATGGTGATTACGGGGGGCATGTGCAGGTGATGGACTGGATCACTTGGCGAGTCTCTGCGCGACACTGGCAGGCACGCGAGAGAGGGTGGGGATGGGACGAGCGGCAGTATCGCCATGGAGGAAGAGGTCGAGGTGGTGATCAAATCCAGGGTAGCTGGTGCCGATGCACTCGGTGTCTTCGATTTGAGTGACGCCTTCGGCAAACAAGCCCGCGATGGCGAAGGCCATCGCGATGCGATGATCGCCAAAGCTGGGGACAGTGGAGCCCAGGAGCTTCGCCCCGCCCTCGATCTCCATGCCATCGGGCCGCTCAGTGACGGTGACACCCATGAGGCGTAAATTATGCGCCACAGCGGCGATACGGTCCGTTTCCTTCACTCGTAGCTCTTCGGCATCACGGATGAGTGTTTTGCCACGGGCGAGGGCTCCTGCTACGGCGAGGATGGGCAGCTCGTCGATGACATTTGGGATCTCAGCACCGCCGATGACGGTAGCATTGAGCTCGCCACCTTTGACGACGATGTTGCCACGCGGTTCGCCATCGGAGTGGATCTCACTCTGGATGACCTGGGCTCCCATGCGCAGGAGCACGTCGATGATGCCGGTGCGGGTGGGATTGAGGCCGACGTTTTTGATGGTGATCTGCGATCCTGGTGATGCGGCAGCAGCCACCATCCAAAAAGCAGCACTGGAGATGTCGCCGGGCACCACGATGTCAGTCGCACGCGGCTCCTGCGGGCCATAGACGCTGACGGCATCGTCCTCACGCAGCCATTTGATGCCGAAGTGGCTAAAGAGCCGCTCTGTGTGATTCCGCGTGGCCACGGGCTCGACGACGGTGGTCTTCCCATGAGCGTAGAGTCCAGCGAGGAGGATGGCGCTCTTCACCTGGGCACTGGCCACAGGGAGCTTGTAGTACATGGGCTTGAGCTCGCCGCCGTGGATTTTGAGCGGAGCGCAGATTTTCTCTCCCTGACCCTCGATACGAGCCCCCATCTGACCGAGTGGGTCAGCGACACGTTTCATCGGCCGCTTCGAGAGTGAAGCATCGCCAAAAAGCTCGGTGGTGAAGTCCTGACCCGCGAGGATGCCACAAAGCAGACGCGTGGTGGTGCCGCTGTTGCCACAGTCGATCGGATGCGTGGGTGCTTTGAGCTTCCCGCCATTGCCGGTGATCGCGAGCTTCACCAGCCCCACGCCTTCCAGCTCCTCCAGAGGCTCCACCGTGGCACCGAGGGCCTGCATCGCCTTTACCGTGCAGAGACAGTCTTCACTGGGGAGAAAGCCGTCGATGACCGTGGTGCCTTTGGCCATACCCGCGAACATGGCGGAGCGGTGAGAGATGCTTTTGTCACCGGGGACAGTGATTTCGGCGGGGATGCTTTTGAGCTTTTTCGATTTGATGATGGCCATGCGATGATCAGGCCGCCTGAGGGATGAATTCACAGAGGTTTTGTGCCTCGGCGAAAGTTCGGCGGGACTTTTCATGGCCCACACCCAAGAGGATTTCAAGCGCATCCACCCTCAGACCTTTCGGCTGCGGAAAACTCCCCCAGAGAGCCGGGTGACGATTTCATCGCCTGTAGCTGCCTCATCAGGGGCCATGAGGACCTCCCCCGCCGCATTGGTCGTGTAGGAAAAGCCCCTCCGCAGCACCGCCTCTGGGCCGAGGTGACGCAGCACCTCCTCCCGTGCATGGAGGAGATCCCCATCTCGCTGGAGACGCGTGCGCATGGACTGCTGGATCATTTGCATCGCAGAGGACACCCGGAACCCGGCCTCCGAGATCATCGCACGCGGATGCATGGTAGAGAGGGCGTGTTGCTTCTCTGCCACCGCATCCTGGAGACGGCGGAAATGCTCCCGCATCAGCTCCCGCACCCGCGAATCTGCCTCATCGATCGCCTGATCCGCCTCCAAAAGCACCCGAGGCAGCTCACTGAGCAGCGGCCCCTTTGCCATGAGCTCCAGCACATGCTCATGGTGCCCCAAAGTGCTGCTCACGCGGTTCTGCAGCATGCGTGCCGAGGCATCTAGCATGCGACGCAGCTCAGCCACATCTGGCGCCAGCAACTCCGCAGCCGCACTAGGCGTCGGGGCACGCAGATCCGCTGCGAAGTCCGAGATCGTGAAGTCGATCTCATGCCCCACGGCGGAGATAACCGGGATGTGCATCGCTGCGATGGCACGGGCCAGCACCTCCTCATTAAAGCACCACAAGTCCTCCAAACTCCCACCACCACGCCCCACCACGATGGTATCCGGCACCGGCAGACCGAACTCCCCTGCCCTATCGAGCACCTGGAGCGCCCGCACGATCTCCAGCTCCGCCCCCGCCCCCTGCACACGCACCGGATAGACCAGCACACGCAACCAGGGAGCACGCCGGGTCAAAATATTCAGCATATCCTGGATCGCAGCTCCCGTGGGACTCGTCACCACAGCGATCACTTGTGGGAAACGCGGGATCTCCTTCTTCCGCGCCTGATCAAAGAGCCCCTCCGCATGCAGCTTCCGCTTGAGCGCCTCGAACTGCGCCTGCAGCCCCCCCTGGCCCCTCCCCTGCACCTGCCGCACGATCATTTGATACTGCCCACGCGGCTCATACACAGACACATCACCCAGCACCTGCACCTGCACACCATCCGCCAGCCGCGCACTCACACGAGCTGCCGCACCGCGAAAAAGCACACACGAGAGCTGCGAGCCAGCATCCTTCAGCGTGAAGTACTGGTGCCCGCTGGATTGCAGACGGTGATTACTCACCTCCCCCTCCACCCACACACTGCCCAATCGGCTCTCCAGCACCTCACGGATTTCCCGCGTGAGCTGACTGACGGTGAGGACTTGCGGCTTTTCTGGCATGCCCACTTTGTGAAGTCGATTCACAGCACATGCATCCTCAAAATGCATCTCCTACATAGAGAAAGCTGGCGGACAGGGAGGGATTCGAACCCTCGGTACCGGATTAGGGTACACACGCTTTCCAGGCGTGCTCATTAGACCACTCTGACACCTGTCCCGAGCTTTTCGCCACCCAGGTCTGGGCAGCGAGGCGCGGACTCTGCCGCAGCCCTGCGGTGTGGCAAGATGTTTTTACCCCTAGATGAGCTTCACCCTGCTTTTTCAATCCGACTTCGACCCCCAATCCGCTCGCATGCCTAGCTGGGCGTGGAGGAAAGCCATTTCATCGGCAGCTTTTTCGATCATTTTCCCCAAAGCCGTCCCTGCACCGTGTCCCGCACTGGTCTCGATACGGATCAGCACAGGTGGCCCTCCTTTGGCCTGAGACTCCTGGAGCCGTGCGGCGAATTTGAAACTATGCGCAGGCACCACCCGGTCATCATGGTCGCTGGTGGTCACGAGAGTGGCTGGATAACGCACGCCGGCACGCAGATTGTGATACGGCGAGTATTTCAGCAGCGCCTTGAACTCAGCGGCATTCTCCACGCTGCCGTAGTCGCTCTTCCAGGCCCAGCCGATGGTGAATTTTTCAAAGCGCAGCATATCCAGCACTCCCACGCCAGGCAATGCCGCTCCGAAAAGCTCCGGCCGCTGCGTCATGCAGGCTCCGACGAGCAACCCACCATTGCTACCGCCCTGGATCGCCAGCTTGGCACTGGTGGTGTATTTTTGAGCGATGAGCCACTCCGCCGCCGCGATGAAGTCATCGAAGACATTCTGCTTACCGAGCTTGATGCCTGCATCGTGCCACTCGCGGCCGTACTCGCCACCGCCACGCAGATTCGCCATCGCGAAAACCCCTCCCATCTCCAACCACACGGCCCGTGACACGGAAAACGACGGCGTGAGGCTGATGTTGAAGCCGCCATAACCATAAAGCAGCACCGGATGACTGCTATCGAGCTGGAGGCCCTTCTTATGCACAAGGAACATCGGCACCCGTGTGCCGTCTTTGCTGGTGAAAAACACCTGTTTCGTCTCCAGGCCGCTACCCTCGAATTTCACCTTCGATTTGCGCCAAAGCGTACTTTCACCCGTTTTCACATCCAGGCGGAAAATGCTGCTCGGGGCTGTAAAGCCGGTGAAGGTGAAAAAAGTGCTCGAATCCTCACGATAACCGCCAAAACCACCCGCAGAGCCGATACCCGGCAGAGCCACCGAGCGCACTTTCTCACCCTGGAGCGTGTATTGCAGCACCTCCGTCTTCGCATCACGCAAATATTGGCAAAAAAGCTGTCCACCGACGGTGGAGACATCCTCCAGCAGCACCTTCGGCACCTCCGGCACGATGATGCGCCAGTTGCCCCGCTGCGGCTGCGTGGTGTCGATGGCGATGACGCGGAAACACGGCGCATTCAGGTCCGTGCGAAAGTAAAAAACCGGCCCATCATTGTCGATAAACTCGTAGCGAGCATCGTAGTCATTCAGCAGCTCCACAGCAGGCGCATCCAGCGCCGCAGTCCTTTTATAAAAGACCCGATTCTTCGGCTCCGTGCCTAGCCACACCTGGATGATCAGGAATTGGCCATCCTCAGTCACACTACCGCCAAAGCCCCACTTCGGCTCATCCTTGCGCTCATAGATGATCGTGTCCGCACTTTGCGGCGTGCCCAGCTTATGAAAGCAGAGCTTATGAAACTCATTCTTCGCCGTGAGGGCCGCACCAGCCGCTGGCTCATCATAGCGTGAGTAGAAGAATCCACTGCTGTCCTTTAGCCACGAGATCCCGCTGAATTTCACCCAGTGGATCACATCCTCGCGGTCTTTCCCGCTGGCAATCTCACGCACACGGATCGTGGTCCAGTCACTCCCAGCCTCGGACACTGCATAGGCGATGAGCTGCCCATCCTCACTCGGCTCAGAGTCAGTCAATGAAGTCGTGCCATCCGCAGACATCGCATTTGGATCAAGCAGCACTTTCCCCTCCGCATCCAGCGAGTCCGCCATCATCAGCACCGACTGGTTTTGCAGACCGCTATTGTGCGAGAAAAACCACCTCCCACCACGCCTCGATGGCATCCCCACACGTTCATAATTCCACATCTCTTTGAGCCGTGACTGCACGCGGTCTCGCATCGGCAATTTCTCCAGATAACCAAAAGTCACCTCATTCTGCGCCTTCACCCAGGCCTTCGTATCCTCCGCATGATCATCCTCCAGCCAGCGATAGGGGTCCGCAACGTCCACCACATGAATCGTATCCGTGACATCCTCCTTGCGGGTCGGCGGGTAGTTAAGAGTATCGGCAAAAAGGTAAGCGGAGGTCAGCATGAACACGAAAAGGCAGCGCATGCATCCGATGCTGGCCGGGCCTAGCGCGAATGCAAATGATGATGCCGCCGCTAAATGAGTCGTGTGGACTCATACCTGATTCCGTAAGCTATATTGACCGATGAGGAAGCCACTGGGTTTTTACGGACTGACACGGCAGTGGGGTGCTTTTTGAGGGAGGCGGCAGCTGATTTTTGCCGCCCGGCGTGCTCGATGGATGATTCTGCGGCTTGGTTTGATCCCTTTTTTACCCTCTTTCGCAGTCTTTGCCCACGGACTTGCTCTCCCGCTCTCTGGACCCGGTCGTTTTGGTTGCTTCCTGCTCAGGGGATTTTTTCAGGTGGCACTCAGGCGTGCATCCATGGCCAGGAGCACTCGACTCCACGGCCATTGGCTCGCTAGCTTCATCACCTCCCGTCCGCTGTGGCGGACCCATTTGCAGGCGACGTGGATCAGGTCGCGTATGATGCTGCCCACTCGCCGACGTTTGACCGCTTTGATGCGCTCCGGCCAGCTCTCCGCTTGTTCTTCACGCACGCTGCGGGCCAGTTCGTCAAGGCTGCGCAACAGGTTGTAGGCGTAGGCTCCGAGCTGCAATATGAGCGTGTTGACCGCGAAACTCTGCGAGGGAAATCGCTCCAGATTTAGGTCGCTTTTTAGTTCGCTGTGATACTGCTCGCTGGTGCCGTGGTCATGATACAGCGCGATGATGCCCGCTGCGCTCTGGCCGAGGTTGGTCCAATACGTCTCGACGCTGATCTGGTCGATGAGCAGTGGTTGACCGTGCTTGTCGATGCTGCGGCGCACGACGCGGTAGATCACTGGCAGCGGTTCTTGCTCGCTGTTCTTGCCACCGGGGCGGTGGTGATCTGCGGTGCCGACATAGACTTCTTTGGCGTGCGAGAGCCATTTGACAGGGATGTGCGCCTTGGGCATTTATTCTGCCGTCGGTGAGTGCAAGTGTCGTCATGTGGCAACCTGTTGGGTTGGTGTCGTTACCTCACCCTTTGCCTCTTCTGAGGCGGGTTGCTTCACTCTATCTCTTTTTACCTCACGGATTCAGGTAATTCACTTCCACATCCTCTTTCACAGGATGAGCGGCATGGAGCGCAGTGATGGACTAGTATATGAGATCGTCATTCTATATGAGCACTATTTGCAACGCCAACGTATGAGCCCGCGCAGGCTACTTCATTACCAACTCAGTCAATGGTATCCCCTGCTCTTCTTCTAGGCATCAGCTACCGCCTACATCTCATTTTCTGGCTCGCCGCCAGCACGAGTGCACCTCACCCGTCAACCATCTCTCAATGCGACATATCACCTGTCCAATGGGCAAATACCGCTCCAAAAAGACCAGAAGCAGCTGCAGACCGAAGTAAAGCTGCCGCCATCCATCTCGGACTGAATGAACGCATGACTCTTAACCATCTTATCCCAACTTGAAGGCACAGATGCTTCAAATCATCACGCAGTCGAGGAAGTCGGCGACGAACTCGTTTTTTGGGTTCTCGCGGAGTTGTCTTGGGGAGCCGACTTGCTGGATGTGGCCTTCGTGAAGGATGACGACGCGGTCGGCGAGTTCGAAGGCTTCGTCTTGATCGTGCGTGACGAAGAGCGTGGTGACGCGGGTTTCGTCGTGAAAGTGACGCAGCCATTTGCGCAGCGTTTTGCGCACTTTGGCATCGAGAGCGCCGAAGGGTTCATCGAGCAGCAGAACCTGTGGGCCAACGGCGAGGGCGCGGGCGAGCGCGACGCGTTGCCGCTGGCCGCCGCTGAGCTGCGTGGGGTAGCGGTCGCCGTAGCCTTCGAGGGCGATGCGGCGCAACAGCTCGGTGACGCTGCGGTCGATGTCCTCACGCGAGGGCCGCTCAGGCCGTTTCATGACGCGGAGGCCGAAGGCGATGTTTTCGGCGACGGTCATGTGATTGAAGAGGGCGTAGTTTTGGAAGACGAAGCCAGCTTTGCGCTCGTAGGCGGTGCGGTTGGTGACATCGCTGCCGTGAAACTCGATGCTGCCCGCGCCTTCATCGGCGAATTCGAGTCCGGCGATGATGCGCAGCAGCGTGGTCTTGCCGCTACCGCTGGGGCCGAGCAGGGCGACGAGTTCGCCGGTTTTGACTTCGAGATCGACGTTTTTCAGTGCCTGAAAGCTGCCGAAGGATTTGGAGATGTGGTGGATGTGGATGCTCATGCTGCTCCTCGTGGGGTGGTCGTCAGAGTTTTCAAAATCAGGGTCACCAGCGCGAGCAGTGCGAGCACGGACGCGACGGCAAAGGCGGGGACGAACTGGTATTCGTTGTATAAAACTTCGATGTGCAGCGGCACGGTGTTGGTCTTATTGCGGATGTGGCCGCTGACGACGGAGACCGCGCCGAACTCGCCCATGCTGCGGGCATTGCACAAGATGATGCCGTAGAGCAGGCCCCATTTGATCTTCGGCAGTGTGACGCGCCAGAACATCTGCCAGCCATTCGCGCCGAGCGTCATCGCGGCTTCTTCCTCGGCCTGGCCCTGCGCCTCCATCTGCGGCGCGAGTACTCGCGCGACAAAGGTGAAGGTGACGAAGATGGTGCTGAGCACGATGCCGGGCAGCGCGAAGATGATCTTGATACCGTGTTCCTTCAACGACGGCCCGAAGAGGCCCTGCGCACCAAACAGTAGCACGTAAACCATGCCCGCGATGACCGGCGAGACCCACAGCGGCAGCTCGATGAGCGCGGTGAGGAAACGTTTGCCGCGAAATTGAAAGCGCGACACGCACCAGGCCGCCGCGAGGCCGAAAAGCGTGTTCAACGGCACCGTGATGGCCGCGACTTGCAACGTGAGCCAGATGGCATGCGTCGTGGCGCGATCATCGAAGGCCTCCACATAGCCTTCCCAGCCTTTGCGGAACGCTTCCTGGAAAATGACGACGAGCGGCAGCACGAACATCAAGCCCATGAATGCGACAGCGATGCCGATGATGAGCCAGCGGGAGAAAGGAGACTCGGATGTGGCTTTGCGAGGCCTAGCGGTGTGGATTGGGTGGTTGATGATGATGGCGGCCATGATGGAATGACGAAGGCTTCAGCGGCCCGTGCGCTTGCGGCTCCAGTTGCTGAGGAAGTTTGAGATGAGCAGGATGCCGAAGCTCGCGGCCAGCATCACGACGCCGATGGTCGCGGCTCCGGCATAGTCGTATTCTTCGAGGCGCATGGTGATGAGCAGCGGCGCGATTTCGGTCTTAAAAGGGAGATTGCCGGAGATGAAGACGACGCTGCCGTATTCGCCGACAGCGCGGCCAAAGGCGAGGGTCATGCCCGCGAGCGTGGAGGGCAGCAGGGCGGGAAAGACGACGCGGGTGAGCGTCTGCCAGCGGTTCGCGCCGAGGCAGGCAGCGGCTTCTTCGACATCCATCGAGAGATCGGCGATGACGGGCTGCAAGGTGCGCACGACGAATGGAAAACCGACAAACGTGAGCGCAATGGTGATGCCGAGCGGCGCATACGCGGCCTTGATGTCGTGCTGGGCCAAAAACGAGCCGATCCAGCCATTCGGCGCATACAGCGTGACGAGCGCGATGCCTGCGACGGCCGTGGGCAACGCAAACGGCAGATCGACCATCGCATCGAGCAGTCGGCGACCTGGAAATGCGTAGCGTTCCAGCGCCCAGGCTGTGATCAGGCCGAAGACGCCATTCACGAGCGCGGCAACGAACGCGGTGCCGAAGCTGAGTTTGAGCGACGAAATGACGCGGGCATGGGTGAGTGTCTCGATGAAGTGCTCCCAGCCGCCGCTGGCCGCTTTCCACGCGAGCATGGAGAGCGGAAAGAGCACGAGGAGGCTCAAGTAAGTAACGGTGAAGCCGAGAGAGAGCCTGAAGCCAGGCAGAACGTGACGTGGACGTGCCATGAAGGTGCGCGAGTGGGATTACAAGTTCGCGGCGTAGGCCTGGAGTTGGCGGTATTCGGCGAGGATGCGCTTCACGGCGGCGACGGTGGCTTTGACCTGCTGCGGCATCGGCGCGAGCGCGGGAGTCTCGAACACGATCTCCAGCGCACGCGGCCTCTGTTCCGGCGGAGCGCTGAGGATGCCGAGGTAGCCTTCCTTGATGATGCCGCGACTAGCGAGAAAGCCATCGATGATGTGCTGCTCGTTGCGCGGGAGGAATTCGCTCGCCGCTTGCAGCGCAGGCTCGAGCAGGTGCTCGCTGAGCAGATCGCCGCTGACGAAGCCGTAGCAGCCGTCGGAGGTGTCATCGGAGTGCAGGGAGACGATGCCGTCGTATTTTTCGCGGCGCAGTTCGCTCTCCAAATAGACGATTTCAGGCTCGGTGGAGCCAAACCAGAACTCTCGGTTCAAATCGAGGCCGCTGTGGCTGTGCCGCGTGCCCAGCACGAGGCCGGTGGGATTGCAGATGGGGAAGAAATGCAGCTCGTAGTCGTGCAGCTCCTCCGGCTTCTCGGCGGCCCAGCGGATGAGTTCCTGCGTGGCGAGCGTGCCCGCTTCCTCATCGCCATGAATGCCGGCGAAGATGCCGATTTTGATGCCGTAACCCGGTTTGAGCGGCTTGCTGACGATCTTCGGGATGAAGATGCCTTGTTGCTCGCTCGGGTGGATTTCAGTCATCAGTCGTGAGGATGGCAGTGGGATGGTGCCGCGCTGAAACGCGTGCCTGCCGGTGAATTGCAAATGGGATGGGAGTGTCATGGTTTCAAGCGGTGACTTTGCTGCGTGCCTCGTCAGCGAGGGCGGTGGAGAGGTAGCGCTCGCCGGTGCTGCAACCGAGGGTGACAATGAGCTTCCCGGCATTCTCCGGACGCGCGGCGACTTGCAGCGCGGCCCACACGTTCGCACCGGTGGAAATGCCGACGAGCAGGCCTTCCTCGCGAGCGAGGCGCTGCGCGGTGGCGATGGCATCCTCGTTGGTGACCTGGATGACCTCATCGACGATGCCGAGGTTGAGGTTCTTCGGCACGAAGCCAGCGCCGGTGCCTTGAATCTTGTGCGGGCCAGGCTGCACCGGCTCTCCGGCACGTGTCTGTGAAATGACCGGCGATGCCGCAGGCTCGACGGCGATGGATTGCAGCGAGGGTTTGCGGGCTTTGATGACTTCGCTCACGCCGGTGATCGTGCCGCCGGTGCCCACCGCAGCGACGAAGATGTCGATCTGACCACCAGTGTCGTGCCAGATCTCGTTCGCCGTCGTTTTGCGATGGATCTCCGGATTCGCCGGATTTTCAAACTGCTGCGGCATCCATGCGCCGGGTGTCTCGGCGATGAGTTCCTCAGCGCGTTTGATCGCGCCTTTCATGCCTTCCTTTGCAGGCGTGAGCACCAGATTGGCACCGAGAAGCGCCAGCAGCGTGCGGCGCTCCAGGCTCATGCTCTCCGGCATCGTCAACGTGAGCGGATAGCCTTTCGCGGCGGCGACAAAGGCGAGCGCGATGCCGGTGTTGCCGCTGGTGGGCTCGATGATGTGCCCGCCGGGCCGCAGCACGCCGCTTTGCTCCGCCGCCTCGATCATGGCGCGGCCGATGCGGTCTTTGACACTGCCGAGCGGGTTCTTGAACTCGCCTTTGAGCGCGATGGTGGCCGGAAGGCCCGCGGTGATGCGGTTGAGCTTCACAAGCGGCGTGCGACCGACGGCTTCGATGATGGTGGTGAAGTAGGACATGGCGTGCGGAGGTGTTTTGAGTGCATCAGCCGCGTTTCACTTCGCGGAGTAGATCTGGTCAAAGATGCCGCCTTCATCGAAGTGCTTCTTCTGCGCCTTGCCCCAGCCGCCGAAGTCGCCGTCGATGGTGACGAGCGTGAGTTTCGGGAAGCGGGTGCTGTATTTCGCGGCGGCAGCGGCATCACGCGGGCGGTAGTAGTGCTTGCCGATGATGTCCTGCGCCTCGGGTGTGTAGAGGTATTCGAGGTAGGCCTTCGCGACTTCGGTGGTGCCTTTTTTCTCGGCGTTCTTGTCCACCACGGCCACGGTGGGCTCGGCGAGGATGCTCAGCGAGGGGATCACGATTTTCGTCTGGCCGGGGAACTCACGCTGGATGAGCCATGCCTCGTTTTCCCAAGAGAGAAACACATCGCCGATGCCGCGCTGTGCAAACGTGGTCGTCGAAGCACGAGCACCGGTATCGAGCACGGGCACGTTCTTGAACAGCGCGGAGATGAAATCCTTCGCCTTGGCTTCGCTGCCGTATTTCTTCAGCGCGTAGGCCCAAGCGGCGAGGTAATTCCACCGCGCACCGCCGGAGGTCTTCGGATTCGGTGTGACGACATTCACGCCGGGCTTCACGAGGTCGTCCCAGTCCTGGATGTTCTTCGGATTGTCCTTCCGCACGACGAACACGATGGTGCTCGTGTAAGGGGCGCTGCTGTTCGGCAGGCGCTTTTGCCAGTCCTTCGCGATGAGACCAGCCTGCTGGCCGATCACGTCGATGTCACCTGCCAAGGCGAGTGTGACGACATCAGCTTCGAGGCCATCAATGACGGCGCGGGCCTGTTTGCCAGAACCGCCGTGGGATTGGTCAATGCTGACTTTTTTGCCAGCGGTGGCCTTGTAGTGCTTCGCGAAGGCTTTGTTGAACTCGGCGTAGAGTTCACGTGTGGGATCGTAGGAGACGTTCAGCAGCTCGAAGTCGGCGGCAGAGGCGGAGAGGCTCAGAAGAGCGGTGGTGAGGATGAGAGAGAGTTTCATGATGGAATATGGGAGAAGAGTTTGGAGATGAGGGATGAGGTGTTGGAATCAGAAGAAGCGGTGACTAAATTCGAAGTAGGCGAAGTCGGTGTCGCCGCTGCGGACGCGGTTTTGGATGAAGTCACCGGCTTTGAAGTAGGCGTAGCCGACGGTGATCTCGGTCTTGGGGCTCCAGGCGTAGCGAGCGCGGATGTCGAGCTCTTGTCCGACGAAGCCGCCGCTGCGGCCGGTCACGTCGCGGGCGTTGTTGGCGTTGGCGAAGCGGTCCTTGTCACTGGCGAGCCAAAAGAGGCTGTAGCCGAAATCGACGCGCAGGTTGTGACGTGGTTTGAACTCCACACGAGCCTTCGGTGCGCTGATGTTTTCATAAACGACGTAGTCATTGGCGGACCACGGACGACCGAAGCCGAAGAAGCGCTCGAAGCGGTTGTCCTGGTTGTCGTTCGGATCGCGATCACCGCTGGCGTAGCCGTAGAAGAGGCTGAAACGCGGCTTCCACGGGTTCGTGGCCCAGGTGTAGCCGACTTCGATGTTTCCGGCATACGCACGCACATCTCGCGATCCATTTCGACCAAACTGGTAGATGAAACTGAAGTCGTAATCGAAGCCGCTGCTGCCGACGATGCCGTAGCCGCGCAAGCCAGGCGAATGGACGAACCGCTCAGCCACGCCTGCATAGGCGGATTGATTCAAGGCGAGGTAAAACGGCTCCAGCGTGATGATGTCTGACCACTTTCGCCAGTGGCCGATGGCCCCGTAAAGCCACTGCTGCTCCACAGGGCGATCCCAATCATACTTCGAGCGGCTCAGCGGCTGCACGGCGAGCAGATCGAGCTGCCAGTCATTGCTTTCCTGCCCGAGGCTGGCGTGAAAGCCCTGGAAGGTGTTCGCAGTGTTGCGCCACTGGTTGTTGCCGAGCAGACGGCGGTCGAGGAACTCGAAGTTATGAATGCCGTAGCGGATGCTGAGCGGTCGCGGATTGCCGATGGCATCGTGGCCGAGCAGATCCTTGAAGTACAGCTCGCCGTAGAGGCGGATGAACTCGAATTCATTGAAGTCGCGGTTATCGCGGGCGTAGTTTGAGTTGTAGCGACGCGAGTCCTGAAGCTCCGCCGCGAAGCGGAAGGGATCAGCGATCTCTTTGATGCCGATGTAGGCCCGCGTGCGGTGCAGCCACGGCTCATCGAGGCCCGCCTGCGCCCGGCGGATGTCGTCATCGCGGTATTCGTAGCGGAAGCGGTAATCGAGGCCCACATCGAGCCAATTCACATTCAGCAGCGAGTCGATGCCGAGCTCGCTGACACTGCGCGCATACTTCGGCGGATCAGGATCACGCGTGGTGCTGTAGCTGAGCGGGTTTTGATAAAAGGTGCCTCGCTTTAGCTTGGATGCTTCGTTGTCGTCGGCATTGGCTGCGACGGAGACGGAGAGGATCAAGCCGAGGAGCGAGACTCGGGAGAAAAGGTGTTGGGTGGGTCGGATTGCTTTGGATTTCATGAGGTTGGCATCTGCGGAGCGTCGGCTTCCGGTGGTCCGGTCGGCGTCGGCAGGTGTCGTTGTCGGGAGCGCCCCGGTATGGGACCGGTGGGCTAAATGAAAAAGAGACTGACCGGGTCATGGAGGCTCGAACAGCAAGCCGCTGTGCAGACGCAGGGTCTGGAGCGGTTTTTGTCGTCGAACACTTCCGGTGGTCCGGTCAGTCTCTTGGAGGTCGCAGGCGGTCTGTAAGGACTGCTGGGGCGATGTGCTGGACAGTTATCTTCTGAATCTACATTCGGCAAGTAGGAATTAGAAAAAGTTTCTCACAGAGCCTCACATTCAGAGCGGTGGCTCAATTGCTCTTCATCGCTGGCAAGTTCAGCCGATGTTTGGTCCAGAGCAGGTTCGCCGTGGTATCCGCACTACCTTTGATTCGGCCGCGATTCGCGGCGTGGAGAATGGGAAGCAGTTCAGGCGCGAACTCGCAGAGGTCGATCCAGTTGCCACGCAGTGTGCCGGGCGGGCGTTTGCCAGCGGTTTCGCCATCGGTGCGGCCAGTGAAGGTGTGGTTGGGCCGCGCCATGATGTGGAGCACGATGTTGGCAAAGGGTTTCATCATCGCCGCCGTGATGCCGTAGCGACCGCTCACATAGGCACGGTAAAGTCCGCCGACATCGTAGCCGCCATGCGCGGTGTCTTCGAAGTGACGCATGGGTTCTTCGGCAGCATAGGTCCAACGGTAGCACTCGTGGCCATTCACGGTGATGCGCTTCGCCGCCGCAAAGAACCAGTCCACGGAGGCCTGCACGATGGCTTCGTAGCGTTTCAATCGTGACGCATCATCGCCAAGCAGCGCGTGGCATTCAGCGAGCCGTTGGAAGCCGTTGTTCAGCATCATCTGCTGATTCCACGGCACAGGCAGATTCGAGCTGCCGGGACGCGAGGCGGAGTCGTAGGCCGGTGAATTGGGCGAATAATAGCGCAGCGTATCAGCCCGCACGAGCCACCGCAGCACGAAGGCATCCACCGTGTGGTCCATCTCACGCAAATAGCGCCGTGCCCGCTCGCGATACGTCCCGCCAAAGCCATGAGGATCGCCATCGGGCACCTTTTCACCCTGCAGCGACTCGTTTTGCAGAATAAGCCGCGCCGCATACGCGATGTGGCCAATGACATCGCCCGTCTCCGTGCCTGCGTAGGCGAGTTGGCCTTCTTTGGGCACCGAATTCGGCCATACAGCCTCACGTTCGCCCGTCCAGACGATGACGCCGGTTTTCGCGTCATTTCTCGCCGCAAGCATCTGGTCTGTGAAGCGCAGCATGAGATCGAGCAGCTCGCGATCACCCGAGATTTCAAACATCCGCCCCAACGACTCGACAGCCATGCCGCCGCTGCCATAGACCATGGCATTGCGCAGATTGTCCACAGGCACCGGCACCGTGCGCATGAAGCTCTTGAAGGCCTGTAGCTCAGCTGCCGTGACGGGGCCTTGGAGCTTTTCGACGATCATTTCCTCCGCTGCCGAAAGCGAGCCGAGAAAGGCAAAGGTGAGAGCGAGAAATGCGGATTTCATCGGCGTGCAGCACGGGGATCTGTCTCCCAGTCATCCGTGCGGAAGGCTTGGGCGGGTAGGCCGTCTTGATTGAAGAGGTTCGCCCACGGGGCATTGCTGGACCAGGCGTAGCGGACGGCGGCGGGAGTTGAAACGGCGGCGCTGGAGACGAGAACGGTATCGCCTTCGATGGTGGCATCAGCCCAGACGAATTTCTTGTCGGCACCGGCAATGAGGAAGCCTTGAAGCTTGTCGCTGTGACGTGCGGCGAGTCCTTGGCCGACATGCGTGAACTTGACGCGCACTTTGTCGCCCACGGTCTCGTGCGAGGCGTAGAGCGGGCCGCTGAATTCGATTTTTTGGCCATAGACAAAGCCGAGCGCGACTTGCTTGGCACGCTCGCCGTAGCCGGATTTGTTCGTGGGATGCGTCATGCCGCCGAGGTCGGTGCTGATGACCATGGCGGTGTGCGGGTGCTGCCGGATTTTGATGTGGACTGCACGGGCGATGCCTTCGTTGTCAGCGGGCACTTTGGCGGGCGGCGGAGCGAAGGGAATGGCGTTTTTCGTGGTCGGATTCGCCAGATCCCAGGCGGTGCCGCCGCCGCTGGGCTTCTGCATGTAGAGGAAGGGAAAGTCCTGGTTCCAGGCTTTGCGCCAGCCTTGGATGAGAGCGCCCATGAGGTGAAATTGATCCACGCCGGTGATGCCTGTGCCGCCTTCGCCTTGATCCCACAGCACGCCGCGAATCGCATACGGCACATAGGGCTGAATGTGTGCCGCGTAGAGATGACCGATGACGCCCATGCACTCGCCGGGCTGCCTGGGCACGGCAGGTTCGCGACCCACGCGAGCACCGCTGTGTTTCGCTTTTTCCGCGTTGGCCTTCCACGCGGTCATGTAGCGCTCGTAGGCCTTCATCGCGGCGGGAAAGTCATACGTTTTGGCAAACTCCTTCACCTGCGCCTGGCAGGCCACGTCACCGCGATACATCTCCTCCGTGAGCCAGTAACCCGAGGGCGTGCCGCCTACCGCGCCGAGCATCAGGCCGACGGGGACATCGAGATCGGTGTGCAAGCGCGAACCAAAGGCAAACAGGATCGCGGAGAAGCCATCGACGTTCGCTGCGGTGGCCTCTGTCCAGCCCGCACCGCCTTGGCGGATCAGGCGGATGCGCGGATACGGCGCGGCGGCGAGCGTCTTCTGCAAGCCTTCGTCGTTGATCTTGTAGCCACGGACCGTTCCCGCCATGTTCGACTGCCCGGAGCCCAGCCACACCTCGCCCACGAGCACGTCTTTCACTTCGATGGTGTTCGTGCCCTTCACGGTGAGCGTGAGTCCTTCCGCCACCTCCAGCGGATCGAGCTTTAGCTGCCACTTCCCATCCGCACCTGCGGTCGTCTTCTTCGTTTGTTCAGCGATGGAAACGGAAATCTCCTCGCCAGGGGCTGCCGTGCCCCAGATCGGTGCCGCGACATCGCGCTGGAGCACCATGTGATCCGAGATGACCGGCGGGAGCTTCACCGCAGCGTGTGTGATGGAGGTGAGTGCCAGGCAAAGCACGGCGAGAGGCAGAAACGGATGGCTTTTATTCATGCGTGGGTTCCAACGACCCAACGAGACGGTCTATTGCCATGGAGAAGCGGGAAACGCCTCAAACTCGCGCTCCCATGAGCACCTTCATCACATCGTCCATGGTGATCCAGCCGAGGATCGAGTTGTCCGGCGCATCCACGAGCACCGCGACCTCTTGCTTGTCGAGGAAGAGGGCGAGAAGCTGGGTGAGCGAGGCTTTGCCATCAATGCGTAGCGCGGGGCGAATGAGATGTGTCCAGTCGGCGGACTCGGGCGTGGTGAGGTTCTGCACAAAGAGCTCGCGAACGCGGATGTAACCGGTGACTCGCTCCAAAGTGCCGTCTGGGCTGACGGGATAACTGCGGTGGAGTTTCTCGCCAGCGGCCTGAACGTTTTCCAGCAGCGAGAGACGCATGTCGAAGACCTTCACGGCCTCACGCGGCACCATGGCGGACTTCACGCGGCGTGCGCTGAGTGTCGCGGCGTGGATGATGATGATTTCCTCGCGATTATGAATGAGCTGCTCGGCTTTCGCGGCCTGGACGAGCGTGATGATGTCCATGATGTGGTCACTCTGCGTGCGGCCTTCGTTCGCGCTGCGTTTGAGGCGCTGGCAGAATTTTTCCATCAGCAGCACGAGTGGATGGCAGAGCCGCAGCATCCAGGTGAGCGGTCCGATGAGCCGTGGAGCGAGTTTTTCAGCGTGATGGACGCCGATGATCTTCGGGGCCATTTCGCCGCCCAAGAGCACCAAGACGCTGATGATCACGGAAAACAGCCAAAGCCATTCGCCACCAAACACATCGGTGGAAAGGGCCCCTGCAAGTGTGGCAAGGCCGGTGCTGGCCAGCGTGTTGAAAATGAGAATGGCCGAAACCGGGCGCTCGATGTTGTTTTTGAGCCGAAGCCAGCGCCCAGACACCGCGCTGCCCTTTTTCTCCTGCAACTTGAGCGAAAGCGGGTTCAGGCTGAGCAGTACCGCCTCCATCAAGGAACAAAGAAACGAGACGCCCAGGACTGTTAGAACGACGAGTAAAAAAAGTATGAGCATGAAAGAGAAACAGTGTTGGCCGCAACTATGCCATTTGTATGGTGCGTTATTTTAAATCTCAGCAGCGTTTGTTTCACAACAGAATCAGATAAGTCCGTGATCAAATGCTGAACTCGCCGACTTCCTTCTTGGTCTTCTTGGCGTTTTTGTCGAGGATGTGGATACCGGCCTCTTTGGTGACGACGAGGGAGTTCGGCGGAACGCTGTGCATGAGGGTGACGTTCGCGCCGATGGTGCTGCCTTCGCCAAGCACCGTCTCTCCGCCGAGGATGGTGGAGTTCGGGTAGATGGTGACGTTGTCTTCCACATCCGGGTGCCGCTTGGTGCCGCGCACAATCTGGCCGCTGTCGTCTTTGGCGAAGCTGCGGGCACCGAGGGTGACGCCGTGGTAGAGCTTCACGTTGTTGCCGATCTTGCAGGTCTCACCAATGACGACGCCAGTGCCGTGGTCGATGAAGAAGTGGGTGCCGATGCTGGCTCCGGGATGGATGTCGATGCCGGTGCGGGCATGCGCCCACTCGGTCATCATGCGCGGGATGATGGGCGCTCCTTCTTTGTAAAGGCGGTGGGCCAGGCGCTGGATGGCGATGGCCTCGACAAAGGGAAAGGACAGGATGATTTCCTCCTGCATGCGCACACTTGGATCACCAGCCAGGGCAGCCTCGACATCATGCTTGAGCAGTTCGCGGACGGCGGGTATGGCCTTCACGAATTTTTTCATGATGGGCACGGTCTTGCCGGTGGGTTTGTCGGGATTGCCGATGCGGACGGCTTTGCGCACCTGCTCCTGCAAACGGCGGACGACGGAGAGCATGCGCTCGACGGTCAACTGCGCGAGCGTGCCGTCCGGGATGGCATCGAGGTCGTGAAAGCCGGGAAAGAGGAGCTGAAGCAGATCGCGGCAGATGTCATTGACCGCGCCTTTGGAGGGGAGATTGCTGGAGCTGTTCTCATTGAAGCCGCCAAATCGCTCGTAGGACGCGAGAAGCTCGGGAATGTGCCAGTCAGCGAGGGCGAGGGCCGGATTCTGCGGTTTGCGGGAGGACATGGACTAGGCTTTTTGATTCCACGGTGCTTTGGCGAGCAGGAGGCCCATGCCGCACCAGTCACTGATGCCGGCAAAGATGAGACCGGCACCGATGAAGCCGCTGAGCCAGAAAAAGGCGGGATTCACGAACTGCGAGAGCAGCACGCCGCTGAGCACGATGAAGCCCGCGACGATGCGCACCTGGCGCTCCAGGCTGATGACCTTCGTTTTGCCACGGGTCACGGGCAGTCCGGCCTCGATCCACGCGAGCGTGCCGCCCTCGACGACGACGGAGTTTGGAAAGCCGGCCTTGGCGAGCTGGTCGGCAGCCTTGGTGGCTCGCTGACCGCTGCGGCAGAGGATGTACACGGGTTTTTCGAGGCTGAGCCGATGATGCTCGTGCAGATGATCGGGATCGAGCGAGTCGAGCGGCACGCTCTTCGCCGCAGCGACGTGGACCTCGGCGAACTCGACGGGCGTGCGCACATCGATGACGTTTTGGGCGGCATTGTCCTGCAAGAGTTCGTGCAGCTCGGTGGCGGTGATCGTGGCCATGGTGAATCAGCGTTTCGGGAGTGAGTGCAGTGCGGCGACAAAGGCATCGACCTCCGCGAAGGTGTTGTAGAAGGCCAGCGAGGGCCGCACGGTGGTGTCCTGGCCGAAATGACGCTGCGCGGGCAAGGCGCAGTGGTGTCCGGCACGGACGGCGATGCCCTGCTTGTCGAGATGATGCGCGATGGCCTCGTTCGACACGCCTGGGATGATAAAGGAGAGCACGCTGGCTTTATTGGCCGCGGTGCCAATGGGACGAAGCCCTGGGACGGTGCTCAAGGCATGGGTGGCATACTCCAGCAGGGTGTGCTCATACGCGGCGATGGCGGGAATGCCGACGCGGAAGAGGTAATCAATCGCGGCACCGAGTCCGACGACGCCAGCGATGTCCGGCGTGCCTGCCTCGAATTTCTCCGGTGCAGGACGGTAGATGGTCTTCTCAAAGGTGACGTCCTGAATCATGTGTCCCCCGCCCTGCCAGGGTGGCATGGCATCGAGCAGGTGTTTTTTGCCATAAAGGGCTCCGATGCCGGTGGGGCCGAAGATCTTGTGCCCGCTGAAGACGTAGAAGTCGGCGTCGAGCGCGGAAACATTGACCGGCAGATGCGGTGTGGACTGTGCACCATCGACGAGCACGACCGCGCCGACGGCATGCGCCAGCGGGATGATCTGCTCGACGGGATTGACGGTGCCGAGTGCATTCGAGACATGCGTGACGCTGACGATCTTGGTTTTCTCGCTGAGGAGCTTTGCGAACTCTTCGAGGATGAGTTCGCCACGGTCATTGATCGGCGCGACGCGGATGACGGCTCCGGTTTGCTCGGCGAGGAGCTGCCAGGGCACGATGTTCGCGTGGTGTTCGAGCTGTGTGAGCAGGATTTCATCGCCCGGGCTGACGTGACGGCGGCCGTAGCTATTCGCGACGAGATTGATGCCCTCCGTGGTGCCACGGACAAAGACAATCTCCTTCGCATCGGCTGCGCCGAGGAACTGGCGCACCTTTTCGCGACCTGCCTCGAAGAGCTTCGTGGAGCGCTCTGCGAGCACATGGGCGGCGCGGTGGATGTTGGAGTTGTCGCGGCCGTAGAACTGCGAGGTGGCATCCAGCACGGCCTGCGGCTTGTGCGTGGTGGCGGCATTGTCGAGGTAGATGAGCGGATGACCGTTCACCCGCTGGTGCAGCGCGGGAAAGTCACGACGGACGCCTTCGACATCGAAGGCGGTGAGCGCCTCTGATGAAGCTCC
Source organism: Verrucomicrobiaceae bacterium (assembly GCA_016713035.1). NCBI lineage: Bacteria > Pseudomonadati > Verrucomicrobiota > Verrucomicrobiia > Verrucomicrobiales > Verrucomicrobiaceae > Verrucomicrobiaceae bacterium. The sequence goes on from JADJPW010000001.1 coordinate 831,722, forward strand.
GGCATTCGCGACATGCTCCAAGAAGTAGTAGCCCGTGTCACTACTCGGCAGCGAACCCGGCAACCACGCGGGCAGCAACGGCTCGACTGGCGCGGAGGAAACCAGCAGCGGCCGGGCGGGCTTTGCCTCGATGGTTTTCGAGAACAAACGAGGCTCTCAAACTCAAACGAATCAGCCGCTCCTTTGTGGTGAGTGCCTGCGGGCGTTTCCGAATGTCCCTTGTCTCCCGCCGCGACCACGGTGGGATGCACCGGCGCAGAGGTGGAGGTGCTGGGAAATCCGCCATTGAGAGAGATGTCACGAGTCTTGCCGGGCAAGGAGGCGCTGTCCGGGACGGTTTCCGGCAAAACAGCCACCTCAGCAGGTGCTGGTGATGCACCAACCTGCTTGCGGATGGATGGAACGTCCTCTGCACCTGAGTAGAAGCCTTTGAAGAGCTGGCGCAACACCGCAGTGTGTTTCAGCGCTTCCTCGTCTTCATCGGGGAAGACGGCCAGCTCAGGCTTTGGGGAAGACATATTCGTGGTAGTGGTCGATTTTCACCCCGTCGAGACGTGCGAGCGCATCCTCATCCAGCGCGGCGACCGAGAAATAGCGGGTGACGAGATGCAGAGCCTTCGATTTCTTGTTAGTGCCCATGTATCGAACCGAGAGGCCGGGCTCGATCTCGCCCGTGACGCCTGCTTTTTGAAGACCGACCACGCCGCGCTGCTTCTCCCCTACACGAAGAAGCAGAATGCTCGTTTCATTCTTGTCGTTGATGACAAACTTGTCGCTCGGGATGAGCGGGATGCCACGCCAAGTGATGAAGGGAGAGCCAAAAAGCGTCACGGTGGGTGGCGGCACGCCGCGGCGAGTGGCCTCGCGACCAAAGGCGGCGATGGCTTTCGGGTGCGTGAGGAAGAAGGCTGGTTTTTTCCACACACGGGTGATGAGCTCGTCGAGGTCGTCCGGTGTCGGTGGTCCGGTGCGGGTCTTGATGCGCTGCTTTTCGACCACTTCGTTGAGGATGCCAAAGCGTGGATTGTTGATCAGCTCATACTCTTCGCGCTCTTTCACCGCCTCGACGGTGAGGCGCACCTGCTCGCCCAACTGGTCAATGCGGTTGCTGTAAAGATCGGTGATGCGTGTGTGGGTTTGGAGAACGGTGCGGATGGTGGAGAGATGATACTCGCGGGGCTCCTCCTCATAATCGACGTAGGTGTCAGGAAGCTCCGGTGCTTCGTCGTCGTCAGAGGACACATCCCCGTCCACCGTGATGACCTCGACCGTGGGGCCGCCTTCCTTGGATTTCACGCGGTTGACGCGGTAGATGCCACCATCGACATCCACCCATTGTAGGAGCTGGTGCAGCCAGCGTGGTGTGATCTCATCCCACTGAGGCGGGGTGACGGTTGCGTTGGCCAGATTACGCGCGGCCTTGGCGCTGAGTGCGGTTCTATTATTGGTGCTCATGATGAGTGTGTGATCGGAAACAATGATGTGCCCCTGGCCTGCGGATGATGGATCACCCCATGCTCGGCATTAGGCATGCGAAGTGACATGTGGCGGGCCTCCTTGATGGTGCGGGTCGGCCTGATGAACGTCTGTTTTGCCGCAGCAGGCCTGTCTTGTTGAACTCAGCGGAGCTGCGATGACTGTTGCCTTGGAGGTAGCGGCTGGCGAGGGAGTGTCAATAACACGTTTTTTAATCCTGCTTATCGGCTGAAGCTGAACCTGAGGTGGTGATGAGGGGGTGAGTGTGAGCCACACGCGGCTGGCCTGGGATACTTGCCAGCCGAGCAGTGCTTCGCACAGCCCACCTGTGCGAAAACGATGGATCAACTCTGCCAGGCGGCGCGGACTAATGGAAAGGCTGCGGCAGACTTCATCTGCGGTGGCACCATCATCGAGCAACAGCAGGCTCTTTGCCCTTTGGCGCACCTTCGGGTCAATCTTGGAGTTTTCACTGACGATGGTTGCCAGAAGAGTCTGCTCATACGAGAGGCCGGTGAAGTAGAGAGTTTCCATCAAGCTAGTAGCAGCACGCGGCTGGGTTGTTTTTATTAAGCGTTCCATTTTTGTGTATAAGTTTATTACTTGTTAATAACGACTATGGAAGTCGGCACAGGGTGCGGTAGGAGGATGCTTGTCGAGGGCCTACCGTGAGGCACAAACCCGAGGCTGGGGGAGGTCAGCTTTCACGATAGCGATCTTTTCGGTCATCGAATAGCATGTAGGATGTGGCATGGCGTGCATGTTGCGGTGGTTGATTTGATGAGGAAAAACTCAAAGCGGCCGGCGACGACGTAGCAGGGCTGAAAACAGCCCGCACAGCAGCAGGAGTGCACGTGACGGCTCCGGTGCGGTGATGACGAGAAGGCCGTGACTGGCCCACAGGCTGGTATCCCAGAGAAAACTACCGCCGAGGTCGAAAAGGGCCAGATCGCTGCCGGTTTCGCTGCCGGTGCGGAAACCGATGCCTGCGTTGACTTGATCGGCATTCAGCACGCGGGTCCAATCGAGCAGATTGAAGACATCTCCGGCGGTGGGTGTGTAGCCGTTGTTCAAAACGGTCGAGAGGCCGGCTCCGGTGCCCCAATCGAAGGCTCCTGCAACATCGAGGTGATCGTGCTGCGTGAGCGCGATCGGGTTAGCGAGCGATGAATTGCCGATGAGGGCCGCCAAAGCTGCCGCGTAGCCGGGATCTTCGCGATTGGCCAGCGCGGTGACATTCAGCGTGGCGGTGCTGATTTGCAGGTCCAACGAACCGCTGGTGAAGGTGGCATCTCCTCCCACCCACAACGTGCCGAGCGAAGAACCGGCGGCATCGCCGGGACGGAGCGTGCCGCCATTGAAAGTGAGGCCGCCTTGAATGAAGCCGCTGCCGGTGATGACGGACGTGGCGTTCAAGGTGGTCACTCCGCTGCCGGTGCGACCGATGGTGCCTGCTTGCGTGGCGCTGGTGCCATCCCCGCCGCTGCCGACAGTCAGCGTGCCCGCATTCACGGTGGTGGTGCCGCTGTAGTTGTTCGCGGCGGTGAAAATCAGCGTGCCGGTTCCGCCTTTGATGACGCTGCCACTGCCGCCATTGCCGACTGGGTTTGCGAGCGTGACGGAGTTCGCCTGCGTGTCGAAGGTGGCGTTGCCATTGAAGGTGGTGGTGATGGCGCTTGGATCAAAGGAGCCACTGAATTGCAAGGTGCCGCCATTGAAGACGAGCTCGCGGCCTGCACCGGTGCCAAAGCGGGCGATGTTGTTCGCCTGGATGGTGCCTTCGTTGAGATACGTTTTGCCGGTGTAGGTGTTCGTGCCGCCGAGGATGAGCAGGCCCGCACCGGACTTCACGAGGTTCACGCTGCCACCCACGTTGTCAGCGATGGCGGAGGTGAGGTTCAGATTGGCTCCCGTGACACGCACAAAGAGTTCCGCACCTGCTGTGGTGCCTGCGGTGAGCGTGCCGCCGGAGATCGTGCTGCGATTGGCGGCGTTGTTGTTCCCCACTGCCCCTCCTTGCTTGATCAAGCCGCCGCTGGCGAGCGTGAGTGTGTTCGTGCCGAGCGTGAGATCGATGCCGAGGCCGAGATTCGCCGATGCGGCGGTGCGAGATGAGGTCAGCGTCTGATCGGCGGCGGGTTTGACGTACAAAGAGCCGGTCCAATCCGCTTCGGTCAGCGTGGAGTAGTCAGCAGCGGTGAAGGCACTCACGCTGCCTTGATTGCCAGCCGTCACCGTGTCGATGTCGGTGGTGTATTTGGCAAACTCGCTGCCCACGGTGGCCCAGCCGCCGATGAAGCCATCCGTCAGGCCGCCAATGTCGAGGCGGTTGCGCGTGCTGGCTCCCAGCCCGCTGGCACCGCCGGTGAAATTGACGCTGCCGCCAGTGTTTCGCGTGACGCTGGTGAAGGTCAGGGTCGAAGTGCGGCCGGTGGTGGCCTGGTCGGCCGTGATCTGGCTCGCGCCTGCGGCCAACGTGACCGCCCCTGCGGCCTCGCTGTAGTCCGTGTTGGCAGCGCCGCTGTTGTTGAATTCAAAGGTGCCGCCGCTCAGCGTGATGGTGGCGGCGTCGTTCACGCGGTCGGTCAGCACGTTGGTGCCGTTGGTGTTGGTAAGCTGGAGCTTGGCTCCCTGCCTCACGGTGATGCTGGTGGTGCCGCTGAGACGACCGCCGTTGTTGCCATTGCCGAGCTGGACGGTGCCCGTCTGGATGGTGGTGGCTCCGGTGAAGGCGTTATTCGCCTGCAAGGTCAGCGTGGCACTGCCAGCCTTCGTCAGAGCCAGCGCGGCCGCCGCGCCGTTGTTGATCGTGCCGGTGAAGGTGCCGCCGCCGTTCACCGTGAGCGTGGAGGCGGTAGTGGCGCTGTTGTTCGTCAGTGCCCCCGCGCCATTCAGGCCCGTGGTGCTGATGCTGTTACCATTGAGACGCAGCGTGCCGCCGCTTTGGATTTGCAGTGCATTGCCATTCAGCGCGTTCGCATTTCCGAGCTGCAAAATGCCCGCGTAGATGCGCACATCGCCGGTGAAGGTGTTGCTGCCGCCGAGCACGAGGATTTTATTCCCCGCTCCTGTGCCGCTGAAGGTGAGACCATTGGAGCCGGTGATGACGCTGTTGACCGTCGCCGTCACTGCTGCGCCGCTGGCGAGGTGGATGATGCCCTCGCTGCCATTGGCAAACGCCAGCGTGCCACCCGTGAGCGTGCTCGTGGTGCTGAAAAGCAAGGCACCGCTTTGCAGTCCGAGTGTCACCCCCGAGCCTAAGGTTGTCGTGCCGGTGTTGGCGCTGGTCCAAGAGTTCACATCGACGCTGCTGTTCACGTTGATGTTGCCCGCGGTCGATTTGAGCACGTTTGAGCCGGTCGCAGCGCTCGCCGGAGCGGTGTATTCACCTGCGGTGAGGAGGCGGAGTCCGTTCGTGGCATCGTAAGTCGCAAAACCCGTTCCATTGCCAGTGGCGGAGGCATCCACCAGCAGCCACGGCACGATGCCGCCGGTAAAAGTGGGTGCTGAGGTGAAAAACACACGCGAAGAGCCCGCCGTGCCCGCCGCCGAACCCAGCGCGGTGCCGCGCACGAGCGCCGTGGCATTCTCCAGACGTGCCAGCGAGGCAAACGTGAGCGTCGCCTCATCGCCGCTGCCGGGTGTGAGAGTGAGGAAGCTGCGATGATTGCCCGAAACGGTCAGCGCACCGGCTGTTTCGGCATGCACGGCTTGCGAAGCAAAATCAGCGCCGGTGTAGTTCAGCGTCGCACCGCCGACATTGCCTCCATCGAGCGTGATTGCCGCCGAATCGCCCAGACGGTTCACGGCCACGGTATCTGCCGCCGCGCCAATGTTGGTGATGGTGGCCGCATTCGTCACCAGGGCACTGCTGGCGGCGATGCTGGCATTATTTCCCTGCACATGCAGCGTGCCGCCATTGTTCGTGGTGATGCCGGTGTAGGAGTTATTGCCGCTGAGTAGCAAACTCCCACCACCAGCCTTTGTAAGGCCGGAAGACGTGCTGCCATCCGCGATGACGGACTGGATCGTGAGATCGGGATCAGCGGTAATGTTCTGCGTCGTCACCGTGCGTGTGCCATTGAGGTTCAGCGTGCCGCCTTGGATCAAACCGGCCAGCGGTGTGTTCGTGGCGGAAAAGCTGACGTTGCCGCCGAGATTGAAGTTCGTTCCGGTGCCGAGTGTAAGCGTGGAGGTCACGCCTGCGCCCGCGCCTAGTGTCAACGTAGTCGCATTCGCCGTCACACCATCCGCGAGCTGCAAATCACCGCCTTGCACGGCGTAAGCCCCCGTCGGCAAAACGGAGCCAGAAAGCAGCGCGATACCTGTTCCCGTCTTCGTCAGGCCCGCGCTACCATTGATGAAGGAGCTGATGGAGAGCGTGGAACCGCCCGCCACATTCAGCGCCGCGTTCACCGCGCCGAAATCGAGACCGTCCGTGCCGCTTTGTGGTGTGAGCGTCAGAGTTCCATTGTTCAGAGTCAGCGCGGAAAGCTTCAGCGCCGTTCCAGCGCCGAGGGTGACGCTGTATGTGCCCGTCGCATCGCTTCCGGCAGCAAAGAGCGCTGCTTCCAGGCCTGAGTTTGTCCAGGCAGCTGAGCTGGTGCCCCCAGCGGCATTATTCCAGCGGAGGGCCGACAAATCCCAGATGCCGTTTGGCGTGGGCCCACCGGAGCCTATCGTGCTGTCATTCGTGTCCCAATAGAGGGACTGGGCTTGAGTGTGAATCGCCAGCAGAGCCAGCGTGAGGACGAGAAAGAGGTGTTGTAGAGGTTTTGGGGATGTTTTTTGCATGGACGGCAACTGCTGAGCGTCGGCGTCCGGTGGTCCGGTCGGCGTTCGCAGGTGCTTCGGGGGATCAGGCCGCCGTCAGGGGGATGACGGTGGGCGTTTCGATAAAAAATGCCGAGAGGCTGACGGGAACGGATTTCAGGGGTGAAGCGGGTTTCTGCTTCGCTCTGAAGACCTCTGGTGTTCCAGTCAGCCTCTCGACAAATGTGGGGCGCGTGGCCTTGCGGCGACGCTATGGGAGTGATGGCGCTACTTTTTCTTCGTAGCAGGCGCAGGAGCGACGACATCGGGCAGACGCGTCTTCTCCGTGCTCTCCACCTGGGTCACTCGACCTTCATGGACGATGATCTGCACCGAACCGAAGCGCATGACTTCGATCTTCTGGCGCACGATGTCGATCCATGGCTCGACTTCAGGTTCTGTAATGTGTTGGGACATGGGAAAATCAGGTGATGGGTGAGAGCAGCGCGGCGAGGAAGCCGTCAGCGGGATCCGCGTGGAGGGATTTGGAGGTCTTTTTCTTGGCGGTTGTTTTTCGTATCGTGGCGGCCTGCCGCTCCTGCTTTCTCAGAGTGACCTCGACGACGTGTTCGAGCGTGTAGCGGTCGAGGATGTTCGCGATGGCATTGCGCACGTCGATCATGAGCATCCGCAGACCACAGTGTGCCTCATCAGGACAGGAGCACTTCTCATACTCCGTCTCGCTGGCGCAGCCGATGGGCGCAAGCTTGCCATCAATGAGCCGCACGACTTCGCCCATTTTGATGGACTTCGCCGGCTTTGCGAGGCGAGCGCCGCCGTGCTTGCCGCGCAGGCTTTCCACATAACCGGCCTGCTTTAACTCAAAGAGGATCGCCTCGAGGAACTTGAACGGTAGCCGCTCCTGCTCCGCGAGCACGGAAACCGAGATCACGCCCTCTCCCTGCCGGTCAGCGATGCCGAGACGGATGAGGGTGCGGAGGGCGTATTCGCCACGTTTGGTGAGCTTCATGCCAAACACATGCACTCCTAATATACACTGCGCAAGTAGGAATTAAAAGTTTACTGCTTTTTCTTTCATTGGTTCACAAGAGTTCACTCTGGCAGCTTGTCGAAATGAAACTGGCAGCAGCCGAGATCGAGCGTCTTGGCGTTGTTCGAGAGCTTCTCACGAAAGGCGGCGGCGAGGGCGTAGATGCGCTGCTGGCCTTGTTTTTCGACTTCGAGGAGTCCGGCTTCTTTCAGCACGCGGAGGTGCTTGGAAACGTTGTAGGGCGTGACGTGAAGTTTTTCGCACAGCTCGGTGACGGGCTTCGCTCCGCTGATGAGCTGGCGCACGAGGCGCAGACGCGTCGGCTCACCCAGCGCACGCATGGCGCTAAGGCAGTCGAAGGTTTTGCGGGCAGGCATGGCTCGGAAATACAGCGTGGTGGATTTTTTTGCAAGATGCGTGGTTGGCGCTTGTTTATTTGCCACATCTGGCAAATAAAAACACCCCATGTCCCAACGCGCACGCTACATCATGATCGGAGGCTTCCTCGGAGCCGGTAAAACGACCACCGTCGGACGGTTGGCGCGGTATTTGAGCGATCAGGGCCTCAAAGTCGGCCTCATCACGAATGATCAGGCGGGTGGCCTCGTGGACACGAAGCTGCTGCGCGGCCAGGGCTATGCGACGGAGGAAATCGCGGGCGGCTGCTTCTGCTGCCGCTTCAACACGCTGGTGGATGCTGCGAGCAAGCTCACGAACAGCACGAAGCCGGATGTCTTTATCGCGGAGCCAGTGGGAAGCTGCACCGACCTCGTCGCCACGGTGACGTATCCGCTGCGCCGCATGTATGGCGATGCCTTCACCATCGCGCCGCTCAGTGTGCTGGTGGACCCGATCCGCGCCCGGCGTGTGTTCGGCCTCGATGACGGCGGCACCTTCTCCTCCAAAGTGGCCTACATCTTCAAAAAACAGCTCGAAGAGGCCGACATTATCGTCATCAGCAAAAGTGATCTCATCGACGAAACGCAGCGCGAGGAGCTGCGAGCCGTTTTGACGAAGGAATTCCCGCTCGCGAAGGTCGTCACGGCTTCGCCACGTCAGGAAACCGGTCTCGACGAGCTTTTCGCATGCCTCATGACTGACGAGCAAGCGCGGCGCAATCCGATGGCCGTCGATTACGAAGTCTATGCCGATGGCGAAGCTCTCCTCGGCTGGCTGAATGCCACCGTCACGCTGAAATCGGACGATGAGTTCGAAGCGAACGACTTCCTCAAAAAGCTCGCCACGCATGTACAGGGCCGCTTGCAGCTCGCCGGCGTCGAGATCGCCCATTTCAAGATGACCTTCAGTCCCGATGACGGCATCGCGGGCGAACTGGCGAGCATCAATCTCGTGCGCAGCGATTACGTGGCCGAACTCGGCATGGAACTCGACGAACCGAGCACTGGAGGCCAGCTCATCATCAATCTGCGTGCCGAGGCCGATCCCGCGTCGCTCATGGAAGCCGTGAAAGCCGGCGTCGAAGCCACCGCCGCGCAATTCTTCGGCCTCAAAGCCACGCTCGATCACGAAGAGCACTTCCGTCCGGGCAAACCGACGCCGACGCATCGCGACGGCGAAGTGGTGATGGAAACCAAAGGCGGCTGCAAACCCGGCAGCGGCTGCTGAACCTTCCGAAGGCGCCGGCATCACCCCGGACAAAAACATCATCTGCTACTGCGGCACCTCCCGCGAAGGCAGCCTCATCTACTTCACGCTGAAACACGTTCTCAAATACCCCAACGTCCGCCTCTACGAAGGCTCGTGGAAGGAATACGTCTGGCTCGATGGCAAATCGCTACCTGCGGAGACCGGCGGCAAGGCGGCAGGGAAATAGACCGATTCCCGTTACCAACCGCAGGTTAAAGGAACGGAGAGTTTCTGAGCTGAGACTTCCCTGCCTCGATCACGGACTGGGAGCCTGTTCCCATCGAACTCCTGCGACGACATGTTTGATTCAGCAGAATTGCTGATGGACGATGACGCGGCGGAGGGACTGCGGCATGGCGGCAGGAGCATGGGGCGGGCTTTCAGCCCTTCATCACCTGGTTTTTGCTGCGTCCCCTCCCCTGGGCCGTTGGCCCAGGCTGGTATGGGGTGCGCCTTTGGCGCGAGGATGCAGAAAACGGGGGGGATGGGAATCATGCGCCAGTGAATGCGTGGAAGGTTTTCGCGAGGCTCTTCGTCAATGGAATTTGGGAGTCGGTGAGCTTAGGATGCTCCATCCGCGGAGAGCGAGAGTGGGGGGGAATACGAAGGAGAAAATGCACCAACCAAGGTGCCGCGATTCCAAAAGGCTCAGAACCAAGGCGGATAAAATCACCAGCTTTTGATGTTGTCCTCCCACGTCGCCGGATCGCCATCGGGACCGGCGGAGAAGATGGCGATGTCGATTGGCAGAAAGGGGTTCTTTGGAGCTGTGGTGGTATCTGGATTGGCGATTTTGCCATCCTGATCGATGTCGAGCAGGATGTGGTATTCATGGCCCCACCTATCGCTCAACACCCATTCCTGGGACTCTTGCCAAATGCCGTCACGTTGATTTCGAGCGACCGGAAACTCGCTGAACACGATTCCCTTTGGATTTAACAGAGGATTCTGCCCCATCAGCGAGGAAAGAATAGCACCACGAGATGTTGTTTTAAGATCGGGAGCGCCTCGTGCGGAAGAGGGCGGTAAGTAACCATACTCAAGCTCAAAGCATTGAAGTCCATTTCGGAATCCCTTCATCACATCGAGGGTTTTTATGAGGAGATGATCACGGTGTCTATCCAGATACATGAAGGGTCTGAAGTTAAGCAGCAACCACACAAGCAAGATGGCCGTCAGCAGGGCTAGGATGCTTTTCCCCAGACAGGCACAGCCTGTCATGCGTGCAATGCGTCGTTCTCCATCAGACATGGATAAGTTTTATCAGGTGTCAGGCCTCTGCGTCGAGTTCTAAATCACGCCAAACCCGCCGAAGCCACCTTAGCGGAATCCAGCACGGGTGCGTCATCGTGGGAAAGGACGATGAGGAGCATGGGGCGGGCTTACAGCCCTTCACCTGGTTTTTGCGGCCAACCCTGGGCCGTTGGCCCAGGCTGATATGGGGAGCGCCTTTGGCGCGAGGATGTTTGAACCTGGATAATGCAATAGAGTAGCTGGAGTGAAGCGAAGGGGTGTTACTACGAGGGATTGACGCGTGTGGCAGAATCACCGTGATGGTGAATCTACCGATTGAATACTCCGACAAGCCTGTGACGCCCTTTGGCGGCATGGCGTTGATGAAGCGTTTTGTGGATCAGACTGGTATCCGCGAACATCTGGCCACCTTGGATCTGCCTCAAGGCGGGTCGAATCGAGCGTATGATCCGGTGCAGATCATTGAAAGCTTTTGGCTTGGCATCTGGACGGGGGCTAGCCGCTACATCCACTGCGATTGGTTGCGCCAGGATCAAACGCTTGCAGCCATTTTTGGCTATGAGAGCCTGCCAAGCCAAAGCACCTACAGCCGGTTCTTCGGCAAGTTCTCTCATGCGCGCAACACGGTGGTGTTCCCAGCCTTACAGAAGTGGTTCTTTGCGCAAATCAACGTGGGAGCAGTGACGGTGGACTTCGACAGCACGGTCATCACGCGCGATGGCAGCCAGGAAGGCGCTGCCAAGGGCTACAACCCCAACCGCAAAGGGCGCAACTCGCACCATCCGCTCATGGCCTTCATCAGTCAGACACGGATGGTGGCCAATGCGTGGCTGCGCCCGGGCAACACGGCAGCGTGCTCCAATTGCGTCGAGTTCATGCGCGAGACTTTCGATGAGGCGCTCGCGGGAGTGAAGGTGGGCCTCGTGCGTGGCGACAGCGGTTTTTATACTGACGAAATCCTGAGCGCGTTGGAAGAGCGCAGCCTCAAGTACATCATCGCCGCGCGGGCCTACTCCAACATCAAGAACGAGGTCCACGGCATGAAGGACTGGGTGGAAATCTGCCCTGGCATCGCAGTCAAAGAGTGGCGGCATCAGCCAGCCGATTCGAAGGCCAAGGCGCGTCGGCACATTGTGGTGCGTAAGCAGATCAGTCGCCGTCCACAGGCCGGAGGCAAGCTGCTCTTCGACGACCTGCCCGACTACCGCTTTAGCCTGTATGTGACCAATCTCGACCTGCCGCTCGATCAGATATGGAACATCTACAACACTCGGGCCGACTGCGAGAACAGGATCAAGGAGTTGAAGCAAGACTTCGGCCTCGACGCGTTCTGCCTGCAGGACTTTTGGGCGACGGAGGCCTCGTTCCGCTTCATCATGGTAGCCTATAATCTGATGAGTCTGTTCCGGCATTTTGGACTCAACAGTCACAATCAAGCCACCTTGGCGACGCTGCGATCCTATTGCTTTGCAATAGGCGGTTGGGTCAGACAACACGCTCGAAAGCGAGTGCTCAAGCTCTCACTGCCTGGCAAAAAACGTCCCTGGATGGACGCTATCTTCCGCCAAATCGAGGCTCGCCCACCGCCGTTCGCTTACTCAATTGCATAATCCGGGTTGAACGAGAAATGGGAACTCTGTGCTCCTCGGTGCCCTCGGTGGTAGAACTCTGCAGCTTCAGGGAGGCGGAGGCGGATCAACCAAGAACCAAGAACCAAGTACTCTTATCCCATCCGTATCATCTGTGGTGAAACCATCCGTTCATCCGTGGTAAAAAAGACGCCGCAGGATCGAGGACGAGTTCGAGAGCCAAGCGAAGCGAATCAACGAGGACGAACTGGGAACAACGAAACCTACCCAGCCACTGTGCCTCTCCGTGCCCCACTGTGGTAGAGTTCTGCGGCTTCAGGGAGGCGGAGTAGGAGGCGGATAGAGATGGAAGATGAAGAGCAAGAAAGATCAAGCCAAGCCCGCCGAAGCCACCTTACCCTCGTTATTCACGATCTTTCCGGCGAGGTCGGCTTTGCAGTCGGCTTTGAGTTCGTCGCGGAATTTGCGGACGAAGGACTGGGTGGGCCAGGCGGAGGCTTCGCCGAAGGCGCAGATGGTGCGGCCGTCGATTTGCACGGCGACTTGCTCCAGGGTGTCCACGTCGTCGGGGCTGGCGTTGCCGGAGACGATGCGGTCGCTGATCTTTTTCATCCACAGGCTGCCTTCACGGCAGGGGGTGCATTGGCCGCAGCTCTCGTGGGCGTAGAAGTTGTTCAGGTTGTTGATGACCCAGGTCATGCTGCGGGAGTCATCCATGATGATGACGCCGCCAGAGCCGGCCATGGTGCCGCAGGCGGCCATGGTGTCGAAGTCCATGGGGATGTCCATGATGGTGAGTTCGCGGCCGTCCTTCATTTTGAATTTCTCATCGGCTCGCAGGACTTTGGCGGAGCTGCCGCCGGGGATGATGGCTTTGAGCTTGCGACCGGGTTTGAGGCCGCCGCAGAGGTCGTTGATGACCTCGCCCATGGTGAGCTTGCCGACTTGGATTTCGTAGTAGCCGGGTTTTTGCACGTCGCCGGAGACGCATAGGATGCGGGTGCCTGTGTTGTTGGGGGTGCCGAGCTTGGCGTATTCGGCGCCGCCCATTTGCAGGATGTGCTTCACATGGCAGAGGCTTTCCACGTTGTTGACGATGGTGGGGCTCATGTAGAGGCCGAGTGCGGCGGGGAAATAGGGCGGCTTGATGCGTGGGTAGGGGCGCTTGCCTTCGAGGGACTCGATGAGGCCGGTCTCTTCGCCGCAGATGTAGGCTCCGGCACCGCGGTGGACGTAGATTTCGCAGTCGAAGCCGCTGCCCTGGATGTTTTTGCCGAGGAAGCCTTTTTCGTGGGCCTCTGCGATGGCTTTTTCGACGATGATGGCGGCCTGGGGGAATTCTTCGCGGATGTAGATGTAGGCGAGCTTGGCCCCGACGGCGAAGCAGGCGATGGTCATGCCCTCGATGAGCTGATGCGGGTCTTGATGAAGGATGTAGCGGTCTTTGAAGGTGCCGGGCTCGGATTCATCGGCGTTGCAGATGAGATAGACGGGCTTGGTATTGGTGGGCGGGATGAAGCCCCATTTCACGCCGGTGGGGAAGCCTGCGCCGCCACGGCCACGGAGGCCGCTGGCCTTCACTTCATTGGTGATGGCGCTGCGCTCCATCTTGAGGGCTTTTTTGAGCATCTCGTAGCCGCCGTCGGCGATGGCGCAGTCGATGGAGGTATTCCAGCCGACACGATCGACGTTTTTGAAGATGAGGCGGTGTTCGCGTGGGTGGGGCTGTTTGCCGGGGAGATACGAGATGGAGGACATGGGGCGTGTAAGTTTAAAAAGGCTCTACGTGGATCAGGCGGTGTGCTCGCCACGGATGACATCATCGAGGGACTGCCGCTCGCGGACGAGGGTGGCCTTGTCGCCATCGACGAGGATTTCGGCGGGAAGTGGGCGGGTGTTGTAGTTCGATGCCATGGTGAAGCCGTAGGCTCCAGCGCTCATGACGGCGAGTACGTCGCCTGCCTGCACGGGGGCCATCTCGCGGTTCTGGGCGAGGAAGTCGCCACTTTCGCAGATGGGGCCGACGACATCGGCGAGCTCGGTTTTTGCATCGGCGGGCTTTTGGACGGGGACGATCTGGTGCCAGCCTTCGTAGAGGGTGGGGCGGATGAGGTCATTCATGCCTGCATCGACGATTTTGAAGGTCTTGGCGCTGCCGCGTTTCTCGTAGAGCACGGAGGTGAGGAGGACGCCGGCATTGCCGACCATGAAGCGTCCGGGCTCACAGAGGATGCGTAGGCCCAGTGGGGTCAAGAGTGGCACCACAGCCTGTGCGTAGGCCTGGACGGTGAGTGGGTGAGTTTCGGCGTTTTGTTGCCACCAGGTGTCTGGGCCGGAGTCGAGCGACTGGCGGTAATTGATGCCGATGCCGCCGCCGATGCTGAAGAACTCGATGCGGTGCCGCTCCTGGATGGTTTTGACCAGTGGGATGACTTTTTGCACGGCCTCGACAAAGGGATCGACGGTGGTGAGCTGGGAGCCGATGTGCATCTGGAGGCCGCGGATGATGAGATTCGGGCACTCGGCAGCGATGCGTGCGTAAACGTCGATGATCTGATCGAAGTCGATGCCGAATTTGTTCTCGCTTTTGCCGGTGGTGATTTTGGCGTGGGTTTTGGCATCCACATTGGGATTCACACGGACGGCGACGGGGGCTTTTTTGCCGAGTTCACCGGCGATGCGGTCGATGTAGCGGAGCTCTGCCTCGGACTCGGCATTGAAGCAGTAGATGCCCTGGTTGAGTGCGTAGATGATTTCGTCGCGTGTCTTGCCGACGCCTGCGAAGGTGCATTTGGAGGGATCGCCACCGGCTTTGATGACGCGGAAGAGCTCGCCTGCGGAGACGATGTCGAAGCCGCCGCCGAGCTTGGCGATGGTGGAGAGCACGGCGAGGTTGGAGTTCGCTTTGACGGCGTAGCAGACAAGGTGGTTCAGCGGAGCGAGGGCTGCATCGAGGCGTGTGAAGTGATCGGTGATGGTACCTTTGCTATAAACATACAGCGGAGTGCCGTGCGTGGTCGCTAAGGAGCCGAGGTCAATATTCTCGCAATGAAGGCGGTCGTTTTGGTAATGGAAGCGGTGCATGTGAGCAGCGTTTCATAGGCGGATGCACGGGAGACGCAACCCTGGGGCGGGTGTCTGGGGGTAAAGTGCGAAAAAGTCTGCGTAAAGGTCGATCTTCGGGCTTGCGCTGTGTAGAAAAGCGGGCACTTATCCGCCCCCTTTTCCGGGATGCGCAGGTAGCTCAGCGGTAGAGCAGTTGGCTTTTAACCAATTGGTCGAGGGTTCGATCCCCTCCCTGCGTACCATCTTTATCGGAAAAGAAACCCCCGAGTGCAAAACAAAGCACTCTCACTCACGACGCGGAATGCGTGAGACCTTCCAGTCGGTCGATCCACCAGGGACATCGCCCAAATCCATGCCGAGAGAGGTCTGGATGCTGGTGGAGGTGCCGGAGGGATTCCCCACGCGGTAAGCGCCATTGACGGAGGTGGATGAGCGCAAAATGCTGCGGGCGATGTCTCGCTCGGCCCGGTTGCCATTGGCGAGGAGCGGATCGCGATTGATGTCGGTGCGGGGCTCGACTTTGACCCAATTGGAGTTTTTCCAGTAATCGCCGTTCCAGACGCGGTTGGCAGAGCTGGGGACGTAGATGGCGAAGCGGTCAAAAAGCACCTCCGGCACGTAGCGGCTGCCGACACGACTGATGAGCGGCGGATCGACCGGGTCGGGGCGGCCCTCGGTGGATTCGAGCAGGTATTCTTTGTCTTCGATTTTCACCACGCACCAAGCGTGCCCGCCGAGGTCGCCGTAGCGTCCGAGAGCGACTCGGACCTGGTAGCCGAGGGAGAGGAGCCAGTCCGCGAGAAAGATGGTGGAGTCTTCACAGTCCCCCGTGCGGAGGCGCTGGGTTTCATCCGCGAATTGCCAGGAGTCGAGATGGTTTTTGCTGGCGTATTTGGAGTCAGAGGCACCTGGATCATTCGTATAGCGGCAGTGGTCATGCACTGCGGACCAGATGGTGAAGAGCTTCTGGATACGGGATTCGTTTTTCGCGAAGGTGGCTGGTGGGGAGTAGCCGGTGAGGAATTCATTCACGTAATGAAATGTCCCTTTCGAGTCTGATGCGATGACGGCATATTTACGAGCACATTTGGGGCACTCCAGAGCCATGCTGCGCTGCTGGCGGGAGAGATGCATGAAGTGTGGCTGCTTGCAGTGAACGCACACACTGTAAAATGGCTGTGTGCCATTCGACTTCGTCAGTGCCTCTGGCGTGAAGTCATCTAGGCGCTGGCCTTGGACCATGAGGGCCTCGTACATGAGCCCTGCGGCACGTTTGCGGATGGCGATGGCCAGATGTGTCATGTCTGCCTGCTCTGCGTGGCGGTATTCGTGGAATTTTTCCAGCAAGTCCTTCAGGCTCGGGCTGGAGGCACTGCAAATGGAGACACGGAAGTATCGTGGCATGCCCTCCTGCACCTTGCTCGTGACTTTGTTGAGGTCAGTGAGGTCGAGGTTTTCGTAATTCTTCGCGAGCCATGCTTCCAGCTCGGGATCGACCCGCAGTGGCTCCAATTTGGTAGCGACGCGTGAGTAATTCACCTGGTCGAGAGACTCCACCTTAAATCGAGCCTCCGAGTAGGAGCTGCTGGAGAAATTAAGGAACTCGGAAAGCCGCATTTTCCAGCCGGTCAGCCAGCCCGCATGGAGGGCATAGAGCGTCGCCGTGGCCATGATGACCAAGGCGATGCAAATGGTGAGCAACTTCGATTTCATGCCCTTGATTATAATTTTTATAAAATGAGAAGCAATTTAAAAGAATGTCTCGTTTTATAAAAATCCCCCACCCTGCCCTTTTTCGTTACTGCGGACGGTATTGGACTGATCCGAGCAATCCGTAACGGATGGGCCGCTCCACTCCGCGAGCACCTAAGAGCGTGGATGGGGCCTGCTGGAGCTGATAACCGGGCTGTCCGACCCATGCTGCTTGGCCACCATCTGGACGCAGAAAGAGGCCGCCATGCTCACGCCCGCCCTTCATCACCCCGCCAGTATGAATCGGCTGTGGTGCTGCATAATAGATCCCCTCCTCCGAGCTTGCCTCCGGCAAGTACAGTCCTGCTGGAAAGGTGATTTTACCGAATTTATGCGCCACGATCTGCTCTGTGGACAGCAGGATGCCGCGTGTGCCAGATGCGGGGGCCTGGATGAGACCGCCCATGTTGCAAGAACTAAGCGTGAGGGCCGAAAAAAGGACGCACAGATAAGCTTTCATAATGGGCAGGGAGTGACTGGGGTGCCGTTCGGCAGATTTTTTCTGAACCAGCTACGAGAGGGGAAATTGTGGAGGTAAGGGGATTCGAACCCCTGACCTTCTCATTGCGAACGAGACGCTCTACCAACTGAGCTATACCCCCACGGATTCAGGTCGTGGCAGGATTACAGGTGATTTGAAAAAATGTCCAACTTGATTTGGCGCAGCACTTTCTGCACGCAAGTCCGTGTTGAGCATCCGCGATCTCGCTCGCGGGACCCGTCCCGCAGAGCCTTATTTCCCGAGTGCGAAATCATCAGGCTTCAGGCCCTGTTTATTGCCTTTGAAGCCATACATCGTGGGCTCGTAAGCACCGACGATGTCCACCTTGGCCTTCTCTGGCACTTCGAGCCCCAGGCCCCAGTAGATGCCATTGACCACCAGGCGGCGCAGGCCTTCGTCGGTCAGGTCCGTGGCAGCACCCATCGTGGTGCAGAGCACTTTGTTCGTGCTACCGGACTCATTCTTCACCTCGCGTGTCCAGACCACAGGCATCATGGGCGAGTTCACATCTTGATCGACTTTGGCTTGGGTCTTCTTCGTATATTTCGCTGGGGCGGTATCCGCTGTCATGCCCTGGAGGACTTGGCCACGAGCGAGGATCGTCGCATCCGCAGGAGGAGCAGCCTCATAGACATCTGTATTGCCAAAGAGACCACTGATGCCATGCAGCACGGGGTGGGTGGCGTTCGCAGCCTCTAGGATGCCCTTGGTCGCTTCCACCTTGTGTTTGCCCCAATGGCTCACCCAAGTCTCTCCGAGCACTTGGCGGCCCCAGCCGCCATTGTTGCCGAAATTCCACGCCGCATACGGGCTTTCCTTCGGATAGCCATTGAAGGCATGCGTGCTGGTACGTAGCCCGATCACTGGGATGCCACGATTGACCGCATCGGCGAATTTTTTGCTCGTCGCATCATCCCAATGGCGGAAGCGCAGCAGCAGCACCACTGCATCCGCGCTATCGAGCGACTCGGGGTGAGTCAGGCTTTTCCCAGCACCGGGGTCGATGAGGCCATCCTTATCGACACTGAAGAGCACCGTGCATTTATAGCCATGATGTTGGCTGAGGATCTTGCCCAGCATCGGCAGAGCTTCTTCGCTACGATACTCTTCATCTCCAGCGAGAAGCACGATGTGCTTCCCCTTCGCCTCACCCGCAGGTTCATAGACGACATGGTCAGCGGCTCGGATCGAAGTGAGCGATGCAGCAGTGGCGAGGAAGAGGGATAGGAGGCGTTTCATGAAGGTAAATAGAGAAAAAGCGAGGTGCCGAATGTGAATGCACCATCCACCTCGCGTCTATCAAAATCCTTTCTCGAAATCAATTCACCACGGCTCCTACTCATCAAAGCCCGGCCTTATACCGCTCACACCGCGCATGCCACCCCGCCAGCCAGCGCTTTTCACCGCGCTCAGGTGGCGCATTCGCCACGCGGCGACTCAGCACCCGCTTCGATGCCTCTGCAAAGGCCGCGGGAGTCCCTGCCCCACGCATCTCTTCCAGCACCTGCTGCAGTCCCCAGCCTTGGCCATTGTATCGCTCCTTTGCATTCGTGCCCTCGCCTTTGAAGTTCACGTAATCAATCATGCAAAACATTCCTTCCGGCGTCGTCCGTAGCGCCTCAAATCCCGCCCTCGCCGCGCCACCCATCCCAGCCGCAGCACGCTCCAGCCTCCGTAGAATGAACTCCGTCTGCAATCCTGTCGTCCGCGCCAGCAGCCCACGCAGCTCTGTCAGCCGCGCTCCCTTTTGATCCGCCTGAAAAGCCCCCTTCGTGCTCCATGGGCAGGCCCCTAGTGCCCAATCTGGCACAGCCACGCCACGCTGCCGATAATAGGCCATCAGCGGCGGAAAGCTCTCCTCAAACGGCCCACGCCGCCCCGCTGGATACCAAATAAAATGCCCGATCCCCAGTGAGGCGAAGTCCTCCCCCGCATTCCAGCTCGTCAGGCCTGCCACCGTGCCACCGCACTCGTTTTGCCAGATTTTTTTACCCACTCGCTCCATCTGTGCAGGGCTCAGGGTCGCACTACTCGCCGCATTCGCCACACCAGATGGGCCCCCAGCACAGTTCGCCAGGAGCAGGGCCGCCATGATCCACCACACGCCACGCAGACCTGAGCCTGCTCCGTTTTGTTTTAGAAAAAATTCACTCATAATCACAATCTCATTGGTTTTGGAAACAATAACGCACGAAGCACTTCACTTCGCATCATGGGATTCATTAGGATTGCCTAACTGATTTTCCACCTTTAGTTTCATCCTCTATTTAACGCTTTTTTCAGCCCTCCCGGCATGCCGTATCTGGCCTTCAACCTCAACGATGGAAATGAATTCGTCTTCGATATCCTCGAAGACCGCCTCACTATAGGTCGCGATGCCAAAAACGACATCGTCATCGACAACACCTACATTTCCAGCTTTCACGCAGAGTTCCTCAAGCAACCAGATGGTGGTTACGAACTCGTCGATCTAAAGTCCTCCAACGGCACCTTCGTCAATGGCCGCCGCATCGAGCGCTCCCGCGTCAAAGGCAGCGACCGCATCATGTTCGGCCAGCTCGATAGCCGCTTCCGTGATCGTGCTCCGAAAGGACTCGCCCCCATCGGCGACTCCAAGGCTGTCGCCGCTCCGAAGCACGATACCACCCGCACCGATGGCCGCAGTGGCGACACCGAAAGCATCCCCGTCCGCGAAAAGCAGGACACCGGCAAAATCGAGCCCACAAAGCCCGTCGTCCAGCGCCAGTCCGTCCCACCGCCACCTGCTGGCTCCCGGCCACCAGGACCACCGCCGCCTCCGCCCGCCTCCTTCCCTGCCCCGGCCTTCGTCGCCCCGGCACCAGATCCCGCTTTGCAAAAGCAAGCCGCAGAGCTCCGCGAGGAAATCGACAAACTCCGCCAGCAGCGTGATGCCGCACGCATCGACGCTGAGGTCGAGCAAAAACGCCGCGATGAGCTCCGCAGCCTCGATGCCACCCTCGATCTCCGTCGCAAAGAACTCGCCGACACCCAGACCACCCTCTCCACCGCGAAGTCCGAGTCCTCGGATCTCGCCAAGCAGCTCCAGGCCGCCCGCGTCGAGCTCGATGCCGCAAAAGCCGCCACCGCACGCCAGGATCAAGTCCGCCGTGATCTCTCCAATCTCGACAGCAAGCTCGACTCCACCCGCACCCTCCTCACCAAAGCTGAAAGCGACCTCGCCACGGCGCAAAAGTCACTCCACACCATGCACAGCGATGCGGAGGCCAAGCGCCACGCCGCCATCGCCGCCACGGAGGCCAAGCTCACCGCACTCGCCACCCAGATCGTCGCCGCAGAGACTCGTTTCACCGAATTGAGCAGTCAAAACAGCGCCGCATCTGCCGCCGCGCTCAATTTCCAGCAACTCACAGATAAGACCAAGTCGCTCGAATCATCCCTCACCGCAAAGAGCGACGAAATCGCCAGCGCCGATCAAAAACTCGCCGCACTCACGGCTCAAATCACTGCCACTGAGGAAAAGCTCACTTCCCTCACCCGCCGCACCGCAGAGGCAGAAAAATCCGAGGCCGACATCCTCGCCAAACGCAGCACCGAGCTCCAGACACTCGAAACACGCCTCGCCGCCAAACAGGACGAGCTCTCCACACTCACCCGCCAACTCGCTGAAAAGAACACCGAGTCCGCCACCCGCTCCACCCAGCTCGATCAGCTCACCGCTTCCGTCGCGGAGACCGACTCACAGCGCAAAAACGCCGCAGAAACCTTAACTCGCCTCACCGCAGACATCTCCACCGCCGAGCAAAAACTCGCCGCACTCACAGCCAGCACCACCGAGGCACAAAAATCCGAATCGGAGCTCAAATCCAAGCGCAGCGCAGAAGTCCAAGCGCTCGAAGCCCAGCTCGCCACCCAGCAAAACGAGCTCGCACGCCTCGCAGAAGCTCACCGCGCAAAAACCGCCGAAACCCAGACCGCAGAGGCCCGCTCGCGTGAGCTCGAAAAGCAGCTCGGCAGCCTCGAAGCCACTTTAAAGACCAAACAGACCGATCTCGCCGCCCTCGAAGCACGCAGCACCGAGGCCGCCACCGCCGCCGAAAAACTCGCCGGGCTCCAAAGCCAGATCACCAGCTCCGAAAAACACCTCGCAGACCTCGCTCGCCGCACCTCCGAAGCACAAAAAACCGACGCAGAGGTCCAATCCAAGCGCAGCGCAGAAGTCCAAGCGCTCGAAGCCCAGCTCGCCACCCAGCAAAACGAGCTCGCACGCCTTGCAGAAGATCACCGCGCAAAAACCGCCGAAACCCAGACCGCAGAGACCCGCTCGCGTGAGCTCGAAAAGCAGCTCAGCAGCCTCGAAGCCACTTTAAAGACCAAACAGACCGATCTCGCCGCTCTCGAAGCACGCAGCACCGAGGCCGCCACCGCCGCAGAAAAACTCGCCGGACTCCAAAGCCAGATCACCAGCTCGGAGGCACGCCTCGCAGACCTCGCTCGCCGCACCTCCGAAGCACAAAAATCCGACGCAGAAGTCCAATCCAAGCGCAGCGCAGAAGTCCACGCCCTCAACAGCCAACTCGTCAGCAAGCAGACCGATCTCAGCAATCTCGACAAAAAACTCGCCGAGCTCACCACCACTCTCAAAAACACCGAGAGCGCCATCACCCGCCGCGAGGACGAATCCGCCGCCGCTGCACAGAAACTCACCTCGCTCGCCGCCCAGATCACTGCTTCCGAGCAAAAAGCAGCCGCCCTCTCCGAAGTCGAAAAACGCCTCACCGACCTCCAAGCAAAACTCCAATCCACCGAGGCCACGCTCACCCTCAAAAACACCGAGGCCACTGCAGCAGAAAAAACTCACCGAGCTGCAAACACGCACTGCCCAAGCAGAGCAAAAAAGCGCTGCATTGGCCGCATCCGAGGAAAAACTCGCCTCCCTCACCCCACAGCTCGAAACACTCCGCGCCACCCTTTCTCAAACCGAGACCACTCTCGCTCAACGTAGCTCCGAGGCCGAAAAAGCCGAAAAAGCCCTCAGCGAGTTCACCACCCGCCTCAAGGACACAGAAGCACGCCTCGCCCAGCGGGGGCTAGATGCCGCCACCGCTCAAAAACGCCTCACAGAGCTCACCGCACAGATCACTAGCGCAGAGGAACAAGCCTCAAGCCTCGCCGACACCGAGCAAAAACTCACCGCACTCACCACGCAGCTCCAGAGTGCGGAATCCACCCTCACCCAGCGCAACGCAGACGCCACCGCCGCGCAGAAGCTCCTCACCGACCTCACTGCCCAGATCACCGCTGCACAGGAAAATACGGCCAACCTCAGTCAGACTCAAAAACAGCTCGCAGCCCTCGTCTCACAGCTCCAGACCGCCGAAACCACCCTCACCCAGCGCACCCAGGCCATCACAGAGGCAGAGCAGCGCCTGGCCAGTTTCGCGCCGCAAATCAATGCCGCAGAGCAGACCGCACTCACTCTCAAAAAGACCGAGTCCGACCTCTCCCAGCGCCAAGCCACGCTCAAACAACTCACCACCGAAACCGAAGCTGCCGAGAAAAAAGTCCAGCAGCTCGCCGAGCAGTCCTCCGCCCTCGAGCACGTCCTCGCCGCCAAGCGCAAAGACACCAGCGACGTCGAGCAAAAGCTCACCCTCCTCGCCACCCAGATCACCGATGCTGAAACAAAGGCCGCATCGCTCAAAACCGTCGATTCAGACCTCAACCAGCGCCGCAAAGAGCTGGAACAACTCACCGCCAGCATCGAGGCAAAAAACGCCTCGCTCCAAAAAGCTCAGGATCAACTCCTCGACACCCAACAGACCCTCGCACGCCTCGGAGCCGACGAGAAAACACTCTCCGCCCGCCTCACCGACCTACGCGATCACGAGCAGCGCCTCAGCCTCGTCTCCACCCAGCTCGAGGATAAAGAAAAGCAGCACGGCCTTCTCGAAACCGCCATCGCTGCGCTCCTCGGCACCCAGACCGCTCATCAGGCAGACATCAGCAGCTCGGAAAATCGCCTCACCGCCCTCCGGGACGACATTAGCTCCCTCACCGAGAAACAAGCCGCCGCCCAGGCCGCACTCGCCCGCCTCCAATCTGATCGCGATGCCACAGAGGCCCAGATCACCGAAAAAACCTCCGCCGCACGCACTCAGCTCCTCGCTCTCGAAAAAGAAGCTGCCGCACTCACCGAGCAGCAGACCACCGCCCGCCAAAAAGCCGCAAAAGAGCTCGAATCCCTCCATCTCGAAATCCAGAAGCGTGCCTCACGCTCCGCAGAACTCGGCGCTCAAGTCCACGAGCTAGAAACCCGCGCCGCCGACCTCGAAAACAAGCTCTCCGACCTCAGCGAGACGGATAACCGCCTCAAAGACGCCAACACCGCACTCCAAGCCATCGAGTCCCACAAAGCGGAAGTCGCCGCCGCCGTCGCCGCACTCGTCAAAGACCGTGATGAGCGCACCCGCGAGCTACTTGCCACCCAGGAGCTCGGCCGTGCCCAGCAGCTCCTCGTCCGTGGTTACGTCACCCGCCGCGAGAGCATCGAATCAGACATTCATAAAACGGAGGAGCTGCAAGCAGCCGCCTCCCAAGCACTCGGCAAAGTGCGTGAGGAACACCGCGCCGCAGAGGCCGATCTCGAAGAGTGCCGCACTCAGATCACCCACGCAGAGCAGCGCTTGGAAAAACTCCAAGAACTCGCCACCGATACCGATTCACGCTTCAAAACCACCCAGGCAGAAGAGAAAAAAATCGCTGCCCGCCTCGCTGAATCACGCGCTCAGCTCGATCAGCTCACCAGTGAAATTTCCGAGCATCAGAAAAAAGCCACCGCCGCCGCTGCGGATGTCCAAAAGCACACACAGCATCACTCCTCACTCTCCGAAAAGATCAGTGGCCTCGATGCCATCATCGCCACCCTCACCGCCACGCATGCCAGCACGCGCCAGAGCATCGCCGCAGCAGAGAGCGAGCACGAAGGGCTGAAACTCGGCCTCGCTGCCCGCCAGCAAGAGATTGCCACCTCAGAAAAACGCATCACCGAGCTGCGCCAGCAGACCACCAGCCTCGAAGACCGCGTCAAAGAACTCAACTCCGTCAATAAACAACACGCTGAGATTTCCGCCGCCGTCGTCTCCGCCACACAAAACCGGGACAAACTCGCCGCCGAATCCCAGCGACTCGCCAAAGAACGCACCGATCTCGAATCCCTCGTCCCTGACCTCCGCTCCAAAGTCGAGCAAGCCCGCGCCGAACTCAAAAATCTTCAAGACGACTTCGCCGCACTCAATCGCGATAAAGCTGCCGCTCTCGATGCCCTCCAGCACACCAGCAAGCTCCGTGGTGATGCAGAGTCCGCCAACGAGGCCCTCCGCCTCGAAAGAGCCGCTCTGGATAAATCCATCGCCGAAAACCGCACCACGCTCGACACAGAACTCAAAACTCGCCAAGCAGAAATCAGTGGTGCCGAAACACGACTCAAAGGAGTCCAGGAGCGCATCACCACCGGCGAGGCACGCCTCAAAGAACTCGAATCCGTCACCGAGCGCCTCACTGCGGCCACTCAGAAGCTCAAAGACACCGAAGCCGCCCGCAGCACCGCTGAGAAATCCGTCACTGAGCTGACCAGCACGCAGCAAAAACTCCGCAGCGAGCTCACCGCGCTCGAATCCAGTCTCAAGACCACCGATTCCAAGCTCACCGAGACCACTCAGTCCACCAAACAGGCAGAGAACCGCCTCAAAGACCTCCAGCAAAACATCTCCACCGGCGAGGCACGCCTCAAAGAACTCGAATCCGTCACCGAGCGCCTCACTACCGCCACCCAGAAGCTCAAAGACACCGAAGCCGCCCGCAGCACCGCTGAGAAATCCGTCACTGAGCTGACCAGCACGCAGCAAAAACTCCGCAGCGAGCTCACCGCGCTCGAATCCAGTCTCAAGACCACCGATTCCAAGCTCACCGAGACCACCCAGTCCGCCAAACAGGCAGAAAACCGCCTCAAAGACCTTCAGCAAAACATCACCATTGGCGAGGCACGCCTCAAAGAACTGGAATCCGTCACCGAGCGCCTTACCACCGCCACCCAGAAGCTCAAAGACACCGAAGCCGCTCGCAGCACCGCCGAGAAGACAGTTGCCGAATTGAACGCGACCTTCGAGAAAACACGCATCGCGCTCGCAGAAGCCGAATCAGCCGCCAAAGCCGCCGAAACACGTCAAATCAACGCCACCAAGTCTGCCAATGCTGCCGAATCACGCGCGGTCGAATTAGAAAAACGATCCGAAAAAGCCACCGCCGCTCAACAAGCAGCCGAAGCCGCCCGCGCAGAAGCAGAAGCCGCCGCAGAGAAAAATCGCTCCGAGGAAAAAGCCCTCCGCAAACAAATCCCACTCCTCAACACCGAGCTGGCAGGCATCCAGGCTGCCCTTGCCTCCTTGAACAAAGAACGTGATGAAGCCTCGCAGTTCGTCACCCGCCTCAATGTCAGCACGGAGAGCCAGAACAAAAAACTCTCCGACTTACACGATCAGATCTCCCAGCTCGAATCCGCCGCCAAACAGCGCCAGGACCGCGTGCTCAAAATTCAGAGCGAAGTCGATCTCGAAGCGCAAAATCTCAAATCTGCCCAAGAACGCACTCAAGCAGCCGAAAAGGCCCTGGATCAGCTCGACAAAGAAATCAAAGACGAGCGAGCCAAAGCCGCCGCCTCGCGCAAAGAAACTGCCGCTGCCGAAGAGGAACTCCGCACACGCCTAGATCGCGTACAGAACCTCAAAGCCGATGAACAGCGCCTCACCAAGCTCGTCGAGAACCTGAAGCAGGACCTCGGCGGTGCCGATGGCATGCTCAAAGAGCTTCAAGGCAAGATCGAAGACCACCAATCACGCCTCAGCGACTTCATCCACACTGGCGGCAAGATTCTCACCCTCGGTGCCGCCGTCGCCCAGCTAGAATCACGCCAGAGCGAGGTCAGCAAGGCTCTGCGCAGCGCCTCGGAGGACGATCTAGCCATCCAGGTGAAGCTCAACGCCGCTCAAGAAGCCCTCAACCGTGAATCCCTCCGTGCCGAGCAAGCTCGCAAAGACCGCGAAGCTGCCGAGGCCGAGTTTAAGCAATTTAGCGAGGCCATTCAGAAACAAGCCGCCGCGCTTCAAAACTACGAATTGGAGCAGAAGAAGCGCATCGCGGAGCTGGAAAAACGCATCACCGACCACGCAGCCTCAGAGCAGCGCATGCTCACCCAGACAGAGCAGACCCGTGCCGCCCTGGAGCGCCTCGAATCTCAGCGCACGGCCATGTCACAAGCAGAGGCCCAGCTCAAGCACTGGCAGGAAATCGAATCGCGCCTCCGCTCCCAGCTCAATGAATTGGAGGAGAAACATGAGATCATGCGCCGCGGCCTCGCTGTGGAGGAAGGCACCGTCGTCATGTTTGCCAATGACATTATCAAGCGCATCGACCTTATCGACGCCCTGGGGGCACGCTACCTCGCTGTCGCGGGTGGTGCAGATGTCGCCGCGCAGCTCCGCACCTTACGTCAGAGCTTTGAGGACATCCTCCTCCAGCACGGCGTCAGCGAATTCGAGGTCGCTCAGGGCACCGAAGTCGATGTAAACCTGCGCAAGCGTATCGCCGTGGTCGATTCCCTCCCCGGCAAAGCCAAGCCCCGCGTCATCGAGACTACCCGCACCGGATTCATCTACTCACGCGAAGAAGGACACGAAGTCATCCTCCGAAAAGTCGAAGTCCGCACCTCCAGCCAGTGATACATCACCCTTGGTGACGATTACGGCCCTCATTCAGGACCGAACTGGCATCCTCTTGTAGAGTGTTATTGAAAACCTCACACTCCACGCAGTCGGCCATTGGCCGATTCCTCAAGAAAAGCCGCGTAGGTGCTCTGGAGTCCCGCTTGAAGTGGAATGCGGGCTTTCCAACCCAGTGAAGTCAGCAGTGAGGTGTCCAAAAGCTTTCGCGGAGTACCATCTGGCTTTTGTGCATCCCAGACGATCTTCCCTTCGTAGCCCGTCACATTTGCAACGAGCTCAACCAACTCACGGATACTAATATCACTGCCGAAACCAATATTGACAAGGTCCGGCGGATTCTCGATTCCCATCAAAAAGGCGCAGGCATCTGCGAGATCATCAGCGTGCATAAACTCACGCAAGGGACTACCACTTCCCCATGCTGTCACCTCTGGCAGCTTGTTCAGCTTCGCCTCATGGAAGCGGCGAATGAGGGCTGGCATGACATGGGAATTCTGCGGGTGGTAGTTATCACCTGGGCCGTAGAGGTTTGTGGGCATCGCAGCGTGATAAACCACGCCATACTGCTTCCGATAGTACTCGGCCATTTTCACGCCCGCGATCTTAGCGATCGCATAGGCTTCATTCGTCGGTTCTAGAGCCGAAGTGAGCAAACTGTCCTCACGGATAGGCTGCGCCGCAAGTTTCGGGTAAATGCAAGAACTGCCCAGGAACAGCAACCGGCTCACACCTGCCTTCCAAGCGCCATGAATGCAGTTCGTGGCGATGGCTAGGTTTTGCTGAAGGAACTCAGCAGGATAAGTACTATTGGCGTGAATGCCGCCAACCTTCCCCGCAGCAATAATCGCCGCATCAGGCCTCGTTTCGGCATAGAAACGATGCACGGCAGCCTGATCTCCGAGATCGAGCTCACTCCGACTACGGGTGATGATTTCGACGCCGGGCTCCTGCTGGTAGCGCCGCACAAGTGCGGCCCCAACCATGCCCTGATGACCTGAGATGAAGAGTTTCATCGCTTTTCGTCCATTCCATTATGAACTAGCAAGAGCCGCCTTCACACGCGCCTCCTGCTCCGCCATCTGTAGATCGGAATCGACCATGATTTTGACAAGATCTTTGAAGCGGACTTTGGGCTCCCAACCGAGTTGGCGCTTTGCTTTGGCTGGATCACCGATGAGTAGCTCCACTTCAGCAGGCCGCTCATAGCGAGAGTCATGCACGACGTACTTCTCCCAGTCCAAGCCGAGAAGCTGGAAGGTCTCTTGGCAGAACTCCCGCACACTGTGCGTCTCATTGGTGGCGACGACGTAGTCATCAGGCTGATCCTGCTGGAGCATGAGCCACATCATTTCGACATACTCACCCGCGAATCCCCAATCGCGTTTCGCGTCGAGGTTGCCGAGATAGAGCTTGTCCTGAAGGCCCAATTTAATGCGAGTAGCTGCACGCGTGATCTTACGAGTCACGAAAGTCTCTCCACGGCGAGGACTCTCGTGATTGAAGAGAATGCCATTGCTGGCATGCAGGCCGTAGCTCTCCCGGTAATTCACCGTGAGCCAGTATGCATAAACTTTGGCACAACCATATGGTGAACGCGGCCAAAACGGCGTCTTCTCGGTCTGCGGCACCTCCTGCACCTTGCCGAACATCTCTGAGGAGGACGCTTGGTAGAAACGTGTGTTTTTGACCAATCCAGCCTCGCGAATGGACTCCAAAATGCGCACTGCCCCCAGCCCATCGACATCACCCGTGTATTCAGGGATGTCGAAAGAGACCTTCACATGAGACTGAGCCCCGAGATTATAGATTTCGTCCGGCTTCAGTTCATAAAGCAGCTTCACCATGTGCACGGCATCGGCCAAGTCGCCGTAATGGAGCTTTAAACGACTACCATCAACATGTGGGTCCTGATAAATGTGATCAATGCGCCCAGTGTTAAAACTCGAAGAGCGGCGGATGATACCGTGTACTTCATAGCCTTTTTTGAGGAGGAGTTCGGCCAGATAGGAGCCGTCTTGTCCAGTAATGCCAGTGATGAGCGCTTTTTTCATGTGGAAGTGGTGGGAATATGGCCTCTAACGTCTTTTGACAGGCTTTCGAGAAAAATTTACTCCTTCGCTCGTCAGCGGGCAGCCGTGGCGATGATCTCGACCAGACGTGGGCACAGGACGGAGTGCGAAAATTCGGCTCCTAGGGCCTGAGCGGCAGCATTTGGCGGCTGCGGCCCACGAGCAGCAGCGGAGCGTATTTCCCCCAAGATGCGGTCCACTTCCCCATGCTGCGCTAGGCGGGCATAAGCAGGATCGGCCAATCGGCGCACGATGTCCCCCCCGTGGCTCTGCTTCGGCCCCACAAACAACAGGGGAATGCCAAGCGTGAGGATGTTGTAAATTTTGCAGGGATGTACGATGCCAACAAACGGATCCCCCATCACAACTAGGTGCAGATCCGCACTAGAAAGCGAGCCTGAAAGCTCCTCCATCGGCTGATAAGGCAGTGTCGTGATATTCGACAGCGATTGTTCTTTTTGAAAAGCCTGCACCTTCTTAAACTCGCTACCACCGCCGACAAAGAGGAAGTGGATGTGATCCTCGCATTTCAGAGCCTGCGCAGCCGCCAGCACCGTATCGAGCGGATGGCATGGGCTGTGATTCCCCGAGTACATGACGACAAATTTGCTGCCCAGGCCGTGCTTGGCGCGAAAAGCCTCACGCGCCGGCACATCGAAACGCACGGCCTGATCGTGAGACCAGGGCGCATCCGTGTGAATGACCTCCTCATGCACTCCTTTGCGGATCAGCCGCTCCGCCATAAAGCGATCCAGCGCGATGATGCGTGCCGCCTGTCGGAAGCTCCATTTTTGGATGAACGTCAGCGTGCGCTCCACCACCCCGCCCGCTTTGAGCCAGCCCGCCGCCACCGCTTCATCTGGATTCAAGTCCATCACCCACGGCACCACCTCACCGCCTTTGAGCTTCGCCGCCACCGTGCCCAGTGTGGAGATCAGCGGCGGTGAAGTGAGGCAAACCGTCACATCATGCCGTGGCATGAAGAGAAGGATGCGGGCCGCGTTCAGCCAAAACACGCCAAAGTCGATGAGGCGGTGCAGTTTGGACTTTTTGCCGAGTCCTGGAGTCCAGATGCGACGAATGTCGATACCGTTCCACCTCTCTCGCACAGGATAACGCCGCGTCGGATCATCATAACCGCGACTGGATGCCACGGCGGTGACGTGATGCCCTGTCTTGACCAACTCCAATGCCAGATCCGTGAGATGTTGGGCAGTGGCTACATGATCAGGGTGGAAGCACTGATTTATTAAAAGGATGCGTAATCCGCTCTCATATCGGACTGGGGGGGGATTGAGCGTCATCGTCAAAGGCCCTGGATAATGGTTTCGTAAAGCTCTCTGAGTCTTACCCCGGTAGCGGCCATGCCATGATGTGACCAAGCGTATGCACGGGCCGCCTGACCAAGCTTTACACTTTCTTCCTGGCTTGAAAGCAACCTTAAAACATCCGGAGCTATGGCATCCGCACTGCACGGGATCAGGCTCACCGCATCATCACGGGCCGCAGAGACTGCCAGAGCAACTTTATCGGTGGCAACGCATGGCAGTCCAGCAGCCATCGCCTCCAGCAGAGCCATTCCAAAGTTCTCCGAATGCGAGGGAAGGCAGAACACCTTTGCAGCAGCCAGCGCCGAGAGTTTCAGGTCTCCACTAAGGAATCCAGCCCAGGTAATGGCCTCAGACACACCATGTACCTCAGCCAAACGGCGTAGCTCCTCTATGAGCTGCGGTGGGCCATCTCCCACGATGACCAGCCGAGCATCGGTCACCGTCTTCTGAATCTCCCGGAAGGCCGGAATCAGCATCTCGAGCCCCTTTTTTCGGTCCACCCTGGAAATGAAAACGATTCGCGATCCGGCGGCAGCTTCTGGAAACCTTTCCAAAAAAAGTGCCGGGCTGGGGAGGCACTCAAAGTCCGCCAGATCGATTCCAAGGGGAATGATCACCGCCATGGAACGAATGCCGAGGCGTGCCACATCCTCGGCCTCATCTAGGCTTGTAAAATGCATGGCCGCCGCCACATCAAAGAAAGGTTTCTCGAAGAGCCGGAAGAACATTTTTTTGAGCATCGGGCGCCGGTTTTCCATGCCCCAACGATTCAATATGCCAAGCGGGCGGACCACAAAAGGAACCCGTGCCTTTGCCGCAGCCCGACATGCGGCCCAACTCGAGTAGGTGAACACGCCATGAACGTGGACTAAATCGTAATCCACTACATGGCGAGCGAGCCATTTCCCAAGAGCAACAGATACCCGGTAAGGACGGCAAGTGAGCCCAAACGAGAGGCGCTGAAAGCCTTCCTTGTCGCTCACGGCACCTTGCGAGGAATGGCCTTCCGGCAAGGTTTCATCAATCGTTGCCACATGCACCTCGACACCCGCAGCCGCTAGGCCTCGGGCCATCACCGGCATGGCCGCAGCAGGCCCTCCATAAGAGGCTGCGAGACTGGGTATGACATGCAAGACTCGCATCCTGAGTATTCAAAGGCTTTTGAGCCACTGCTGGAGCATAAATACCGTCCAAATTTGATACCATGGCGGATTTGCACCGTGCAATACGGCGGCAGCTTCCTTGAACTCATGCCCCCAGCGCTGTGACAGCCATTTATCAAAGGGGAACATGAAACCGCGTTTCGGCTGGTTCTTGACCCAGTCTGGCACCTCTGGCACCGCATCGAGCAGCAACTGTTTTCCGGCCTGAACCCGGAACCTGGAGGGGATCTTTGAGATCGACTCAAACAGCATTTTGTCCACAAACGGAACCCGCAATTCAAGACCATGCCGCATGCTCATGACGTCACTGTCACGCAGAAGCTGGTTTCGCATGTAGAAACTGGCCTCGCAGGCACTGACCGCATCAGCCTCATCAGTTAGATCAAACACTTCATAGGGCGGCGGTGGCTCGATGGCCTCGCTGCTGCCCGTGATCGCCCTAACGAGTGCCATCGCCTCACGCTGGGAAAATATGCCACGAAAGGCACGGTAAGCTTCGAATACTGACGGCTTTCCGCCAAGAAACGCGCCCAAGCGGCGAACGCGTGACGGCATCAGCGAATTTTGAAAGATCCTGGAGGAAAGAGATGACAAGCCAGGCACCCAATGTGCCACCTTCGCGAGGGTCATCAGGCGTGGTATTTTCTGAAAGCTCGGATAACCACCGAAAAATTCATCCCCCCAAACCGGACAACACGACTTTCATCCCGTGCTGCCTGGCGAAAGCCGATACGGTGAACGTGTTGAGCCCATCGACGCTCGGCTGATCCATCGAATCCAAATAACTGGCGAAACTTTGCTCCGCGAACTGTCCGTTCATGGCTAGCTCGTGATGGCTAGCACCAAAATGAGCGGCTGTCCGCGCAGCGATCCCGCTTTCATCCAATACCTGATCATCCACACCAATCGAAAAAGTGGATACCCCCCGATGCCCGATTTTTTCCGCCAGTGCGAGGAGCACCGTCGAATCTATTCCTCCGCTCAAAAAGATGCCTACAGGCACATCACTGACAAAGTGAGCCTTGATGGAATCCAGCAATGCCTCGCGGCAGAGATGCACCGCCTCATTGGCACCAATGGGACCAGGGTCGAAATTCACATGCCAGTAGCGCTTTATTTTCATGCCATCCCGCCGCCAGAAAAGAGTATGCCCGGCCTCTAGACATCTGACATCACGAAGAAGAGTGCCAGGCTCGGAAACCGAACCCAATTTTAGGTAGCGGAGCATCGCGCCGCGATCTAACTCTCTACTGACGAGGTGACCACGGGCAAGAGCACGCAATTCAGACGCGAAAACCAAGGTTCCATTTGCACCAGCGTGATAGTAGAGCGGCTTTATGCCAAATGGATCACGAGCTAGGAAGGCGGTCTTTGACTGTTCGTCCCAGATGGCAAAGGCGAACATCCCACGAAGCATGGGCACCATTTCCTCGCCATGACACTGATACAAGCGTAGGAGCACCTCAGTATCCGTCTGGGTGTGGAAAACAATGCCTCTTGCTTCCAAAGAGGCTCGCAGCTCCCTGAAATTGTAGATCTCGCCATTGAACGTAATGGTCAATGGCACATCTGACAGTGACATTGGCTGGTGGCCCGCCTCTGACAAATCGAGAATGGAAAGACGAGTGTGAACAAACCCCGCTTCTCTGGATGGAGACAACCACATACCCAGGTCATCTGGTCCACGATGCAAAAGACTCTTTTGCATGCTCCTCAACTCATCCTCGATCGGGATGGGTAAGGTCTTCGAGTGAATAATTCCGGCGATTCCGCACATTGGCGCGTTAGTGTATTTTTTTTAATGATTTAGCAGGATTTATGTCACCTGCAAACAGCGCCTTATTGTAGCGCCTTCCGCCACGCCGAAACTGCACTCTGGGCTGCTTCAATGAAGCGTACAGCTCCCGATTCAAGTGAATGATCTGTCACAGACTCTCGCGCAGCCCGCCTCATTTCGTCGAGTTGCGAGCTATCCAGAGACGCGGCTTGCTTCATAGCTGCAAGCAATGCGGCTTCATCGCCACCCGGCACCAGCCAACCATTTGAGCCCTCTTTGAGAAACTCCAATGCAGCCCCTGTCTGATCGGTCGAAATAACTGGCAGGCCGGAGGCAAGCGCCTCGATCGCGGCAAGCCCCCACCCGTCATAGTGGGAAGGAAAGCAGAAGATGTCCGCCTCCGCGTAAAACTGGGGTAAATTTCCCCAGGGTTGGAAACCTGCCCACTCCACCTGGCCAGCACAGTCAGCTAGGATAACCTTCAATTTTGGAACCAAGGGGCCATCTCCTACCAGCACCAGGCGGACATCCGGGTGGCTGGAGGCAAGACGGCTGAATGCGCGAGCCAGCTCCATCACTCCCTTGCGCGGGATCATAGCACCACAAAACAAGAATTGTTTCCCCTGAGGCTTTTCTCTTTTTTCGCAAACAAACCGGCTCAGATCCGAGAAGTAGGGAATGTCAAAATACTCATGTTCGGGACCAAACTCACTCAGGTAGCCTTCCACACCGAACTTGCCCACACCCCAGATTGGCGCAGGGCAGGCATGCAAAGGAGATAGCAGGAGTCTTCTTTGAAGCCTGCCGATGAGCCCCAGGTGCATGAATCCCGGCCGCTCTCCCCAAAACACCCACGGCATTCCAGCTGCAGCGCGTTTGCGGATGGCTCTCAACGCGAAAGGATGTGTAATAATTAAAGACTGCGACATCCGCTGCCATCAGCACTGCCATAGCACTTTTCGACAGTTCAGGTGTCTCATCCACTATCATGTGCGCATGAGACAGCGCAGGCTTGGCCCATTGCCTGGATCGATCATTGCTGGTGAGATAGACGACATCTAGACTGCATAGTCCAGACGCGTTGATCGCGTTGAAGAACTCCACCTGATACGGGGATGTGAGATGCGTCAGCACGGCGATTCGCAATCCCCGGCGCTGTTCCGGCTGCCTGGAGGCTGCCACATCGTCCCCGCTGGCAAAAACAGCACTTCCCGAGTCCACACCATTTTCCACCAGTGGACGTACAAAATCAGCAAACAGGCGACTTACCCGGGCATACCCAAACTGTTCACGAACGGCCTCTCGGAGTGCTCTCAGGCTGGAATATGAGTGGATTGGGGTAAGTGCGTTCCAATATCTGGCACGCGGTCTCTGCGATCTTCAAGGGATAGTTAGGATCAACCAAAGCGCCTAAACGACCATGATCCAACGCATCCACGGAGCCATCGACATTGCCAGCGATGACAGGCTTTCCAGTTGCCATGGCCTCCAAGAACACGATCCCAAAGCCCTCTTGTGAGCTGGGCATCACAAATAGGTCACACATACGGTAAAGGGCCGGTAACTCCGCGACTGGCACATGACCGATGAATTTCACATTTTCACCCAAGCCCATCACCTCAGCCTCGTCTTTGAGACGTACAAGATCATCTCCCTGTCCCGCCACGACGTAAACAGCATCTGGGTGACGTTCCAGTATCCGCCTCATCGCCACAAAAACCTGCCGATGCCCCTTATAACGTTCGGAGAGTGCTAGGCGACTCACAGTCAACAAAACCGGATGATGCGGTTTGAAGCCATACTTCTCCATGAGATCCTTCGGCTTTTCCCCAATGGCAAAACGTTCGACATCAAACGTGCAGGGTACAAGCTTGCACAGGCGTGGCTCCACCCCGTGATGGCGTACCACATGATCACGCGTGAATCCACTAATCGCCGCTAGAGCGTCCGCAGCACACATGGCGCGGATACGGTGCCTCGAGGTCACGTTCCATGCTTCGATGCCATAGAGAAAACCAGCATACTTGGTGCCAATCAGCGACCGGAGAGCCTGGATGGCAGGAAGAAAGTGCAAATGGGCACCCAAGACACAAACCGGCCGTTCAGTAATCCCCATAGCGAAGCCTTTCGCCGCGAATGCCGCAGTACGCAAAAAGATGGGCACAGCGGCCACAGAGGAGAAGCGCACGCCCATATCCATCAACGGATCTGTTGAATCCACGTCATCATTTTTCAGGAGCACATGAAGGTCGCAGTCAGGAAACCCCTGCTTCAGCGCCATCACGAGGGTACGGCAGAACGCCTGAATGCCCCCGGTTCCTTCCCGAATGCCTGGAGCCCAGACATGAATGGTTCTCAGTGGTTTATGCATGTAATATCAAATGCGTGTCATATCCGCGTCCACCATCGCCGAGATCATATCAGCGAATTGCGTCTCTTGTTTCCATCCGATCACACGATGAATTTTTGAGCTATCCCCTTGAAGCGGAACTGGCTCTTCGAGGCGCTGGAACATCGGATTCACCACCACATACTTCTTCCAGTCGAGTCCAGCCCGCTCAAATGCAATTTCACAAATCTCTCTGACGCTGTGCAGCTCGCCAGTCGCTACCACATAATCGTCCGGGGAAGCATGGGTGAGCATGGCATGCATGGCCCGCACATAATCTGTTGCGTCCAGCCCCAGTCACGTCTGGCGTCCAGATTTCCTAACTCCAAACGATCTTGGCGTCCGTGAGCGATGCGGGCGGCGGCCATGGTGATCTTGCGGGTCACAACTTGGGTCTACGCCGGGGGCTTTCGTGGTTGTAGAGGATGCCGGAACAACAGAACATCCCCTGAGTTTCGCGGTAGTTCCGCACCAGATGATAGGCAGCCAGTTTGCTGATCCCGTAGGCGCTGCGCGGCATGAAAGGTGTGTCCTCCTTTTGTGGAGCCGTGCCAGGCCTGCCAAACATCTCGCTGGTGCCCGCGAAATAAAACCGGCATGACTTTTGAAATTCACACAGCGCAGCCAGCAGATAATGAGTTCCAGCGATGTTAGTTTGAATGGTTTGATAACCATCCGCCAGCGTTTCTCCCACGAAAGAGGCTGCCGCCAGATGATAGCACTCGTCAAACCGCCAGCGTGACACAAGCCGGTAAAGGCCCGGAAAGTTATCCAGGCTGATGGGGTGGAGCACACAGCGCTCGTAGAGATCCTCTGGTGCACCGAATTGGGTGCTGCCTTTGATCTGCTCCAAGCCGGTCTGCCTCATCAGACCATGCACCTCGTAGCCCAGACCGAGCAGATACTCTGTTAGATAGGAGCCGTCTTGCCCGGTGATGCCCGTGATGAGCGCACGCTTCATGGTTGGGTGGATATTGATTGGTTACGAAGGATAAGTAGCTTTTTCATCGGTGAAGGGGGACGCACCATGCTTGGTACTCTCCGGGAGGCCGTGCCGCACTGACAGGTAGGCCGTCAAACATCGAAATCGAGTAATCGAGCCTTTCGGCAAGACTCATCAAGACTCGCCTTTCACGGTCATGTTGGTCGGAGATATGCAGTTCCACCATTAGAAAAGGGCGTGCAGCTTCAAGGACTCCAGAGGCCCCGGCGAGCACCTCGTCCGCAGCTCCTTCCACATCAATTTTGATGCAGTTTGGCATTCTTCCATGACTAGCTGCCAGTTCATCCAGGGGCATCGTTTCAACGGTCAAACTAGCGGATGATCCACAATCGAGCTTCACCGCAGACTCGGCAAAGGTACCCATGGTGGCGCGCGTGGTGTCGAAAGAGAAGCTTCGTAGTCCGCCTGAGGCGCTGATGGCCGCCTTGACCATTTGTACTTGCGGGTAGTCTCCCAGTGCCAGATTTGCGGCCAAGGCGCATTGGTTTTCGGGAAGAGGCTCCACCGCCAGGACCATTCCCTTGCTTCCGACCCTTGGAGCAAGCCCGATCGAAAACTGCCCCTGATTGGCACCGATGTCATAAAAGACACCACCTTCTGGCAGATGGTCTGAAAGCAAGGACAGTGCACGACGATGATCTGCCCCTAGCGCGTACATCAGCCCCATACCGGGAGCCACATGAAATCTCGTGCCCGCAGCAGGGCCGAAAAGCACCCGGCGCACTGCTCCATAGGGATAAATGAGGCGGGCAAGCAAGGAACGCCACCGCTTCGAAGGAGGTGTTTCAGGCAGTCTGGAGGCGGTTGGGGCAGATTTCATCTCGGCAAGTCAGTCTTCAAGCCAAGTGCCTGCGGGTGACGGCGCAGTTTCAGCCAGCCAAGCACCCCCGTCAAAGGCAGCGGTGTCCTGAGTCGCAAAATGTTCCAAACCTCTGCGGGTAGCTGGCGCAACGCTAGCCACACTGCACCTGCTTCCCCCTTGAGCAGCACTCGGATGGCGTAGCGCAGCCCAGTCAAGGCGGCCCAAGGCAGCAAAAGAAGGGGATATCGGCACAGCGGGAACAAAAAAGCGTTCAAGATAGCCCCGGCCACGATTTGCCGAGGCAGCGTTTCCGGCATCGGATGATCGTGAACCACGCGAAGGCAAGGATCATAAATCACCCGCCCCCCAAGGCAGTGCAATTGAAGGCTCACATCCACTTCCTCGAACCCGTAAGCCACCACCCGCGACACAAAACCTTTCGTCCGCAGATACCACGGGCGGTTAAACACACTCCCGCAGCCCGAGAATACCGCGATATGATGAAACCCCGCCGCCGCTTTTTCATCAGATAGGGTATCCCAGCTCAGCACTGCTGCCTCAGGAAACTTTTCGATGTCGGCCATCACACGGGCGAAGAAACCGGGACTCTCCGGAAACGAGTCATCATCAAAGGTCACCACCCACTCGTGCTTTGCCACCCGAATCATGCGGTCCCTAGATCCTCCAGGTCCCAACAAAGACGCGCTCGCCAGGAGCTTCACCTGCGGAAACAAACCCGAAACCTCATTCATGACTTCCTGGCAGCCCCCATCAATATGTACCACCACCTCGTCAGGAACCGGGGAGCAGCCAAATACCACTTCCAGGGTATGAAGCAGCTTCCGCACCCGACGGTGCGCAGGAATGATGACCGTGAGTGGAATGACAGTCACAGGGAACAAGGAGCCCCCCCACGATGGTGGCGTGAAGCCCCAGGGCTCAGGCTGAGACCCGCGCGTGGGGGGCCGGCATTCGTCGAGAAATCGGCTGCCCGCCCGGCCGACCGATTCGTACGAGATTGGGGATCATGCACAGTCCCCAGGCGGCGAAAACAAGCATGTTGGCAAAGTGGTTCAGGACAACCCCAGCAGTGAGATGAATTCCTTGGAAACAGAAGCAGGCGAGGAACAAGGCCTTTAATACCGAAGGGGCCGCACGCTTGTAGGCTAGCCAGGTGGACCAGAAGATCCAAATCCGCAGGGTATACCACGTCAAGAATCCAGCCCAGCCCAGTTCCGCCAGCACCTGACCTGTCTCCGAGTCATAGACCGGACATCTCGACTTGGGCTTTGGGATCTTGAGTCGATTTCGCATTGCCTCCACCCCTGGGTGAGACATCCCGATGCCATACCCTGCCAGGCCGGCGTCTTTGGAAGCCTGCTGGATCGACCAGAGAGGAGTGTAAAGACGGGAGGCAGTCGTGTCGTTGGCCGTCCTACGTCTGCCTTCAAATTCGTTGAGCGCATCTTTGAAGAAAATATTCGCCACCAAGGCTACGACCGCGATACCTGCGAGAAGATAGCCCAGCGCACCACTTCCTCCTTTCTCGGTTTTCCCCACGCGGGTGATGGTGGTCATGGCCACAAAGATGAGGGTGAACAAAATCACCGTAAACCGCCCCTCGCGACCCCGACATAAGCGCGTTGGCAGCCAGCAGCGGCAGGTTGACCAGCAGCAGTATCCATTTCCTCTTGTCCGTGATCCCGGTGAGAGCCATCGTCAGGCCAAAGAAAAGGATCACAAATGTGGTGTGTCCCGTGATGAAAGAGAAGGTGCCGGTGATTCGGGCTCGCTCAGACCCAGTTCCAAAAGTCGCGACCTGCCCGCTGTCCATCATGGCAGTTTGCACATAGCAGTTCAGAGGGGAACTCGGTCCTGCAAAGAACTGTGCCGCGCCCAGAAGGCAGATCGGGATGGAGATCATGCAATACCAGAATAGTACCCGGGTCAGTTCCTGTCTCGCATGAAAAAGATACGGCATCATGAAGGCCAGGGGCACATACCACAGATAGATTTTCACTCCATACACAGCCAGCACCATCGAACCAATGTTTGGATTCAGCGCCCCGACCATGATCAGCATCAAGCAGGCTGAAGACACCAGCATCGCCGGTGTCTTTAAATAATACCCCTTCAGATCAAAATCCGGATTGAAGTAGAATTTCAGGTAAGCCCCGAAGAGAATGATGTCCTTACCGAAATAGACGAGTTCCGAGGCAGCAGGCAGCAGCCATTTGCGAATCGCACCTTCAAACAGAGCCATGATGAAAGCGAGATGAACCGCTCTCCGCCAGCTGAAAGAGGCTAGCATGTAGCTAAGAAGGAGGCTGCAACCCGCAGCCAGGATCATCATTTCTAAACTTAGTTTGCCCATAATATAAAAGTCAGAGACGGAAAAAGTCGCTTAGAAGTTGGAATTCTGTGTGGAGCACTCTATTTTCACTTTCACCAAGTCATAGACGCGGGGAAAACTGCCGAGGCTGTCTTTGATGATCCTTGAGAGCATGAGAGTGAATTCAGGAAGCCTATATGGAAATGATGCGGCTGAACTGGTTGCGGTAGAGACCCCAGCTGTTTTCTTTGGCAGTGACCAAGGCGCTTCGACTGGATGATGCTATCATATCCCGTTGATTGTGCAAAACCCCAATTTGGGAAGCCAGCGCCTTGATGTCACCTTCGGGCAGGATAAAACCACTGTTCTGAGATTCGATCAAAGGCTCCGCCCCTGCTTTGGTGGTCGTGATCACTGGCAGCCCGCATGAAAGTGCCTCACCGATCACCAAGGCCATGCCTTCGTAGTGCGTGGGCAGCACCAGCAGGTCATGCTTGCGCATCTCAGCCATCACCTGCTCGCGTGAAAGCCCAGAGAGCCAGCGGTGGCGGCTCAGCATGGAATTCAGAGCCGCACAGTATGTTCCATCCTGAGGGCTGCCGATGAGAGTTAGATCGACCGGAAACTTGAGAAGCCGCAGGCTGGCATCGAGATCCGCCAACCCCTTTCCCTGCCCCAGAGTTCCCACATAGAGAAGCTTGAGCGGTTTGGTTGCGTCGTGCCGGTGAGCGGCTGCCACATCCGGCTCCGGACAGCCGTAGGGCACCACACGAATGTCACGCGGCGGTTGAGGCGCGAGGGCCAGACTATCCCGCACGAAGGCACTGGGAACGATCACCACATCCGCCAGAGCTAGTTCGGCATCACGCGAGCGCATTTTCGGTGAGTCTGGGTTCATTTCAGGCAAGGTGACCGCCCAGTCTGGGTAGCGCCATTTTTCGCGTTCGATGATCTCGCGGGTAGCCCGCCAGTAAGGTGTGGGGAGTTCGTAGATCGTCTTCACACCCCTCGCCCGAGCTGCTTCAAAGGTGATGCGAGCCGTGTCCATGTAGGCGTAAACTGCCGTTACACCCGAGCGGCGGCTCAAATCCTCCGCCACGGCTTGATCGAATCGCTCCGCCACCTGGTCCATGCCCAGCCAGTTTCCCTTGCCCAGCGTACGGCACATCAATCGGAGCACCTCCCATAAAGGATGGCTACACACGCGGCCGGCCACCATTGGAGGAAGCCGCCGCTTAGAAAGTGTTTCACGAAGACCACGCGGGAGCATCTTCTCCAGCGTGGGCGGAGGTTTCCAGGCCAGCGTGGTATGAAAGGCCTCCAGCCAGCCGTGCTCCGCCAGACTCCAGGCAGCCTGCCTGCTGTTGACGTTGCCGGTGACATGGGAAAGAAGGATGCGGGGCATCGTGCTACACTCAGCCGACTGGATTGATCGCAATAAACCTAGCGTTGTAACCACAAGCCTCCAGTTCCTCTGTGGTTATGACTTGGTTGTCGAGATTCAGCCACTTGCTGTAGCCGGCTTCGCGCAACAGTCCAAGCACGTTTTGCGGTCTCTTTCCGCGATTATTTATCAGCAATCCATGCAGTTCGAGAAACACTGTTGGCTTGAAGTTTCGCAGTGTTTGGAATGCCCCGCGGAGAACCTCCTCTTCAAAACCTTCGACATCTATTTTAACGTGAGTGGGCTTAAACCCTGCACTTACCACGGTAGAATCAATTGTAACCTGGGGGACTGTAACCGTGTCAAAACGCTCACCCGCAGGCACGACCAAATAATCTGCACCGCCGGCTCCAGTGGTTAGCATTTTAAGCTCGCCAACTGACTCACCACAGGCTGCGTTAATTATATCAACCTGGCTTACCACATTATTTAATTGTAAGTTTTCTTTGTACACAGCCACCGCATCACTTGAAGCCTCAATTCCAACAACGCGAACCCCTTTTCCACCGTAATGAATAGCGGCGAGTGTGAAAACTCCCCAATGGGTCCCGACATCCAAAAACTGCATGTTTCGTGTCGCGTGATCGGCAAAGCATTTCATTTCTGCCGCTTGTTCTGGGTCATTTTGAAAAACGGAAAACTCGGAACGACAAATTGGGTGACACCGAACCTTCCATCCCTTCATGACCTCCACGTCTGATATTACCCCCATAGAATGCCGGGCTTTATCAACAAGTCTTCGCAATGTGATTTGAGGCCTGCGAACAGCATTTCGAAACGAGCGTGGCAGCAAGACACGAAGTAGTTTAACAAGTGTGGTCGGTTGTATTTGCATGTGTGATG
Source organism: Verrucomicrobiaceae bacterium (assembly GCA_016713035.1). Classification (NCBI taxonomy): domain Bacteria; kingdom Pseudomonadati; phylum Verrucomicrobiota; class Verrucomicrobiia; order Verrucomicrobiales; family Verrucomicrobiaceae; species Verrucomicrobiaceae bacterium. The sequence goes on from JADJPW010000001.1 coordinate 873,722, forward strand.
AGTCTATTTCACCAAATTTTGGATCAATGATAAATATGCTTGGGCGAATTCTTTTTTGTGAAATCGGCTCAGGTGTTTTGCTGCATGCTCTTGGAAGTTCAGCAAGAGATCAGAATCTCGCATGAGCAATTCTATTCCATCGGCCAATCCTTCAGTCTCTACTGAATTGCAGACCAGTCCGCACTCGCCAACGGCCTCGGGTAATCCACCTCTAGAAAAAGCAATTGGGACACAACCACACGCGATTCCTCAATCACCACAAGACCGAAGCCTTCTGAACATCGGGAAGGAATCACCATGATACGATGGGCATTGAGCGAGCGAGCCAGTTCCTCGCCACGCAGAGGGCCGGTGAAGTCGATCTGATCTTCCACGCCAAGGCTGGCAGCTTGTTTTTGCAAATGTTCGAGTTCGGGGCCGCTCCCGATCATGGTCAAGCTAGGACGAAGACCTTTGTGCTTCAGCAAGGCCAATGCCTCGACGAGCACGTCCGCACCTTTGTCGGACACCAACCGCCCCAGGAAGAGATCTCGATCACGCGACACGTCGGGCATCAGGCGGAAGGTTTCGTGGTCGAAGGGATTGGGAATGACGATGCCGGGATGGCCGAGAAAGCGGTTCACCGCCGCGCTGACGGAAACATTCGCGTTGGCCAGGCCTGTGAGCGCCACCTTGAGGCGGTCCATCCACTTCACCGGCTTTCCCGTGTCAAAATACCAGCCGTGATGCGTGGCTACCCAAGGTCGCGGGCAGAGACACAGCGTTAAAAACCACCACAGGCTGATGTTGCCAAAAATCACCACATCCGCCTCACGATGCGCCTCTAAAAGCCGGCCCAGGGATGGCTGGCGGAGCACCTGGAAAGGAAATGCATCGGGTTTGTCATTCCGTGAGGCCGTCACCACCGTCACCGCATGCCCGGCGCGGGCGAATTCCTCCGCCAGCATCTGCATCACAGCCTCCAAGCCGCCGATGCTCGGGTAAAAAGGACGTGTGCGTATCAAGATGCGCATAGTTATAGGTGCAGGCTCAGGCAGCCAGTAGCTCCTCATAAATCTCCCGCACCTTCCGGCGGTATTCGGAAGGCGGAAACTGCGCGGCAAAGGCACGCGCTATGCGGCTATCCTCATCCACGCGGGCAGCATCGGCAGCATACCACATGAGGCGGTCCGCCAGCGCTTGCGCATCATGCGTCGGCACCCGCCACGAAGGATGCGGCACGGGAGCTCCACAGTGATTCGTCAAAATCACCGGTAGGCCGCAGGCCATCGCCTCCAGGGCCACAAAGCCGAAGGAATCTCCCAGTGAAGGCAGCACCAGCAGATGCTGCGTGGCGTAAAAATCCCGCAGTTCCTCACGGGATTTGTAGGGCAGCACGGTGAGCCATTTTTGAACCGGCTCCGCCAGATGGCGGATTTCACCGGCCAACGGCCCCACGATGGAGAGATGCACCGCATCACCCGTCTGCTCCAGCGCCTTCAAAAGATACGGAATACCCTTCGCCAGCGTGGCCGTGCCCGCAAACATTATCCGCAGAGGCAGTACGGCTGGAGGACGCGGTTTTGATTCAAACCAGAAGCTCGTATCCAGCCACAGCGGCACCGGGCGCATGCGGGAGACATCCTCGCCGATGCTGGCATAAGCCTCCTTCTGCATCTCGGAGCAGAGCAGGATCACATCGGCCAGATTTCGTTCCTGCTGCTTATGCCAGGTCATTTCAGGACTGTCACAGGGCTGCTGAACCGGGAGGCCAAATTCCTCCGCGCCACGCCTTCTCGCCGCATCCAAAAAGGGTGCGGGAATGCCATGGGCATCCAGCACGCACTTCATGCCGCGTCGTTTCGCCGCCTCAAACCAACTGCGGGAGCAGGTCTCCGCTCCCACGACGATGCCTGCGTCCGAATGAGCTAGCCTGCGGGCCGCCAGATGCTCGAAAAAAGAATGAAAGCGTGTCGGGTCCACCTTGGCACCACGAGCCCAGCCTGCCAGCCGCAGGGAAGCCAGCGGCAGCGACAGTTCGATGGTTTTTTCCGGCGGCAAAATCTCGCAGCCTAGAGGATGAGCGGAGGGCAGCCGTATGAAGCGCGAGGCCAATCGTCCGAGTTTACCAGGCCCATCAATGACCGAGCATTGCAACCCGCGAAGCTCACCCATCTCCTGCGCCGCGATGGCGAGCTGGAACACCTCATGCACCCCGATGTAGGCCAGTTCGATACCGGAGCGGCGTGCCGGTGCAGACCATACCGAGGCATTCACGCCGCCGCGCCTTTGATCCACCTTCTCCAGAGCCTCCCGCAGGCCTTGTGCCGCAAAGGCGGGACCCCACTGATTCACACAGCGCAGGCTTGCTCGACCTGCCCGTTCCGCGAAAGCAGGATCACCCGTCACACGGCGGATCGCATCCGCCAGGGAACGCGGGTTCATAGTTTCAAACACCACGCCATTCTCGCCGTGACGTAGCAGATCATCCCATGAGCCAACTCGATCACTCAAGATCAACGGCAGGCCCGCATTCATCGCCTCGTTCACCACCATGCCCCACGGCTCGATGCTGGATGGGAGAACCAGCGCATCGCTCACATCGAACAAAGCAGGAAGCCGGGACTGCTGCGTGAAGCCGAGGAAGCGCACATCCTCCCCTGCCCGCTCCGCCGCCAACGCACGGATCTCTTTCGAGAACGGTCCCTCCCCGCCGATGAGCAAGATGGGGCGAGATTCCTGCGGCAGTTCCTGCTGAAGCAGCCGCATCGCCTCAAAGAGAGTCGGGAGATTCTTTTCCCAGCTCAGACGGCCGATGAAAAGCAACACCGGACGGCCCTGCTCAAGGCCAAGCGAGCGGCGAAACTCCTCGCGTCCCGCCGCAGCGGCTAGGCAGGCACGCTGAAAGTGCTCGTTGTCCGTCACATACGGCACCAGCGAGATGCGATCCTCCGCCACGCCGTAACTGCGATAGAACTCGCGATTCGCCGATCCAATCGCCAGAAACTGATCCACCTGCGTGAACACACGCGAGAGCACGGCACGGTGCAGCCAGTGCCACAAAATGCCGGGCTTCAGACAACGCAGATGCGTCTCCCCGCGCAGTAGAATCGGCACCCCGCAGGCATGCGCCGCCATCAGTGCGCCCAAAGCGAAGGCTGTTCCCCAACCATGCACCCACACCACATTCGGTCGGCAGCGCTTCAGCCACACCTCCGCCACTTTTTTCCATGCCCAGGGCCAGTTTTCCCAGGTCGGTGCCTCCAGAACCTCGTGGGGATAGCCTTCCAGAAGTGGCTTCTCCCAAGAAATGACCTGCTGGTAATCTCGATCAAAGTAAGCGCCCGCCGTGGAGACATCCCCATAGACCGTGACCACATCCAGACCTGCCGCCACAAACTCCCGCAGCATCGGTGTCTGATACTGGATCGGGTGGGAGAGAAAATAGGCCACCTTCATCAAGAGGGGGCCTCTCCATCCAGATGGCGCTGGATCAGGCGCGGTCCCTCCAGCCGGGCCAGCACCGCCGCAGGCAGCGCCGAAAGCCAGCGGCACAGATGAAAAGGAATCACCCACGGCTTGCGCAGGTTGCGCTTGTTGACTCCGGCGGAGCGGAGGTCCACTGCCAGCAAATGGGGCAGTGACCGCCAAGTGCAGTGATTGATCAGGAAATACCACGAACCGAAGTAGTGATGCCAGCCCATCCAGATGGTCTTCTGCGTCCAATGCCGTGCGCCACCATACGCCACGCCGGCTCCGCCGAGGTGGTAGAGCTTCAAATCCGGTCGGTAATGCACCACGCGGCCGCTTTTGCGCCAGCGCATCGCGAAATCCGCCTCCTCACGGAAAGCCCCCTTCATGAAGTGCTCGTCCATCCCGCCCACCGCCAAAAAATCCACCCGCCGCACGCCCATGTTACCTGCCATCACGAAGCAGCCGGTGAAAGGCTTGTCGTAGTTCCTTTTGCAGAACATCCAGCCGTAATCCGCATCGTCCGCACGAGGATCACGCATGCTCACGGTCTCGCGCTCACCTTCCAGCACCAGCCCGGAAGTCGCTCGAACCTCGGGATTAGCAAACGCCGCCTGATACGACGCCACAAAGTCCCGCTCCACCTCGATGTCATCATCCAGAAACACGATCACCTCTCCCGCCGACTCCAACGCACCGCGATTCCGCGCCATCGAAGCGTTCGGCCCTCCTGCCTCACCCATTTGATCTGCCCTGCCTCATGCCAGGCTTTCAGCTTCGCCCCTACATCCGGCGGAATGTCCGTGGACTGGTCCACCACCACGATGTCACGCGCCGGAGACGTTTGATCCAGCAGCATCTCAACCGTGCGCACCAAAACCTGCCGCCGGTTGAAAGTCGGGATGATACAGGAAATGGTTGAAGTCATCATTGGCTTGATGAAGATCGAGTCAACAGCTCGTCCGACAAGACAGCGCCCCAAAACCTCTGCTTGAGGGCGTGGGAGTTAAAATCTCGATTTGCCAGTGTAACCCCTCGCGATGCCAGCCGTGCAAGTTCCATCGGTTCGCTGAGCACCTGCAACAACTGCTCAGCCATCGCAGCTGCATCGTTCGTATGGATGCACAGCGCACCCTCGTTTCGCTCCAGATACCTGCCTGCCGCCGTGTAGTCTGGACCATGGTACATGATTGGCATTCCTGACGCCAGGTAACTGATCATCTTGGTCGAAAATCCGAGCTGCCCCAATGCCCGGAACTCTTTGCCAAATGGCAGAGGGAGATACAAAAGATGTTGATCCGCCATTTCTCGTTCCACAACTTCCTTCGAGGCGAATGGCAAGATGGTTGTCAACGGGTGCCCGGATGCCAACCCCTGCGTCCGCAAGGTCAGGGATGGATTGAAGCGTCCGGTGGACCGGACAATCTCAAGCGCTTGCTCCAAAACCCGAACATTAGCGACATAGGGTTGATTCATCATGCCCATGAAATATACACGAATATCTTTCGCAGGCGGCAAGTATGCGGTCGCAGCAGCTTCACTCACACCGTCGGTATGAATTAAATAGGGCCGGAACCCGTAGCGCTGGTTGTACTCCTGGCCCATTTCTTCACAGATAACAAACCGCGTTGCAGCCCCACGCCACAATGCTCCGAGCTCCCTCATCATGCGCTTTTTCATGGGGTGGCGTGCCGCTGTGTAACCAAGATCATCATGCACGCTCACATGAACTGGAACCCCCATCTTCACGGCCAAGCGGTGGGCGACAACAAAGTCCCCCCATGAATGCGGAACCAGATGGACCGCATCAGGACTAAGTGAGTGAACCTGCCGACTTAAACGCCTTGTGAAGAAGGGAACAAAAGCGGCTTCCATATATCCTCCCAGATGGGCAAACCTCGTCCGGTCTAAACGACCCAAGCGAGGCCTGAGCGGAACCAAATACTCCGGGCACAGCGACTGCTCGGGAAGCCTTTCACAAAACGCCGTGCAGATGCTTGTTACTTCGCATGGTGCGTCTTTGACCACAGATTTCAGAATCTGTGGACCACCTCCCACTGCCCCCACGCTGAAGGGCTGGATGAATAGCACTTTCTTATGACTCATACCATTCCGTTACGATACAGGCCAGACGAAGCCCGATCCAGCCAAGAGGGGAGCCCTCAGATTACTTCAATCGGTAAAAATCACGCATCCACTCGACGGTGTTCTTGATGCCTTCGTCGAGAGTCACGGTGGTCTTCAAGTCGAGATCGCGTTTGGCCTTGGAGCAGTCCACGCGCTTCACGCGGGTGGTGAGCACCTCCTCGTCCTTCACGCTCACGAGTTCAGCCCGACGGCTTTCACGCCCCGTGTGCTTCAGAACCAGCGCCGCGGCCTCCTCGATGTCATGGAAGTCCTCTCCACCGATGTTGTAAACCTCACCAGCTTTGAAATTGGAGCTGATGTTCGACAGGGTGCGGGCCATGTCGCTGATGTAGGTGCTGGTGCGCTTGTAGCCGCGATAGACGGTGATCGGCATGTCATGCAGCAGACGGTAGCAGAAGAGGCAGATGACAGAGCGGTACTTGCTGTAAGGCTCGCCGGGACCGTAGGTGTTGAAGAGGCGCACACGCACGCTTTGAGTGTTGAACTGGGTAGCGCTGTTCATGACCTGCTGCTCGTTCACCCACTTGGAGAGGGCATAGTCGTTCATCTGGCGGATCTCGTGCTTGTCCATCACGTCCTCGCTCATCACGCCTTCAAAGTCACCATACACCTCGGAGGAGGAGAAGTACACCGCCTTGAAGCCTTCACGCTCCTGCATGCGCAGGATGTTCTTGGTGCCCACGGCATTGCTGCGCCAGACCTGCTCGTAGTAGTCCTCCCCGTTCCAGCGGCCAAACTCGGCCGCGAGGTGATAGACGACATCAAAGGAGCGGGGCTTGTTGCAATAGCCATGACTCCAGCCGCCGCCGCGCCACAGGTTCTCCACCTGGCGGAACTCGCCGACGTCGCACCGGGCGTAGTTCGGATCGTTGTGGTGCTTCATATCGGCCACGAAGACATTGTGACCACGGGAGCGGAGTTCTTTGACAAGGAAGGTGCCGACTGCGCCAGTGCCGCCGGTGACGAGGATGTTTTGACTCATGATCTGGGTTGGGTGGGTGGAACTGATAGGAACTGAAAAGGATTACTTCTCATAAAACTCGATGCGCGGCGTGCGCATCGCCGCGCGGATGGCCTTGTCCTGCGAACGAAGCTCCTCGACGACGCGTGTGTGAGGAACGAGCACAGCGATGAGATCGGCCCCCTTCGCCGCTTCGGCGAGCGTGCTGTATTCCTTGCCGGGCACCAGCGGATCGAGATGCACGAAATCGTAACCGTCACGCTCAAGCTGCGCGGCCACTTCAGGCGCGGGGCTTTCACGCTGATCTTCCCAGTCACGCTTATAAGTGGCTCCCACGAGCACGATGCGCGGCTGCGGGATGTCACGCACCGCTCGGCGGATCTTCCCGGCCACACGAAGGGGCATCTCGTCATTGATGAGACGAGCAGTGCTGATGAGGCGCGAATCGTAAGGGGCGATCTCGCGCAGGAACCACGGGTCCACCGGGATACAGTGGCCGCCCACGCCGATGCCTGGATTCAGGATCTTCACACGCGGGTGCTTGTTGGCGAAACCAATCACCTGACGCGGGTCAGCTCCCAAATTTTCACAAATGGCGGCCAGCTCGTTCGCCAGCGCGATGTTCACATCCCGATAGGTGTTCTCCATGAGCTTCGAGAGTTCGGCGGAGATGTCATCGGTGTGATGGAGCGCCCCTTTGACAAAAGTGGCATAAACATCAGCCGCAGCCTGGGTGGACGCCTCGTCCATGCCGCCGATGAGGCGGTCGTTCTCCACGATCTCGCGGAAGATGTCACCCGGCAGGATGCGCTCGGGGCAATGGGCCAGTTGGATGTCCTCAGGGACCTTCAAGCCCGTGCTTTTTTCAATTATCGGCTTCACCACATCCCGGCAGGTCCGCGGCGGAATGGTGCTCTCGATGATGACGAGATTCCCCTTTTTCAAAAACGGGCAGAAGGACTCGACTGCCGATTCCACAAAGGCCAGATCAGCCGTTTTTCGCGCATGATCGACCGGTGTGGGAACGGCGACGACGAAGACATCCCCTTCACAGGGCGAGGTGCTGGCACTCAGATTTTCCTGTACCACCGGGTGCTTCATCAGCTCGTGCAGTTCCTCCTCCTTGATGGTCATCGTGCGCTCATTGATAGCGCGGACGACGTTCTCATTGATATCCACACCGACGACACTAAGCCCCGCACGCGCCCACATGAGGGCGGCTGGCAGGCCGACATAACCGGTTCCGACGACGACAATTTTGGGAGCAGTGACAGGCATGGTTAACTTAGAGGGCTGGTTTGCTTGATTCTCCTTTGATGGAAGGATGCACAAAATTTGGGGGGGTGATCTCAGGACTACAGGCAACCAGAATTCCATCAAATGAATAGGTCTGTTCTGTGTCGACACTGACAAGTATCTTGTAGCCGAACTGATCCAAGAAGTCGCGGCATTTGTAATGCAGCTCCATGCTATGGGTGGAGATAAACACATAATCCACCCCCTTGGCTGATAGAAGGCCCTTGCTCCTTCGAGCATCTCCAGCTCATACCCTTGAATATCGGAATGCAGGATAGCGATGTGTTTCAGATTCTTTTTGGCAACATACCCGTCGACGCTGATAATCTCGACTCCGTCAGCGCCAACAGATTGCTCACGCCCCACAAACGCCCGAGTAAAGTCAGCGCTCATCCTATTGATCTCGAAGTTTTCTCTGCCCATCTGCAAGTTTTCCAACATGGGTTCAACAAGAAACACTTTGGAGGATGGAACCACCTTGGAGAACCAAAGAGAATAGAAGCCCCAATAAGCGCCCAACTCGATCATCATCGAGCCGGCAGGCAGAGAATTCACGACGGCATCGAACACCGCTTCCTCTTGTGGCTCATGACACCCCCCGTTTGATGAAAGCCAACTACCCCCTCCTTTCCCGTAATAGCTTTTCGCAAGAACCTTTATGCCGTTATGCATTATCTGAAGACCATCAATGATCTTCCCGGCATCAGGAACCCTGTTTATCCGAGAATTATCAGGGCACAATTGAAGCAATTTCGCCCGTTCCATCCAAAAGGGCCGCTCAGCGCGTTCGGACTTCCACAGAGTGAGTTTGCGCCAGACATCCGGGCAAAATTTCAAGGCAAGCGACTTGGCAATACTATGGATAATCGAAGCAATCATATGGATGTGAAATGGTTTTTGTAGTCGAAGCTTATCCCACCGGCGATTTCCAGCATAGCGCTGGAGATGATTGAGGCCTGATGATCCACGGTCCACCTGGAGATAACTGTGTCATAGTTACGCTCAACCAAAGATTGGAACATTTCAATACTGCCCAGAACATCGCCGATCAGTTGCTCATGCGGCCTGCTCATGTCCACCTCAATCACTGGATTATAGCCCATGATGTCGATCAACTCGGAAGGACAGTGACCGATCATCAAGGCCTTGGAGAACATGCACTCAAAGTATCGGAAGGTCGTCGTCTCCACGCCTCCAGCCTGCTCAGGAGCCGTGATGGATTTCGGAAAGCACACAACAACCTTGGCGTTCGCGTAGGCCCTGACCGCATCCTCATATGAGATCATCTCATTCGCGCGAGTTCCGGGATGATCGTGATGAAAGCCGGCCGATTCGAGAGGCCCGCGGATGAGGTGATGATAGGCTGGATACGAGCGTCCAATCTCCAGAACATCGATATCTCGCTCGGCCAATGGCTTCGCTCCATTAAATCCCGCTGGATCAAGAGCTTCTGGGAGCCACCGAAACTCGACCCCGGGCACACGTCGCCGCATCTCGATCACAGACGATTTTGCAGAGACAAAGGCTATCCGAGGCTGGTTCTTCAGGAACAAACGCTGCCAGCCGTCGTACAGATAAGGCCAGCAGTCGAAAGAGAAGGTGACCATTGGGTTTGTGATCACATAGGGAAAAAACGCTGTTGGCCAGACGTGGTTTAAGTGGAAAAAAAACGGTTCCTTGCTCGCCGACCAAGGCAGCTTCTGAAGACCACACAAACCGGCAATTTTGGCCAGGGCCCGAAGCGGCTTGTGACGCAAAGGACTGTCAGAACAAGGAATACCGCGTCGCTCCAACGCCCGAACCAGCATTTTCACTGTCGGCAGAACGTATGACTCGTGAGATGGTAACAAGACTTGTCTCATTTTAAAAGCGCCGGAGCCCACCATGAAACATCACGATCCTTTTGAAGCTTGGCAAATCTCACCAAACACTTGATCTAGGTTTTTTGTAAGATTCCAACGAGGGTAGTGCGTCTTGATCTTCGACAGGTCGCTGATGTAGCAAATGTGATCTCCTTCACGATTTTTATCCACATATTCCCAGCTCATTGGCTTGCCCGAAATTGCTGAAATTCGATCAAAAGCCTCCAGAATCGAGACGCTGTTCTCCCGCCCGCCGCCAATGTTATAGACCTCGCCACAGCGGGGGCTCAGGTAGAACTCATGCATGAATCGAACGACGTCGAAGCTGTGGATGTTGTCACGGACCTGCTTGCCCTTGTAGCCGAAGACCTTGTACTGCCGACCAACCAGATTGCACTTGATCAGGTAGCTCAGGAAGCCGTGCAACTCGACCCCGCTGTGATTCGGGCCAGTCAGACAGCCTCCCCGAAGGGCACAACACTTCATGCTAAAGTAACGCCCGTACTCCTGAACTAAAATATCTGAGGCCACCTTGGAAGCTCCAAAGAGGCTGTGCTTACTCTGATCGATGGAAAACTCCTCGGTGATGCCATTTTCATAGACGGGATCATCATAGTCCCAGCGTGTCTCCAGTTCCTTGAGACGAATGGTGTTGGGGCGGTCACCATACACCTTGTTGGTGCTCATGTGGACAAACACCGCCTCGGGTGCGTGAAGCCTAGTGGCCTCCAGCATGTTCAGCGTGCCAACCGCATTGGTGTCGAAGTCATCGAAGGGCCGTGATGCCGCCAGATCATGGCTGGGTTGGGCCGCTGTGTGAACCACTAGGTCAGGCTTGAGCTGCTCCAGGCAGGTGAGCACCGTGCGACGGTCACGGATGTCGAGCTCATGATGCTTGAATAACGGGAACTTCTCCAGCAACCTGGCCTGGTTCCAACGGGTGTCTCCTTGGGGGCCGAAGAAGTCCGCCCGCATGTTGTTGTCCACCCCGTGAACCTGCCAGCCAAGATCACTGAAATAAGAGACAACCTCTGAACCAATGAGGCCTGAAGAACCGGTGACGAGCAGTTTCATGGTTGGGTAGTTGGAATCAGAATGGTTGGATGGATTGATGACTAGCTCAGGGTTTGCCGGATCATCAGCGAGATCTGCGCGGCGGGCGGCAATGAATCACATTCACCCAACTGCCGCAGCATTTTATTCAGCCTCTTCACCGAACGCATTTGCAGAACCTCCGAGTTCCAACCGACCCCAGTATTGGGGTTCAGCGCCGTCATCCGCATGATGTGCTTCATCCCCCGCAGCGCATGCCGGTAGGGCGGCTGCTCAAAATCATGCACCAAGACCACCGCACGAGTTGGCGCACGAGCGACCACGGCGCGGATTGTCGCGCTGCGCTCAGCGGAGGTGACGGAATCGTCAATGAAGATCATGTCGTAAGACTCAATATCCACATCATCCACCGCCTTTGCCACCGCGCCGTCCAGAAGATGCATTCGAAAACGGGAATCGTGCGCAGCCTTGGCCGCGATGCTAGCCCCCCATTCGGGATCGTTCTCAAAGGAATCTACATGCTCGACATGCGGGAAGCATTCCCGGTCCAAAAAGGCCAGTGAACTGTGGTTCCCGCTTCCAAACTCCAAAATGCGCCGAGCCTGAACGAGATGCCCCACTCCCAGCAGCACGGGCAGATGGGTCACAAACGGCTCCAACGCCCTCGGTGGCACTTTCAGGAGATGCTTGTCCCTCAAAGCGCGAAGTTTGAAGATCACCTTCTGGGAGAACGATGGAGACTCGATAGCAGGAGACGTTGCGGGCATGAAAAAAGCAGATTGGAAAATTTTAGCCCGGGCTTTCGGCAGACTCAGGAGGCAAGCGCTTGGAGAGTCCCACCAAGCAGGTCGTGAGCGCATGGCAGCACTGCACTACCGTACTAACAATCACAAATTTCGCCAGACCGGCGACGGTGCTGAGATCGAAAACGATCGCGCCGACAACCTGGGCACCGAGTGTGAGCGGAATGTTTAGCCAAGCCAGCCTGATCCAACCACGCACCACATTGAGCGACCAAGCGAGGCTGGAGGTATTGGCAATGCACATGCCCAGAAGCATCAGAACGAGTTCGTGGCGCAAGTGGCCATATTTGGAGCCGAGCAGCCACAAAAACCAACCTCCCTTTAGCCAAGCGACGAGCACCATGACGACAGAAAAAAGCGTGGAACCAACGAGGAGCCCGCCCGCGATGCCCCAGAGGCGCTTTTTGTCCGAAGCACGGGCAAAGGTAGGCGCGACAAATTGCGTCACTGGCCCGCCAATGACCGCGAACAGAATGGCAATGCGGCTGAGCGCCCCGAGGTCCGCCACCTCGCTGCTGGTGGCAAACAAACTGATTAGCCAAGTAGAAAGCTGGCCCTGGACGCAGAGAAAGATGCAGTTCGGCATTAACTGGCGCATGAAGCCGTGGATCGCCCGCTTGTGGGCGGTTAGTTGCCCTTCCTCCACGGGAGCTTCGCCGAGCAAGGGCAGCACCTGCCGCCGGACGATGGTCAACTGGAAGGCATGCCCGGCCAGAACGGCCAGCAGCGCCGTCACGGGTGATAGCCTGCCCGCTCCAAGCAGCGCCAAAGTCAGCACCACACGCAGCAGTGCGGGATAGGCATCTGCGATCTGTAATTCGCGAGTGCGGGAATGCAGGCGGTTGACCACGCTCAGCACCGCGGAGGTGGAAAGACACCAGACGGGCGAGAGCACCAGCAGCGTGAGTATCACGCTCGCCCCCCATTCCGCACCGTTCCGGCGCAGCAGCCATAGCGAAATACCCGCTACGAGAAAGGACGCCAAGGCCGCCATCTGCATCCGCAGCCGCATCGCCGCCATGACGAGCGCCTTGAGCGAGGCCTTGTCCTTCCACACCGTGCCGCCGATGGAGGTCACTGCGCTGCCGATGCCCGAATCCGAAAGGATTGAAAGCACCGCACTCATGCCGCTGGCGATGGTGAACCAGGCGTAATCCGGCTTGGGCAGCGTGCGCACGAGCAGGAAGCCCGCCACGGCATTGACCACCTGCACGAGCAGTTGCGTCAGCGCGAGACCTCCAAAGATCTTCCCCCATCGGAACACACGGTGGCGATTCTGTGAGAGCCAGTGCCATGAAATCATTCTTGGATGCCTTTGGAATACCGGACAGGCGTCTTCGCGGTTGCACGGACGCGTCTTTGCGGGGAAAACTGGCCGCTCATGGCGCGTCCACCTGTCATCCTCACTCCGGAAAACTTTCGCCTTCATGTGGTGCATTACACGCCCTTTACGGAACGCCGGGCACACATGGAAAAACTGATCCGCGAAAACGGTCTCGACCGCTTCCCCGTGAGCTGGATGCTCGATCACGACCGCGAAGCCTTGCTGGAGGCTTTTCACCAAGGTGAATGGGGGGCACCAGACAAAATCGCCGCGTCGTCCGTCTCGTTGATCCTGAAGCACCTCGCCGTTTATCAACGCATCGCCAACGAACCGTACCGCTGGCATCTCGTGATCGAGGATGACCTTCTCGCTAAGCCGCATTTGATCGCCAGAATGCAGCGCTGTCTCTCCGAACTGCCGGAGGACTGGGAACTGCTCTTCATTGGCGAGGGCTGCGAACTGCATGTGCCGTGGTGGCGTCGCCGCCCCGGCAAACGCGTTTACTTTCGCGGTTGGAAGCCGTGGTGGGGAGCTGGCGGCGGCACCTCGCGATGCACGGAGGCCTATTTCGTGGCTCCATCGTTTGCTCAGCGCTTGCTGGCATCCCGTTTTGGTCGGCCTCCGTTCGACTGCCCCATCGACTGGCATCTCGCCAAGGCAGGCTACGAGATGCACATCCGGTCCTACTGGGCGGAGCCGCCCCTGGCGGGACAGGGCGCTTTCGAATCGTGGACGAAGAATCCGCATCTCAATGAACTGCTGAAGTAGCCGTCTCAAGCCCCCAGGATGATGTCCGCAATCTGGCGTGATGCGGTGCCATCGCCAAAGGGATTCGATTTCCCAGCCATGGCGGCATAAGCGGCTGGATCCGAAAGCAGGCGGCGGGCGTTCGTGTGGATCTTCTCCTCATCGGTGCCGACGAGGATGGCGCAACCGGCATCAATGGCCTCCGGGCGCTCAGTGGTGTCTCGCAGGACGAGGAGCGGCTTTGAAAAGCTCGGTGCCTCCTCCTGGATACCTCCAGAATCACTCAGGATGATGAAGGCCTTCGACATCAGCCAGAGCAGGGCGGAGTAGGACACTGGAGGCAGCAGGCGGATGCGCGAATGATCGGCCAGGATGGCTCTCGCTGGTGCCTGAACATTCGGATTCAAATGCACCGGATACACAAAAAAGCGTGTCAGGAAACTCATCCGCGAGCCGGACGATGGAGCGGAAGGTATTCTCCAGGCCACCGCCGAAGGATTCACGCCGATGACTGGTGACGAGGATCACGCGACGCCCATCCATGGCGCTGACGACATCGGCGGGAATCTCGTCCGTCGCCTGCAAGGCGTCGTGCGACTGCATCCAATGCAGCGCGTCCACCACCGTGTTGCCCGTCACAGTCACCTGCGACTCCGCAATGCCCTCGCGGAGCAAATTCTGCTTTGAGCGCACCGTCGGCGCAAAGTGATGCGTGGCGATGCGGCCCACGATGCAGCGGTTCACCTCCTCCGGGAACGGTGCCCAGATATTACCAGTGCGCAGCCCCGCCTCAACATGACCTACCGGGATGCGGCGGTAGAAACCGCACATGCCGCCGACGAAGGCGCTCGTCGTATCGCCCTGCACGATGATCTCATCCGGCTGGGTGTCCTCAATGGCCTTGTCGATGGCTTTGAAAAGAAGGCTGGTCAAACCGGCGAGCGTCTGGCCTGGCGTCATGAGGTTGAGGTCCATGTCCGCCTTCATGCGAAACACCGCCAGCGCCTGATCGAGCATCTCACGATGCTGGCCGGTGGAGCAGGCGATGCACTCAAACTCCTCTGGGCGGCTGCGCAGATGATGGATGACGGGAGCCAGTTTAATGACTTCAGGGCGGGTCCCGAAGAGGACAAGAACGCGCTTTTGTTCATTTTAGACTAGATGATATTTCCAAACACCTATGTTAGCCGTATATCAAAAAGGACGCACCCGCTCGTAAAGAGCTGCTGAATAACCAGGAGTAATTCGCCCCACCTGCAAAATGAAGTGCGGCACATGGGTAACGAAGTTGTGTTCAATCAGACGATAGCCCTCCAATTCAGGAGGAACTAGACGGCCTGTATTCACCTGCTGAACAAACAGAAAATCCTCGCTACGCGGTGCCTCTGGCTGAAACAATGCCGCATTGGCGTCATGCTCTGCGCATGGAAATAAGGCACCAGTAAAGCCGATCTTTGCTTCAGGAGCCTTTTCTCTTACCGAAGCCATCCAGCCTCGCGTCGTATGCAACGGAACCCCGTGAGAAAGATATGAGGTAAAGCGAACCAGATCGGTTGCTATCATTGCCCCGTTTGCCACTCCCGTAAGGATGATGGCTATTGCAGCCAACCAAGCTAAACGTTTGTCGTTTGCAGGCTTTAGTGCCGAAGAAGCGAAGGGCATCAGCATGACCATCATAACCGGCAGTAAAGGCAGGAAAACATAGCTTCGAAACGGTGCCCTTACGCCTAGCCTCCAGCATAGCAGCAAGAATAGAATGCCCGCCAGACTCGAGAGAAATGCATCAACGCCAGCCCTCACATTTCGCTGGGCTCGATCCGCCAACAGTACACCACAAGCAACAAGAGGCAATAACAGTAGCGGATACTCAACCTTCCTCACAAACCATGCGGCAAAGTAAGTCAACTCACTGATGGTCAAGTTGAACCTTCCCACCTGATAGAAACCCTGTATAAAACCCACCCACTCCCCAGGATACAAGGTGACAAATACAATTGACGCTGCACACGCTATTGTTACGGAAAAAGCAGTTACCCGAAGCCACTTCAACGAGCAAGCCTCCTTACCTGAGGCCAATAAAAAGCTGATCATTGCAGCTAGAAGCACTCCAGGAACAGGATTGAACCAGAATACTAAGGCACAGCCAACCCCTAGGAAAAAAAGTGTCCAATATGTGATCCGGCAGCCCAACGCTAACCACAGAAACAAACATATTGGAGCGCAGGTCACGCTCTCGGGTCGGCTTGGATCGTAGCAGGACCAGTTGAAGAACGATGCCACTAGAATCTGCATCAAACAATTGCACCAGGCAGGAACATCTTTTGGTAGCACGCGATTTACTGCGAGCAGCAGAAAGGCCGTCGAAACCACATGCATGAGTGCAAGAACCAAGTGCAGACGATGGTAGTCCCCGCCAGATAGCATAGCCAGCAGCATAGGCGTGAGAAACCCATGAGAATAAGTGTTCTCAGCATGAGCGTAACCAGTCTGCCATTCTAAAAACGGTGCGAAAACCAGATTATTGAACCGGCCGGTCTCAGCGTATGACTTGACATGCGGCCAAAAACCAGCCGCATCTCCATCCCAAATCGGATAGTCAGCCAAAGCACGCACGATCTGATAGCCGCAGATCAACGCCATCAGAACAAAGAAAACGATGTATTTAGAGGTACTCGGCGATCTTTGGACAAACAAACCGCTCATATAATTACCCCTTTCATGGCGGCGATAACCTCGCCTTGCTGCGCATCGGTTATGGAATTAAAGAACGGCAGACGCAGCAGGCGGTCGCTGAGGTCTTCGGTGACGGGGCAGTCCCCTGCTCTGCCGCCGAAGCGGGAGCCGAACTCGGAGATGTGCAGCGGCAGGTAGTGGAAAACGGCGATGATGTTTCTGGCCTTGAGATGAGCGATTAGGGCCATGCGGGCCTCCAGACTTGGCAACAACAGGTAGTACATGTGCCAGGCCTGCTCGCACTCGGCAGGCACCACGGGCTGGCGGATGCCGTTGCCAGCGCACCAATCGGCCAGTTCTATCTGATAACGCTCCCAGATCTGTTGGCGGCGCTTTTGAATTTGCGGCCAGACTTCGAGCTGAGCATAGAGGAATGCGGCTAGCACGTCGCTCATCACGTAGCTACTGCCGACATCGACCCAGGAGTATTTGTCCACCTGGCCACGGAAGAAGCGGGCGCGGTTGGTGCCTTTCTCGCGGATGATTTCGGCGCGTTCGGCGAATTTGGCGTCGTTGATGAGAAGTGCGCCACCTTCGCCACAGGTGATGTTTTTGGTCTCGTGGAAGCTTTGGGTCGCCATGCAGCCAAAGGTGCCAAGCCAGCGGCCTTTGTATTTACCGAAGAGACCGTGTGCATTGTCTTCAACGACGGGAATACCGTGTTGGTTTGCAATCCTCATGATTTCATCCATCTCGCAGCCTACACCTGCGTAATGCACGGGAACGATGGCTTTTGTGCGTGGCGTGATGAGTGCCTCAAGCTTGGACTCATCCATGTTCAATGTATCAGGCCGGACATCGCAGAAGACGATTTTCGCTCCACGCATCACAAAGGCGTTCGGCGTCGAGACAAAGGTGAACGAAGGCACAATGACTTCGTCGCCTTCCTTGATCTCTAGAAGGATGGCGGCCATTTCCAGCGCATGAGTGCAGGAAGTAGTCACAAGCGCTTTTTTCACACCTAGTTCAGCTTCGAGCAGTGCGTGGCACTTCTTGGAAAAGGTCTGATCTCCTGCGATCTGGCCGATGGTGATGGTCTGGAAGATGTATTCCAGCTCACGACCACGCAGCGATGAGCGATTAAAGGGAATCATAGGTGTGAATGGATAAGGCAGCGTGTTGTCCAACCCTCATGCCTGCCAGCGCAGAAGTGTGGCGGCCCATGAGTAGCCGACACCGAAGCCCACCAACATGATTTTCATTCCTGCATGCAGCTTGCCTTCTTTTTGGGCCTCGCGAAGAGCGATGGGGATGGTGGCAGAGACGGTATTGCCTGTGGTCCGCATGCTGACGACGAATTTTTCCTTGGGGATGCCTATTTTGCGGCGCAAAAATTCCAACATGTATTGGTTGGCTTGGTGGAAAACGAAAAGGTCGATGTCATCGTGCTTCATCTCCACTTTCGCGAGTAGGGTGTCGATCGACTTGGGCACCATATCCTGCGTGAAGGCGAAAATCTCGGGCCCATTCATGAAAAGGCAGCTT
Organism: Verrucomicrobiaceae bacterium; assembly: GCA_016713035.1. NCBI lineage: Bacteria > Pseudomonadati > Verrucomicrobiota > Verrucomicrobiia > Verrucomicrobiales > Verrucomicrobiaceae > Verrucomicrobiaceae bacterium. The sequence continues at coordinate 891,584 of JADJPW010000001.1, forward strand.
TCGCTCTTTGGATTGCCGTGTTCATCCCAGGAGACTTCGTCACTGGACTGTGGTTTACGTGCAGCACCGGCTTCGACGATGAGATGATGTGCCCCTGCCCCATCGGTGCCAAAGACAAAAGGACCGACACTTTCCTGCTCACCCGCTTCTAACAGTGTGGCAGCAGCGGCATCGCCGAAAAGGGTGCGGACGGACTTGTCCTGAACATGCATGAATTTGCTATAGGTGTCTGCGGTGATGAGGAGCACTCGCTTCGCCTGTCCCGTCTCGATCAGGCCCTTGGCGAGGCTCAGGCCATAAACATAGCCGGAGCAGCCGAGATTGAAGTCGAGCGCTCCAGCCGTCGTCGGAAGGCCCAGGCGATGCTGCATGACGCAGGCGCTCGTCGGCAGGCAATAATCCGGGCTTTGCGTGCAAAAGAGCAAAAAGTCGATGTCCGCTGGCGTGCAGGCTCCGCTAGCAAAAAGCTTCTGCGCGGCCTTCACGCCGAGATCGGCGGCGGTTTCACCTTCAGCAGCGATGTGGCGCTCGGTGATCCCGATTTTTGCCTCAATGCGCTCTGGCGTCCATTCGGGAAACTCGCGGGAGAGCTCCTCATTACCGAGCACGCGCTCCGGCAGATGGTATTCGATGGCTTTGATGAAGACGTTCATCGTTTTTCGTCCACGAGTATCAGCTCTGGGCAGATCAAGGGGCCAGTGGTGAGAGAGCAGCCTGCCCAAGAGTAGCCGACGCCGAATCCGGCCATCACGAGGCGCAGTGAGCCTGCAGCGAGGGCATCTCTACGGGTGACGGTGAGTGTGAGTGGGATAGAGGCACAGCTAGTGTTGCCATACTCACCGAGGGAGAGTGGGGTTTTATCCAACGGCACGTTCATCTTGGTGCCGAGGTGCTGGAGCATGAATTTATTTGCCTGATGAAAGAGGAAAGCGTCCACGTCTGCGGCTGTCCATCCGCTTGACTCCATCAGTCCGGCGATGAGCGGCGGCACCTCAGCCAGGGTGAAGGCAAAAATTTCTGCTCCATCCATATAGAGGTCCTGCTGACCACGTTCATTATTCCCTTCCACTTTATGACGCTGGGCAGTTTCCACACTGGCGGGAATGCGGCAGCCACCTGCGGGCACGATGAGGTTTTTCCAGCCTGCACCGTCTGTACCGAGCGAGAATGTCATCGAAGAGGCATTCCCATCCTGTATGAGTGCGGTAGCACTGCCCGCATCACCGAAGAGTAACGAAGTGGAACGATCCTGTGGCGAGGTGAGCCGACCAATCGTGTCACCGACGAGCAAGAGGCCGCGTTTCAGACCTGATGCGGCGATGAGGCTGCTCGCCGTCCAAAGGCCGTACACATAACCTGAGCAGCCCATGCCAATGTCAAAGCAGGCACAGTCCTTCGAGAGGACCAAACGATGCTGGAGCACACAGCTCGTGGCTGGAAGCACATGATCGCCTGTTTGTGAGACAAAAAGGAGAAAGTCCACGCTGTCTCGTTCCCAGCCGAGTTCGTTTATCAGTCGATCTGCGGCTTCATAGCACAAATCAGAGGCACAGAGCGTGCCTGTGGAGACATGGCGCTGTTTGACCCCCGTGCTACGGGTGATCTTGGCGAGATCTTCGGCCCCAAAGGCAGCGACAGCCGCTGCACTATCCCACTTTGCTGCGGGAACGGCACTGGCGACGCCAGCGAGGCTGACTCCGTTGATTTTGAGCAATGGCATGAGGATCAGGCTACGAGCGCGGCGAGGTCATCGACGGTTTTGCAGTCTTTGAGCGCAGCGGGAGAGACTTTTTTGCCATACTTGGCATCAGCCAATGCGATGAAACTAACCACCGCGAGTGAATCCCACTCCAGGATGTCGGAGAGAGCCTGACCAGCGCTAATGCTTCCTACTGGCGAGTCGATGGCAGATTCGAGGTGCGTGATGAATTCGGCGATGTTCATGGTTTTCAGTAGAGTTTGCGGAGGATGGCGTGAGTGGAACGGACTTTGAGGCGCATGTTGCCGATGAGGTGCTGCACGATGACGCGGTGTTCAGCGGAGAAGCTGGTGGTGACTCGTTTCACGCCGAGGCTGCCGAGGTAGTTGAAATAAAAGCTGTCAGCGATGAGACCGATGCCGCTGCCTTTGTGATCCACCCGCACGGCACTGAGCAGACCGATGGCGTGATCTGGAGCGGCAAATTTATGCGTCTTGAAGGTGAGTGTGCGGCCATCCGCCGGATCGACCATGCGGCAGACTTCTTCATCGGCAGCGAGGAAGGATTTTTTGACGTACTCTTGATAACGACGGCCACCGAGCACTGCGCCGATGCCGGGGTCTTTGCTGTAGCGGTCGAGATCGAAGCTGGTTCCGGCGATTTCGAGTACTTCGGCCAAAACGGCTTCGCTAGTAACTTTTTCAAATCGGTAAGGCTGGCCTTCGGTGTTGCGCTGTTGGACAGGAATGTCGCCAGTGAGCTGGATTTCGACCAAACGGAAGCCTGCAGCCTCCAGGGCATGAATCGCGGTCAAATCACCCACGGGCACTTTGGCTGAAACATAGCGCGGTGAGTGCTGTGCACGATATTCTCCCTCAAAAGCGGCGAAGTCGGCCTGCGCGTCGAATTCACTAATGCCGAGCACCGCGCCGCCAAAGGCAAGGGAGTCGATTTCATTAAGGTGAACCTGCATAGACTTACTCTTTGACCAGACGCTGAGTGGCCGCGCCTGTGGTGGCGGGCACAGGAATGGGTGGGGCGAGGTTCAACGCGGTTTCGACGATGTAGAGTGGCCGCCCTTTGACCTCGTCGAAGATTTTTCCGAGATAGAGGCCGATCACACCGAGATTCGCGAGCACAAGGCCAAAGAAGAAGCTGACAGCGACCATCGTGCTCGTCCAGCCTTGCAGGGCGGTGCCAAAGTAGAAGTAGCGGAAGATCAGCAAGGCTGCGTAAAACCCGGAAGCGAGAGCGAGGGAGAAGCCAATCTTGATGGAGAGGCGCAGCGGCTTGCTAGATTGCGCAACGATGCACTGAATGGCGAAGTCGAGGAGCTTCAGAAAACTATAAGAGCTTTTTCCAGCGAAGCGGGCTGCATGCTCGACATCCACAGTGGTGGTCTTGAAGCCGACGGCGTCGCGGAAGATGGGGAAGGAGCGGTTTCGCTCACGAAAGCGGCGCACGCTGTCGATGACGCGGCGGGAGGAGATGGAGAAATTCGAGATGGAGTTGTCCACCTTGATGTCGCCGAGGTAGTTGTAGATCTGAATGAACAGCCAGGAGACGAAGCGACGGTAAAAGGAGTCGATACGCAGGTGGCGGCGAGCGAGGACGACATCGTAGCCTTCCTGAGCCTTGGTGAAGAGTTTGCCGATCTCTTCGGGCTTATCTTGAAGGTCGCAGTCCATGACGACGATCCATTCGCCGTCTGCGGCATCGAGTCCGGCCGCGATGGCGTAGTGCTGGCCGAAGTTGCGGCTCATTTTGATGGCTTTGAGCTTGCGATCACCTGCGGCGAGCTGCTGCATGCGCTCCCAAGAGCCGTCTTTGCCGCAGTCTTCGACCCACACGAGTTCGTAATCCGGCGTGATGGCCGAAACGGCGTCGGTGAGCCGACGATGAAGCTCGACGATACACTCGAGTGCTTTATAGACCGGGATGACGATGGAGATTTGAGGCATCGGAAGCGCTGGGATCAGCGATTGCGCCACTTTTCGGGCAAGCGATCGAGAATGTACTGCTGGAAGGCGAAAACGCGCTCTTCACGGCAGCTCATGACGCCTTTGTTTCGGCTATTTTCCAAGCCATGATGGATCATGGGCCAGATGTCCATGTCCTCGATGAGGATCTTGGCAAACTGCTTGATGAGGGGCTGAATGATGACACGCAGAGCGATCTGCATGGGCCAGCCGCCTTTTACTTCGCGGGGCATGAAGCCCACGATTTCATAGCGTGTCACGCCTGCGGCCACGGGCTGCACAAAGGCCCAAGTGGAAAAAATCTCATTATAATAGAGCAGGTTATTCGGGAAGATGTGCGTGTGCTTGAAGCGCTCGTAGTTCGGGCTCGGGAGGAGGAACTTGGAGAGGAATTTAAAGCCGCGATCGACGATGCCAGTTTTCCAGGGCTCCAAGTCGCCGTACCGAGTGTAAGCGGGGTTGAGGCGATGATCATGCAGCTCGGCCGCCTTGTAGTCCGTGAAAGTCGTCGGGTGCGCCATGGGGACATGGTAGCTCTCCACCGCGTTTTCTTCGATGATTTTCCAGTTCGTCTTATGCTCAGTGGTCCAATGCCAGATGAGCTTATGCTTGCCAAAGTATTGATCCAGCTCGGCGGCGAGGTCTGGCATGTCTTGCTGGATGGTGCTGTCTCCAGGAGCGAGATTGGCAAAAATCAGTGAACCGATGCGTGAGAGCCGCACAGGTGTGAGGCAGTAGTCGGTGGCTTTGATGCCACGAAAGCTAGAACCGTCTGGCAGGTGGCTGATTTGACCCTTTTCGCCGAATTCCCAGCCGTGATACATGCACTTGAGCTTCTCCGTGCAGCCCGTGCCCTCTTTGACGATCATGGAGTGGCGGTGCGGGCAGACATTCCGGAAGCCTTTGATCTCCCCGCCGAAATTCCTCACCACAACGGGCACGCCAGCGATGTCGCGAGCGATGTAGCTGCCCTCTTTACCGAGCTGGTCGCTGACGCCGATGTATTGCCAGCTTTTGCGAAAGAGGTGCTCCACTTCATCCTGCCAAAACTCCGTACTGGAGTAGTCCTCCGGGCGGAGCAGGTGCTCTAGTTTGCCACTATGAATGAACATGACTCTTTTAACTAGGACGCGATGAGATGTACAACCCCAGGCAGACGATTCCGACGCCGATCCACTGCTTCATGGCGACGTTTTCACTGAACAGAGTCGGTGTGAGTGCCAGCACAAGAACGATGGCCAGCGACATAAAGGGATACGCGAAACTGATGTCTGCCCTCGATAGCGCCGCCATCCAACTCCCAACGGCTAGGAAGGCGCAGACGAGGCTGAAGAAGTTCCCCGGATGAAACAGCGCCTTCAGCAAAAACATGGGGACCTCAGCGGATACCGAAGGAACCTTTCCTACTTTGAGCATGCCCCACTTCATGAGTAGCTGCCCCGTGACGGTGAAGCCGATGCACATGAAAATGTACGGCAAGCTGGCGAGTTGGGACGGAGTCATGATGAATTAGCCTTTGACTGCTTTGACCCAGCTTTGGTTTTCCAGATACCACTTCACGGTTTCGCGGATGCCGGTTTCAAAGGTGTGCGCGGGCCGCCAGCCGAGTTCGTGGTCGATTTTGCTGGCGTCGATGGCGTAGCGGCGATCATGGCCAGGGCGGTCGGTGACGAAGGTGATCAATGAGCGCGAATTGCCGCCGAGCTCGGGTTTGAACTCATCGATGAGGTCGCACATGAGCTGCACGAGGTGCAGGTTGGCTTTCTCATTGTGCCCGCCGATGTTGTAGGTCTCGCCGAGGGCTCCTTTCGTCAAAACGGTCCACAGAGCCTCGGCGTGATCGCCGACGTAGAGCCAGTCGCGCACGTTCATGCCGTCGCCATACACGGGGATGGCTTTGCGAGCCTGGATGCTCTGGATGACGACGGGGATGAGCTTTTCGGGGAACTGATACGGGCCGTAGTTGTTCGAGCAGTTGGTGATGACCGTCGGCAGGCCGTAGGTGTGGTGGTAGGCACGGACGAGGAGATCGCTGGAGGCTTTGGAGGCGCTGTAAGGCGAGTTTGGCGCGTAGGGCGTGGTTTCGGTGAAGAAACCGGTGTCGCCGAGAGTGCCATAGACTTCGTCGGTGCTGACGTGGTGAAAGCGGTTCGCGGTTCCCGGTTCGCGGTTCTCCGTTGTCAGCCAATGGGAGCGACATGCTTCCAGGAGGTTGAAGGTGCCGTTGATGTTGGTGGTGATGAAGTCGCCGGGGCCGGTGATGCTGCGATCAACGTGGCTTTCAGCGGCGAGGTGCATGACGTGCGTGATGTCATGCTCGCGGACAACGCGGAGGACTTCGTCTTTGTCGCGCAGATCGACTTTTTCGAAGGCGTAGCGCGGATGGACGTCGTGGATGCCGTCCAGGTTTTCCAAATGACCGGCGTAGGTGAGGCAATCGAGGTTGATCAGCTTGTTCACCTCCGGCTTGTCGATGACGAGCCGGATGAGGTTGGAGCCGATGAAGCCTGCGCCGCCGGTGATGAGGAGATTCATAATAGATTATGCTCCGACGAGGCCATGCTTGCGGACATCGGCGGCGACTTCGGTGAGGTAGTCGCGGTATTCGCACTTGGGCATGGTGGTGAGAAGGTGCTCGAATTCGTCGATGCTGAGGAAGCCGCGATGGAGGGAGGCTTCCTCCGGGCAGCCGAGTTTGACGCCTTGACGTTTTTCGATGGTCTGGACGTAGGCGGAGGCTTCGTGGAGGCTGGTGCTGGTGCCGGCGTCGAGCCAAGCGGTGCCGCGGCTAAGACGTGAGACTTTGAGCGTGCCGCGACGGAGGTATTCTTTGTTCACGTCGGTGATTTCGAGCTCGCCGCGCGGAGAGGGCTTAGTGTTGCGGGCGATTTCGATGACGTCGTTGTCATACAAATAGACGCCGGGGACGGCGTAGTTGCTGCGCGGGTGTGCGGGTTTTTCTTCGAGGGAGATGGCGCGGCCATCAGGGCCGAATTCGACGACGCCGTAACGCTCGGGGTCATTGACGTGGTAGGCGAAGACGGTGGCACCGCTTTCAAACTCGCCAAAGGCACGCGGGAAGGCATCGCCGCCGAAGAAGAGGTTGTCCCCAAGCATGAGAGTGACGGGGTCTTTGCCGATGAAGCTCTCGGCGATCAAAAAGGCCTGCGCGATGCCGTCGGGCTTCGGTTGCTCGCGGTATTCGATGCTGAGGCCCCAGGCTTTGCCATCGCCGAGCAGTTGCTTGAAGCGTGGCAGGTCGTGCGGGGTGGAGATGAGGCAGAACTCGCGCACGCCGGATGCGATGAGCACCGTGAGCGGGTAATAGACCATCGGCTTGTCATAAACCGGCTGGAGTTGCTTGGAAGCGACCTGCGTGAGCGGGTAAAGACGGGAGCCAGCGCCGCCAGCGAGAATGATGCCCTTCATGAGAATGACGAATGAGTAAATCGGAATGACGAAACCCGCGTCAGCGGGTGACGATCCAGTCATTGAGCACCAAGACGTCCATTTTGGTGCGGAGGAAGCAGTCGAGGGCTTCCTGGGGTTTGCAGACGACGGGTTCGTTTTCGTTGAAGCTGGTGTTCAGGACGATGGGGACGCCGGTGATCTGGCGATAGCTGTCGATGAGGCGGTGGTAGCGCGGATTGGTCTCCTTGTGAACGGTCTGGAGGCGGCCGGAGCCATCGACGTGGGTGGTGGCGGGGACTTGAGCGCGTTTTTCAGGGCGGACTTGGAAGACCTCCATCATGAAGGGCACGTCGTCGTCTTGCTCGAACCATTCGGTGACGTATTCACGCATGATGGACGGGGCAAAGGGGCGGAAGGACTCGCGGCGCTTGATCTTGAGGTTGAGCATGTCCTTCATGTCGGCACGGCGGGGATCGCCGAGGATGCTGCGGTTGCCGAGGGCTCGTGGGCCCCATTCCATGCGACCTTGGAACCAACCGATGACTTTGCCTTCGGTGATGGCAGTGGCGGTGGTTTTGCAAAGCTCGCCTTCGTCGTCGTAGCGGCGCACGGTGCAGTTTTCGGCCTGGATGTCGGCGGTGCGAGTTTCGAGCAGCGTTTTGATCTCGTCGTCGGTGGAGCGTGGACCGACGTAGGCGTGGTCCATGACGTATTTCGTCGGGTTTTGCTGCCTGCTGACCACGAATGCGGCTCCGATGGCTCCACCGGCGTCTCCTGCGGAGGCGGGGAGGTACATGCGCTTGAAGGGGCTGTTGAGGTACACCTTGCCGTTGGCGACGGAGTTCATGGCGCAGCCACCGGCGAAGGCGAGGTCGTCGCACTTGTACTTCGCGTGGAGGCTTTGCAGCATGGCGAAGAAGGCCTCTTCATACATGGCCTGAGCACTGCGGGCGAGATCTCGGTGTTTTTGCTCCAAGGGGGCTCCTTTTTCGCGTTGGGGGCCGAAGAGGGCCTCCATGGGCTCTTTTTTGTAAAGGGTGCCGACTTCGGGAATGCAGTTGTCCCAGGTGTAATGCACGTCCTCATCGTGGTGACGGTAGTACTTCAAGTTGAGCTTGAAGGTGCCGTCCGGCTGGATGTGGACGAGTTCGCGCATCTCTTTGAGGTATTTGGGCTCGCCGTAGGGGGCGAGGCCCATGACCTTGTATTCATCGCCGAAATACGGGAAGCCGATGAACTGGGTGATGACGCTGTAAAAGATGCCCAGCGAGTGCGGGAAATAGACGCGACCGTCGATGCGGATGTCATTCCCCTGCCCCATGCCCCAGGTGGAGCTGGCGAAGTCGCCAAAGCCGTCGATGGAAAGGCAGACAGCCTGATCAAAGTCGGAAACGAGGAAGGCGGAGGCCAAATGAGCCAAATGGTGCTCTACGCGATGGACCTGGGCTTTGAGCGTTTCACCGGGGAATGCCGCTTGGACGTTGTCTTCGAAGGAGGCGGCGCGTTTGATGTTGGCGAGGCGTTTCCAGATCAAACTGATGCTGGGACGCTTTTGCAGGACATAGAGGGCACGGCGGAGGTTGTTGACCTTCGGATTGCGGTTGATGGCGATGTGATCGACGTCGCCCAGCTTGAGTCCGGCATCGGCCAGGCACCATTTCATGGCCTCGGTGGGCAGACCGGACCAGTGCTTGATGCGGCGGAAGCGCTCCTCTTCTGCGGCAGCGATGAGTTTGCCATCTTTGACGAGGGCGGCGGATGAGTCGCCGTGAAAGGCATTGAGACCGAGTACGATCATGCGATTAAAAATCCTGGTACGCTGCCGCCCTTGGTCGATTCAGGCAGAAGAATGACCAATGGGCTCAAAATGGCCGAGATTGGGGACGGCATTTTCGGGAAAAGAGCGCGGACTCTAACACGCTGAATTCCTTCGCAAAGAGCAAAATGCAGCAGTCATGGAGATAGTAAGCTCCGATAGGAAAATGGGTCAAAAATTTGACATTTGAGGGTTTGTAGTCGCTAAGGGGCCGAAACCGCGCTTTTTGCGGGGTCTCCTGCTGCCACTCCCGCTTTTCGATTCTCAAAAATGCTCCGACTCGCTCTCAAAATGCTCTTTGGCGATACAGCGAAGTATCTCATGCTCGTCGCGGGGCTGACGGTGGCGACTTTTTTGATGGCGCAGCAGACGGCGGTGTTCTGTGGGCTGATGAACTGGACCCGCAGCACGATCCGCAATGTGCCTGCACCCATCTGGGTGGTGGAGGAACGGGTCGAGCAGGTGAATGAGACCAATCCGCTGCTCGACACCGATGTCGCCCGTGTGCGTAGCGTGAGCAGCGTGGCCTGGGCCTCTCCGATTTATAGCGGTATCCAGCGTGTGAAGCTGCAAAATGGCAGCTTTAAAATCATCCAACTCATCGGCATCGACTCGAATACCCTGGCCGGAGCCCCGGCGAAGTTGCTGGCGGGGAATCTCATGCAGCTACGGCAGCCGCACTCTGTCATTATTGACGACATGGCGGCCTTTAAGCGGCTAAAGACAGATCCCAAGACGCCCGTGAAAATCGGCGATGTTTTCGAGATCAACGACCAAGAAGCCCGTGTCGTAGGCATCGCCGATGCGGCAAACTCCTTCACCGGTGGCCCCTATGTCTGGACCACCTATGAGCGGGCTCTGCAATACGTCCCCCCGCAGCGAAAAATGCTCCAGGCTGTGATCTGTGCTCCGCGTGAAGGCATCAGCCTCCAGAAAGCCGTGGAGGACATCCGCCGGGAGACGGGGCTAAAGGCCTTCATCAATGAAGAAGCCAGCTACGCCGACTTCCGCGAGTATGTGCAGCAGGGGAAAACACAGAACTTCAATGTCTCTACCGTCTATTGGTACATCAAGAATACGGGCATCCCGATTTCCTTCGGCATCACGGTCATCGTGGGGCTACTGGTCGGGATGGCGGTGAGTTGCCAGACCTTTTACTCCTTTGTGCTGGAGAACATGCGGCACCTCGGGGCACTGAAGGCCATGGGCACATCAACAGGCACTCTTTGCCTGATGCTCATCACGCAGGCCTTCACCGTTGGACTTGTCGGATACGGCATCGGGCTGCTGCTGACGTCTGGTTTCGCGATGGGGGCACTCAAAAACGAGGAGCCACCTTTTTACCTGCCGGAATTCGTTCCATTCGTGGTGTTGGCGGTCATTTTGGGCATCTGCATGCTCGCTGCTCTCATGGGTATCTGGCGTGTGAGCCGGTTAGAGCCCGCGATGGTTTTCCGCAGTTGATTATTCTATGAGCCAAGCCGCCGTCACTCTCGCTGCCAAGGTACAGGGGATCTCGAAGAGCTTCGGGGATGGTGAATCACGCCTGCGGGTGCTCAAAGGCATCGACCTCGAGGTGCGAGGCGGAGACATCACCATGCTGGTCGGCCCCTCTGGCTGCGGCAAGACGACGCTCATCAGCATCATCGCGGGGACGCTCGCTGCGGATGAAGGCAGCCTACAGGTCCTAGGGGAGGATTTGCGGAAAATGAGCAGCGCACAAATCACCCGCTTCCGTGCACGGAATATCGGTTTCATCTTCCAGGCGTTTAATCTGATCCCCACGCTCACCTGTGCGGAGAACATCAGTGTGCCGCTGCTCATCCAGGGGCAATCCGCCTGGAAAGCGGAGAAAAAAGCCCGCGAGGTGCTCGATCAGGTCGGTCTAGCGGATCGTGCGAGCCACCGCCCGGCGCAGCTCTCTGGTGGTCAGCAGCAGCGCATCGCCATCGCCCGTGCACTGGTGCATGAGCCCCGCCTCATCATCTGCGATGAGCCCACGGCGGCCCTCGATGCGAAGAATGGCCACATCGTGATGGAGCTCTTTGAGAAGGTGGCCCGTGCTCAGGACCGCGCGGTGCTCATCGTCACCCATGACAATCGCATCTTTCACCACGCGGACCGCATCGCGGCGATGGATGATGGCCGCATCGTCGAAGTCCACGACATCGACGCCGATCATCCGCCGCCAGACCACCTCAGCATCCACGAGCGGCTCTAAATCGACGCCGCATCGCGGATCACGCGGCAGCCTGGGGTGATTTACGCCGAGAGGTACGTTTTTTGATGGAGGCCTGGGCATCAGGGCCGGCGAAGGAGGCCTCGACGATCTGCATGGAGGTCGTGGTGGTGGGCGGCTCATCAGGCACGGCGGCGATGCTGACGGAGTGCTGCCCAGAAGAGGTGGTCTGCGGCGCTGTACCGACGATGCCGCGGGGCTCATCACGGGTGATCTGCGTCGTGGGTGTCTCAGTGACCTTCTGGTACTTGATGCGGCCATGCATCATGCTGAGGAGGGATTTGCAGAAGCTGGCTTTGACCTTGGCGAGCTCGGCGATGGTGAGATCACACTCATCGAGCTGGCCATCGAGCATGCGGGCGTGGACGATCTCATCGACCATGGTTTCAATACGAGAGGCATTGGGCTTGTCCAGGGTGCGGGAGGCACTCTCCACGGCATCGGCGAGCGAGATGATGGCCGATTCTTTGAACTGCGGCTTCGGTCCGGGATAGCGGAAGACCTCCTCGCTGACCTGCGGCACATCGTCTTCTTTGGCCTTTTGCTGCTCGACGAGGCGGAGGATTTCCGCCTTTTGATCGAGTGCTTGGCGGTAGAAATACCACGCTAGGGAGGTGCCGTGATGCTGCTCGATGACGTCGATGACGCGGCTGTTGAGGTTGTGCTTGATGGCGAGATCGACGCCGTCTTTCACATGGGCGATGATGACCAGGGCACTCATGCGTGCGGTGAGGTCTTCATGCGGATTGGCAGCGGGGTCCATGTTCTCGACAAAGTACTCCGGCTTACTGAGCTTGCCGATGTCATGGAAATAGGCGCAGACGCGGCACATGGTGGCGCTGGCACTGATTTTCTCCGCAGCAGCCTCTGCGAGATTGGCGACGACGAGGCTGTGATGGTAGGTCCCAGGGGCCTCGATGGAGAGGCGGCGCATGAGCGGGTGATTCAGATCGGCCAGCTCCAGCCAGGAGACCTCCGTGGTGACGCCAAAGAGCTGCTCCAGCGTCGGCATCAGGCCACCGACGACCATGCCCGTGAGCACCCCGATGACGAAGGGCGTGCCGAGCATGCGCCCCAGGCCTACGGACTCCATGGAGCTACTCGCGTAGTGCAGCAGCAGGGAAAAAACCGCCGCGACGAGCCCGGCCAGCACCCCAGCGGTGAAGAGGCGATTGCGCTTCCGCACCCGGTGGGTGAAGACGATGACCAGAAAGCCCAGCAGCGAGGAGGTAGCCAGATAGGTGAGCGGATTGACCAGTCCACCAAAGATGAGCGTGCCAAACAGGGTGGCATAAATGGCCCCCATCAGGCCGATACGCCGACCGAGCATGACCGAGAGCACCAGCGGGGCGAAATAATGCGGCATGGTCATCACCCGCAGCGGTGCGGGCATGTCCCTTGTATAATAGAGGACCACCGCACCGAGCCCGAGATGCAGCAAAAGGGTGCAGAGCGTCAGGAGGAGGACGGAATTCTCCTCCAGCTCACTGCGCAGCGCCACACGCTGGTGGACGACCAAGGCAGTGCCCAGGGCGGCGACACTGAGCCAATCGAGCAGATCTGGCGATGGCACGCCTTCACCGAGCTGCGGCGTGAGGTGCATCAGAAAGAGCAACCCGACAAAAAAGAACGCAAACACGCCCACCGCTGCCCCTGGATGCGTGCGGAGCTCATCCAGCAGATCCCCCTCCTGGTGCTTGCGCCGGGTCTTTCCACAGGAAAGCCCCTCACGCTGCAATTTGGCCCGGCGGATGGATTCAAACATGGTTTTGGGAGGAGGAGGGGGCGCAAAGGCTAAGCGCATTCGTGCTTTTGGACAAGGACAGCTTTGCTTTGGAGGCCTGCAAAGGGGCTCCTGAATGTTAATAATTATGGTTTTTTAAATGAAAAAGATGCACAAACGCGTTCCTGCTCTTAGATTTTCCGTCTCCAACCCACCCCGTGCCATGCTCCTCCGCCCTATCTTCGCCTGCATCACCCTCTCCCTGAGCCTTCAGGGAGCCCCCGAGGTCAAGCCGCAGCCAAAACCGGCTCCCACCCCCGCGAAGCCCGAACCCGCCAAGCCGACTCCGAAGCCCCTTCCCGCCCCAGAGCCGAAACCGGAGCCCAAACCCGACCCAAAGCCCGATCCAAAGCCCGAACCCAAACCGGAACCGAAACCCGAGCCCAAGCCCGAGCCCAAGCCCGAACCGAAGCCGGAGCCCAAACAGGAGTCCAAACCGGCGACACAGCCCCAAGCAGCCGCCCCTGCCCCAGCGAGCACCGCCGCCGCCGCCAGTGGTGATAACAAACCGAAGCGCAAAAGCATCAGCGATTTCACAAAGGGTTTCTCCCGTGTGGATGGCCTTTTCCGCTGCTACATGGATACGGAGCGCGGCAGCGCCTGGATGGTCGTGACGAAGGAGCAACTGGGGCGCGAATTCATCTACTTCACGCACAGTGCAGACGGCCCCGTCGAGGCAGGCCACTTCCGGGGGCGCTACGGGGATAATTACGTCTTTGTCATGCGCCGTGCCTTTGATCGCATCGAGTTCATCCAGCAAAACACCGCCCTCTATTTTGATCCACAAAACGCCGTTTCCCGTGCCAAGCGGGCGAATATCAGCAACGCCATCCTCGCCAATGAAATGATCGCCGCAGAGGACTCGGACGCCTATCTGGTCTCCGCCAGCAGCCTCTTCCTGCGTGAGAGCCTTTCGGCCATCAAAGGCAGCAGCTCCGGCGGCGACCGGGCCGTGCTAGGCCGCTTGAATGAGACCAAATCGAAGATCCTCCGCATCCAGGGCTTCCCGAAAAACACCGCCGTGCTGGCGGAGTACGTCTTTGAAAACCCCACGCCTGCCTGGGAGGCCGATGCCGATGTGACCAATCCGCGCTACGTCTCCGTCCAGGTGCAGCACACCCTGCTCGCCATGCCCGAGGATGATGGATTCAAGCCCCGCTTTGATGATCCGCGCATCGGCTTCTTCATGACACAGGTCACCGACATGACCAGCACCGATGTGGCCCCCTGGCGTGACATCATCCACCGCTGGCGCCTGGTGAAGCAGAAGCCCGGCACCGCGCTGAGTGAGCCCGTCACGCCCATCACCTTCTGGATCGAGAACACCACCCCCATCGAGTTCCGCGACACCATCCGCGCCGCCGTGCTGAAGTGGAATGAAGCCTTCGAAACCGCCGGATTCAAAGACGCCATCGTCGTCAAACAAATGCCCGATGATGCCAAGTGGTCCGCAGACGACATCGAGCACAATGTGCTGCGCTGGACCAGCAGCGTAAAGCCCCCCTTCGGCGGCTATGGCCCCAGCTTCACCAATCCCCGCACCGGCGAGATCCTCGGCGCCGATGTGATGCTCGAATACAGCTTCATCTCCAAACGCATCCTCAGTAAGAAGCTCTTCGACGACGTCGGCATGGGCAGCAGCACCACCCAGCAGGATGAGGCCCCATCCGCCCTCACCGCCGCCATGCGTGCGGATCCACATACATGCCAGGCCTGCGGCTGTGCACGGCAGGGCCTACTCCTCGGCAGCACCATGCTCCGCATGCAGAAAAGTGACCGCCTGGAGATGAATCGCCTGCTCAAAGAAGGCCTCTACTACCTCGCCCTCCATGAAGTCGGCCACACACTCGGCCTGAACCACAACTTCCGCGCCAGCCAGCTCCACAGCCCCACCGACATCCATAACCTCCAGCTCACCGAGAAAGTCGGCCTCACAGGCTCCGTCATGGATTACCCGCCGGTCAATTTCGCCCCGAAAGGCATCAAGCAGGGCAACTACTACACCACCAAGCCCGGCCCCTACGACCACTGGGCCATCCAGTACGGCTACAGCGAGTCCTTGGAAGACCCCATCGAAGAACAAAAGCGCCTCGAAGCCATCGCCGCTCAGTCGCACAAACACGAGCTCGGCTTCGCCAACGACGCCGATGACATGCGCATGCCGGGCAAAGCCATCGACCCCCGCGCCATGCTCTATGACATGAGCAACGACGTCATCACCTGGGGCGAGCAGCGCTGCGACCTCGTCCGCGGCGAGATCCAAAACATCCTCAAAGACACGGCCACCCCCGGCAAAAGCTGGCAGGAAGTCGGCGCCGCCTACTCCATCATGCTCAAGGAGCTCGACAGCACCCTCGCCGCCATGTCTCGCTACGTCGGCGGCGTCTATGTCGAGCGTGCCCTCCAGGGCCAGGCCGCAGGCACCACCCCCTACACCCCCGTCGAGGCAGAGCGCCAGCGCCGCGCCCTCGCCGCCCTCGCGAAGCACGCCTTCGCCCCAGAGGCCCTCACCGCACCCGCCGCACTCTACGCCCACCTCCAGCAGCAGCGCCGTGGTTTCGGGCACATGGAGGATGGCGAGGACCCAAAGGCCCTCAGCCTCATCTTCCGCACCCAGCGCAGCCTCCTCGATCACCTCCTCCACCCCAATACCCTCCAGCGCATCCAGGACAGCTCCCTCTACGGCAATCAAGTCAGCCTCGACGAAGTCCTCACCACCCTCACCAAGGCCATCTTCACCGGCGATGATCCCGCGAAGCCCATCAGCCTCGCACGCCAAAACATCCAGCTCGATTACCTCAACCGCCTCCTCACCATCGCCCACAGCGGCATCTACTTCCACGCCACCCAGAGCAGCGCCCTCCTCCAAATCGAGACCATCCGGGGCATGAACTTCCCCTCCACACCCGCCCATCAGCTCGCCATCAAATACCGCATCCGCCGTGCGCTCGATGAGACGAAGTAAGCGTGCCCCCCTGCCCCGCCATGCTCTCCCCCTATCACATTCTCTATGTCGATGACGAGGAAAAGGCCCTGCACTACTTCCGGGAGATCTTCTGCGACGAATACACCATCCACATCGCCAACAACGCCCTCGATGGATACAAAATCCTCGAGGCCTACGGCCCCCAGATCGGTCTCCTCATCACCGACCAGCGCATGCCCGGCGCCAGCGGCGTCGAGCTCCTCGAACAGGCCCGCAAGCTCAGCCCCAATGCCGTCCGCATCCTCGTCACCGCCTACACCGACTACCAGGCCGCCGTCGATGCCGTCAATGACGGCCGCGTCTTCCGCTACCTGCACAAGCCCTGGGACCCAGAGGAGCTCAGCCTCGTCCTCCGCCACGCCCTCGACTACTACACCGTGCTCGTCGAGCGTGAGCGCCTCCTCACCGAAAAAGCCGACACCGTCCGCCACATGCTCGCCGCAGACCGCGTCAGCGGCCTAGGCATCCTCGCCGAAGGGCTCAATCACCACCTCCGCAACGCCCTCACCGTCGTCCGCGCCTTCATCGACCTCGCCCCCATGAAGCTCATGGAGGAAAACGGCGGCGCCGCCCCCAAGGACAGCTCCTTCTGGCTCGACATCCAAAGCCAAGCCGCCTCCCAGATCGAGCGCATCCAGACCCTCCTCTCCCGCGTCGCAGATGCCTCCCAGTCCCGCAAACTCGTCCGCGCCGATGAAATCACCCTCCACGGCGTCATCGACGAGATGCTCAACGTCTTCGGCCCCCAGCTCCAGCAAAAGCACCTCCACGTCGATATCGAGATCGACCCGAACTTCCCGCCCCTCATCGTCCACGGCGGACGCTTCCGCCAGATGTGGCGCCTCCTCTTCATGGAGGAGCTCACCCACCTCACCGAAGGCGACAGCATCCAGATCAGCGCCACCACCGAGCGGGACAACGCAGGCCGCGCCCACGCCGTCATCTACCTCCGCGACACCGGAGCCATGAGCACCCACGACCGCGCCGCGAACCTCTTTGACCCCTTCTACACCCGCAGTCGCCGTCCCGACGACTTCGGCGTCAACATGATGGCCGTCTATGTCACCATGCACCTCCACGGCGGCGGCGCAGAAGCCTCCACCCTCCAGCCCCGAGGCCTCGAAATCCGCCTCCGCATGCCCCTCGACCCCACCGCCACCGCCGCCGAAGAAGACGAATTCTTCCGCAAAGCCCTCCGCCACGAAAAGCGCTGGAAAGAACGCGAAGAAGTCACCTTCGAGTAAGCACCTCTAGAGCATTTTAAATAATAATGTAGAATAGTGTCAGAGTGGTGCTATTGGAAAGCATGGCCACTCTCTCCCTAGACCCAATGCCGCTAAGCAAAAAAGCGAAGAGGAGCGTAAAGAGTGCTGTACAACTGAGTAGCTGAGTCAACTAGCGGTAGATGGTAAAGCCATCCAGCCCACCGCGATACGAACATCATCTCTCTGCACGCATCCGCAAAAACTCGGCGTCGAGCAGTTGCCCGAGGAACTGCGGGCAGAGCCAACGCACCAAGGGCCGCGACGCAAACTTCTCGGTTGGCAACTCATCGCCGGCATGGTCGCCCAAAGTCTGCACGCTTGCGGCAGCCTACAGCAGATCATCGGTCGTTATTTTGCTGTGCGCATCAGCTCCGCGGCGCTAAGCCAGCGTCGTTTGAAGATATCCACCCAAGCTTTCGATGCCTGCATGCGCCACTCCCTGGTGCCGCTAGCCTGTGAGCAGCGGCATCCAGCGTGTTTTTTCGCCGGGCTGCGCTTGGTCGGCATCGACGGTGGGCAGTGGAACCTGCTTAACACCGTGCAGATCAACGCCCAAGTGCCCAAAAGCCGCAGTCGTCGTGCGCAGGCAGCCTTTGCCAAGCTCTCCATGAGCACGCTGGTCGAGTCCGGCACCCATGCACCGCTGGCCGTATCGATGTCACTGGGTGCGCTCAATGAGAAATCGCTGGCCGATCCGTTGCTCGCCGCGCTACCAGCTCGCAGCCTGCTCATCGCCGACCGCTATTACGGGCAGGCTCCGATGCTCAAAGAACTGCAAAAACATTCGCAGCGCACGCAGAGTCACTTTTTGGTCCGCGTGCGGCAAAAGCTCTCCGTGCGAGTGCAAAGCGTGCATGCCGATGGCAGTGCGGAGGTGGTGGTGAGTCTGCGCGAGCGTGAGAGCCCATGCGCAGACTCGTCAACAACAGCTCCGTCCAAAGCTGACGAGAAGCAGACACCCGAGGCGAACAAAGCGCGGGGCCGCCCGCGCAAACATCCGCCGATGCGCCAGAGCGAGTTGCCAGTGCGCGAGATCGTGGGGCGAGTGCGCAACGCCGCTGGAGAGTGGGTGAAGGTGCGGCTGTGGACGAGCCTGAGCGTGCAGCAGGGCAGTGCGCGTGAGTTGTTGGCGTTGTATGCGAAGCGCTGGGAACAGGAAGTCTTTTACAAAGAACTCAAGCTCGTGCTTCACGGAGGGCATTTGCTCAGCGCACAACGCACCGAGACAGCACAGCAAGAACTCGCCGCGCTCCTCATCGCCAGCTCACTGGTGGCGGAGGAGCGACTAGCCTGCGCACAGAGCAGTGAGGATGAAGAAGTCCGGCAGGCAGGAGTGCTGCGCATCAGCATGAGCCACTGTTTGGAGCACACCGTAGCGCTGCTACTGGTGCTGGAGGCAGCGCAGGGCCTCATGGACGAGGCGGCACAAGGAGTGCTGGTGCGCCGAGTGCGAGAGCAAATCGCCCAAGCCGCGTTGCCAGCGCGACGAAGACGTAGACCGGTTCTCAAAAAGAATGTCATATTGAGGCTGTACTTTTTAGAATTGCGGTAATTAATAGGCGGCGGTGGCCCGCCCGTGCATCACACTCAATCTCGAAAACGCGACCTTGGAAGAGGTCGGCGTGGCGATGGATTGCTCACCCACGAAGAAGGGCTTTCGTCGGCTTCAAGCGCTGCGCTGGCTTTATGAAGGCAAGAGCCGCGAGCAAGTCGCTGACCTCTCAGGCTTCAGCCTGCGGCAGGTTTTGCGCTTCATCCAAGCCTTCAATCTCGCCGGCCTTGATGGTCTCATTCCTGGACGCAGCAGCGGGCGTCGCCGCATCCTGCCCAAGGAACAGGTGAGCGATAAAATCCTACCTCTCATCGAAGATCCCTCACTGGCCGGACAAAGCCACTGGACCGCGGTGAAATTGCACGGCTGGATCAAGCAGAACCTGCAAACCCAGCTCGGCTACAGCACCACCGTGCGCTATCTCCACGAGCACGACTACCGCATCAAGGTTCCGCGCCCTTGGCCGCTCAATCAGGATGAGGACAAGCGCCAAGCCTTCTGCGAAAAGCTCCAGAACTGGGTGGCCGATCCGAACGTCGACCTGTGGTTCAGCGACGAAAGCGGCTTTGAAGGCGATCCGCGCCCGCGCCGCACCTGGACCAAGATCGGCAAGGTGCGCCACTCCCCGTATCTCGGTGAGCACATCCGCTACAATGTGTTTGGTGCCGTGCGGCCCAAAGATGGAAGGCTCGGCGCACTGCTCTTCAACCTATGCGACAGCGTCACTTTTCAGGTGTTCCTCGACACTCTGGCCGAAGAGAATCCGCGCGTAGAAGGACGCCGCGCTATCCTGGTGCTCGACAACGCCTCATGGCACAAGACCAAGAGCCTCAACTGGCATCACTTCGAGCCGGAGTATCTGCCGCCACGCTCGCCAGACCTCAACGCTATTGAGCGGTTGTGGCTGCGCATGAAAGCCGACTGGTTCAACGGCTGGATCGCCAAGACTTCCGAGCAACTTCAGGACCGTATCATCGAGTCCCTACGCTCTTTGTTCGACCAGCCCTCCATCCTTCAGTCCCAGTGCCGCCCAAAGACGCGTTTATGACATTCTTTTTGAGAACCGGTCTAGTTGCCAGCGCAAGGTGCGACAGCCCGTGAGCAAATGGCCACGCCTGCTCTCGACCTCTTCTCTCCAAGCCAGCGACGATCTCATCATCGACCCTTTTGCTTAGCGGCATTGGGTCTAAGTATGGTTTCTGGCCTCAATTCGATATGAACGTCGTTTCGAGCCGCATCGACGAATATCTCGTCATGCGCCCAGCGACACCTCGACAATATTTCCGTAGGCTTGAACTGCTCAATGCACTCTATCTGGACCTGAATTGTCTTCAGGGCTTTTCCATTCTCGACCGTCACTTCTCCATCATCACTTCCCAACCGTGGTATCCCGCTCGGAATGCTACTTGGGCGGAGATCAAACAATGGATGGCGCAGCGTGGGTTCATTCCCGTGCGTAGCGACATCTATGAAGATCCCACTCGCTGGTATCACCCCGAGCAGAATTTAGCGCTCTTTGATGTCGGTGAGAGCAACATGATCTCCAGCGACGGCGAACTCGTCCCCATCGACATCATTCCCATGCAGCCAGAAGGGCCGCTGCTGGACTTTTTGACGGACTTCGCCGAAAAACACGCCGCATGACCTCCGCAGAACTTATCGCCCTCACTGATCCCAGTGCACTCTCGCCAGAGACGCAGACTCTCTGGCAGATCAAAAACGGTGATTGGGACTCCGCGCACAACATTGCCCAGGAAATCCACACCAAGCTCGGCTCCTGGCTGCATGCACTACTCCACGTCATCGAGGGCGACCAGTGGAATGCCGACTACTGGTTCGCCAAAGCTGGGAAGCCATCTCGCGGGCCGAAGGATGTGAATGCACTCTGGGAGGAGATCGCCGCCGTCGTGCTCGCAGACTGACTTCATCCGCATTCGCCCTTGCTGGCTGGATAATTCGCGGCATCGGAAGCAACTCGCATCCATGGAAAAACTCATCGTACACGGCGGCACGCCGCTCAAAGGCCGCATCAACATCAGCGGCAGTAAAAACAGCTCTCTCCCCATTCTGGCCGCGACGCTGCTGACGAAGGACACCTGCACCATTCGCCGTGTGCCCGACCTCAGTGACACGAACTACATGGTCCAGATCCTAGGCGAGCTAGGGGCTGAGGTCGAACGCGCCAGCGGCGTCGTTGTCGTGAAGGCCGAAAAAATCAAATCTGTCGCCCCCTACGACCTCGTGCGGAAAATGCGTGCCTCCATCTGCGTGCTCGGCCCGCTCACCGGCCGTTTAAAGAAGTGTACCGTCTCTTTGCCCGGTGGTTGCGTCATCGGTGACCGTCCCGTCGATCTGCATCTGAAGGGTCTGGAGGCACTCGGGGCCAAAATCACCGTCGATGGTGGCGACATTGCCGTAGATGCCAAAAAGGCTTCAAAGGTGGCCCCATGAGCCTCATGGGCAAACACGGCCCCACCGTGCTCGGCACGGACAATGTCATGATGGCCGCCGTTCTCGCCAAAGGCACCACTATCATCGAAGGAGCCGCCGCAGAGCCGGAAGTCGAGGATTTGGCCAATTTCCTCATCAAAATGGGTGCCAAGATCGAAGGCGCAGGCACCCACCGCATCACCATCGAAGGCGTGAAGGAGCTCCACGGTGCAGAGCACATCGTCATCCCAGACCGTATCGAGGCCGGCACCTTCCTCGTCGCTGGGGCCATGCTCGGTGATGGCGTCACGCTAAAACGCGTCAATCCCGATCACATGCACTCCGTCACCGACGTGCTGCGCCAGTGCGGCTTCCCCCTAGAGATCACCAAAGACAGCATCACCGTGCGTCCGAACCCGAACGCGAAGGGCTTCGACATCACCACCCTGCCCTATCCCGGCTTCCCCACTGACATGCAGGCCCAGTTTTGTGCCCTCGCCTGCGTCATCAATGACACCAGCACCATCACCGAGACCATCTTCCCCCAGCGCTTCATGCACTGCGCGGAAATGAAGCGCATGGGGGCCAATATCGACCTCCAGGGCGCCACCTCACGCATCCGTGGCGGCACCCGGCTCAAGGGGGCTCCCGTCATGGCCTCGGACCTCCGCGCCAGCGCCGCCCTCGTCCTCGCAGGCCTAGTCTCCGATGGAAAAACCGAGATCAACCGCCTCTACCACATCGACCGTGGCTACGAGCACCTGGATGACAAGCTCGCCGCCCTCGGTGCCCATGTCGAACGCGTCCGCGGTTGAAATTGACTCACCCACCTGAATTCAGGCCCCCGCCCCCCTATGCACCGCCCCTTTCACATCGACCTGCGCAACCTGCCTGATGGTGGCAAAGACATCACCGGGCAGGAAGCCGCCACTTTCTTCGAATTACCCGCGGAAGATGCCGCCCAGGCCACCGGCCCCCTCAAATACGATCTCCACATCGAGCGGGATGACGGCGAAATCGTCGTCAAAGGCCGACTGGAGGCCGATTTCAGCCTCGAATGCGGTCGCTGCCTCGAAAGGTTCGATTTCCACCTCGTCATCGACGGCTACGAGGCCGAGCTGCCGATCGAGGAAGAGGGAACGATCAACTTGACAGATACCATCAGGGAAGACACTCTCGTCGCCCTTCCGAGCTACCCACGCTGTGAGGACGGTAACGTCCGTCCCCGTCAGTGTCCCGCCGAAGGAAAGTTCGAGTCCCAGCCGGAAACGGTCGCGACCGAACCTGAAAACGCGGGCCGTGGTGTTTGGGATGCTTTGAATCAACTGAACTAGAACCTTACCCCCTCCGAAAGACCCCCTCACATGGCCAATCCGAAGCGCAGACAGTCCAAAAGCCGCCAACGCATGCGTCAAGGCGCGAGCCGCTGGAAAGCTCCCACTCTGAAATCCTGCCCCGAGTGCGGCAGCTCCGTCCCCGGCCATGTAGCCTGCCCTTCCTGCGGTTACTACCGTGGTCGTCAGGTCATCAGCAAAGTCGCTGACGCAGAGTAAACAACTCGATCCCGGTTCCAGCCGGAAAAATCCACCACCCCGCACGTCCCAGCACGCTGCGGGGTTTTTTCATGGATAGGTGGCAGCGCCAGAGACTGAGCAATACCACAACATCACCGCCAACTGCACGCACCTCATGTCGCTTCCTCCCGCACTCTGCACCACTCTGGTTTTCACCGCGCTACTCACCAGCGCCACCAGCGCCGAAGACCTGTGCAAGCAACCCAGCCCCGAGGCCATGGCCAAGGCCGCTGGAGTGACTCTCCCGCCCTCCCCCTGGCATGTGGCGAACATTTGGTGGGACTTTGAGAAGCCCGTAGAGCACTTCACCTCCCTGGAAGTCGATGTCACCATCGACCGCGATGTCCCCAGCGACTACAACCTCTACATCTCCCCCTGCGGCATCGCGAAGATCAACGGCCTCCAATTCTACGGCGGCATCCAGACAAACATCAACGGCTGGGCCACCAAGGAGAGCCGCGAACGCGTCCATCGCGGCAAAGGTGGCATTTTCTCACGTTGGTCCAGTGACAAGACCACCCCCATCGGCCTCGATCATGTGCGCACCGCCGCAGAAGACTGCCTCGTCGAAAGCGCCGGCTACGAAGGTGAATTCGCCAGCGTCCGGCGTCCCTTTGCCTGGAGCAAAGGCACCTACACCTGGTGCATCACAAAGGCCACCACCGAGGGCGAGAACACCTGGTTCACCTGCACCATCCGCGATGCAAAGGGCAGCGTCCATGAAGTCGGGCAGCTACGCTTCGAAGGCACCGATTTCACCTTTTGGGAAAAGCACTCCGCCTTTGTCGAAGTGTACAGCACCGCCAAAATCCCCCACTCCGGCATTCCGAAGGTACAGGTGACTTTCGGCTGGCCACGCCTCAATGGACAGAAAGTGCCGCTCAAGAAAGCACATGCCTACTACCCTGACAAAGGCGGCCCCGACTCACCCGACTGCGCCTGGGTGAAGGCTCACGGCGAAAACTGCATCGTCGAAGTCGGCCCCATCTTCAAACGCGACGAAGCCAAGCGGCGGCATGACCTCCCACTCACCCCACAGCCATGAAGCCCGCCCTTTTCTCACTCCTGCTCCTCCTCACAGCCTCTGCCGCAGCCCATGGCCCCGGAAGAAACAACGACTTCGCCGGCAAACGCGTGCTATTCTTCGGCATCGACGGATGCCGCACCGATGCACTCACAGCGGCTATCGAGCGTGGATTGGCACCACAGATGAAAATGCTCTCCGAGAGCCCCGGCGGCCTGCTGACCCGTCAATTTTACGCCGGAGGCGAAATCGGCACCCCCACACACCAGCCCACCGTCAGCGGCCCCGGCTGGACGAGCCTACTCACCGGCGTGTGGATCGATCAGCACGCCGTACGGGACAATCGCTTCCTCGGAGGTCGATTCTCGACCTACACGCACTTCATGCGCCGCATCAAAGAAGAGCACCCCACCGCCTGGTGCGCCTCCTTCGCCGACTGGCCACCCATCCACACCCACATCGCGGATTTTTCACGCGTAGGAGAGCGAGAGTTCCTCGATGAAAAATTCACCGCCACACCAGATGCCTCACGCCATTTCATCGACAACCCAGAAAAAGACATCGAAGTCCGTGATGCCGCACTCCAATCCCTGCGCACGCGTGATGCAGACACCATGTTTGTCTATTTCGGCCAGGTCGATGAATTCGGCCATGGAGCCACAGATCCACGAGCCAGCTTCTCCCCAGACAGCACCCTCTATCTGAATGCCATCAGCCATGTGGACTCCCATATCGGCGAGCTCATACGAGCCCTACATGCTCGGCCCAAATTTACCGAGGAAGACTGGCTCATACTCATCACCACCGATCACGGAGGACGCGGTCACAGCCACGGCGGCGACAGTGATGTCGAGAGAAACATCTGGCTCATCGCCCACGGCAGCAGCCTGCCACGGGATGCACTCCTCCACGCCCCCGTGCCACAGACCGCCCTCGTACCGCTCATCTACCAGCACCTCGGCATCCGCCCCAAACCCGAGTGGACACCACCACCAGCACCGCCACCAGCACCACCATCCCCGCCAGCAGACAGGGCTAAGTAGCGCATAAGGGCCTCCAAGGAGCGAGCGCAGGCTATACAGTAGATCACATCGAGGAGATGACGTCGTTAGGACTCGCTACTCTCGCCTTGTCTTGCTGCGGGTTTCATTTTCGGCAAGACGTAGTCTTTCAAACTGCGTGACGTCGGTTTGATATGCTTCTTTTTCATTCGTATGGAAATTTGCGCATCGGCTTCTTCGGTGTCGATTCATCCTATTTAATCGCTCATTTTATGCGTATGCCCCGTATCGAAGATGACGCATCAAGCTGCTTGCATGGCTCTTTTTCGAGCGAATGGGTGCTCTGACCTCCTGATGCGGTCCTCCATGCATGGTCATCGACCTCAGCAAACATCTCCAATCTCCGCTCCAGCGCCGCATTTACCGCGCTATCGGCCCCACTGTGGAAAAAACCCTCGGAGTCAGTGACTTTGAGGAGGTTTACCAAAACTCCGCCCGCCTCTATCGCGAGCATCCCGAGCATCCGCGTGTTTTTGCCTGGTTCGACTCCGTCATGAAGGTCATCGGAGTGGATACCCAGGTCGATCTGCCCACCGATTTCACCTTCCCAAAAGAAGGGCCGCTTATCATCATCGCCAATCACCCCTTTGGCATCGTCGATCCCGTGGCGCTGGCACGCTGGGCCTCGCAGTTCCGCCCCGAGCTGAAGGTGATGACCAATTCCCTGCTCCTCGCCATGAAGGAGCTAGAGCCACACATCATCCCCGTGAATCCCTTTGGCGGTGAAGATGCTGCCAAGACCAATCTCGCTCCGATGAAGGAGGCCATCCGCCTCCTGCGAGCTGGCGGCACTCTCATCATCTTCCCAGCGGGTGAAGTCGCTGCCTACCGCCTCGGGCGTGGCATCGAAGAGCCTGCTTGGAGTCGCCACGTCGGCTCCCTGGTGCGGCGCACCCAGGCCACCGTGCTCCCTGTCTATTTCCCTGGCACGAACAGTGCGCTCTTTCATGCGGCAGGGCTGCTGCACAGCCGCCTACGCACCACGCTGCTCCTGCGGGAGTTCCGCCGCCGCGTCGGTCGGTCCATCCACATGCGTGTGGGGCACCCCATCCCCTTTTCACGCCTCAAAAAATTCGAGGACGACGACTCCCTCACCAGCTACCTGCGCATCCACACCTTTGTCCTGCATCAGCGTGGCAAAGGCACCATCCAACTGCCAGAAGAAGGCCAGGAGTCCCCACCCGCCGTCCCTCAGCAAAGTGACTCCTCCCCGGAGAAAATGGTCGCCGAGATCGACCTCATCCGCGCTCGTGGTGGCAAGCTCGTGGGCCAAGGCAGCCTCTCCGTCTATCAAGCCCACTCGCATGAAATCCCCTGCCTTCTCCAGGAGATCGGCCGCCTGCGAGAGATCACCTTCCGCGAGGTCGGCGAGGGCACTGGCGAAAACATCGACCTCGATAAATACGACCGCTACTACGAGCACCTCGTGCTCTGGGATGAAGAAAAAGAGCAAATCGCTGGCGCTTACCGCCTCGGTCGTGCCGACATGATCCTCAGCGAGTATGGACCGAAGGGGCTCTACACCAGCACCCTCTTCCGCTTTGAAAAACCCTTCCTCGCACACCTCGGGAATGCCGTGGAAATGGGGCGCAGCTTCATCGTCAAAGCCTACCAGCGCAATCTCGCCTCCCTGCCCCTCCTCTGGAAAGGCATCGCCCACTGGATCGCCCGCTACCCGCAGTACACGAAGCTCTTCGGCCCCGTGAGCATCAGCCGCGACTACAACAGCCTCTCGCGGAAAATGATCGTCGCCTTCCTCCAAGACAATAAGCTACACCCACAGCTCTCCAGCTTCGTGAAGCCGCGCAATCCCTTCCGCTTCATGCGCGGTCGCCGCCTCATGCGCGAGTTCATCAGCGCGAATCTCCAAAACGTCGATGACTGCTCCGCCCTCGTCTCCAGCGTCGAGACCGATGGCAAAGGCATCCCCGTCCTGCTGAAGCACTACCTGAAGCTCAACGCCACCATCCTCAGCTTCAACGTGGACAAAGACTTCTCCGACTGCCTTGATGGACTCATCATGGTCGATTTCACCGAGATGGACCCGCGCTTCCTCTCCAAATATATGGGCGAGGAAAACAGTAAGGCCTACCTCCAGCGCCACGGCATCACCGAGAAGTCTGAATAACACGCCACGCAGTCGCAGCAGCCTCAGCGCCGCTTTTTCTCGCTTTTCCCGCGTCGCTCCACATGCGCAGCCACCTTCGGGCCATGGGCATGCAGCACTTTGAAGCCGTTCCGCTCCTCCACCAGCCGCGTCTCCGCAAAAAGCTCACCCAGCGCACGCTCATACGGCAATTGGCGATTCGCCACCAGCCACAGATGCCCCTCCGGCTTCAGCCCCGCCGCCGCCGCACCCAGAAAGCGCAGACCGATCGTCGGGTCCGTCGTCTTCCCATCATGAAAAGGTGGATTCGTCACCACCACATCATAGCGCCGTGACTCGATCCCCGCCGTCACATCACGCCACAGCGGCCGCGTCTTCACCCGCGTCGGGATCACGCCCAGATTCCGCCGGATCGGCTCAAAAGCATCCGCATCCGCATCATATAGATCGATCGACAAAATCTCTGGGCACTGCCGCAGCAGATGCGCACTGAGAAAGCCCCAGCCGCAGCCCAAATCCGCCGCATGGCCACTCAAATTCGTCGGCAAATGCTCCACGAGCAGCGCAGAGCCCTCATCCACACGATCCCAACTGAATAAACCCGGCTTCGACCACCATTTCCCATCCATCACACGCCGCATCGCCCCACGCTCACGCCAGGACTGCAGCACCGCCTCATTCCACGGACTCTCCGCACTCTTTGTCGCCCAAAACATCCGGCAATGGTGCTTGGAAAGCGACTGCACCTCCCCCGCCGCCTCACGCAGATGCTGCTCGGTCTTTTTGGCACCCGAATCATTGTGCTGCGCCACCAGCAGGATGCCCCCCTCCGCCAGCCGATCATATCCCCGAGCCAGGTCTGCCGCAGCCAGATCACGCTGCGGGTCCGGCAGCACCAGCACCAGTGGGTAAGAGCCACTCTCCTCACGCTCCACGCGGAAATCCGCCGCCTCCAGCTGCGCCACACGCGGCTTCCACGTCTGCTGGCAGGTCAAACGCGTGCGGAAATGCTCCAGCGCCGGATGCATCTCCGCCCGCAAGAAGAGGATACGCCCCTCCGCACCGATTTCGGGGTTCAAATCGAGAGCATGGATCAGGGAATCAATCGCGCGGGGCATGGGGCGCGGAGCATGCCGCGAAACCCGCCGATGAAAAGCCCGCGAAAGAATTTCCTCCACCCGTTTGACAAAACAACGACTGCAACTAATCTCCGCCCCCGCTTCCCCCGAAGCGGTTGGCTTTTCAACAAGCCCTGCACCCCTAGCTCAACGGATTAGAGCATCTGACTACGGATCAGAAGGTTTCAGGTTCGAATCCTGAGGGGTGCGCCACTTTTCTCTCCCTTCGCATGTGTGGTCGATTGAATCAGTTCGCGAAGCTCCCTGCCCTCTCCCTCGCGGGACGTGCTCTGCGCATCGAGCGGCGAAAGAAAGAACGTGAGGACAAAAAAGCTGCCGCCCAGGTCCTCCACAACATCTGTCCCACCGATTACGCGGATGTGATGATGCAGGAAAACGGCGAGCTCGGCATGGAGCGCATGCGCTTTGGGCTCATCCCCGCCTGGGCAAAAGGTAGCAAGGCAGAGGTGGCCAAGAAATTCCTCCACACCTTCAATGCACGCTGTGAATCCGTCTTTGAGCTCGCTTCCTACCGCAGGCCGATCATGCAGCAGCGCTGCCTCATCCCTGTGCGCGGCTGGCATGAGTGGCCAGCGAGCCGCACGCCATACTTCATCCACCACACGGACGATGCGCCGCTGCTCCTCGCAGGCATCTGGGACGTGTGGGAGAGCCGTGATCCGGCAGACGAGCCCAGCGGCCCCCTCGTCACCTCCATGAGCGTGATCACCACCCCACCAGGCCGCTACATGGGCAAATTCCACGACCGCAGCCCACTCATCCTCGAAGGCGAAAGCGCCCTCACCTGGCTCCAGCCGGATCTACGGGCCAATGACCTCCGCGCCCTCTTCAAACCCTACGAAAGTGAGCACCTGGAGGCCTACCGTGTCTCCACACTGGCCAATCAGGCCCGGAACAAAACGGAAGCCGTCTGCGCCCCCATCTCCCCAGCAGTGCCACAGGCCGGATATGCGCCGGTAGCTCCTGAAAATGAAGAAATACCGCTTTTAGAGTCTATCCGGTAAATATTTGTAGCCAGTAGATGCAGGATGGGGAAGGTGGGCGATGCAAGCCAAGCCCTACCAACCTGCCGGTTACGATTCTGATTTGAGCGATGCGGAATGGGAACTCATCAAGCCAATCATTTATCCAGCCAATGCCAAGCGTGGTCGTGGCAGACTGCGTGATGCCGATTCAGCAAGAGCCTGTCTGGACACCATCCGCTATGTGCTCAAAACGGGATGTCAGTGGTCGATGATCCCTAAAACCCTCGCGCCTCGCAGCACGTCCCACGATGCTTTGAGCCGCTGGACCGAGCAAGGCTTGTGGCCCAAGCTCAACGAAGCTCTGTGCACCAAGACACGCCTGATGTTAAAAAAAACGCCATGCCCAGCGCCACTGTCATCGACAACCAAAGTGTCAAAGGCGGGCAACTACCGGCTGTGAGCTACGGCTACGATGCGGGCAAAAAGATCAAGGGATGCAAGCGCCACGCTCTCACCAACACCAATGGGCTGCTATTGGGTATTGTGGTCACGTCAGCCGATGTGCAGGACCGTGACGGCGCGAAGCTGTTGTTGTGCATGTTCTGCCACAACTTCCTGAGCCTGCTGATGATTTTTGCCGATGGTGCCTGCGTCGGGAAGCTGGAAACCTTCGTGCAGAGCATAGGGAGACTCTTTGGACAATAACACCCCTCTGTGCCTCTCCGTGCCTCTCTGTGGTAGAACTCTGAGGCCGCAGGGTGTCGGAGTCGGAGGCAGAGACGGAGTTGACCTGCCCCCTTCCCTCTTGCTTTCCCCGGCAGCCGGGCATCAGGGGGTGATGCGGGCACCGGCGGTTTTGAGTTCAAGGAGGAGTTTTTGGGAGGCGTCGGTCAAGGGGTTGTTGGCGAGGGTGATCTGGCAGTAAGGGGACCAGTTGCGGGCGGTGGCGTGGTCTTTTTTCCAGGCGCGGTGAAGGGGCTGGAGGTCGGTGATTTTGTTGCCGTCGAGGTGGAGGAATTTGAGCTCGGTGAGGGGCTCGAGCGGGCTGAGGTCGGTGATGGCATTGCCGTTGAGGGAGAGCATGCTGAGCCACTTCATGCCGCCGATGCCTGCGAGGCTGCTGATTTGATTGCCATCGAGGTAGAGGGTCCAGGCTTTGGGGAGCTGAAAGAGGGGGGTGGCGTCTTGGATCTGGTTGTTGGCGAGGTAGAGGCTGGTGAGGGAGGTGATGCCGGAGAGAGGGCGGACGTCGCGGACGCGGTTGCCGGTGAGGGCGATGAATTGCAGGGCTTTGCAGGTGGCGAGTGGGCTGATGTCGGTGACTTGGTTGCCGGCGAGGTCGATGAATTGGAGGCGCTCGAGGCCTTGGAGCGGTGCGAGGCTGGTGATCTGATTGTCGGGGAGGGTGATGGAGGCAAGGGCGGTGCATTTTTCGAGCCCGCGGAGGTCTTTGATGCCGGCTTTGCGGGCATCGAGGATGGCGACTTGGGCGACTTCTTCGAGGGTGAGGGGCTCTTGGTTGTCGCGTTTGGCGAAGACTTGGTGGCGTATGGCGGCTTCGAGTGCTTTGTCGGCGAAGGTGGCTGCGGCAGGCTTGGGCGGTGCGGGGGCTGGGGCGGGTTTAGCGGCTGTGGGGGTAGGCTTGGCTGGTGTGGCAGACTTCGTTGCAGCGGTGGCGGGTTTTGTGGCGACGGGGGCGGGCTTCGTGGCGGCGGGGGGAGGCTTCGTGGCGGCGGGGGGGGGCTTGGTGGCTACGGGGGCAGGTTTGGCGGCTACGGGGGCAGGTTTCGCTGCGGGGGCCGTGGGGGCGGATTGGGGGGGCTGGGGCTTTTTCTCCTGGGCTGCGGCGGTGAGGTAGGTGCAAAGGATGGCGGCGAGGCAGAGGTGGGGCGTTTTCATGGCAGGTCGGAGAATGGGATGCGGCTTACTACGTGGACGGGGGCTTGCATGTTGGCAAAAAATGCGCCCTATCGCGGGTCTATGATTCATGTGATTGTCATTCTCGAGATCGATCCGGCGAAGATCGATGACTTCCTTTCGGTGGCGTTGGAAAATGCGGCTGCATCCCGCCAGGAGCCTGGCTGTGTGCGCTTTGAGGTGAGCCGCGATAGCACGCGGGGGAATTTCTTTGCGCTGAGTGAGAGCTACCGTGATGTGGCGGCGATGGAGGCACACTATACGACGCCGCATGTGGCGAAGTGGCGTGCCCGCGCACCCGAGTTCGTCCTCAATCGCTGGGCGGTCAAAGGCCCGGTGTATGAGGAGGATGCGGCGTCAAATGAGTAGATTGTGCTCGCGGAAGCTGAAGTAGGGCTGGGAGCGTGATTCTGAGGGCGTGCCGATGATGACGTGGTCCTGAAAGTGAAGGTCCATGCTGGCGGCGGCATTGCAGAGTCTGCGGGTGATGCGGCGGTCTGCCTCACTGGGATCTGGGTCGCCACTGGGGTGATTGTGCACGAGGACGAAGGAGTAGGCATTGTGGATGAGCACTTTGCGCAGCAGCTCTCTGGCATGCACGGTACATTCATTGATGCTGCCACGGAAGATCTCTTCACAGCGCATCAAGTTGAGCCGTGTGGTGAGCAGGATGAGGCGGACTGACTCATAAGGGAGTGCCTGGAGCTCGGGGCCGATGAAGTCATAGATGCGCTGGGGTTCATTCAGCGCGATGTCGCGGATGGAGGCCTCTGCGGCGGCGCGGCGACCGAGCTCAAAGGCGGCGGCGAGCTTGGCTGCCTTGGCGGGGCCGAGGGACTTGATCTTGGTGAGTACGGCGGGCTCCATGCGGGCAAGGTCACGCAGGGAGCCGTGCTGCTGGAGCAGCCGCTGGCCGATCTGGAGGGCGTTTTCCCCCTGGGTGCCGGTGTTGATGAAGAGGGCGAGGAGTTCTGCATCCGAGAGTGCCCCTGCGCCGAGTCGCAGTAGTCGCTCACGCGGTCGGTCATGGGCAGGGATATCAGCAATGCGGGACATGGGGATGTCAGGGCTTGATGGGGGGCGGAGTGGCGGCGGGAGTCCGAGCACATAGGCTGTCTGATCGGATGCGCAAATGGGGATCGACCATGGCCCCCTGGCGGTGTGGCCTTGAGCACCCACAAAAAAACCCTGGAATCCGATGATTCTCAGGGGTTTTAAATTGGTTGCGGGAGTAGGATTTGAACCTACGACCTTCAGGTTATGAGCCTGACGAGCTACCGGGCTGCTCCATCCCGCGATTGAGGTCTTCTCTATCGCCGTGCTCTAAGGCGGTAGCAACTTCTTTTTCCTCTTGCTCACGGATTCGCTCGAAACCAAGAAACGCATCCCTTAGCTTTCCCCCCGCACCCACTTTGATCACTGCCCCAAGCCACCTCTCCCGCTCTGCGCTCATCATCGTCGGCCATGGCTCGACGCTGAACCCGGACTCCAGTGCTCCGACGCACCTGCATGCGGATGCGATCCGCAGCCTGGGCATCTTCCAGGAGGTGGCGTGCTGCTTTTGGAAAGAGGAGCCGAATATGCGGGAGGTCTTTGAGATGGTGGAGTGTGACCGCATCTACATCGTGCCGAATTTTATCAGCGAGGGCTACTTCTGCCAGCAGGTGCTGCCGCGTGAGCTGCGGCTCGAGGGGCCGATCACACGCCGTGGCGAGAAAACCATCTGTTACTGCGATCCGGTGGGTATCCATCCGAATATGACTCGCCTGCTGCTCCAGCGTGCGGATGAGGTGGCTGCTGGGGTGCCCCGCTCAGAGACGAGCCTAGTCATCGTGGGCCATGGCACCAATCTGAATGACAACAGCACCAAGGCGATCCAGGACCAAGTGGCACACATCCGCGATGGCGGGTATGGCTTTGCTCAAGTCATCGACGCCTACATGGAGGAGGCACCCTTTGTGGCAGACTGGAAGACGCTCACCTCCGCGCCGCATGTGGTGATCGTGCCGTTTTTCATCGCGGATGGTCTGCATAGCTATCAGGACATCCCGGTGCTGCTCGGCATGCGGGAGGAAACGGGGGCGGCGCTGAGTGAGACGGGGCTCTTTCACTCGAACCCACACCTGCTCCATGGTCGCCAGCTTTACTACAGTGGTGCGATCGGTACGGAGCCGCTGCTGGCAGAGGTCATCCTGGATCAAGTGCGTGAGTTTGACAGCAAACACGGTGTGGAAGGTGCTGCACTAGCTGCGCCTCAGGCTGGCGTGCTCACACAACTCGGAGACTGGCTCGAAGCAGGCCGGAGCGAAATCGGTGAGGTGATCATCCGCCGCGTGGAAGCTGGAGGATACGCCGTGCAGCACCGGGAGGATGTCCCACTCCCGGCGGCCACCCATCACAAACCGGAAGACGCCCGCGAGATAGCCCGCTGGGACGCGAAAGGGGGCTTTCGCCCGCTGCACAGTGCTCCAACCCTGCGCCGTGGCTGGCGGCTCGATCTCGCATCGCTGGCCGAGCTGCGCCTTGCCCTAGATTTCCTGTATCCCGCCGCTGTCGGCATGCTGCATGCCCAGGAGGCGGGCACGCTCACTGCCACACCGTTGCGAGAGCTCCTGGGTCGCCAGAGCGGCATGTACCGCTTTACCAACACCATCACGGATGATGCCGCCCTGAAGATGATCGCGGATGTGTGTGCGAATTCACAATGCACACGCCGCATCCTCTGGCCGCTCACGCCAGAGCAACCACTCAGCGGCCCTGCTGCGTGCAAAGCAGCCGAAGCTCAAGATACCGGGAGCACTCTGCCCCTGCTCTGCATCGAGGCCTGCCCCAGAATCGTCACCACAGCCCGGAAGATCGCCCGTGAGCAGTTCGAGGCGAAGGCGGAGAAATAGGCGGAGAGCGGGGGGGGGCAATCTACAAGCACCACCGTGATGCAGCCATGCTTCAAGCCGAAGCATGCTTCACATAGTCGATGATCTTGCGATCATCCTCTCCAGCGGCCCAGGTGACACGCAGAAAGTCGGCAGGATGGATGTGGTGCTGAA
Organism: Verrucomicrobiaceae bacterium; assembly: GCA_016713035.1. NCBI lineage: Bacteria > Pseudomonadati > Verrucomicrobiota > Verrucomicrobiia > Verrucomicrobiales > Verrucomicrobiaceae > Verrucomicrobiaceae bacterium. The sequence continues at coordinate 925,578 of JADJPW010000001.1, forward strand.
CAAAGAAGGCACGGTCACCGCCACAGCCGTACATCGTATCAGGGTCCATTTCACCATGCAGCTTTGCACGCGCTTTGACGATGAGGCGCGGCAGCCAGGGGATGCCATCGACAGCGGCAGGCTTTGGCGGCAGGGCGGAAGGCGGCACCGTCTTGCCGGTGAAGCGTCCCTTTTGGACAACCTTGAAGAAATCACGCCGCACGGCGGCGACGAGAAGCGCCGTCTCCAGCGTCGGTCCCTCTTCCCCATAGCGGCAGTGATCATCCACAAAGTCGAAAAACTCCTGCTTCGTGTGTCCGATAGAGCTCAGGAAAGCGGTATCGGCCTCGGTGAACCATTTTTCACCACGCGTATCGCCCGCTCGGTGAAGCCGTGCACAGCGCTCGAAAAGCTCACGGAAGGCGGTGTCCCAGGTGCGGTCGTTCATGATGGTGTGTTGTGTGTGGTTGTCGTTAAAATCATCCCCAGAGTGACTGCGGATAGGCTCCGGCATCGACGAGGGCGCGGATGCTGCGCACGACATCGGGCTTGTCCTCAGGATAGGTGACGCCGAACCAGGAATCATTCGATTCTAGGACGCGGACATCGGCATGGCCGTTTTGGATCAGCGTGTCGACCTCTTTGGGCACGTAGCACTCAGCCTTCATATCGGTGCCGTGCTCCTGCATGAAGCGTGTGAAGGCAGCCCGCAGGCGTGGGAAAATATCAGGCGTGAAGCCAAAGAAGTTCATGCTCACGACTTCATTGCCACTCAAAGGCACGTAGGCTCCCTCCACCTCGCGGTTTTCTGCCCCGGTGGGGGTTTTGAAGATTTTCGTCATCTCGGTGACGGTTTGCAGCATGCCATCCGCATGCCGTGTGCAGACGCCACGGGCCACGCTGCCGTGATCGGAGAGCGTGTTGCGCAGGTAGTAGCCGACCATGCTGAAGTGGCTCTTGCCATCCTGAGGACGTGGGGTGGTGAGATCCGCCGCGATCTTGGCAAAGGCATCCCGCCCATAAAAGTCATCGGCATTGATCATGAGAAAGGGCTCATGCACCACCTGCTCTGCCGCGAGCAGCGCATGCGTGGTGCCCCAGGGCTTCGTACGGCCCTCTGGCAGGGAGAAGCCGGCGGGCAGGTCGTTCAGATCCTGGAAGGCATATTCCACCGCGATCCGTCCTGCGAAGCGGGAGCCGATTTTCTCTTTGAAAAGGTCTTCAAAGTCGCGGCGAATGACGAAGACCACCTTGCCGAAACCCGCACGGATGGCGTCGAACACAGAGTAATCGAGCACCACCTCGCCACTGGGTCCCATGGCGTCGAGTTGCTTTAGGCCGCCGTAGCGGCTGCCCATGCCGGCAGCGAGAATGAGGAGAGTAGGCTTCATAAGGAAAAAAATTGTGGGCGCGATGGGTGGACTGAAAAACGAAAACTGAAAGCAGAAAGCTGAAAAATGAAAAACAGCACCCGTGCCTGCCAGCTTGAAACAGCCCCCCGCACCAAGTAAACGCCACGCATGTCCCCACCCCTCCAGCAGGCACATGATGCCTCCGAATTGCACCGCCGCTGGGTATCGCTCGCGCGGCGGCTACGGCTGACTGTGAGCATCCTGGCAGAGCCGCCCGGCGGCACACCTGTGCTCGCGCTCGAATCCGTCGCAGCACGGGCGGGCGAGCCTGCGGCCTATCTTTCTGCCGGAGTCCACGGGGATGAGGCCGCACCGCCATGGGCGCTGCTGCACTGGGCGGAGCAACATGCCCCTCAGGTGCGAGACGGCAGTTTCCTGATCCTTCCCTGCCTCAATCCTGTCGGTTTGCAGCAAAACACACGCACCGATGAACGCGGCCTCGATATCAATCGACGGTTTCATCTCACTCGTGATCCCCTGGCCCGTGCCTGGCAGCGCTGGATCACACAGCGGCGCATGACGATAGGCCTGTGCCTGCATGAGGATTACGACGCAGCAGGCTGCTATGTTTATGAGCTCGGAAATCATCGCTCCGGGCTCTCCGCAGGCATTTTGGAGCGCATGCGTGCGGTGCATGGCCGCATCACACCAGATCCACGCAGCGTCATCGATGGCCAGCGTGCCCGTGGTGGCGTGATCCGCCGGAAAAAGCTGCCCACGCACCTCCCTGGCATGCCAGAGGCCATCGAGCTGCATCTACGCGGCTGCCCTATCACGCTGACCTTTGAAACACCATCCGAGCTGGCTCTGCATGATCGCATCGACTGCCAACACGCTTTTATCCAGACGGCCCTCCAGCAGCTCTGCCCATGAAAAGACGCCCCATCCTCCTCGCGGGCATCAGCAGCGTGCTCAGTGCCTGCACCACCACGGCACCCCGTGTCTCCGCCACGCCTGCTCAGCTCAGGAAGCGTGACTGGACCAGTTTTGATGGCAAAACGATGCCTTTCACCACCTGGAGCACTCCACGGGGAAAAAAGCCGCGAGGCATCATCCTCGCCGTGCATGGCCTCAGTGGTGCTGCGTCTGATTTTTGGCCCTTGGGGGAGTCCTTGCGGCAAAGAGGGATCACCACCTACGCCCTCGAGCTGCGCGGTCAGGGCAATGATCCACAGCAGGCAGAGCGGGGAGACATCCGGGATGAAAAGCTCTGGCAGCGGGATCTGAAGACCTTTCACGCCCTCCTCAGGCAGCGGCACCCTCGCACGCCTATCTTTTGGTATGGTGAGAGCCTCGGTAGCCTCGTCGTGATGCACACACTGGCGCAGATCAGTCTAGCAGATCAGCCACAGGGCATCCTACTCGCCTCCCCCGTGGCGGGACTGCGCATGGAGGTCAGTGCAGCCCAGCGCTGGATGCTGGAAACAGGTGCCGCCGTGACACCGCGCACACGCCTGAGCCTGGGCACGCTCGCCGGAGTGGATGAAAGCTCCATCCAAGTCACCTCCACCACCACGCATGGCAGCCAGATGGCGAAGACGCCGCATCACATCAGCGCCTTTAGCCTGCGGCTCATCGTCGCCATCGGTCGCATGATCGATGCCCTGCCCGCCGCTGCCGCCGGACTACGGCAGCCCCTACTCGTGCTCGCATCCCCGCATGATGTCATCAGCTCGCCAGAGCAAATCCAGGCCTTCTTTGATCAAATCGGCTCCAGAGAGAAAAAGCTCCTGTGGTTCACCCGCTCGCGCCACCTCATCCTGCATGACGTGCAGCGTGTGGAGGCCCTGCAAGACATCATCCACTGGCTGGAGGGCCAAATTTGATCCGCCAGCGCCTACGGGCCTACATTTTGGCTATTTGCCCTTTTTCTTCACCTTTTTCACAGGCTTCTCGGGCTCCTGCACGGCCAGTTTGACGGTGTGAACCTCCAGCGGAGCACTGGTCGCACTGTCAAACTCTGCCGCAGCCTCTAGCCCGATGCGGGCGATCTCCTCCGCGCTCTCGCAGCGATCATAGGCCGCCTGCATGGCCCCCAGGGCGTAGTCACGGCCAGAGCCCGCCGCCCAGAACTTATGAAACTGCTGCGCCGACCGATAGGAATACAGGGCGAAGATGCCGTGCGCATTCGCCGCGAGGCCGTAGAACTGCGTCGTCTCATACTCCTCACCTTTATCCGGCATCGCGCTCATGAAATACTCCGCCTTCAGCCAGCCATGCGCATAGCGGAAGGTTTCAAAGATGGCATCTGGGGATGAAAAATCACGCGGACGCTCAGGATTGGCAAAGTAGCTCTTCAGCACCACCAGACTCGCAGAGGTGCCCGTCAGCCCGATGTAGGTATCTCCGATCTTGGTGATCTTCGTTTTATTGACGACGTGATTAGCCTTCTGGCGCAATGAGCCCAGGCAGCTGAGCGTGTCCGCTCCGATGCATGCGATTCCGTTTTTCTGAGTGACGACGATGGTGGACATGAGGGCCGCAGCATTAGCGGATCGCCCCCGGCACGCAAAGCAGAAAAAGCAGCTCACCAGCCACGCGGAAAAATAGATGAAATAATTTCGAGCCACCTCCATCTTATATCTGCCTCTATGAAAAAACTCCTCACACTCCTCCTCGCCGCTGCCACCATCACCTCACTCGCCAGTGATTTCCCCAAAGGCAGCCCCACATTCAAAAGCAGCGCGACCAGCGCCATCAATGCCGCCAAAAAGGAAGGCAAGCCGGTCATCCTCGTCTTCTCCGCCGCTTGGTGCCCACCTTGCCAAGCGATGAAAAAGGACGTGTATCCCAGCGCCGCCGTAAAGGCCTACCATGACAAATTTGTCTGGGCCTACCTCGATGTCGATGACGGCAGCAACCGCCGTGCAGCAGAAAAAGCAGGCGTCAGCGGCATTCCTCACATCCAGTTCCTCGATGCCCAGGGCAACGAAATCGGCAAGCAAGTCGGCGGCAACTCTCCTGAGGCTTTTGCCAAAACGCTCGAAAGCATGCTCGCTAAAGCTGGCAGCTCCGCAGCGAAATAAATCGGCTCCGGCGGTTACTTTTTCGCCGCCACAGCCACGACCCGCACACGGATCGGGTTCGACCACACGATGAAGGTCGCGTCTTTTGGCGCGGCCTTTGTGTTTTGGGCCTTCAGGGCCGTATCAGCGGCAGTTTTGTCTAAAGTGGCCTGGGCGACTTTATCGGCAGTTTCCTTGAGTGCGGAGTTTATTTCCGCTACCCCTTCCGATGACTTCAAATTTTTCTTCGAGAGCTTGGCAAACTCCTCATCATTCTTTGCGAGTTTCAGTGCCTCAGCGGCTTCTTTGACCTTTTTCTCTGCTTCGGCCAATTCTTCGAGATTTCGCCGCACACTCATCTTGGCCGAGCCTTGCAGGATGAAACCGTATTCGCCAGGTGCGAGCTTCAGCGCCTTCACATCGAGCGTGAATTTGCCTGCGGCGGTTTTTGCCGGGATGTCGGCCTCAGGGGCCTTCGCCACATCCGTGAGTCCCAGGGCTTTGAGCTTGATCGCATCGGTGAACTGCGCGTGACGCGTGACTTTGAGTGGGATTTCCAGCTTGGCATCGGCGGCGACTTCCAGAATATCGGTCTTTTCCGTCTGGATGAGTGCCGGAGTGCTCAGAGTGCTCACACCGACGCAGGGTGGGCCGCTGGAGCGAACCAGCACATTGTCCCGAGCTGTGTCGGCCACCACAAAGCTCACATAAGCAGACTGGGGGATACTTCGGACAAGACCTGCACCCGCCGGAGCATCCGCCGCCGCTTGGAACGCCAAGTAGCCCAGCGATTGCCCCTTTCCGATGAAGCCACCGAGGCAGGTGAGCCCCGATGGCAGCTTGTCCGCGCTCAATTCGATGGCCTCGCTCAAGGAGTGCCGATTCATCGCCACCACTTCCAGCGCATGGATGCCGCCACGCATGACAATCGCATAACCGAGCTCTGCATTCTTCGCGTTGGCAGCTTTGGGCAGTGCGGTATTCAGTGCCATGAGCCGATCGACCGCCTTTTCGGTGATGTTTAACTCAAAGGGCAGTGAGGTGGCGAAATTGTCATTCAGCGTGATGCGGAATTTGCCATCCGCTTTGGCCTCATAGGCGTAAACAGGGTCGCGGTTTTCCAGCTTGAGCCCTGGAGCAGGCGAGATGGCCGGTGCGTCGGCCACTTCTGCCTGTGCCGTGGTGCTGCCATCAGCTTTGATGTTCTCGATCACGAGATGCGGATCTGTCGCATGCCCTAGCTGATGCGAGAGCACCTGGATGACGAACCTCTGCCCCGCCTTGAAAGATAGATCATAGCTATGAATCCCCTGGAAGGCACCTTTGATGGCACTAGGCACAGCTAGACTCGTCTGGCTGACCTGAGCCGCCGGGTTATTCGGACTAGTGACACCTAGCACGACCCGGAAAGCATAGTCATCACCGGTGCGGTGCATCAGCTCATGCAGCCGCAAACGATAAAGACCATCCGCTGGGGCAGTGAAGACCATCTTGCCATTCGTCATGCGGGCAAGTTCACGCCCCTGGACATCGGTAATAGCTCCGAGCAGCTCAGTGCGCGTATCAAAGCGGTGCCCGTCGTAGCTAGCGGTGATGACTTGCCCCTTCTTCGCCTCAAAGCTGAACCACTGCGGCGTCGTGGCTTTGAAGATACCCTGAATCGCATCACCGACCTTCACCGCCAGCGCCTTGTCCGGCTTCGCATTGGTTCCAGGAGATTCGGTGACCGCATTTTTGCTGATCTGAAACACCCGCGGATTGCTCACACCATATCGACCGATAAAACGCAGATCGTGAATCCCCTCAGGCATGTCCGCTGGCAGCACGAGCGCTGCCTTCGTCACGGTCGAGAGCGAAATCGAGCGATCTCCGATCATGACAGCCTTCGGCCCATCCAGATCGGCTCCACGCAGCGTCAGCTCCACACTCGCCCCCGGTGCTCCTCCGAGCGGTGTGATGCCTGTGAGCACCGGAGAAGGAAAGGTGGCTTGGGAGAGTGCTGACCCAGCGAAAGTCAGCAGAACTGAAAATTGTAAACTGAGAACTGAGAACTGAAAATTGGGGCGGAACATGGGGTGTGGCATGACTGGTGTTATTTTGTCTCACACTTCCTACGAGATGCTTTGCGCCGATCTGTCCCGCAATCGCTCTCAGCGTTGAGCTGCCGTTTGTAGCAACGCCAAAAGTGTCTCTTACGATTTAAAAAATGTGCTAATGTCGGTGGATTGCGGCCCGCTTCTCCCCATTCCGTATCTCAAATTGAGACTAGATCAAAGCTCGATCTAGCTGCGTTGGGTCGTGTAGCCCTTGAGTCGCCCGTGTCCGTTGCGCTCGCGACCTGGGTGCCTCCGGACGTGGTCTCGTTGCAAGCGCTATTACCAGATTATGAAGTGCATAGCCTCATCGCACGCGGCGGCATGGGAGCGGTGTACCGCGCCTTCCAGCGGTCTCTAGGCAGGACTGTGGCGGTGAAGGTTCTGCCCGCACTGCTCCGGGAGGCGGATGCTGGTTATGCGGAGCGCTTTCAGCAGGAGGCGCGCACCATAGCCTGTCTCAGCCATCCCGGCATCATCGGCATCCATGAGGCGGGGGAGCTGCAGGATGGCTCGATGTACTTTGCCATGGAGCATTTGCAGGGCAGCGATCTGGGGAAAAAGCTGGCCGCTCAGGGGCGATTGGATGCAGGGACGGTGCTGCGCCTCGGTATCGAGATTTGCGAGGCGCTCCAGGCGGCTCATGAGCGGGGCATCATCCATCGAGATATCAAGCCAACAAACATCATGCTGTCGGAAGAGGGGCGCATCAAAATCGCCGACTTCGGGCTGGCCAGCACTCCCCAGTCCGGCGAGCTGGAGCTGACACGCACGAACTTCGTGATGGGCACGTCCTTCTTTGTGGCACCGGAGCTTCTGCTGGGCTGCGCTTCCAGTGTGCGCTCAGACTTGTACGCCCTCGGCGTCACCCTTTACCAGCTCCTCACCGGTCAGATTCCGCAGGGGGCTTTTTTGCCTCCATCACAGGCAGTGCCCGGCCTCGATAGACGCTGGGATGACATCATCCTACAGGCTCTACAGACTGATCCTGCACAGCGACAGGCTGATGCAGAGGGGCTACGGCAGCAACTCCAAGCACTGACCCTGCCTGCACCGCGAACACGCAGCCTCAGGTGGCTTTTCGCGGCAGGGCTGGCCTGCATAGGCTTCATCATCACTGCCGCCTGGTGGAGCCGTGAGCAGCCTGCACCGAGTCCCCAGGCACCTACCGGCACGGTGCCCAGGGTGACGAATCTGCTCAACTTCTTTGACCTGGAAAAAGGCACTCCCGAGGGAGGCTGGCGGCATAGCAAAAGCGGCTTCATGGTCGCTGAAAATCTCGGAAAACCGAGCATCCTGAGCACGCACTTCCCCGTCGTGGAGGAGTATGATTACGAGATCGAGTTCACCGCCCATCATGACACGCGGGAGACCTTTGTGAGCCAGGTCTTCGAGGTGAACGGCCATCCAGTGGAGTGGAGCCTGAATGTCTCCCCACTTTCACGCCACCCGTATCACAGCTTCCTCAGGCTGGACGGGAAAGAGACGCCGGACACGCCCGAGGTGCGCACGGCCCAGCCCGCACACCTGAATCGCGCCCAGCGCTACCGCTCGCTCGTGCAGGTGCGGCGTGAGGGATTGCGTGCTTTGCTGGATGGGCAGATCATCGTGGACTGGCGCGGGGATGCCCGCCGCTTCGCCCGTTCAAACCTGACCCAATGGCCTGCCGGGCACATCGGCTTCCTCGCCTGGAATGGCGGTGTCACCTTTCACAAAAAGATCCTCACCGAGCACCTGCGCCGGGATTCTGCCCAGCACTTCCCAGTGCTGAAAAAAACAGCGCCGGGAGAAATCTCTCCGGCCCAGCCTCCACCGCTCGTGGCGGCCAAAGAAGCCACCTCCACCACACCGAGCAGCAGCTTGCAGATCGACCTCCGGCTGGAGGACGACGCCCAGGCGGACATCACCCTCCTCTGGGCCTTCAACAGTCAAAACATCCCCATCGGCACCTACCGCCCAGGGCGGCATAGCATCGCTAGGCCAGAGCTGAAAGACGGCTTCAAACACCTCAAAATACGCAGCTCCGGCCACGCCATGCAAACCCTCTACATGAATGGGCATTCGATGCCGCAGCCGCAGCCCATCTGCCTCTACCGCAGCCGCTATGTCATCATGCGCGTCACTCATATCGGCAGTGGGCAGCGGCAGTTCGCCGAGCCTGGACTGCGCAGCACACGCGTGGCCCTCAGCCACTATGCCGCGCCGGAAAATCTCGGCAGCTTCGACTGGCAAATCGTGCAGGCAGGAGAAAACAGCTCCGTCAAAGGCCATGGCGGCCCCCATGTCTGGCTGCGCTTTCACCACCACACAGACGGCTACGGCATCGCCCCGGCACGAGCTGGAGAGAGCTACGAAACCATGATCGAGGCACCCGCCGAAGGCTACAGCACCCGAGCCATCCGGCCGAGTCCAGGCATGAAACTCTACTATCGAAACATCGGCAACGGCACCACCGACCACGGCTACGGAAAGCTTGAGATTGAAGCCATCACCGAGATACCACCCGCAGATGTCACCATCATCACACCGATCATACGGTAAAAAATGAAAAAAGTCTGGTTAGCGAATCAGGTGGATGCACCAAGAAAGCACCAATCGACATATCTCCCTCATGCCCAAGGACAAAGCCCCTGCCACTCAGCCTCCGAAGACCGACTTCCCCACCACTAGCTGGCAGCTCGTGCAAAACCTCGCCTCCTCAGATCCCGCCGCCGCCAGCGCCGCCTTTGGCAGTCTGGCTGAGCAGTACCGCTACCCCATCTACGCCTTCATTCGCTCCGAGCTGAAATGCAGTCACCAAGATGCCGAGGATCACCTCCAGGGCTTTTTCATCCACCTTCTCCGGCACAGTGATGACCTCTCCCGTGCTGATGCAGAGCTTGGCCGCCTCCGCTCCTACATGCTCGGCATCTTGAGGCACTACCTTTCCAGCCGCTGGCGAAAAGACACCGCCGCCAAGCGAGACGTGCGCCAGACTCACCTCTGGGACTCCCTGGACCCCGAAGAGCGCTACCGCCACGAAGCCGCTCAGTTCATCGAACCATGCCACCTCTTTGACCGCGAGTGGGCACGTTCCCTCATCGAGTCCGCCATCGAAAAAGCCCGCGCCGCCTGGGGACTCCGGCTTCCCAGTTTTGATGAACTGCTCCCCTACCTAAGCCTCGCCGATCCGCTGGAGGAAGACCAAGTCCAGCGCATCGCCACCCGCCACCGCAAGACGGTCGAAGCCGTGCGAATGAGCCTCTCACGCCTCCGCAAACACTGGCGGCAGGAACTACTGAGTCTCATCAAAGCCACCCTCGAATCCCCCACTGATAAAGCCGCCAAAACCGAACTCGAATATCTCCTTAGTAAAATTTGAAAATACCGTCAAACTACTACCCTATACGCCTATGAAGCCCTATCGCCGCCCTTCCTCGATTCTCGCGATCATCACTGCGAGCTTCCTTGTCCTAGACCACAGCGCCGCAGCAGAGCGCAGTTGGACGGATGTCACCGGCCGGAAAATCCAGGCCGAATACATCGCCTCAGACGCCACCAGCGTCACCCTTAGCATCGCTGGGAAACACCACCAACTCCCACTCACACGGCTCTCCGCCGCCGATCTGGCCTGGATCGTTGAGCAAAAAAGCAGCCCAGCACCCGCGCCCGCTGCTGCCGCCGTCTTTCCAGCCATGACTCAGCGCCAGATCTTTGAGTTTATCCACGAAGACCGTGCCGCGAGCAAGCCTCGTATGTCCGTCATGGCCGGAAAGGAGTTTCTGCGGGTTAGCGACCCCTCCAAGCTCCCCGCCGGGGACTTTTACATCCACAGCATCATGGAGACAGAGAAAAACACCACACCCTTCCCGTGGGCACTCCTCCAGCAGACGCCCAAGCTCGTGGATCTCGCCGTCAAATCCAGCGTACCCATCACCGCTGCTGATCTCGCCCGTCTCAGCGTCCTCACTCAGCCCTTCTCGCTGAACATCGAGTGTGACAGCACGCTCGACAGTGCCGCTGTCGCCGCCTTGCCGACGATGCCCACGCTCAAATTTCTCTTCATCTCCGCCAATCTCGTCGCCGAAAAAGACCTCCCCAGCTTCGCCAAGCACTTTCCGAAGCTGGAGCTATTCAGCGTGAAGAGCCGGGAAGCTACTTCGCCTATACTCATTACCGATCAGGCCCTAACCGACGCCCTGCCCACATGGCCAGACCTCCAAAAAATTTGGCTACAAGGCACCTCCTTCACCGCCGCCACCGCAAAGGCCCTCAAGGGCAGCCGCAAGCTCGAAGAACTCAGTCTCACCGCTACCGAAGCCACCACCCTGGCCGACCTCACTGCCCTAGCCGACCACCGCTCCCTGAAAACCCTCAAACTTCAAAAAATCCCCCAGATCATCGAAAAAGACGCCCAGACACTCAAGACAGCCCTCAAAAACTGCAAAGTGGACTATACGCCCTGAACCACCCAAGCACACGATCATCAGAATATGCACTCCTCTCCCGATCCCAGCCGTCCAAAAAAGATGAGGCAACAAGCAGTCAGAAAGGCCCCTCAACTTTTTGCCCTCCATCTTTTTGCCAGCCTTCTGATCTCAGCCTCGATCACCACGGCCCAGACCCCGCCCGCCTCACTGGCCACCCTCCAGCAGAGCTACGATAAAGCCGTCGCCGACAAAGCCACCGCACCCTACCTCGCCGCCGTCGCTGAGCCTGAATCAGAAATACAGCATCGCCCTCGACCGCCTAACCGCCAGCGCCACCCAGGCCGGAAACCTGGACGAAGCCCTCGCCCTGCGGGATGAAAAAAAGCTCCTCCTGCCCGATGGCACCCTGCCCGTCGATGCAGACACGACTCCCGCCACGCTCAAAGCCGCCCGCGCTACCTACCGCCAGCAGATCACCGCCCTCCAGGCCGCTCGCGATGCCGCCACCCAGCCCTTGAAGGAGCATTTCCGCACCTTGCTCCAAGGTTTGCTCACCCAGACCACCCAAGCCGGAAAGCTCGATGAAGCCCTCGCCATCCGCGAAAAGATCACCGCCCTTACCGCAGACACCAAAACCACCACCCCGGCGGAGACAGCCCCAGTAGCCAAACCCACAGCTCCGACTGGCAACAGCAAGCTCGCCACCGCCAAAAGCAACGGCAAGACCGACCCCGCCGCCGCCCAGCAAATCATCGCCTGGGCCTTGGCCAATGGCTCCACCGTCACCACCAGCCTCGGCATCGTCGGCCCCGAGGAAAAACTCAAAACCGCCCCTGCTGGTAAATACAGCGCCACCGAGATATCCATGGGACCGACTGCCGAAGGCTTCCCATGGTCTGCACTGGCAGGTTTGGGCCAATTGACTCGCCTAGGCCTGGGCACAGACAGGGCACTTACCGAAGCAGAGACGCAGCATTTCCGGCACTTGGGTGGACTTCGCGTGTTGAGCATCGGCTCTGTCACTGAAGCAGGTCTGCAAGCCATGCCTCTATTACCAAACCTCGTAGAACTGCAAGTGTCCCCAACTCAGGAAGATTTGCCTACATTCCATCTGCTACAGGAGCGCACGCAATCGGTCACCAAGCTGGTCATCTCCTACAAACGAATTGGCAAGGACGCTGAAGCCGTTTTTGCAGCGCTCTCCGGCTGGCTGGAGCTGAAGGAAGTTCATAGCTTTATAAGCATCAAAACCGCTTTAGCCCAGCATCTCGCCCGCCTGCCAAAGCTCACGAGGCTGTATCTTTTCACGGGATCTACGATTGAAGAAGGCTGCCTTTCGCTGATGCCGCAGCTCACGACTGTAAACTTTAACGCCAAGCAGTCACCGGGTGTCCTTCGAGAGGTTGCAAGCCTGCGGAATCTCGGATGGTTCAGCTTCGATATGGAAGGCCTCACCTTTGCTGACTTCCCTGATTTCAGCGGCTGCCCCAAGCTCCTCAAAATCGAAGTCGAAAACCCGCCAGGACTTTCCTCTGACATCATTGCCAAATGCTCTTTCCCCCAGGGCCTATACACCTTGAAACTCGTCAAAACAGAGATCGATGAAGCAGCCGTCGAAATGCTCCTCAAGTTCAAGCGCCTGGACATCCTTCAACTGGTCAATTGCCGCTTCTCAGCAGCCGCCATTGAAAAGTTACAGAACCTGAAACAGCCCAAGGAAATGGATCTCCGAGGCTCCAACCTTACCGACACCGACTTCAAAGCACTCCAAAAAGCGCTACCGAAGTGCAAGATCAACAAATGACACATGCCAACCTCATGATCCTAACTTTCCCCAATTTAAGCCGTCAAAAAGATGCCAGACAGGTTCTCCATCTTTTTGCCCTCCATCTTTTTGCCAGCCTTCTGGTCACCTCTGCATCTGCCCAAAGCCCAGCCACAACCCAGCGCCTCACTCTTCTCCGCACTGCCTACGAGGCCGCCTACCAAACAGAAGTCGCTGCTGGTCACACCGCCGCCCTGACCGATCTGAACGCCAAATACAGCGCCGCCCTCGACCGCGCTCTAGCCGCCGCCACCCAAGCAGGCCAGCTCGACACCGCCCTGGCCCTCCGCGATGAAAAAAAGCGCCTCGCCGCTGCTGCCCCACTGCCCGCCGACGACTTCGCCGCGCCTGAAACCCTCAAAACCCTCCGCCTCACCTACCGCAGCGCATTGGCGAGCTTGGAAATCCGCCGCGATCAAACTGCCGCCCCTGTCAAAGCCAAGTATGACGCCGCCCTCGAAGCCCTGCAAACCGAGCTTACCAAAGCCGCAGATCTCGACGGAGCCATGGCCGTGAAGCAGTTGCGTGAACAAGTGAAGACTGCTTTAGCAGCCACCACTCCCGCTGCTCCAGCAAAGTTACCTCAAGCCCCTCCGTCTACTTCAGGTATCACCGCCGGACCTGCGCGCACAGATCCCGAGGCCGCACAGAAGATGATGGCCTGGGTGCTGGCGAATGGAGCAACCTCACTCACCTCCGTTGGGCGCGTCGGCATGAACGAAAAGATCAAGGAAGTACCCAAAGGCCGCTTCTCCATCAAGACTCTAAACATCAACGACACTGTCAGCCCCTTCCCGTGGGAACTTTTGCGGCAGTTAGGGGAAATCACCTCTCTCAATATCAATTACAAAACACCCATCACGAATGACCAACTTCAGCACCTCGCCAGCCTGCCTAGTTTGGAGGAACTGATCGTCAAAGCTCCCCTGACCGTCTCAGCGCTCGAAAGCCTGACAGCGCGTGATCAGATGATGAATCTTCATATTCATCAGATCGGCGATGAAGACCTCAATCCATCCGGGCCGAGTCTTGCCAAAAAGTTCCCAAACCTCGAAAACCTAGGCTGGTGTCCAAAAGAAGATCAGGACAACCTCGCCGCCTGCCAAGCCGTCCAGGCATGGCCCAAACTCCATGGACTCACCACGCGGGGTGATCTTTCTGCCGAGTGTGTCGATGCCCTCAGCGCACTCAAGGAACTCAGTTCACTGACGCTTCTCGGAGCTGGCACACTCGACCCCACTCATTTGTCAAAGCTCAAGAACTTGGACCATCTACAGGCTTCTTTCGGCAAGCATCTTCCCGGACTGGTCTCCGCAGCAGCCAAGCTACCCAGGCTCAGAACCTTCCGCTGTCCTTTGGCGGGTAGCAGTCCCGCAGACCTCACAGACCTCACCAAGTTCCCGAGCTTGGATCATCTCACGCTCAAGCTCGCAGGCAGTTCAGTGCCATCTGATGATTTTATACCCACCGTGACAACCTTAAAGAATCTCACCGAACTCGACCTCCTCCAAAGCGACCTTACCGATGCCGGACTGGCTCAGCTTCATGGCATGAAGAAGCTTGGAAAACTCGTGCTACCTGCCAGCCGCGTCACGGAAGCCGGGATCGCCGCCTTCAAAAAAGCTCTCCCCAAATGCCAGCTCGGCCGAGACAACCCAAATTTCTGATACTACTCAATTCACACCGCAGAGATCGAAACGCCGCAGAGTCCAAGCCTAACCTTTCTAAGCTCTGCGGCGTTCAAAGCTCTCCGGTGTAATAATTGCTCACCTGCCCTTTCTCTGATGAACCCAATCCCCAATCCATCTCGGCAAAAAAACGCGAGGCAATATTATCTGAGCTTCTCATTTTTTGCCGCCCATCTTTTTGTCGGCCTTCTGGTCACTTCCGCCATTGCCCAAAGCCCAGCTACCCAGCAGCACCTCACCTTTCTCCGCACTGCCTACGAAGCCGCCTACCAAACTGAAGTCGCTGCTGGTCACGCCACCGCCCTGACCGATCTGAACGCCAAATACAGCGCCGCCCTCGACCGCGCCCTAGCCTCCGCCACCCAGGCAGGCCAGCTCGATACCGCCCTGGCCCTCCGCGACGAAAAAAAGCGCCTCGCAGCTGCTGCCCCACTGCCCGCCGACGACTTCGCCGCGCCTGAAACCCTCAAGACCCTCCGGCTCACTTATCGCAGCGCCTTGTCGAACCTCGAACTCCGCCGCGACCAAACCGCCGCACCGGTCAAAGCCAAGTATGACGCCGCGCTTGAAGCCCTCCAAACCGAGCTAACGAAAGCCGCCGACCTCGACGGAGCCGTGGCCGTGAAAACTCTGCGAGAAGGTTTGAAGACCGAAGCTGCGCCTAAGGCTGCAGCGGTCGTCGTGGAGAAGGCCAAGCCTGCCGCGCCTCCTGCGCCAACACCTGCTGCTACAGCTAAAGATGATATCACGGCAGCGCGTCAGTTGGCTGAATGGGTCTTTGCCGCTGAACGCACTGTCGCCATCATCAAAAAAGGTGCCAAGGAGCCACTCGAGATCAAGAGTGCCGCTGAGTTACCCCCGGAAGATTGGTCATTGCACGCAGTAAATCAGAGCGGCCATAGCCCCAATGCACCAGAATTCTTCCCCTGGGAGCTGCTGTCGCAAGTGCCCACAGTACAAGTGCTCATGTTGAATCAAAAGGTACCTCTCGGTGCCTCAGCCGCCCAGGCCATCAATACCCTGCCAGACTTGAAGCATCTCGACTATGGCAATTGTGTTTACACGCTGCCTATGATCGAGGCGCTGCGTCCGAATGATAAGATGATTTACCTCCGCTTTGGCAGGCTGGAGGGTGCCCCTCAAGCCATGCTCGGAATGATCGCAGATCGCTTTCCGCAGCTAGTCTCTCTGGAACTGAACTCACCGATCACGGCAGAAGCCTTCCCGAAAAAAAGCAACCTCTGGCCAGCGCTTACAAAGCTGACGCTCGTTGGCTCACTCACCACTGAGATCACCGCACAGGTGGCTAAGCTGCCGAAGCTAAGCGCATTCAATTCCATTGAATGGCGTGATACAGCACCTGATTCCGAGGCTTTAACAAAACTGCAAAATCTCCAAAAGATCGGCCTGCGGCGCTGCAAAGCTCCGGAACTCCTCATCTCTGCCCTCAAAGCACTACCAGAGCTTACCAGCCTAGAGCTGTCACCCGCCTCCATGGACGTGATATCGACCACATCTTTGGAGATGATCGCCGATCTGCCACATCTGACCGAAGTTTCCCTCGATGGCAGCACCAGCAAATTACTAGGTCAGGATCATTTGGAACCGCTAACCAAGCTCAAGAACGTGAAAAAACTCAAGCTGCAAAACCATCACATCAGCCCCGAAGGAATCGCCCGCCTGAAAAAAGCCCTACCGAAATGCATCATCACCCACTGAAACCATGAAGACCTCCATTTATCTCTTCTGCGCGTGTCTTCTGGTGGGCCATGCCCATGCCCAAAGCCTCTGGAATGGTGCGGGTGGCGATGACAACTGGACCACGGGTGCGAACTGGGGCGGCACAGCTCCAGTGGCGAATGCGAACCTCCAATTCGGCGGCAGCACACGACTGGGACCAGTGAACAACTTCGCGGCAGGCACGAACTTCAACAGCCTGACTTTCAACAGTGGGGCGGATGCTTTCACGCTGAGTGGAAACCGCCTTTTGCTCAGTGGGGATGTGGTGAATAGCAGCAGCGTCCTGCAAACGATCGATATGGAAATGACGATGACCTGGAACCGCACGCTGAATGGCGGCAGCGGCGGGCTGCTGGTGAGCAAAGCCATCGGGCAGACGGCAAACTATGGGCTGACCACGATTGGCAATGTGACCCTCAGCGGAGCGAACACCTACACGGGTGCCACAACCGTCGGCACGGGCACACTCTTCCTGACTGGCGCTGCCACTCTGCCAGATGCGGGTGCGCTGAACCTGAACGCCACCGGCTCCACCCTCGACATCTCCGGCATCTCGGCAGCGGGTGAGACGGTGGGATCGCTAGCTGGGTGGACAGGAACAGCCATTCTGCTCGGCGGGAAGATGCTCACTGCCACTGGCGGGGACAGGTTCACAGGCACTTACTCCGGCACGATGAGCGGCACAGGTGGTGGCTTTACCAAAATCGGTGCAGACACGCTAAACTTGAGCGGAGCCAGCTTTTCCCACACAGGCACGACCGCCGTGAATCAAGGCAGCATTCGCCTGCGCAATGCCAGCATCTCGGGGGGAACGATCACGGTGGCCTCAGGAGCGCGGCTTTATGTGTCTGGGAATGAAGGCGGATTCATCGGCGGCACGGTGACGGTGGCCTCTGGTGGTCAGTTGGATGTCTCTGGTCAATACGGCGGCATCTATCTCGCCTCAGGCACAGCCATCACCAACAACGGCAGCATGGGCATCTCCGCCGGTGGGTTTGTTTACACGCGCCTGCACCTCTATGGCAATGCCAGCCTCGGCGGCACGGGCACGATGACGCTGAATGACAGTGGCTATAACATCTTCTCAGGCGAAGCGGGAACAGAAGTATTTACTCATGGCGCAGGCCATACAATTCAGGGCAGCGGGCGCATCGGCGTTGACACGCTGAGCCTAATCAATCACGGCACGATCATCTCCAACAGCCTCAGCAATCTGAGGATTGACCCGAATAGCAATGGCTTCACCAACAGTGCTACCGGCATCGTCCGCGCTGTCAGTGGATCAACGCTGACCTTTGAAAACGGCAGCTTTACCAACAGCGGCCTCATCGACTCCGCTGGCACCACGGAATTCAAAACAGCCTCCGTCGCGAACACGGGCGGCACCATCCGGTCCACAGCAGGTTCTCTGCTCGTCACCAGCAGCACCATCTCGGGTGGCAGTATGGAGCTTTCTGGCGCAGCGGGGCTCACTCTCTCCAGCGGCACCCTGTCTGATGGCACAGTGAATCACGGAGGAACCGGCACGCTGACATCTACCGGTAGCTTCACGAACACAATCAGTAGTCCGCTATCACTCACAGCAAGTAACAGCATCACGGCGCTGCGGACTCTCAACGTCACAGGTGGCATCGTCAAAGACGCCGTCACCACCACCTTCACAGGCACAGCAGCCATCACCGTCAGCGGCACGGGCATCAGTGGCGCAGCGATGAACTCGCACCTCGTCACCAGCGCCAGTTCACTCACTCTTTCCGCTGCGAACACCTACGGCGGCAGCACCACGATCAGCGGCGGCACACTCACCGTCACCGGGGCGGGTACGCTGCCTGATAGCACAGCAGTCTCACTCACCGCCTCGGGCGCTGCTTTGAATCTCTCAGGCATCACGGCAGGTAGCGAAACCATCGGGTCGCTAGCCGGAGCAGCGGGCACCAGCGTCGTGCTAGGCGGGAAAAATCTCACCATAGGTGGCGATGGCAGCACCACGGCCTTTGCAGGCGTGCTCAGCGGCAGCGGGGCAAGTGTCACGAAGCTCGGCGAGGGCGCACTGACCCTTAGCGGCAATAATACCTACACCGGAGTCACGCTCATCACTGCTGGCATTCTCGAAGTCACGGCAAACAGCGCCCTCGGCACTACCGCAGCAGGTACGACCGTTCAAAGCGGTGCTGCCTTTAAACTCAACAACACCGCCTACACCAGCGCCGAGGCTTTGGCACTCAATGGCAGCGGCATCAGCGGTGGCGGTGCCTTCGTCAACAGTGGCACCAGCTATCACCGCAGCCACCGATGCCATGATCCATGCGGGTGGCGGCGCTTTGACCCTCACCGGAGGCTTGGTGAAAAACGGCACCACGCTCACACTCACCGGCGGCGGCAGCATCACCATCAGTGGCACCGGCATCAGCGGCGCGAGTGCAAACTCCGACCTCGTCGTCGCGGGCACCACGGTGAACCTCAATGCCGCAAACACCTACAACGGCCCCACTTTCATCCGTGATGGTGGCGTGCTGAATGCCAGCGTCTCCTCTGCCCTGCCCACCACTCCTCGCTCCGCGATGATCCTGGATGATGTGGGCACTGGCAGTTCCACTTTAGCGCTCACCGCCAGCAATAGCGCCGCCTCACTGAGCGGTGCCGCCAGCTCCACCATCATCCTGGCTACTGGCAGCACGCTCACCACTGGCAGCAGTAGCGGCAGCAGCACCTTTGCTGGCACACTTTCTGGTGCTGGAACGCTGGTCAAAGACGGCAGCAGCACGCAAATCCTCACCGCAGCCAGCTCCTACAGCGGCGGCACCAGCGTGACGGGGGGCACCCTGCTCGTGGGCAACAGCAGCGGTTCGGCCACCGGCACTGGCAATCTCACCATCGCGGTCGGAGCCACCCTTGCTGGCACCGGTAGCATCGCCCCAGATGCCGGGAACTACATTTACCTCAACGGAGCCCTCGTCGTCGGCGATCCCACACTCAGCAGCCCCGTCGCCTCCGCCCTCACGCTATCCACCTCTGGCAGTGGCAGCACGATTTTGGGCGCATCCAGCACCCTCAGTCTCGATCTCTTCGCAAGTGGTGGTGATCTCACCGCCAATGCCGCTGCTGCGGATCGTATTCGGATCTTTGGCGAGCTTGACCCCACTCTGGGCGGAACCGTTCTACTCGGAAACCCCAATCTCCTCACCTTTAATTATGGCGACCGGTGGACACTATTCCAGGTTACCGGCCCCGGCACCATCCTCGCCGACCTCAGCTTCAACGATACCGCACTTGGCCTCAGTCCTTTCCAATTCATCTTATTTGATCGGGACACAGGTATCCTCTCCATCGTGCCAGAACCCAGTCGTATGCTAATGTTGCTTTTAGGCCTCTTACTCCTGCAACTCCGCCGTCAGCGGAGGCCATTTTGAGCGAACAGACGGGCTCTGTTGAGCGCGATCAATGATTAAACAAAAACTCCTTCGTATTCAGCAGTGCCCAGAGGACGTCTTCGAAGGCTTCTTTTTTGGCTTTGAAGGCTTCATCGCCCGTTTTGCCGGCGGTTTTCTTTTCCAGATGAGCGCGGGCGAATTTCACTTCGTTGGCGTTCGGGTCGCGACTGAGGGCGATGTGGTAGAGGTCGGTGATTTTGTCGTCATCGGGGCGAGAATCTTTGGTCAGCGTGTCTGCGCGGCCATTGCCACGGGCGAGCCTGGGTCTGGATGTCGGCGGCGTTGAGTAGATGCAGGCTTTGAGCGAGGCTGGCTTCCTGCGTTCGCTCGCATTCGCAGGCGCTGGAGGAGTCGGGGCGTCCGAAGACGCTTAGGAAGTAGGTGCTTTGGTTGTAGCTGTTGTCCGGCAGGGCCACGGCGCGGGTGCCGGGAGCCTGGCCGGCGAAGTTGCTCTCCACATCGAGCAGCGTGTTCACGGCGTCGTAGAGCACCTCAGCATTGAGGCGTTTCGGGTAGTAGCGGCTGAAATTTTGGCGATCCTTGGCATTGTGTGCGTTTGGCACGGCGCTGAGCTGGTAAGTGGTGCTCGTGGTGATGGTGCGGATGAGTTTCTTCATGTCATAGCCGCTTTTCATGAAGTCAGCGGCCAGGGCGCTGAGCGAGCTCGGGATTCACGGGCGGGTTCGTCTCACGCATGTCGTCCTCTGGCTCGACGAGGCCGCGATTGAAGAAGTGCTTCCAGTAACGATTCACCAGGGTGTGGGCGAAGAAGGGATTGTCCTTCGCACTCATCCATTCGGCGAGGGCGTGACGCGGATCTTGCTCTGGCTTGATGCCGGTGAAGGGGCCGGGCTTGCGAGCCACATTGGCAAAGAAAGCAGCAAAGCCATAGTAGTCCTGCTGGCTCCATTTCTCGAAGGGATGGTGGTGGCACTGCGCACACTGCATGCGGGTGCCGAGGAAGAGCTGCGCGACATCCTCCATCTGCTGCTTCTGCTCCTTTACCTGACGATACCAAGCGACAGGAGGACTGTGGTCAATGTCGCCAGCGGCAGCGACGACCTCGCGCACGAATTTGTCATAAGGTTTGTTGTCCGCGATGCTGTCACGAATCCACTGCCAGAAAAGATAAGTGCCGCGAGCATAGACAGGCTGCGTACGCTGATTGCGCAACAGTGCGGACCATTTGTTGGCAAAGAACTCCGCGTAATCGGGACTGTCGAGCAGGCGATCGACGAGAGCGGTGCGCTTATCAGCGGCCTTGGAGGCCATGAAGTCCTTCATCTCACTTGCTGTCGGCAACCGACCCGTGAGATCGAGCGTGAGACGGCGGATGAAGGTGCCTTCATCCGCGATTTCGGAGGGAGGGATGCCGATCGTCTTCAGTTTCGCGAAAACGAGATCGTCCACGAAATTGCTCACAGGCGGCAAAGTAGCCACCGGAGCTCCGAGCGGCACGGTGGCGCGGAACGTGCTCACTTTCCCCTGATAGCGCACCATCACGGCAACATCACCGGGGAGGTCAAAGAGTGTGACGCGGCCCGTTTCGCTGGTTTCGGCCATGGATTTCTCATTGGCCTCATAGAGAGCACGCTTCGTCACATCGCGGGTGGAGCCATCGGTGTAATGCGCGGTGACTTTGAGCTGTTGGGCACCTTTGAGCGGCATGGTGAGCTTGGAAGGCTCCACACTGATGCTGGCCATCTTCGGATCACTGTCTTTGCCATAGGGCATGCCTTCGCGAATCCAGCGCACGAGATCGGCATAGTCTTCGGAGTTGGGATCGAGCTTTTTGCCGCCGCCATGTGGGAGCTGAGCGGTGCCTTTGGTCAAAAGAAGGCTCTGCTGGGGTGAAGCAGGGAAGATGCGGCGTCCGCGGGCCTCCTTGACGATGTGCTCATAGTCCTCCTGCGGCTCAAAACCGAGCAGTGAGAGCTTAAAGCCATTCTGCCCCCCCGCCTTGCCATGACAGCCGCCACTATTGCATCCGCCCTTGGTGAGAATGGGGGCGATGTCATTGGCAAAATTCAGTGGTCGAGGTGCATCCGCCGCGAAAGCAGGCGCGGCAGCGAGGAATAGGAGAGGGCGGAGATTCATGCGCGTGAACCTACGGCCCTGATGCCGCATTTTTGTCGCGGGATGTTGTACTTCACCGATTGGGGCTGTGCGCTGCCCTGTAGATGCATGGGGCAGAAACCGCCGGCTTGCGCTTGGATTGCCCCGTCAGATGGCTCTTGATCATGCGCCGTGATCGCGCACCCACTGACCCGCACGCAGGTAGAGCTCTGCGGCGCTGCGAAGACCCAGCTTATCCTTGATGCGGGCACGATAGGTTTCGACCGTAGAGTCCCCTAGATTGAGCATCTGGGCGATATCGCGCGTGCTTTTCCCGCGTCCGAGCATGTGAAAAACCTCCAATTCGCGATCTGCAAGTGTTTCGAGTCCAGCGAACTCGGCACCAGCACGCTTTTGTGTGATGCGCTCGAGCATGCGGGATGTCACGCGTTTGCTCGCATAGACCTCCCCTTTGAGGACGCACTCGATAGCTTGGACGACTTCAGAAGACGCTTCGTTTTTCGTGATGTAGCCACGGGCACCGCTGCGCAGGGCACGTTCTGCGTAAAGGTCTTCATCGTGCATGGAGAGGACGAGCACATTCACATCTAGGCCGAGAGCCTTGATGTCTTTGAGCAATTCCAGACCACTGGAGCCACCGCGCAGGGTAATGTCCACGATAGCGATCTGTGGCCGATGCTCTTCGATGAGACGCATCGCATCGCGAATGTTATCCGCCTCCCCGCAGATGATCACATCCAGCTCTCGTGTGATGAGCTGAGCGAGGTGCTCACGGAACATGGGATGATCCTCGACCAGGAGTACTTTGCAGCCGCGGGCTGAGTTTGTGACGGATTGGGTAGGTGTAGTCATAGCTGTGATGGTGTGTTTGTTGATTCGTTATGTAGATGAATAAAATGCTCGTAATCACGAATGTAGTCGTCGGAATCATAATCATGGGAGGCAAAGACCATCTGCACAGTGCCAGGCGCATGCTGATAAATTTTTACCCACACCATCGGCGGGACCAATAGGCCCGCACCGGGGCTCTCCAACCGCAGCTCTGCTTTTCTGCTACCATCATCGAGCTCGACTAAGCAGCTACCCGAGGCGCAAAAGATGAATTGGCTACAAATTCGATGCGCATGGTCTCCACGCACGCTTCCAGGCGGCGGTGAACTCACCCAGAAACAACGACGCGGCACAAATGGCAAAGCGTGTGCCAGATCAGCAACACAGAGATCGCCGCGCCCGAGATCGGGCACTTGCAACAACTTCACCAAATGAGCGCCGGGCACCGAAGTAGAAAGATAGTGGTCCGAGGGGGTCATGCGTCAGGCCCTCCAGGACGAGTAAAAACCTCACGCACGAGTGATTGTGGCCTGCCCGAGACCGTGAGGTAGGCGCGGCCCAGATATTCACCGAAAACTCCGAGCAAAAGCAACTGGGTGCCACTGAAGGCGGCTAACACACCCATCAGAGAGGCCCAGCCAGGCTGCCTAGTGCCACCTGAAACCACCTCATAAACTACAGCAGTCAGCAAAAGGGCTCCGAAGACACAAAAGGCCACCCCCAGCACCCCAGCGACTCGCAGTGGCATGATGCTGTGATCAAAAAACAAGCTCAAAGCCAAGCGCATGAGCCTACGCGGTGTGTAGCCGCTACGCCCCTCTAATCGCGGAGCATGATCGACAACCAGTGTGGTAATGCGGTCAGTGGCACCGAGAATAAGACCATCAAGGTGAGGAAATGGAGCCGAATGAGAAACGATACGATCCAGAAGCTCACGCCGCACCGCACGGAAACTAGAGAGGTACAATCCAGAAGGCTTTCCCAACAAAAATGTGGCACACCTGTTCGCAAGGCGACTGCCGATGTTTCGCCAAAGCGCGTGCTTTTTCTCCGCATAGATCGAGTAAACGACCTCTGCACCGGTCCGGCGTAAATGCTCAAGAAGTCGCCGCGCCTCACTGACTGGATTTTGTAGATCATCATCAAGATTGACGACAAAGCGCCCTCTAGAACGCCGCCAGCCCTCCAGAACCGCCGCATGCTCACCGTAGTTTCTCGCAAAGCCAACGAGCGTCACTGTGGCGGGAAAATTCTCCAACATCCCGCGCGCGGCCACTAGTGTCTCGTCTGTGCTACCATCATCGACGAGCACCAACTCCCAGCTTTCTCGAAGTGTCATTGCCTCTGCTCGAAAGGCACCCAAAAGAGGACGCAGCATCTCACCCGTGTTGTGCAAAGGCACCACAAAACTGAAATCAGGCATGGAAGTCAGCTCGTTTTGTAACGGTCGAGTGACGGGCATGATCATGTGGTGTATGAAATTGAATATTCCAAGTCACAAGTAGAGCACCCAGATGAGTTCCACGCACCCGACTGCACGGGTCATGCCAAACGCTACTCTGTTGTCATGAAAGGAGATTCTGAATCATAGATTCATCGCTTGCAGCAAACGAGTCACCTCAGGATCACCTGGGAGCAACGTTTGGGCATGCCGAAGATGCTCTGCGGCTCGATCTCGGTGCTGATAATGGTGGTAAACGACGCCTAAAAGGCGGTGACTCAGGAAGTGATCTGGCCGCTGTGAGACGATCATTTTCAGAATGGTAACAGCCTCATCCAATTTACCCATCCCTGCCAGAGCTGCCGCTTGATTGTAGTGTATCGTGGCCTCTCTCCTGAGTTCCTCCTTTTCGAGCATGTGCTGAGTGGTCTCAACACAGTCATCCCACCGCTCCATTTTGAGCAGGATGCTTGTTAGGTTCACCCTCGCAGCTACAAAGCGCGGCTCGAGCTCTACTGCCTGGCGAAAGCTCCTCTCTGACTCTGCCAACAGTCCGGCCTCTGCCTGTGCGACCCCAAGATTCGACCATGATTCAGAACGCTCAGGCCCCACCAACACCGCATTCGTCCATAAGCTGATATTGGTGCGCCACACCTCATTTCGCATGCAAGTCGCGATGGAGAGCCCCAGGACCGCTGCGGCGACGCCTACCGTCACCATCCATTGCCGCCTAAGACCCCTCAAACAGACTGCGTCTCGCAGACGATCCAACACACACGCAATAAGTATGAAAATGCCGATTGAGGGCAAGTAGGTGCGATGCTCTGAGATGAGATCTGGCAGTGGCACAGGCCCTGAGGAGATCATTATTATAGCGAAAAACCAGCACAATGATGCCCACGCAAGTAAAGCACGGTGATCAGCTTTACTGCTCACACGTAGCCCCCACCACCTCCACCATGCTATCGCAGTGACGAGTACACCTAGCAAAAGCCCAGAGCGCAGCACGGGCCATTGCCACATAGATTCATACGATGGCCAATAGGGCAGCACATTTTGGCCCGTTGGCCAAAGTAGCAGCCGTAGATACTCCACTACCACGGTCAATTGCGTGAGGGGATACTCCATTCGTCCCCATGGCATATCTGTGCGATTCAGCACATTGAGTGCTCGCCAGGGACTCCAGTCATGCTCATGAAGAGCAGCAGAGCTCGCCATAACGAGGAGTGGAACGAGTGGCAGGCACAGCAAGAGTGGCAACCCACGCCAAAGAGCTCTACGAAGTGGCGAACCGATCACCAACCAGTCCAGCATCACCGCTATGACCGGCACCATCACAGCATCCTCCTTTGTAAGCATGCTCGCTATGGCACAAAGCACTGAAGCAAACCTCCACCACACACGGCGAGTTGCGCTCCCCTCTCCTTCCCTTGTGAGTGAGATCACATGCAATAGCACGGCCAACAGGAAAAAGGTAGCCCCCATCGATGTGAATCGCTGGATGATATACGTCACGGACTCCGTTGCCAGTGGGTGAACGGTGAAAAGCAGCGCTGATACACTCGCGATGAAGAACGGTGATGCCCCCTGCGGCCATCGATTGCGTTGCGCCATGGCTTTCGCCAACTGCATCACCAGTTGGAATAAAAAACAGCCATTGAGGGCATGAAAGAGTATGTTCAGCACCCGGAATCCCCAAGGATCGAAACCACCAGCCAATATAAAATTCAAATACAGCGTCGCATAAGCTAAGGGGCGTAAGGCAATGTTTAGAGATAGATCAGGATCGAGTCCCTGGGACTTTGCCATTAAGACGAATGCGTTAAAATCTGTGAAAAACGGCATCGTCCCAAATTCCTTGAAAAACGGGTTCTCCCGCATGTAAAAATAATCATCGAAGACGAGTGGGAAATGCGCTGTCCAGCCATACAGAGCCGCACATAAAGTCACGATAACTGCTGCCATTCCCCATTCATGCGATTTGGAAACGCTTTGGCACGGCACACTCACCGCTACCACATTTACTTCGGGTAGCTCCAGGTTTCCTCGCTTCACAGAGGCACGGTTGCGCGATTTTTTGGCCATAATCGAGCTGAGAATGCCATGAACGACCTCCCATCTGCAAAAGACTGCCGCAGCCCGTCTGGGCACCACTCGCGTGGCAATTCAAAACACGACAGTGTAGCAAAATGCATTTCATTATTGACCAGCTTTTGCCTACAGCTCGGTTAGTAACTGGCCTGCAGCACCTCCGCGACCAAAGGATCACCAGGCTCCACTTCATTTGCACGAGTGAGATAATGCCTTGCCTGCGACATCTCTTTTTGAGCATGATGGACAATTCCCAAGAGCTTGAGGGCTTTAAAATGCTGTGGATTGTACTGGAGGATGCGGTGTAGCCACTTCGCCCCTTCCCCGGTCTTGCCAGTGCAAGCCAGGGCAAAGCCTAGATGAGCATATACAATCAGGTCATGCTCCATACGCGGAGGCTCCACCACGATTCTCTCACACTCATCCACACAATCCTGCCAGCGTCCTAATTTTGCAAAACGCTGGGCTCGATTGTATCTGGTCAAAAAAATGTCCAGGGCGCATTCAACCGCATGATTGTAGCTTTCTAGGGCTTTCTCATTCATCCCCGCTCTCGCCTGTAGTGTCCCCAGATTCAGCCAAGCCACAAACTTCTTAGAGCTTTGAGCCGTCGCATCGGACCAAAGGGTGATCTCATCGGACCATACGTTATTCCTCAGGCAAGTCGCTACCGCCAGAGATGCAGCAGCTACACTCACAATACCGCACTTCATCAGTCGCAGAATCAACGGAAAACCGCACACCTGCCCCACTAGCCAGTCCACCAAAACGCAGACAAAAATAAAAAGGTTCTTCGCGGGCTTTAGTGGGTGTGGGAAGGCTTGAGATCTAGTCTGCCGCAATGGAAGAGGATGCGCACGCGGTAGTTGGCGAATGAGCGGAAGCCTCTTGCCGCGCTTTTGATCGCCTGGATTCGACTATTGACTCCCTCGCTCGCTGCGTTGGTGATGCGGTGCTTGACCTAGTTGAGTATCTCCTGCCAGTGCGCGTCGATGAGCCGTGCTACCTTCTTGATAGGCTCCAGCCTGCTGCTCATGACTGCTTTGCGCCAACCTTTGTAAAACCGCTCCGCCGCTCCGGCATAGAGGTAGTTCCAGAAGTGGCGGAAGTCTTCCTTGTAGTGCCACGCTCGGCTGGTTTTCAGATCCAGCTCGTGCAGCTTGCGAAAGCTCACTGCCTCGCTGCTACGCT
The DNA here is from genome assembly GCA_016713035.1 of Verrucomicrobiaceae bacterium. Taxonomy (NCBI): domain Bacteria; kingdom Pseudomonadati; phylum Verrucomicrobiota; class Verrucomicrobiia; order Verrucomicrobiales; family Verrucomicrobiaceae; species Verrucomicrobiaceae bacterium. Next base: position 952,790 of record JADJPW010000001.1, read on the forward strand.
TGTCGGCATGGGTGCGCAGCCATTGGTATTTGCTCCCTTTGAGTGTGTCATCCCCCAGACCCATGAGCCTCTTGTGCTCGTCTTTGCGCACGCGGTCCACCGCTGCGTTGAGATGGGCGCTGATGTGATAGCGGTCATGCACGATGTCGGCTTCCGGCAGCACTTGCCGTGCGGCTTTAAGATAAGCGTCCCACATGTCCATGGCCACGGCTTTGATTCGGCGACGATGGCTTTCGGGGATCTGCTCCAGCAGCGCGACGGCGTCTTCGTGCTTGCGCCCGTGCACCACCTCAATCACGCGAGCAGATCCTTCACTGAGATCATTGAGTGTGGTGATGTAGTCGTGGCCGCTGCCAAAGCTCTTTTGCCTCGCTACGCTCGCCCTACGGGCAGCCTGCGGCTGGCTATCTCCGCTGCGCTTCGGTTCATCCATCCCTGCATACTCAAAACCATCTAGGCTGCGCCTCACCAGTCCACGCTTCACTGCCCGCTCCATGAGCCGATGTGCGCCTTCCCAGCCGATGCGCAGCAGTTCGCACGCTTCGCGGGTGCTCGCCGCGCTTTGTAGCACGGCAACGCCAAACGCCTCAAACATCCAGGTGAAGGGTGAGTGTTTGCCCGCCCATGGCACCTCGATGGTTTTAACACCGCAATGCTCGCACTGACAGCGCGGCACGCGGGTTCGCAGGCTCGGTCTCAAACTGCATGGTGTCGAGATGCCGCCACTTCCTCTCCGGGGCGTGATCGAAGATGCTGCAACGCCTCTGGCATCCAGGACAGATGACCGCCAAGCCACCTCTGTGTCGAAGCCTGATACAAACCGTGCGTGCCTCCAAACTTACTAATCCGGTAAATAGATAGCACGCATTATGAGGATGTGGTAATGGTGCGTCCGCATGAAAGAAGACGGACGCAAACTAAGCAAGGAACAACAGGTGGAAGCACGTCGCCGGGCGATGCTGCTGGCCAAAAAAGGCTGGAGTGAACATGACATTGCCGAGGCGGTGGGGGTGCATCCCCGCACTGTCCAGCAGTGGAAGCGGCACCAGCGCCAACACGGCACCGCAGCCCTGCTGTGCGACGAGCGCGGCAGGAAACATGGGGATAAACGGCTCATGAGCGCCGAGCAGGAGAAGGAAGTGCGCAGGCTCATCACCGACAGGTTGCCCGAGCAGTTGAAGCTGCCCTTTGCACTATGGACCCGCAAAGCTGTCGCCCAACTGCTGGACAAGCGCTTCGGGCTCAAGCTGCCCATGCGCACCATGGGGCTGTATTTGAAGCGCTGGGGGTTCACACCCCAGAAGCCATTGAAGAAGGCCTACGAGCAGCGACCCAAGGAAGTCCAGGCGTGGCTGGAGCAGAAGTATCCGCAGATCGCAGCTCAGGCCAAGGCGGAAGGGGCCGAGATCTATTGGGGTGACCAGACCGGGGTCAACAACCAGCCCAATGCCGTGAGAGGCTACGCACCACGCGGAGAGACGCCCGAGATAAAGCAGATGTCCAAGCGCTTTGGTAGCTCGATGATGAGCGCGGTGAGCAACCGGGGAGTTCGCGGTGGATGGTTTACAAAGGGGCACTGGACGCGCGGCTTCTCATCCGCTTTTGGAGCGGATGGTTCGCTCGATGCAGGGGCGCAAAGTGTATCTCATCCTCGACAACCTGCGGGTGCATCACAGCAAGCCGGTGAAGGAGTGGCTGGAGCAGCATCAGGAGCAGATCGCGGTGCATCACCTGCCCAGCTACAGTCCAGAGCTCAATCCCGACGAGAGGCTCAACCGTGCGCTGAAAAGCAAACTGGGAGTGCTACCCGCCGCCCGGAGTGAGCGGGAGCCGCAAAAGCAGATCATCGGCCAGATGCGCTCATGCCAGAGGCTGCCAGAACAAGTCCGTGCCTTCTTTAAATCTGCCTCAACCCAATATGCAGCTTGATGTGCTATCTTAGTGCCGGATTAATAGCTTCACCTCCTGCACCTCCCAGTCTTTGTCGAGGCCGAGGAGTAGATGATAGTGCTGTTGCAGGCTTTGATCGTGCGGCATTTATCCTCTTTACCCCAACTTCTTCACCCATCAAAACCCGCGAAGAACCAGTCAGATACCCCCGGCAAAGCCGGGGGCTTGTAATATGTTAACCGCTCAAAGCGGGTTGTTCTGTGCTTGGGGCCGCCAGTAGGCGGCTAGGACCCGTTGAACATCTCTAGTTGTTCGAGACGCTTATCCTCCTGCTCCTGGTTTTGAATGTACGCTCGCACCCCCGCTTCATCTCGACCCACCGTTGAGACGAAGTAGCCCCTCGCCCAAAAGTGTTGCCCCACGAAGTTTCGTCGTCGTCCGCCATATGCCCGTGCCAGATGTATCGCGCTCTTGCCCTTGATGTAGCCTACCACCTGCGATACCGCATACTTCGGCGGCACGCTCAGCAGCATATGCACATGATCCGGCATCAGATGGCCTTCCTCCACGCGGCATTCTTTCTGCTCCGTAAGCGATCTGAATACCTCACCTAAATATGGACGCAGCTCTTTGTAGAGCACTTTGCGCCGACATTTCGGGATAAAGACCACATGATATTTACATTCCCATTTCGTATGATTTAAACTTTGTTGTTCCATTGATTTGCTTGGTTTTGTGTCACTTTGAGCGGTCACACATCACCAGCCATCCGGGGACTCCCGGAACTGTCAAACTCTGGGAGTCCCCCAGCAAAACTGGGGGTTTTCCTGGATAAACCCGGATTATGCAATTGAGTAAGCGAACGGCGGTGGGCGAGCCTCGATTTGGCGGAAGATAGCGTCCATCCAGGGACGTTTTTTGCCAGGCAGTGAGAGCTTGAGCACTCGCTTTCGAGCGTGTTGTCTGACCCAACCGCCTATTGCAAAGCAATAGGATCGCAGCGTCACCAAGGTGGCTTGATTGTGACTGTTGAGTCCAAAATGCCGGAACAGACTCATCAGATTATAGGCCACCATGATGAAGCGGAACGAGGCCTCCTTGGCCCAAAGCCGAGCTGCCCGGCGGGCAGCGAGACAGACTGCACGCAGTGCAGCCCGCAGGGCGAGGGAGCCGTGAGGCGGCGACCGAGTCAACTCCTGCAGGCAGAACGCGTCGAGGCCGAAGTCTTGCTTCAACTCTTTGATCCTGTTCTCGCAGTCGGCCCGAGTGTTGTAGATGTACCATATCTGATCGAGCGGCAGGTCGAGATTGGTCACATACAGGCTAAAGCGGTAGTCGGGCAGGTCGTCGAAGAGCAACTTGCCTCCGGCCTGTGAACGGCGACTGATCTGCTTACGCACCACAATGTGCCGACGCGCCTTGGTCTTCGGATCGGCTGACTGATGCCGCCACTCTTTGACTGCGATGCCGGGGCAGATTTCCACCCAGTCCTTCATGCCGTGGACCTCGTTCTTGATGTTGGAGTAGGCCCGCGCGGCGATGATGTAGTTGAGGCTGCGCTCTTCCAACGCGCTCAGGATTTCGTCAGTATAAAAACCGCTGTCGCCACGCACGAGGCCCACCTTCACTCCCGCGAGCGCCTCATCGAAAGTCTCGCGCATGAACTCGACGCAATTGGAGCACGCTGCCGTGTTGCCCGGGCGCAGCCATGCGTTGGCTACCATGCGTGTCTGGCTGATGAAGGCCATGAGCGGATGGTGCGAGTTGCGCCCTTTGCGGTTGGGGTTGTAGCCCTTGGCAGCGCCTTCCTGGCTGCCATCGCGCGTGATGACCGTGCTGTCGAAGTCCACCGTCACTGCTCCCACGTTGATTTGCGCAAAGAACCACTTCTGTAATGCTGGGAACACCACCGTGTTGCGTGCCTGAGAGAACTTGCCGAAGAATCGGCTGTAGGTGCTTTGGCTCGGCAGGCTCTCATAGCCAAAAATGGCTGCGAGCGTTTGATCCTGGCGCAACCAATCGCAGTGGATGTAGCGACTGGCTCCCGTCCAGATGCTGAGCCAAAAGCTTTCGATGATCTGCACCGGATCATACGCTCGATTCGACCCGCCTTGAGGCAGATCCAAGGTGGCCAGATGTTCGCGGATACCAGTCTGATCCACAAAACGCTTCATCAACGCCATGCCGCCAAAGGGCGTCACAGGCTTGTCGGAGTATTCAATCGGTAGATTCACCATCACGGTGATTCTGCCACACGCGTCAATCCCTCGTAGTAACACCCCCTCGCTTCACTCCAGCTACTCTATTGCATTATCCAGGTTAAATAATGAAGGGGTCGAATAGTGCCCATTCGACTTCGCTCACATCGCTGGGGTAGTGACGTTCCATCCTCCGCCTTACACTCAATTATGGCCGCTCACATCTTTTAACGGACAGGCTCTAAAAAGTGGACTCAGGCCAGTGAGATCACGCTGACTTTGAGCTCGGTGCAGAGTCGCAGCACCTCATCGCGGCCGAGGATGAGGGTCATGCCGGCTTCCACGGCGATGAGATCGACTCCCGCAGCTGCAGCGGTGCGGATGGTGTCTGGACCCACGACGGGGACATCAAAGCGCATGTCTTGATTGGGCTTCGACACCTTCACCATCGTCGCGCCACCGCGTCCGAGGGCTCCGCCGCGCTTTACGGCCTCATTGGTGCCTTCAAAGGCCTCCACGGCCAGTACGGTGCCGTTTTTTACCACCACGGTCTGCCCGATGTCGAGGCGGCTACTTTCCTTGGCAATTTTGAAACCATATTCCGCGTCTTCTTGACGCCGTTTTTTGATTTGCGGCCCCGCGACGTGGCCGGCGCTGGGCATCAGGTTTTCGAGGAAAGTCGTCGCTGGGAGCAGGGTGATGCCATCTTTGGCCATTTCGCTGGCGATGCCGCCAAAGAGCGTTTCCGCGTTACGCTGCTTCAGTTTCGCCATCATGATCAGCGTGCGCAGATCTGGCCGTAGGTCGAAAAGGTTCTTTGGGGCGATCTGGCCCACCATGACGGTTTGGGTCACGCCCTGCTTTTTGAAGAAAGAAATCATCTTTCCGAGCTGCCCGACGCGGAACCACTCGATGGCGTCCACCATGCCGGCCAGCTCCGGCTTCGTTTCATTGGTAAAGGCCGCTGCGACGAGTTTCTTCACGCCCGCCTTCCGTGCCGCATGGACGAAGGTCTCCGGGTAAACGCCGTTTCCGGCGATGAGGGCGATGGTATCGAGATTCGGGGCGATCATTCGGGAATTCTGGCCGGATTCATCGCCGCACTGGTGGGCGGCTTCAACGCAGAATCCTGATCAAAAGAGCAACGGCTGGTTGTCATCCTCTTGGGGGCGTTTCGAGCGGCCTTTGCGTGGCTTTGGTGCTTCGGCGTCGAGTTCCAGTGGTGGGGGCTCCTGGATCTCTGCTGGCGGCTGCGGCTTCTCGATCGGAGGAGAAAGCGTCACGGGCTCCATTTTCGGCAAAGTGTAGCTGGGTTCTTCGATGGGCTCCTCTTCTTCGGGCGTGGGTTCCTCTGGCAAGGGGGCCTCGATAGGCTCCGCTGCTATCACGGCGGGTGGCGGGGCGGGGAAGTCCTCCAGGATTTCCTGCGCTGTCGGTGCTGGAGCTGTGTCCTCCAGTGGGGTGATGTCCTCTAGCTCAGTGATGGCCTCATCTGTAGCTGGTTCTGGCGTTAAATCTGTGACCTCGGGCTCAGGTGGGGATGGGATATGCTTGGTTTTTTTGGCATTGCGTAACTTCCGTTTCGTTACTATGGGCTGACCGTCTTCCTGGCGGCGGCGAAGGCGATGCTCCTCGACTCTTCTGGCGGTGAGAGAGCGGATTCGGGAGTCATTTCCATTATGCCGGGCAAAACGTGGAAAGGATAGCTTATCTCCTGCTTCGACTAGCCAACCGCAGGCGATCAGAGCCTCGCAAAAACCCTTCCGATCACAGAGTTTATCGAGAAACTCTTTTGTAACGCTTAAATCGTTAGGATTTACCCGATTCAGCTCGGCCCAGGACCATAGACGCACCAGCTTTCCGACCACCGCATCGGCGGCGATTTTCAGCTTGGAGGCGATGGCACAGATTTCCGGTTTGTCGGGTGTACAGACTTCGATTTTGATCCAGGGGCGGCGCATGCGGCGCTATGCAGCCGCTGACGGATCGCGTCAACGCAACACTTATGGCGTTACACTTTCAGGTTGACCTTGACCGCTGAAAAGGCTCTCACCGCACGCTCCAAATCCTGCCGAGTATGTGCGGCGCTGATCTGCGTGCGGATGCGTGCCTTCCCCTGTGGCACCACTGGGTAACTGAAGCCGATCACATACACGCCATGTTCCAGCATTTGCTCTGCGAACCGAGCCGCCAGCGCCGCATCCCCGAGCATCACCGGTACGATGGGGTGCTCACCGGGCACGATTTGGAATCCGGCTGCCGCCATTTCCGTGCGGAAGAAGCGAGTATTCGCCTCCAGCGTGTCGCGGAGCCGGGTGGACTGCCGCAGTAAATCCAGTGCGGCGATGGATGCGCCTGCGATGCTGGGACAGAGCGTGTTGCTGAATAGATACGGCCGCGAGCGCTGCCGCAGCAGCTCGATGATCTCCCGCCGTCCACTGGTGTAGCCGCCGCTGGCTCCGCCGAGAGCTTTCCCGAGGGTGCCGGTCAAAATGTCGATCCGGCCCATCACCCCGGCATGCTCATGCGTGCCGCGTCCGGTCTGGCCCATGAAACCGACGGCGTGGGAGTCATCCACCATCACCAGGGCGCCATATCGCTCCGCTAGATCACAAATCGCCCGCAGTGGGGCGATGTAGCCATCCATCGAGAACACACCATCCGTGGCGATCAGCTTGAAGCGGGCACCTTGGGCATCGGCAGCGATCAGTTGAGTCTCCAGATCGGTCATGTCGCAGTTTTTGTAGCGGTAGCGCTTCGCTTTGCACAGGCGCACGCCGTCGATGATCGACGCATGATTCAGGCTCATCACTGATGATGGCATCCTCCGGCCCGAGGAGGGTCTCAAACAGGCCGCCATTGGCATCGAAGCAGGAGCCATAGAGGATCGTGTCCTCGGTGCCGAGGAAGTCGGTCAGGCTGGCCTCCAGCTCCTTATGCACGCCCTGTGTGCCGCAGATGAAGCGCACACTCGCCAGTCCGTAGCCCCAGTGCTCCAGCGCCTCATGCGCGGCCTGCCGCACCTTGGGATGCTGGGCTAGGCCGAGGTAGTTATTGGCGCAGAGATTGAGCACTGCCGCGCCGCCATTTGCCCGCACCAGCGTGCCTTGGGGGGTGGTGAGCACCCGCTCTTGCTTGTAGGTGCCTGCCGTGCGGATGGCATCGAGCTGGGCGGAGAGATGGGTTTGGAATGCGGGTGTCATGGCAGCTTTAGGGTCGGTGCTACATCCGCAGCGGGGCGGGTGAAGGGTGTGCCATAAGGTGTGGAGCCCTCCACGAAACCACCGTGTGAGAGGAAGAAGCGCCCCTTTTCCACCCCCATGAAGCGGTCTAGGCGCTGCTCTTTGCCTGTGGGGTCGTGGCTGAACTTCGCGGTGGTTAGCTCGGTCCACTTGCCATCGGCATCGGCGATCCATTGTGGCCCGTAGAGTGCTTTGCGCTGGAGGTGGCCATTTTGACCGCCGAAATTCTCGCTGAAGGAGTGCAGGCCGCGCAGGTATTTGCCGTCCTTTGGGGCACGGAAACTGGCGATGAGCATCCAGGCCCGCTTTTCCGGGTGAAACCAGTAGCCGCTATACGTCGTGTGCTCGCCCACGGGCTTCACCGCGACCACGAATTTCTGCGCCTCGCCGGTCTTCCACGGATAGACGAGGTGCGAGTGCCCGCCCGTGCCCTCATGGCCGAAGACGCTCGCGACCACGCCTTCCCCTTTCTCGATGAGCTGCGTCTGGTCATCCTTTGCCACGGTGGAGCGGTCGATGGCGTTGCTGCCATTGCCCGCATCCCAGATGGAAAAAATGATGCGTCGCTCGGTGCCAGAATTCACCTGCATGCCGAAGTAACCGCGTGAAAAGCCACAGGCCATGTAAAATGTGTGCAGGGGCTCCTCCACCGCCGTCACCTCGTTGTAGAACAGGGAGATCTTCAGATCCTTCGGCGTCGGATACATCAGATGCACGGAGGCCGCATTGCGCCGCGGCTCCAGATTGAAATGCGCATCCTGGGCAGCAGGGCCGTCTAGGATGAGGGCCTCGATGCTGCCCCGGCCATCTGCATCGCTCGGAGAGGTCAGCTCGATGCGCACATAGCCTGCCTTCGTGATCTGGAATTCGCCAAAATCGGCCACCCCACGCGTCACCACTGCCTCGTGGCCTGTTTCAGCTACCTGGAGCCTTAAAGCGCGGCCGTCATCGCCTGCGACACGTAAATTCGCGGTGAGCTTGCCGGGCGTTTTGATCTCTCCGAACCACAGCAGGTGCTGTTGCTTATCCTTCCAGCCTGAGATGCCCTTTTCTCGTGAGATCTCCACTCCGTGGAAATCCGGCTCCGAGTAGGCGGTGAAGGCTGGGACACGAAGCTCGGCCTGCACATGACCGATGAGGGCGAGAAAGAGATAGGGGGCGATGGAGCGCATGGTTTGCCAGTATATTGGACATATATCCTGTATTTTGGCAAACGAGATTTTCTAAGCCAGGCCTTCAGAGGCTCACGCAAGGCTCTCTTTCTCCGTCGCAGCACGCTTGGTGCGGTCCGACCAGGCCAAAATCAACCCGTAGAGCATCAGCGCGGCCTGGGAGACCCAGTACCAATAAATTTTCGGCCAGATGCCATCGGTAAAGCCATAGGCGTGCAAGCCCACACCGAGCTGATTCACGCCGAACCATGAAAAGATCACGATGCAGCCCAGAGCCAGATTGCAGCAGTGCAGCCCTACCTCACGGATGTAGCCACCGAGGCGGGCATGCAGGATCACGAGGCACATGAGGCAGATCATGAGCGCACCATTCTCCTTCGGGTCCCAGCCCCAGAAGCGGCCCCAGCTATAATTGGCCCAAATACCGCCCAAAACAGTCCCCACCAGCGAGAGGAACAATCCGGCGCAAATGAAGCCATAAGCCACACGGGTCAAAAAGCGTCCGTCATCGCTCTTCGGGCCGATTTTGCCAAAAAGCCGCTGGGCGAAGTAGATCATCGAAATCAGCGCCGCGACCATGCAGGCCGCGTAACCCAGATTGATCAGCGGCACATGGGTGGAGAGCCAGAAATTCGTGATCAGCACTGCCTGGAGCTGCTGGAGGGTATCTGTGGCCTCGCTGGCCTCAAATTGGATCGCGAGGAACATGCATGCCGTGCCGCCGATGGCTGCCACCAGCAGTCCCAGGCCGCGTTTGGTCATCCACTCCGCCAGCAGGCCAAATAGCGCCACGGAGGAGCCGATGAAGAGGATCGTCTCATACAGCGTGGTGATGGGAGGACGCTGCATGATGATGCAGCGCACCACCACACCCGTCACCGCATAGCCCGTGGCCGCCAGCAGCAGCAGCCAGGCGCCGATCTTTGCGATCCGTCCGAAACCCGACTCTGGCGCGATCCACGTCAGCGCCACCAGCACCAGCCCCACGAGGAAAAGCCACTGCGCATAGAAAAAGTAGTCCGCCTTCATCGCATGCCGCTCCAGTGCGATGTACTTCCCCTCACCGCGTGCCTTTGCTGCATCTTGGATTTTTGTGAGCAGCGCTTTGGCTGTGGATTTGAATTTCTCGGCATCTGGGAGTGCGAGGAAGATGTTTTCATAGTCTGCTAGCCACGCGAGTTGTTCTGGCGTGGCTTCTTTGTCGCTGTTGATGGTGCTGAAAATGATTTCACCTGGTCCATGCCATTGTTCATCCTCTTTGGCTGCGGGCGGGAAGATGCGCAGTTGTTGCTCTGAATTGCCACTCATCATCGCACCGAGAGCTCCTTGGCCAAAAGAGCGGAACCACGGCTTCTGCATCGGAGGCACGTCGCCTTTGCGAATGTCGGCAGCGAGCACATTCAGGCTTTTGGAAAGGCGTAGCGGCTTTTCGACTCCTGCGGGCAGGGCTGATTCGTTTTTACCCACAGGCGATCGCACAAAATCGAAGTGCCCGGTGATCATTTCATAGTCCAGGTAGTTCGCCGCGAGCTGCACAATCATGCGCTGCTCGGGGGACTGCTTTTTGGCTGGGATTTCGCGATACTCGGCCATTTTGTCCATCAGCGTCTGCCGTGCGGGCTCGATCTCGGCGGAGGTGTATTGATCGCGCTTGGCTTTGGCGGTGAGGCCCAGCTCCGTGATGGCGGAGGAGTTATCCACTTTGAAAAGCGGCACCGTTTTGGCGATGTCGGGGCGGAACCAGCTCATGAGGAGCCATTCCATCGCACTAAGCTTCATGGGCTTGCCTGGTTCCCTCTCGATGGGCTTTTGCGTGGCCGGGTCGATCAAAGGTTTCCCCTCCATCTCACCCGTGTCGGTCAGCCAGATGCTGCGCCGGGCGCGGAACTTCAGCAGCCGATAGCTGGCGATGTTTTCCAGAGGCTTGATCCGCCCTGACTCCTGCACCGGGATCGCGGCGAAGGTGTCCACCACTTCCTTGTCACGCAGGAGATCGAGTGAGGGCAGTCTGGAGGTAGCTGAAGATGCTGGAATGATGGCGCGACGGCGCGGATCCTCTGCGGGCTTGTTTTCTGATGCCGGGACCACGCCGCCGCCTGAGGGGAGGAGTGTCCGCCTCCTGGCCTGATTGGCCGGGGCTTCCTGAGCTGGCACGAGACCACCAGACTCAGGAGTCGCTTTAGGTGCCTCCTGCGCCGTCAGGGAAGCGACGGATAGGGCAAGGGTGATAAGATGAAGGATGCGATTCATGACTTGGACACGGTTGATACAGGATTAACAAGATTCACAGGATTACAGGATTCAGTTTCAAGCCGCTTGGGATTCATGGACGAAGCTTGGCATCTCCCAAAGGGAGCGAGTGCACCAAGGTAAATCCTGCATAATCCTGTCATCTTGTTAATCCTGTCTAAAGAGCGTTCGAGGTTCAGAGCAGCTTCCACATCGCGAGGGCGAAGGCGGCATTGAAGGTGAGGATGAGGCCGATGGAGAATTTCCAGGGCTCCACTTTGATGAAGCGGGCCAGCATCATGAGGAAATGCAGCAGCAGGCCTTCCGCGACGATGATGCAGGAGATGAGCGGCCAGTGATCCGAGGGATTCTCCACGATCTGAAAGCCGCTGCTCTTCACGCCACTGCGGCTACGGCTGCCATCATCAAAGCTCTGCTGGAACACGGCGTAGCCACCGCCGCGCACAGGCTCATTCATTGTCACCACGCGTTTCTCTTCGCGGCCTTCGGTGAGCTTTGTCACCCAACTGGTGAAGCGCCGTGCACGCTCGGTGCCGGGGTGTTTTTCCTGCTCGGTCTTGTCCAGCTTCAGGGCAAAGGGCAGGCGGAAGCTGCGGCGGCGTAGATCGATCAGATATTTCTCCGTGCCCACTGTCACGGTCCACGGCGCAGCGGCGAACTCCCACAGGATGCCTTTCTGCTCCGCGCCGGTCTTTTTGTCCTTCACGATGGCCACACAGGCGCTGGAGAGCTGCTCATCGGCTTGTGCGGAGCCTGTTTCATCCAGCACACTGATTTCTTGGATGAAATAACCATCCACGGCATCGCTGCGGCTGCCGTCTTTGTCGCGGCGGGGCTGCGCATGGCGCTTCCAGCCCGTGATCATGAGATCAAACGGCAGGCTCTCGTGCGTGAAGGTGCGGCCCTTGCCTGGCTCCAGGTCGCGGTAGCTCGATTCGTCGATCACCAGGGCGCTACGCTTCGCTTTGTCATCCGCAGGAGCTTTTTCGATCTCGATCACGCGGTCATGGAAGCTCTGGAACTCATCACCCGTCTCGCCCTCACGCAGATTGAGAATGCCCTCGGTGGCAAAGTGATACGTCACCGCGCCGGAGGCGATCATGAAGAGGATGCCGAAGTGCGAGATTACCACACCGATGGTCTTGGGCGACTTGCGGATGCGGATCAGGCCCCCGAGCAGCATGTTCACGAACAAAATTGTCATCAGCGTGTAGCCGCCGGGCATGATGGTAACGGGCACGGAGAATTTCCCCAAGTCCGTGATCGACAAGGCCCGCAAGCAAGCCGCCACGTCGATCCGATCGACGAAAAAGGATTCAAAATACCGAGCTTGGCTTGCCACCAGTCCATACTCCGCCTGCTCCAGCGTGCCGAGGAAGGTGATGAGTAGGAGCAAGGCGAGTGCGACAGTCGCGAGTCCGAAACTGGAGAGGAAGGCGATGAGTTTCGCGAGAGGAGATGGAGTGGGCGAGGACACGATGAGAAAAAGGACAAATGATGAGGGACGATTGCGTCACTCCTTCGGGAGGTTCGGTTTGATGCTCTGGCAGAAGGCATCAAAGGCGGCGGTGTTTTGCTCCACGAGCGCTTTGGGGCCGGTGAGCTTCACAAATATGGTCGCCTGTTCGGTGCTGTGAATGATGCCTAGGAGTCGGTAGCCTGTTTTTGCGGCTTCAGCTCCGAAACCTTTGAAATCACCGTCAAAGGCCACAAAAGAGCCATCGCGATTGAAGAAGGGCTTTTTGGCCAATTTGGCGATCTCATCGGCGGAGTAGGCGGGTTGGCCCATCTGCGTGCGCCAGCGGTTCACATTGGCCTCTAGGCCGCCTGCATTCCCCGGCATGAGCGAGATGTAGCACTCGCCCTCCTGCGCTGGGCCGAATCGCAGATCGACCAGGCGCATGCCTGCTGCGTCCGGCTTGTCGGACTCGCTCCAGCCCTCTGGGATCGTCCATGTCAGCAAATCACGCAGGCTGGGCCGTTGTGCGGATTCCTCCTCTGCGGTGTCATCGAAGAAGCGGGTGGCGCTGGGGATGTCTGCGTGCGTCTTGGCCGCGTGCTCGGAAATCTGCCGTGTCTCCGTGATGGCGACACGTTCGCCGAGCCGGTCACAGGCCGTAGTGAGCAGTGCCGCGAGTGCTGCACCGCATGGAAAGAGGTTTTTCATCGAGAGGAAACGCATGAGGGGGGCGCAGACTTAGCGGGCAAATCGCATGCTCAAAGATGAAAACCGAAGAATGACTTTTTTCTTCCTTCTTCCCAGCCCCCTCTCCGGGAATGATCTGTCGTATGATTTTGCCACAATACACGTTTTGCTAGATCCCATGAAATTACTCACTTTCACCGCCACACTGCTCGCTGCCGCCTCTTTGCTCGCGGCGGATGCCCCGAAGTCCGTCTATGATGTCCCGCTAAAAGACATCACTGGCAAGGACACCTCCCTCAAAGCCTACCAGGGCAAAGTGATGCTCATCGTCAATGTGGCATCCAAGTGCGGGAACACGCCGCAATACACCCAGCTCGAAGAGCTGAACCAGAAGTTCCAAAAGACGGCCTCGCCGTGCTGGGCTTCCCCTGCAATGACTTTGGCAAGCAGGAGCCAGGCACCAATGTCCAGATCATGGAATTCTGCTCCGAGAAGATACAAAGTGACCTTCCCCATGTTCGACAAGGTCGTCGTGAAAGGGCCTGAGAAGCATCCGCTCTATCAGGTGCTCAGTGGCCCAGATTCTCCCTTTCCAGGCGATGTGAAGTGGAATTTTGGCAAATTCCTCGTCGGCAAAGACGGCAAGGTGCTGAAGCGCTTCGAGCCCAAAGTGAAACCTGATGCCCCCGAAGTGGTCTCCGCCATCCAGGAGGCACTCGCGGCCAAGTAAGAGCCTACCTACCCGCATCTCTGGCTGCTAAGTGGGACCACTGCGCACGGTCGTGTGCAATGCTACGCGGGTGTGTCCACGTAGCCCAGCTCGGGGATGTAGCCGCTACCGCTAGCAGAGGATGCAGCCACTGCTGTCTGCATCCTCATGGCCGCATCACGCTAGATTGGTGTGCTGTGTCAGCATGGAGATCAGGCTGTCAGAACCACACTGACCAGTCATGCCAATGGCCATGACATAGAGCAGGTGCTCGTGATGACGAAGCCGGATGTGATAGATGCACGTCTTGTAGCAGGCCTCGTGGGGACATTTGTGGCCTTGTAGGCCACGCTGCTTGTGTTTTGTAGAATGACGCCTCGGTCTGGCACTCTGCGGGTGTCATGACCAAGAGACTATTCACCCCAAAAACGCCCTCGATGCACACCGAGCCTCCGGCTGCGGTCACTGCGGAGAGGGGTGATCCGGCTCCGGCATTTCGCACGCCATGGCGCATCCATTTGCTGATAGCCGCAGTGATGGGGGGACTCTGTGCATGCCTGTATGGCTGGACCGCAGACTTCCCATTCCTTTTCGATGACATCGTCTACATGACGAAGAATAAGCTCTTCATGGAGGCACGGTCGCTGCCGTATTTGACGGACTTTACGGCCTTTGCCACCTGGCCTGGAAAGAACTGGGAAGACCCCGATCTGGCGCTGAACATCATCATGCGGCCTGCGGCCTATCTATCCCTGCATCTCAATTACATGCTGGATGGATTTCAGCCACGGTGGTTCCGAGTGGGGAATATGGCGCTCCACGCGGCCAATGGTTGGCTGCTCTACTGGCTGGTGATGCTGTCCGGGCGCAGCCTGGTGGAAAAAGGCCTGCTGCGGGCTCAATCAGCGCGGTTCATCGCGGTGGGAGCCTCACTGCTTTTCCTGGTGCACCCATTGGCGACAGAGTCCGTGACGTACGTCATTCAGCGCTTCACCTCGATGGCGACATTTTTCATACTGGCATGTCTGGTTTTGCATCTTCACTCCATTGCAGTGGAGAGCAGGAGTAAACGAGCCTGGTGGCGTGCTGCGGCTGTGCTGTGTGCGCTTTTAGGCATGCAGACCAAGGAGACCGCCGTGACCGTCCCTCTGCTGGCGGTGCTTGTGCATTGGCAACTGCTGGGAGCTGGATTGCGGAGGGCACTTTGGAGCGGCCTTCCGCTGCTGCTTTGTCTGCCGCTGGTGCCTGCATTGGTATGGAAGACATCTGGAGCGATCCATGGAGGAGACTGGGACCTGCTGACGGCACTAAACATCGTGAACTACAAAAATGCGCCGCTGCCGGTGCTGACCTACTTCATCACACAGATCACGGTGGTGGCAGACTATGTGCGCCTGCTGCTGTGGCCGAGTGGGCAGAATGCGCTGCCTGATCCGCCCGTGTATTCCACGCTGTGGAATGCCCGGGTGCTCATCTGTGCGGCGGCGCTGGCATGTTTGCCTGGGCTCACCTGGCTGGTGCGCCGCTCCCAGGGTGGGGAAGGACATGGTCGGCTCATGGTGGTGGGAGTGCTGTGGTTTTTTGCGACTATTTCGGTGAGCTCCAGCGTGGTGCCACTGCCTGATCTGATGGCAGAGCACCGCGTCTATTTGCCATCCATCGGCATTTTCATTTTCATCGCTGCCTTGCTCGATCGCTTGGTGGAAAAATCGCGAATTCAAGAGGTCATGGGGAGCCGACTGCGATATGGATTCGTGGGTGCGGCTGCCGCATGCCTCGCGGTGGCGACCTGCCAAAGGAACGAAATCTGGCGTGATGAAATCTCGCTGTGGGGAGATACCGTCGCCAAGAGCCCTGGGAAATTCGTCGCGTGGACAAATTTAGGATTGGCCCAAGGCGAGGCAAATATGAAAGAGGCGGCACTCAAAAGCCTGAACAAAGCGGTGGAGTGCGATCCCAACTTATTTTTTCCCAGATACAATCGGGCGCTGCTCTACGCCTATATGGAGCGGTGGCGGGATTGTGTGGATGAGTGCAAGCGCATCGTCGTGCATCCGCCACGTAATGAAAATGACATCATTGTTTATTCCTATCTTGGCTTTGCCTCGACACGGCTAGGGCGGCTCAATGAAGGGGAAAAGTGGATGCGGAAAGTCTTGCGCTACGATCCAGATCATTTCTTCTCCCACAAGGTGCTGGGAATCATTTACTTCGAAAAGAAGTACGTTTCACAAGCCCGGCGCTGCCTACTCCGCGCCAATCAGCTCTCTCCTGGGGACCCGCTCGTCGCGGAGGTGCTGGCGGCATGTCCTTGACTCGATGCAGATGTGAAACTCTCACAGGTGGGCGGTGTTAAGTCTTCAAAACACCACCGCTTTCCCATGAAGGTCCTGTCTGCCTTGCTCACATTCTTCCTCGCTACCACGCTGCATGCCGCTGATGCCCCTGGCGCTGCTGCGCATGCAGGTATCCCAGCGGACCAGCTCGCGTTCTTTGAGAAAAACATCCGGCCAGTGCTGGTGCAGCAGTGCTACAAATGCCACAGCGCTGAGTCAGAGAAGCTCAAGGGCGGTCTCACGCTCGATACACGCGAGGGGACGCTCCTCGGCGGCGAGAGCGGCCATCCTGGCGTCACGCCGGGAAATCTCGCCGAAAGCTCGATCTACGAGGCCATCCTCTGGCAAAACGAAGACATGCAGATGCCTCCGAAGCAAAAGCTGCCAGCGGAGGTCATTGCGCATTTTCGTCAATGGATCGAAATGGGAGCACCAGACCCCCGCGAGTCCAAAATGGCCACCGCAGCCACGGGCGGCAAACGCAGCATCAATATCGACGAAGGCCGCAAACACTGGGCCTTCCAAAAACCGGTCAAAACAGCTCCTCCAGCCGTCAAAGGCACCAATTGGCCCAAAAGCGACATCGACCGCTTCATCCTCGCGGGGCTGGAGAAAGCCGGTTTGCAGCCCACAGGCGATGCAGATGCCGCGACACTGCTGCGGCGCATTTCTTTCGATCTCACAGGCCTCCCGCCGACGCCTGATGAGGTGAAGGCCTTCCTCGCAGACACCTCCCCTGATGCAGTGAAGCGTGTGATCGACATGTACCTCGATAGCGAGCATTACGGCGTCAAATGGGCACGGCACTGGCTGGATGTGGCCCGTTATGCAGAGAGTAGCGGCAAGGACAGCAACGTGCTCTACCCGCACGCCTGGCGCTACCGTGACTACGTCATCGACAGCTTCAAAAAGGACAAGCCGTATGACCAATTCCTCAAAGAACAAATCGCTGGCGATTTGATGAAGTGGAAAACCAAGCA
Organism: Verrucomicrobiaceae bacterium; assembly: GCA_016713035.1. Classification (NCBI taxonomy): domain Bacteria; kingdom Pseudomonadati; phylum Verrucomicrobiota; class Verrucomicrobiia; order Verrucomicrobiales; family Verrucomicrobiaceae; species Verrucomicrobiaceae bacterium. The sequence continues at coordinate 969,713 of JADJPW010000001.1, forward strand.
AGAGCAGGCGGAGAAGATCGTCGCCACTGGATTCCTCGCTGTCGGTAGCAAAGGCCACAACCAGCGTGATAAGCGCCAGTTCCAGCTCGACCTCGTCGATGAGCAGATCGATGCCGTATCGCAGTCCATGCTGGGGCTCACGCTGGCCTGCGCACGCTGTCACGATCATAAATTCGACCCCGTGACCCAGCGTGACTACTATGCTCTAGCGGGCATCTTCCTCAGCAGTGAGACGCTTTACGGCACCTACAGCCAGATCCAGAATCAAAACCCCGGCACGCTCATCGAGCTCGATCGCGAGGCTGATCAAGTCGCCGCTTTGGCCAAACTCAGCCCCACAGAGGTCTCGCAGCTCAAAAAGCGCTACGAAGAAGCCCTCGCCGCCTCGAACAAAATCCGCGATGAAGTCCGCAGCATGTCTGCGCAGGAGCGGAGCACTCAGACAGCGCAGAATTTTCTGCGCATCCGCAGCTCCTTTGATCGTGCGGATGGGATGAAGGCGGATGCAGATCTGTTCTATGACGACGGCACACCCAAGACACTCGCCATGGGCGTGCTGGATCGCCCCGCTCCGATCAATAGCCCCATCCTCATCCGTGGGGAGCTCAAGCAGCCCGGTGAAATCGTCCCACGCGGCCTGATCGAAGTCCTCTGTGCCAAAGACGAGCCACGGAACATCGCGCAGGGCAGTGGCAGGCTCGATCTCGCTTTCTGGATCGCGTCCAAAGAGAATCCGCTCACCGCCCGCGTGATGGTCAATCGCATCTGGCTCAAGCTCATGGGCTCTGGACTCGTCGCGACGCCGGACAACTTCGGCGTCATGGGGCAGAAGCCCACGCACCCGGAGCTGCTCGATTATCTGGCCGTCCGCTTCATGGAAAACGGCTGGAGCATCAAGCAGCTCATTCGTGAGATCATGCTCAGTCGTGTTTACCAGATGAGCAGCACGCACCAGGTGGCCAATTTCGCTGCTGATCCAGATAATAAGCTGCATTGGCGCATGAATCAGCGTCGCCTCGATGCGGAGGAGATCCGTGATGCCATGCTCGCCGTCGCTGGAGTGATCAATTTTTATCCCACCGATGGATCGCCCGTCGCTCGTGCCGAGGAAGGCCGCGCAGGCATCATCAATCTGCTGCGTGAGGTGAACTCCCGGCCACAGTTTTACCGCAGCGTCTATCTGCCGATCATTCGTGATCAGATCCCCGAGTTCTTGACCATCTTTGACTTCCCAGATGCCAGCCTCGTCGCAGGAGATCGCGACACGACAAATGTGCCCTCGCAGAGTCTCTTCCTCATGAATAATCCGCAGGTCCAAAGCCTAGCGGATGCCTTTGCGAAGCGCATTGGCGAATATGATGGCGATCCCGCCGCCAAGCTCGCATTCGCTTACCATCTGGCCTTTGGCCGCCAGCCGAACGCAGCGGAAAAGAGTGCCATCGCCAGCTTCTGGAATCGCTTTCCGCAAGAGGTGGTCAAAAACAAACCGATCCTCAAAGACAATCTCAAAAGCGTCTCCCTTGCGGCCTTCTGTCAGGCGCTGTTCTCGAGCGCAGAGTTTCGCTATTTGAACTGAACCCCAAGCTCCACAAGCCATGAACTCGACCTCTCATCCCTTCTCGCGACGAGCAGCACTCAAATACTCTTCGAGCGGCTTTGGCTACATGGCTTTTTCTGCACTCTCGACTTGGGCTGCGGAGCAATCAGGCGTCCAGCATGGGCCACTCGCTGCCAAACAGCCACATTTCACCCCCAGGGCAAAGCATGTCATCTTCCTCTGCATGCAGGGAGCCCCATCGCATGTCGATACCTTTGACTACAAGCCGAAACTCATCGCCGATGCAGGCAAAACCGCCCCTGCCGCAGCGGGTGGTCGCGGGCAGGCAAAGCTGATGGCTCCACAGTGGGAATTCCAGCGCCGTGGGAAGAGCGGACTGTGGATTTCTGACCTCTGGCCAAATCTAGCCAAGCAGGCCGATGATCTCTGCATCCTCAATTCGATGGCTACTGATGTCCCCGCGCATCCGCAGGCCTTTTCGCAGCTCCACACCGGCACGGCGCAGTTCATCCGGCCATCTCTCGGGGCGTGGACGCTTTATGGACTCGGCACACAGAACCAGAACCTGCCGGGTTTTGTGACGATCAATCCGCCAGCCAATGCCACACGCAGCTTTGGCAGCGCCTTCCTGCCCGCGATCTACCAGGGCACCAAAGTAGGCGGTGGCAGCATCCCCGGACTGCCACAGGCACTCGCACGACGCTTCGGCGGCGGCACGGAGCAGGCCACCGTCGCGAACATCAAAAACAACCGCCTTCCCACCGAGGCGCAGCGTGAGCAGCTCGATCTCGTGCAGGCACTCAATCAAGCCACCATGCAGCAAAGCGGTGGCGTGAGTGCTGAAGTGGAAGGCGTCATCGAGAGCTACGAACTGGCCTTTCGCATGCAGGCAGAGGTGCCAAAGGTCATGGACCTCGCGAAGGAAACTGCCGCCACCAAGGCACTCTACGGCATCGGCGACGACGAAACGGACACCTTTGGCAAGCAGTGCCTCATGGCGCGGAAATTCGTCGAGGCCGGTGTGCGCTTCATCGAGATCACCCATGGCAACTGGGACCATCATTTGAATCTCAAAGCCTCCCTGGAGCGCAACTGCACCCAGGTGGACAAACCCATCGCTGGCCTATTGGCCGATCTGAGAGCACGCGGCCTGCTGAAAGACACGCTCGTCATCTGGGGCGGAGAATTCGGCCGCACCCCGCACTCCCAGGGCGATGATGGACGCGATCATAATCACAAAGGCTTCAGCATGTGGATGGCCGGCGGTGGTGTGAAAGGCGGCATGAACTACGGCCTCACCGACGACCACGGCTACGAAGCCGTGCACAACAAAATGCACATCCACGACTGGCATGCCACCGTGCTCGCCCTCATGGGCCTAGATCACGAAAGGCTGACTTTCCGCTACGCAGGCCGCGATTTCCGCCTCACCGATGTGCACGGCACCGTGGCGAAGGAAATCTTCGCGTAATGCCATCTTCAGAGAGAACCACGGATGGTGCTGATCCTTCGCCAGCGCTGAACTTCACGCCGACGCTCTTGAAGTTTTCCTTCATCTCATTGGCGAGCTGACTGAGGCTACGGCCTTCGAGAAGCACGTCGAGGTGCTTGAATGGGGCGGTATCGGGCTTCAAGTCAGGTGGCCGAAAGTCACTCGGGTAGCTAAAGCGCCCATCTGGGAAGCGCTTCACGCGTGGATCGGCAAAGAAGGTGCGCAGGGCCTGCACTTCGCCATACACGGCGTCCATGAACTTGATGAAGCGGGTACCTTTCTTGTCCCCATCCAGGTGGCAGAAGTAATACACGATGAGGTAGGAGTGGAAGTAGAGCTCGCTCATCTTGCGGTTATCCGTCTCTGCCAGCCCATCCCAGGTGGCGCGGTTCATTTTCAAATGGGTGCCCAGGCTGCGGATGCCGGTGCTATGGCCACGGCGCTCACCGTTTGCGATGTGTTCTTTGAGGCCGGTCTTGTGGGCCTCTACACGGAAGTTGCCGCTTTTATAGGGCAGGCTCTCGGAGTATTCGGCGGTGCCTTCGATGATCCACTTCGGTAGGAAGGTGAGGTAGTCATCCATGACCTGATGCGTGATCTCGTGGACGAGGGTGTCGTTGCTGTAATTGTCGTCTTTGAACCAGGTTTTGCCGCGCATTTCCAGCCCCAGGCTGGGAAAGGGGATCATGAAGACTTTTTTACCCCCCATGTACACGCCACCAGAGTTCTCTGGGCCACCTGCGGCGATGTAGTCATTCCGGGTTTCGTAGAGCTCGGCTTTGTAGCGCTCGAATCCAGGTGGTGGGCGGCAGACGATGCCCCAGGGTAGGTCGCCGATGAGCTTTTTCGTGGCTTCAAAGGTCCTCGCGACCTCCTTCATCACGCTGCCGGCGATTTTGGCCTGGGAGGTGAACTCAAAGCCCTCCGACTGATACACAAATTGCCGCGCAGGGGCATTTTCGACAGTAGGGGTGATTTCGACGGATCTCGCGGCGACTTCGACCTGCGCTGGCCAGACGCGTTTTTCGATGGGGAGCCGCGCTGGATCTGCTGCTGCCGTAGGAGCCGCTGCGGGCTGGCCAGATGCAGGCGTAAGGCTTTTCACATAGGCCTGATCTTCGGCGGAAAAGCGCGTGATAGGCAGCGTGTGCTCCTTCCCATCGCTCATGCGGATGGTGACACTGTCTGCCGTGGCAGAGACGAGCGTGGCCTGGATGATGCGCCCTTGCGTATCCTTCCATGGCCGGACGGCGTTTTGGGCCGCCAGCAGCATGGTTAGCGACAAAAAGGCAAACAGAAGACAGGGAAAGCGTGCAGGCATCACAAGTCGATTTATAAGGCAAATGTCCCAAGTTCCGCAACGCCTTGTTTCATGCTCGAAATGTGCGCCTTCAATCCAGTTCACGGTCAGAGCTGTGTAGCTATGCAGAACTGTATCCCAAGGACTGCCGTCACGATGAGGCAACCAAATACTGGAGAAATGGAACACATCGCTGAGAAGTCCATGCCTGCTTTCCGAGTCCTCAGATAAACGAACACGTCAAAAGCGAAGTAAATCACCGTCATCCAGAATGCCAACGTGCACGCCACCCGGAAAAAAGGCAATCTATAAGCGGCCAATAACAACAAGGTAGCCGTCTCCAAAATGAAGCCTCCAGCCACAAATATGAAAGCGGTAGCAGCGGTCGGCATGAGCGGCTCTGCGGGCCTGATGTAACGATCTGTATCGGCAGGGCTGCCCCACTCGTCCCCATCTCTCAGTGCGACGTGCTGTGGAAAGGTGAGCAATCGAATCCGCATATTGCGTCGTGGAACGCCAACCGCCAATCCCGCGAGATAGTGTCCACACTCGTGCACGGCAACAATGGCGAAATACGCAACGCTCCACACCGCAAGCATCCAAGGCATTTGGCTGAGGTCAGGCATATCGTGTGATGCAGTTTGGTGGGCAACATTAATCTCACCAACGTCCAAGCGGAGGGCGGGGATTGGTTCGGAGAATGATCGAACGGCCTTAGAGTGTCAAAGCCTCAACGTGTTTGGATTCTGCCTCGCGGCTTGCAGCATCGAGCAGTTCCTCGGCCAGGAGGATGTGCGCACGACGGAAATCTACACCGTGCTGGCCAAGGCGATGCGCGGGTAGATCACCAACCCGCTGGATGATCTGTGAGTCGGGAGTGGATGGCTTCACCTGAGCCTTGCTTGAGCAATGAAGCGCCCCATTGCAGGCCCAAGGTCGTCGCTCACTTCATTTCAGGAATCGACTGTAATATCCAGTCCTCATTGGAATCGGCTCTTGGACAATGTTCTAGGTAGCATCTGCGCACGCACACGTAGTTGGAGCATATGCGTTAAGGTTGGCACGAGATAAAATGGCGAAGAAATCATCTACGCCTCGCCGCAACATTAACTGTAATTGATAACGTGGCTACTTAGCAAAGCACACAACCGCCGTGGAGACTGCCTCCTGCTCTACGGCCGTGCACAGGACGCCCTGGATGCCTATGAAGCCGCGCTCGCTATCACACCAGATGATGACTACGTCCTCTACAACCGCGCCCGCGCCCACCTAGCCCTAGGAAACCCCACCGCCGCGAAAACCGACCTCAACGCCGTCCTCGACTCCAAAACCAGCCAACCCGGCGCACGCAAACTCGCGACCAAGGAACTGGAAAAGCTGAAGTAACTTTCCGTCAGCCCATCTGCGACAGCCATCGTTTAGCAGGGCAGTTGGAGCCCAGGATTATTGCCATATTTTTAAGCCTGGCCAGATCATTAAACCAGCAACGACACAGTTAACGGTAATCCTGGCTACTTGTTCGTGCTCTTGAGTAGCATCGCATCGCGCATCAGGTGACCAAGACTCACCTCCCCTTTGGCTTCATATCTTTCTGGCCTAATGCCACAGGTGTTTTAATGAGCTTATGCCTGAGCAATCCTTGGAGTGCCTGTATCATGCCGGACTGTCGGCCCGTCACTCTCTCGGATCTGGCATGATTGAATTCTAGCACATTTTTTTTGAAGTAACTGCGGATGATGTCTTTATTAGGATGAGGGTCCGCTCCTTCGAGTAAGCGCAGGCATTCAGAATCACTCAATCCGGACTGCTTCAGAACAATGAACTGCAACTCGGCGACAGGGCTGCCGTCGTAAAAATGATTCAACGCAGCAGAATGATCCGAATGTTTTGCATCTTTGAGTGCATTCATGAGCAGCATCATTTTAGCCAGCCATCCGGTTCCTGAGAATTTAGTCCCGTACCGCTGGCTGTACGCGTTGCTGATCTTCAGTACTCGCAAACGATCCCCTTTTACAAACCAGTGAGCAGTCTGTTTCTGCAAATCCAAGGCACTATAACTCGGTGCATCATCAACTGCGGCCTCCATACCAGGCATGTCGTCCTCAAGATAAGCGATCATCCAGCGCATCGGTGCCTCAACATTACTAAATAAGACCTCCTTGCCCGCGATATTTAATACCTGGCTATAGAAACGTTTAGCAGAATCAAGCGCTCCGATTTCAAGTATACCTGGACATGATGAAGGATATATCATTCCGCCCCGGAGATTTCCAATAAAGCTCCTCGAAACGCTGCACCCCTTCCAAAGAAATTTTCTGCGCATCTTGCAACTCGCCCCGCAACATGTTTCGATGCAGAAGATATGCATTTGGACAATTGTTTACGATTTCAGACAACAATTGCGGCTCCTGATTCTTGACCACATTAAGGTTTCGCACGTCAGGAAGAAACGCTAGCACAGCCCAAGCATGTGCCAGATTTCCCTCTCCACCTTGCTCCACAGCCATGCGGTAAAAAGGCACGGTCAGTTTTTCATTCGGCGTACTTGGCAGCATCGATTGCCATAGTTGCCAAGCACCATATCCCGTGCGGGTCCAATTCCTCAAAAAGCAGCCTGAGTTCGCTGGCATCCCTGTGATGGGACTCTTTTGATCTGCGGCGAAGAGCAACGGCCATGTCACTTCCCGTTGGTCTAGGTATTCAAGACGAAAGATCGGCACACTTTGAAATTGCAACGGAGCACGATGAATATCCTGCATGGTGAAGGCCAGAGAAGGTGCCGAGGCGCAAACCTCTTTGGCCAATTTATCAGCTTCTTCTTTGACTCCCAGGGCTTTGGCCAGAAAACGATATAACTGTCGCCAGTTAAGTGCGGATGTCTCCCAGCCATGAACGAGTAAATCTTCGCGCCTGGCCACCGCTAGGGGGCGCAGGGGCTGCCCATGCGTGCGAGAACCCATTTCTATAAGCTTTCCTGTCACGTCCAGGCCAGGGATGATCGCTGGCGGATTCAAACTCGATCGAAGAGCAATTAGAGCTAACCCTGACTGACTAGGGGCGCTTTTCTCCAAAGGCGCAGGGATTTCCCCCTGCATGGATGCCAATTCTTCCATCCATTCCTCCTGCGCTCGGCGCATGAGCATAATGCAATTGCCACGCAAGCCGCCCAACAGGTACGTTTCACTCAAGAGTGGCGCGCAATCCGTGAGAGAAAACAATTTCCTCTGATAAATACCGCCCAATACCTCCTCCAAACCGCTTTTAGCACCCGTTTCAAAACGTAAATGTGAGAGCAGAAATGGCAGCCCATACTCTAATCGCTGCGCCTGAGCCGCAAATAGTGCCAGATCACGAAGGGACGCAGGATAATGTCCTAACACATAATTCCACCATTCCCATGCAGTGTTGTTTTGGAAGTATCCCCCTTTCACAGAATTCCATGCCCTACTTGCTGGTATTTCACGCCCCGCTAAGTAACCAATCACACACCACTCCCGCTCTAAAGTAATGCCAGCGAGTTTTTCAGCATGGCAAAGCCATGCCGCAGCGCGTGCCAAAAGCACATGATCCAGCGTGCTGCTTCCCTCAAGTACAGGCATGGCTCCTTGCGTCAACTGACCGGCTAATTTCGCCGCATCGATGGCTTTGCGAGTAGGATCAGTCTGTGATGCATGCTTCCTGCCAGCAGCTACCGCTGAAAGGCGCGAATGCCCAGCACTGCCAATCCCCTGCCAAAAAGCTTCCGAGAGATCCGTGAGCGTTGGATTCTGTCCATCAACTTGCACAGATATGGCTGAGGTTAGCGATTCCCATGCCTTACGATAATGTACGGCCCCGCGACTCAGCGAATCTGCCGCATATGACACTTCGGTAGTATGCACCTTTTTCCCGTTGGAATTTAGCCATGCCAGCTTCCATGTACAAGCACCGTCAGGCTGAGCCAGTACAGACCAGGTTACCTCACTAAGTTTTTCACTTTCTGTTCGGTTCATCCAGGCTAGCACACGTGCGGCCTCGACAGGGAAAAGTCGCTGGGCTTTATCATGTAGATAGACCTCTGTGACGTAGTGCTGAGCGCAGAGCATCTGCGGAACAAGCCAAGCTAAACAAAATATCCAAAATTGCGGAGCGTGATGATTCATGTCCGCGTTGTCTCAGAAATGGCCAATCTTCACAAGTGCAATTTTTCTATACGACCCTGCATGCTAGCTCAGTGGGTGTCCCTGCTACTAGGAAAAGTAGCCATGCTTTAAGCCACCGCCTGGAAGACTTCGTGGGCCAGTGGTATCAGGGGTGCGGCGGAGTCATTGGCAGGCTGTTATTGCCAAAGTGGGGCTCGCCGCTAGTATCACGGCCCTTATGTCGCTCGAAGCCACTCTCCAAGCCGCCTCTGCTGCGGGTAAAATCCTCGCCTCTACGCATGAAAATATCCTTGCCTTGCTCGCCGCGAGCAAGGAGCCCATTTATAAGGCCGCTATCGAAGAACTCGCGGCGGCCGAGCATTGGGAGGAGCTGAATGACCGCTTTTTCCAGGCACTCAAGTTTGGCACTGGCGGGCTGCGCGGTCGCACGATCGGTAAAGTGGTCACGCAAGCCGAGCGCGGCCATGCTGCTGCTGATCAGCGCCCTGATCACCCCTGCGTGGGCACGAATTCGATGAACTTCTACAATGTGGGTCGTGCTACACGGGGACTGGTGGCCTATATCCAGGCCTACCGCCAAAAAGCGGGCCTCAGTGGGAAGCCGACGATCGTTTTCGCTCACGATACGCGGCATTTCTCCCCCGAGTTCGCTCAGAGATGTGCCCGTATCGCGATGGATCACGGGGCGGATGTTTACCTCTTTGATGGATGCCGGGCTACGCCGGAGATGAGCTTCGCGGTGCGGCAACTGCAGGCGGATGCAGGTGTGATGCTGACGGCGAGTCATAACCCCCCGCATGATAATGGCTACAAGGTGAATTTCAGCGATGGTGCGGGCATCGTGGAACCGCATGCCAAGGGCATCATCACGGAGGTGAATGCCATCAAGGATGAAAGCTACACGCCGCTGCCTGCCGACCAGCAGGGCAAACTGACCACGCTGGGTGCCGAGATGGATGCCCAGTATCTGGAACGCGTGGAGACGATGATGCTGCAGCCGGACTTGGTGAAGCAGGATGCGGCTAAGAAGCTCAAAATCGTTTATACCGCTCTGCACGGCACGGGTGGCGTTTTGGTGCCTGTGATCCTGAAAAAACTGGGGTTCAACTTCCTCACCGTGCCGGAGCAGGATGTGCGTGATGGGCGATTCCCCACCGTGAAGTCGCCGAATCCCGAAAACGCCTCTGCACTCAAGATGGCCGTCGATTTGGCCGATAAAGAAGGCGCTGACATCATCATCGGTACGGACCCTGACTGCGACCGCATGGGCGTGGGCGTGCGTGATGCCAGTGGAAAGATGCAGCTACTCACTGGCAATCAAACCGGCTCGTTGATGGGCTGGTATCGTGTGAAAACGATGTTCGATCTGGGCATTCTCAATGAGGGGAACAAGGGCAAGGCGGTCTTCCTCAAGACCTTTGTCACCAGCCCGATGCAGGATGCTATCGCGGCCCGCTACGGCATCCAGTGTGTGAATACGCTCACGGGCTTCAAATGGATCAGCGCGAAGCTCAATACCTATGAGAATGCGCTGCCTGCCGACATCCGCGCGAAGTACCGCGACCTCAGTGCCGCTGAGTCCCGTGCGGCACGGCTCCAGCACAGCAAGTTTCTAGTCTTCGGTGGTGAGGAGAGCTACGGCTACATGGGCGATGATTTCAGCCGTGATAAAGATGGCAATGGTGCGGTCATCATGTTCGCTGAGCTCGCCGCCTACGCTGCCTCCAAGGGGCTGACCGTCGCAGGATTGCTCGATGAGGTGTATTGCGACATCGGCTTCTTCATGGAGCGGAATGAGAGCGTGGTCTTTGAAGGTGCCGCAGGTGCCGCGCAGATCGCGAAATTGGCCGATAGCTACGGCGCGAACCCACCGAAGGAGGTCGATGGCTGCGCAGTGACGAGCGTGCGTGATTTCCGCAAGCCCGGTATCGTCGATGAGGAGGGAGAGGCCGTCTCCACGGAGAAAATGCTCTTTGTCGATCTCGCGGATGGTCGCAGCTTCGCCGTCCGCCCATCTGGCACGGAGCCGAAGATCAAGTACTACATGTTTGCCCGCCAAACACCGGCCGCTGGCCAAAAACTCACCGCCAGCGAGCTCGCTGCGGCCAAGGACAAAGTCGCAGCCTCTCTCGCCAGCATGTGGGAAAAGCTCCGCGCGGACATCGACGTACGTTTAGCTAGCTAGAGTGTCCGGCACCACCGCAGGCGCAGTGCCTGAGCCTGCGGGGTGCCTTTTTGCCACCTGAGCCCACCACTCCATCCCATGCGCCACCTCACCGTCCTCTCCATGATCGCTGCTGCCTCTGCCGCCCTCGCTCAAACTCCACGCCCTGGAGTGAACTACGATGAGTCCAAGGTCGGCAATCATCCCCTGCCCGATCTGAAGGCCGTCTCTTCAGAGGACTGGACGCAGCATCGCCGGGCGGAGATCATGCGCCTGTTTGAAGAGCATGTGTATGGCAAAACGCCTGCGGGGATCGGCAATCCGAAATTCGAGATCACTGGGACGAAGGCAGATGCGCTCGGTGGTTTGGCGACGCGGAAATTCATCCACATTTCCCTGCCTGAGCGGCCCACCTGGCCAGGCATGGATGTGATGCTCTACATCCCCAATGGCATCGCCAAGCCCGCGCCGTGCTTTGCAGGCCTCAGTTTCGGTGGGAATCACGCTGTGAGCACCGAGGCAGATGTGCCGCTCTCCACTCGCTGGATGCGTGAGGGCAAAGAAAAGGACCAAGTCGTGAATCATCAGGCCACAGAGGCTGCTCGTGGCACGGAGAGCCGCCGGTGGCCGCTGGAAATGATCCTCAAATCTGGCTTCGCTGTCGCCACCGTCTACTACGGCGACATCGAGCCCGATCACGTGGACGGCTGGAAGGACAGCCTGCGAGCAGCAGTGAGCAAAGAAGGAGCCGCCACGGTCTGGAAAGACGGTGAATGGGGCGCGATCGGTGCCTGGTCCTGGGGCCTGAGCCGTATCGCGGATTACCTGCAAACAGACGCCCAGATCGACGGCAAGCACCTCGCGGTGATCGGGCACTCACGCCTCGGCAAGACCTCCCTCTGGGCCGGAGTGCAGGATGAGCGCTTTGGCATCGTCATCTCCAACAACAGTGGCGAAGGCGGTGCCGCACTGATGCGCCGCGACTTTGGCGAGACGACGGCGATCATCACAAAAGCCTTCCCACACTGGTTCACCCCCAAATACGCGAGCTACGCTGGCAACGCCGCTGCCTGCCCCATCGACAAGCACATGCTCATCGCCCTGGCGGCACCACGGCCCATCTACATCGCCAGTGCAGAGGAGGATCACTGGGCGGATCAAAAGGGGGAATTCCTCTCCGGTTACTATGCTGGTCCGGTGTATGCCTTATTCGGAAAAAAAGGCCTCAGCTCAGCCACTCCACCGCCCATCGACCACCCCGTCGGTGATTTCGTCCGCTACCATAACCGCACCGGCATCCACGACGTCACGGATTACGATTGGAAGCAGTATCTCGACTTCGCCAGTCGTCATTGGGCACTCACTCCGCGCTGAGAAGTGCCGCTCGCGTGTTTTGTCTCTGGACAGTGCCGCAGCGCTCGTCTCAAATACTCACGCCGAATGCTCGATACGGGCATTTTTCATTCCTCCCAAACTCCAACCTCATCACTTAACATCCATGGGCAAAATCCAATTTGGCTCCGAAGTCTATACCTGGTTCATGCAGGGCACAGGCAAAGGCTACGACAATAAACTCGACCACATGATCCAGGTGGCCGCCGAAGCAGGCTTCACCGGTATCGAACCGATGGTGCTCGAAATCTCCACCAGCGCTCTCGGCTGCTCGAAGTACTGGCTCGGCCCACAGATCGACCCCATCAAAATGAAGGACAGCCTTCAAAAGCACAAAATGCAACTCGCAGGCCTCGCGCTCGTTTGCGCCTGGGATGGTGAAACCGAGGCTCCGAATGAAAAGGAAGCCGCAGACTTCGCCATCGACTACCTGAAGCACTTCCCCGGAGCCATGCTCGGCACCGTGACGCTGCCCTCTGGCCGCACCAAAGATCTGCAAAAGCGCCGCCTCAATGTGGCCAAAAACATCAATGCGGTCTCCCAGCGTGCGCATGATGCCGGCCTGAAGTGCTCCTACCACCCGAACAGCCCGCCCGCCTCCCTGGTCCGCACTCAGGAGGACTACGATGTCGTCCTCAGCAGCCTCGATCCGAAAGTCACTGGCTGGACGCCTGATGTCGGCCATATCATCCGTGGTGGCATGGATGTCATCGCCACACTCAATAAGTGGCAGCACCTGGTCAATCACATCCACTACAAGGACTTCTCTGGCAATGGAGCCGAGCCCTGGGCCCAGATGGGCACGGGCAAACTCGACTTCCATAAGATCACCGAGTGGCTCGTCGCCCGGAACTATGAAGGCTGGATCATCTGCGAAGATGAAGCTCACTGCGCCGTGGATGACCCCGATGGTGTCACCAAGCAGAATGGCCAGTGGTGCAAAGACAACCTGCACCCCATCGTCGCCTAATTCAGCGCAGATCCGCTGCCCACGCCCGCGTCCTTCACTGGACGCGGGCTTTTTATTTCCCCACAGGACTGGTGGCGGCCTTCATTTGTCTCCCGACAACATTTGACCACGCATGCCCAAGAGACGCGGAGCGGGTAAGTCTGCTCTCGGCATGATGGAATAGGTCTCCACACAGGAGGCATCCCAACACGCCCACAATCATCCTATGAAACGCAACGACCCCATCAGCCACCTCATGACCCGCAATGTGATCACCGTTCATCACGGCGATCCTGTCTCCAAGGTGCGAAAACTCGTCCGTGAGCACGGCGTCCATCACATCCCCGTCGTCAATGGGGACCAGCTCATCGGCATCATCAGTTGGAGCGATGTGCTGCGCATCAGCTTTGGAGATGCCTTTGGCACCGATGAGCGCACAGTCGATGCCACGCTCGATCACACCTTCACGCTGGAGGATGTGATGAAGAAAAGCCCCGTGACCCTGGAAGAAACGGGCACCGTGCGTGCAGCAGCAGAAATCCTCGCAAAAAGTGACTTCCACTCCCTCCCCATCGTCAATGGTGGCAAGCTCGTCGGCATGGTCACCAGCACAGACTTGATCCGTTACTTGCTGGAGCAGATTTAAGACACGGCCGAAGCCATCGTCTATTTTCACGAATGTTGGCGCAGAGAGGAGCGTTCCTTTCTGCGCCATGCGTTTTCTAGCCTTCCTCATCGCTTCGTTTTTCGTCTCGCTCACCGCACAGGCAGCAGAGCAGCGTCCGCCGAACATCGTGATCATCTTCATGGATGACATGGGCTATGCAGATGTGGGCTGCTTTGGAGCCCAGGGCTATCAGACACCGAACATCGACGCCCTAGCCGCCACCGGGCGGAAATTCACCAATTTCCACGTCGCACAGCCAGTATGCAGCGCCTCCCGCTGCGCTTTGCTCACGGGTTGTTATCCGAACCGCGTCGGCATCCACGGCGCACTCGGGCCTAGTGCCAAACATGGCATCCACCAGGATGAAATGACCATCGCAGAGCTGGTGAAGCAAAAAGGCTACGCCACCGCCGCAGTCGGAAAATGGCATCTGGGCTCACTCCCGCAGTTTTTACCGGTAAAGCACGGTTTCGATGAGTACTACGGCATCCCTTACTCCAACGACATGTGGCCCTATCACCCGCAGGCGAAGCCTGGGGCCTATCCGAAGCTCCCCATGGTGGAAAACGACCAAATCGTCGATGCCGAGGTCACCCCCGAGGATCAGACCCATCTCACCACCGACTACACCACACGCGGCGTCCGTTTTATCGAGAAGAACAAAGACAAGCCCTTCTTCCTCTACCTCGCTCACAGCATGGTGCATGTGCCGCTCTTTGTGAGTGAGAAATTCAAAGGCAAATCCGGCAAAGGCCTCTTCGGCGACGTGATGATGGAGGTGGACTGGTCCGTCGGCCAAATCACGGAGGCGCTGAAGAAAAACGGCCTCGAAGACAACACCTGGGTCATCTTCACCTCGGATAATGGCCCATGGCTCAGCTATGGCGACCACGCAGGCAGCGCTGGCCCACTGCGTGAGGGCAAAGGCACCTGCTGGGAGGGCGGCACACGCGTCGCAGGCATCATGAAGTGGCCGGGCAAAATCCCCGCTGGCACCACCACCGATAGCATGATGATGACCATCGACGTGCTACCCACCATCGCCCGTGTGATCGAGGCTCCACTCCCCACCCACAAAATCGATGGCCTAGACTGCTGGCCCATCGTCAGCGGCCAGCCAGAGGCCAAGAATCCGCACGACTTCTATGCCTTTTACTACGAGCAAAATCAGCTCCAGGCCATCACCAGCGGCGATGGACGCTGGAAGCTGCATCTCCCCCACAAGTATCGTAGCATGCAGGGCGTCACCGAAAAGGCCACCGGCGGCATCCCCGTGCTCTACAAGCAGCAAATCATCGAAAAGGCCGAGCTCTACGATGTTTACGCCGACATCAGCGAATCACGCGATCTAGCCGCAGCGCAGCCAGAAGAACTCGCGCGGCTGCAAAAGCACGCAGAAGCGATCCGCGCCGAATTGGGCGATAGCCTGATGAAAATGCCAAAGGGCAGCGGCACGCGTGAAGCTGGGCAATAAAAAGCTCAAGCCAGCAGCGCAGGCACCACCTCACCGGCGACACCTGTGAGCCGCATATCCAGCCCCTGGAAGCGCCGATTGAGCTTGGTGTGATCAAAGCCCAGTAGGTGCAGCAGCGTGGCATGTAGATCATGCACATGCACGGCATCCTGCGTCACATTGAAGCCGAACTCATCACTCTGGCCGTAGGTGAGCCCCGGTTTCATGCCACCACCCGCGAACCACATGCTGAAGCAATTCGGATGATGATCACGGCCATCCGTGCCGCCCTGGACCATCGGTGTGCGGCCGAATTCCCCGCCCCAGATGACCAGTGTATCCTCCAGCAGGCCGCGCTGCTTCAGATCACGCACCAGCGCTGCGGCGGGCTGATCGGTGAGCTGGCACTGTGTCTTCAGCCCACCCACGAGGCCGCCATGATGATCCCAGGCTTCATGAAAGAGCTGCACAAAGCGCACACCACTCTCGATCAGGCGCCGTGCGAGCAGGCAATTATTGGCAAAGGAGCCCTCACCGGGCTTCGCACCATACATGTCGAGGATGTGCTTGGGCTCTTTGGAGATGTCCATGACCTCAGGAGCGGTCTTTTGCATGCGATAGGCCAGCTCGAAGCTATTGATCCGTGTGGCGATCTCTGGATCACCTGTCGCCGCGAGTTTTTCCTCATTGAGCTGCTTCAGCACATCCAGCGTGTCTCGCTGCGTGGCCTCGTCGATGCCTTTGGGATTGCTCAGAAAGAGCACTGGATCACCCGCACTGCGAAACGGCACGCCGGAATACACCGTGGGCAGGAATCCGCAGCCGAAGTTCGAGAGTCCACCGCTCGGCCCCTTTTGCCCGGACTGCATCACCACGTAGCCCGGCAGATCCTGATTCTCCGTGCCCAGACCATACAGCGTCCAGGCACCAAAACTGGGCCGCCCGAACTGCATGGAGCCCGTGCTCATCAAAATCTGCGCGGGCGCATGATTAAAGGCATCCGTCTTCATGGATCGCACGATGGTGAGATCATCCGCCAGCTTCGCCGTATGCGGCAGCAGCTCAGAGATTTCTGCGCCACACTGCCCATGCCGTGCGAACTTGAATTTCGGCCCCAGCAGCTTGCTATTCGGATTGATGAAGGCAGCACGGTAGCCCTTCAGCAGCTCCGCAGGCGGCAGCTTGCCATCCCACTTGGCGAGCTCTGGTTTGTGATCAAAAAGCTCCAGATGACTGGGTGCACCGCCCATGAAGAGATAGATGACGCGTTTCGCCTTTGGCAGATAGCCAGGCTGCTTGATGGAGAGCGGCGGCACCTCCTGGGCCATCAGATCGCGTGCCGCGATGCTGGCTAGCCCCACGCCGCATTCTTTGAAAAACCACCGGCGCTTCAGGTAGTGGCGGTACTCGGAATGGAGCTCGTTCTGGAGTGTCTTCATAAAACGTGTCTGCATGATGCGCAGCGGATCGGGGCTTTCTATCGCAGGAAAGCCCCCCGCCTGATTCCTACAAGTCACCAGACGCGATCATGCATGCTTGATCGCACTTACTCAGCCGCACGGAGAAAGGCGGTGATGTCCGCCACATCCTGGGCACTGAGCCCGAGCTGTGCGGCTCCGAGCATGAGGCTCTGATCGAGCTTGCGGCGGTTTTTCACACGGCTTTTCGGCACGAACTGGGTGGTGCCACCCATGCTACGCACGATGAGGATGTCCCCCTCGCTCAAAACCATGCCGTGGATGGTGATCCCGTCCTTCGTATTGATTTCATGGCCTTCAAAGCCATGCGCGATGTCCTTGCCCGGCTCCATGATGGCCTGTGCGATGATCTCTGTGGGCTGACTGCGGCCCCAGCCATCCAGCGCCGGGCCGAACTCCACCCCCTGGCCACCGAGCTGATGGCACATCACACAGCGTGTGGCGAGCTGGGCACCATTCTTCGCGTTCCCAGTGAGCTTCAGCACATCTGCCAGCGAGTAGGCAGGCGCAGCGGCAGGTGGATTGACGATGGCGGTGAGCTTGGCGCTATCAGGGTCAAAGATGCCTTCCTTCTTCAGCTCTGCGGCGATACCAAAGCCGCTCCACTCATCGGTCGAGCGCTTGATGAGCCACCACATGGCATCTCCGTGGATGGGAGCGTTTTTATCCTTTGCCACCGCCATCATGGCACGGGCTGCGGAGATGTCTGGGATGAAGGCCAGCGTATCGAGTGCCAGCTTCCGCTGTGCGGAGGTGAGCTTGCCATTGAGAGCACGCTTTTGCAGCTCGGGCACCGCCGCAGCAGGATGCAGCCGCCAGGTGATGCGGGCAAATTCATCGCTCCAGTCTGCCGCAGGCTTCACAGCAGCCCACACCTCTTCTTCCTTGCCCGTGCAGCCGATCCCCCATGCCTCCAGAGCAGAGCGATCTCCCGTATCGAGATGCCGCGCCATGTTTTTGAGCAAAGGCAGGCTCTGCGCCACCGGCACATCACGTAGCGACACGGCCACTTCACGGCGGATGGCCTCAGAGGCGTCTGAGGCCATGCTCGCGACGATGTCGATGCCGTCATCCGTGGCCGCACGGATCGCGCGGATGGCGACGAGGCGCTTGGTGGCATGATCGGACTCCAGCCAGCTCCGCGTGGCGATGAGGCCACGATCACCGAGCTGCGCCATGACCCACACGGCACGGGCAGCGACATGGATGTCCATGTTGCTATCGCGGATCTTCACCAGCTCGGGCAGCACGGCATCTCCGGCCTCCTTCAGCCGGGTGAAGCCGACATGGCGCACATTGTTGGCGGGCGATTGCAGCGCATCGAGCTGCCCAGCCACCGTGGCGAGATCGAGCTTGCTGTGCACGGGCTTGAAGCCCTTCGGAGCCACGCGGTAAATGGTCCCACTGCATGTCTCGTCCGTATCCTGGTGGCCACCCGTGCGCTTATCGAACCAATCCGTGATGTAAATCGCGCCATCGGCACCCACGCACACATCGCTGGGCCGGAACAGCGTCTGTCGCTCATCCGAGAGGTTTTTCGCTCCTCCGACGAAATCACTGCCTTTGAAGACACCGGTGGTGTTGGTGGTGCAGAAGTTGATTCGCTCCAGTTTGAAGCCTGCACCGTCCGGTTTCGGCAAGTAGCCAAAAACCACGTTTCGGCCGGTTTCGCAGCTCAGGAGCAGTCCGTTCCATTTTTCGCCCAAAGCACCATTTTCATAAAAACACATGCCTGTGGGTGCCCCACCGCCATACACATCACCGGGCGGGATGCTCCCTGGATCATCCTGACGCCACTCGGCTTGCGGAATGGTCTGTCCAGGCCGCTTATCCGCACGCCACTGACGCTTCCCATCCCGTGAGAAGAAGCCGAAGCTGCCGCCTTCGATGAGGTGACTCACACGGCAGGCAGGAGGATCATCATTGTCATTGAGAAACATGTCCCCCAGGCTGGTGCGCACGCCTTCGAAGCTGTTGCGGTAATTGTAGCCCAGGATGCGGGCACGGTGCCCACTGGGGTCGATACTGGCCGTGAAACCACCGACATAGACATGCCCGTCATCGCTCGCCTCGCCCGTGTAGTCATTGTTCAGATAAGCGCCGCCGATGCGGAAGGTCGCACCGCTTTTATCACTGAAGAGTGCCCCACAGTTGCCATTGCTGAAATACAGGCGGCCATCTGGCCCCGCATACACCGCATGCAGGCTGTGATCATGCTGCGGCTGCTCAAAGCCGGTGAGGAAAATCTCACGCTTATCCACAGCGGGATCGAATTTCAAATCGCGGTCCACATCCGTGTACTTGATCAAGTCCGGTGTATTGGAGACAAACACCACGTTATCAAAGACCGCGACACCCATCGGGCACTCCAGCGCCTTCTCCCGCACGAAAACATGGCTGCTATCGCACTTCCCATCACCATCCGTGTCCTGCAGCACCCGCACGCAGTCCCCTTCCCGGCTGCGCCCACTGTGGCGGCGGTAGTTCACCCCTTCCGTGACCCAGACGCGGCCTGCGTGGTCGATGTCCATGTTCACCGGATTAAAAAGCTGTGGCGAGGTGGCCCACACGCTCACTTCCAGCCCCTCGGGCACCTGAAACATGCTCGTATCCAGGTGATCCGGCTTCACCGCCGCCGCATCAAAGGCGGGCGTCTTCGGATCGGGGCTAAAGGCAGGCTTCGCAGCGGTGAAGACCTTGACCTTCTTCGGCCGATCCTGCGCAGCAGCTAGCGCAGCGGACGAGAGCAATACGGCAGAGACAAAAAGGAGGCGGGGACGCATGTTGGAGAGGAGGGGGCGGCAAAGAACGCAGCGCGGACCGGCTTCTTGCCGTCACACCTTGCGCCCCTGCCCTTCCCACGCCATTCCTGCCTTCTCCACTCCCTTTTTCCAAACATGACCCCTCTCCACCACCTCCGCGCCGGCATCATCGGCACTGGCTTCATCGGCCCCGTGCACATCGAGGCCCTGAAGCGCCTCGGCATCCCCGTCCAGGGCATCTGCGGCTCCTCCAAGAGCGCACGCAAAACCGGCGAGCTCTGGGGCATCCCTGAGGTCTATGGCGACTACGATCACGAGGCCATGTACGCCAGCCCGAACATCGACGTCGTCCACATCACCTCACCGAACAAAGTCCACGTCGAGCAGTGCCTCCAGGCGCTGGAAATGGGAAAGCACGTCATCTGCGAAAAACCGCTCGGCATGACCACGCAGGAAACCGCGCTCGTCGTCGAAGCCGTGCGCAAAGGCGGCAAAAAAGGCCCCGTCTTCGCGGTGAACTACATGTGCCGCTTCTTCCCCGCCATCCTGCAAATGCGGGCCATGATCGCCCGCGGGGATCTAGGCCAGATCATCCACGTCCAAGGCCACTTTTTCCAAGACTGGCTGCTGCATGAAACCGACTACAACTGGCGCGTGCTCGCCAGCGAAGGCGGCAAACTCCGCGCCGTCGGCGACATCGGCACCCACTGGATCGACGCCGTCAGCTTCGTCCTCGGAGCCAAGGCCACCAACGTCTTCGCCCACATCGAGACCTTCCATAAAACCCGCAAGCGCCCCAAAGGCGAGGTGCAGACCTTCGCCAAAGTCGATCCCGCCAAAATGATCGACTACAAAGTCGATACCGAAGACTTCGGCAGCGTGCTCCTCAAATTCGGCAAAGCCAAACATGGCCACGCCAACGGCGTCCATGCCAATGCCAGCATCTCCCAAGTCGCCGCCGGCTGGAAATGCAGCCTCAGCTTTGGCATCTACGGCACCCAAGGCAGCGTCCGCTGGGACCTCCAGCAACCGAACGAAATCCACGTCGGTCGCCGCGATGAACCCAATCAAGTGCTGCAACGCGGCACCCCCGGCTTCCTGGAAGACGTCGCCAACTTCACTGACTACCCCGGCGGGCACCCCGAGGGCTTCAGCGATGCCCATAAGATGCACTACCGCGCCGTCTATGAGCACATCGCCAGCGGCAAAAAAACCGAGCCCCTCTTCGCCACCGCCGCCGACGGCCACCACGAAGTCAAACTCTGCGAAGCCATCCTCCAAAGCTCCAAATCCAAGAGCTGGGTCGGTGTGTGAGAGGTATGATGCATCTCCTCCGCCTCCTACTCCGCCTCCGCCTCCGCCTCCTACTCCGCCTCCTACTCCGCCGCCTCCTCCTCCTCCTCCTCCGCCTCCGCCTCCGACTCGTCCTCCTACTCGTCCTCGTCCTCGATCCTTCAGCGTCCTTTTCACCACAGAGGGAAGATGTTCTTGGTTCGTCGTTCCTGGTTCTGGGTCCTTGAGCGTTGAATGTTCGATGTTGAACGTTCCCTCCCCGTCCTTTTTCACCACAGAGATCACAGAGGAGCACAGAGCTTCCCTTTCTTGCTCTTGCTCTCGCTCTTCATCTTGGTTCTTGGTTCGTCGTTCTTGGTTCTTGAACGTTGAGCGTTCGATGTTGAACGTTCCTTCCCCGACGCTGAAACCACGGATCGGACGGATGATGACGGATGATGCGGCCCGCTCCTGGGAAAAAGAGGACTTTGAATGGGTGTGTGTGGCAGTTAAGATGGAGCTGCAAAAATTCCGCTGGTTATGAGTGATCGACGCCCCCCACCTCAAACAAATCTGCTCCGTGAGTTAAAAGCACAAATGCGAAGCGGCTCACTCTCCCTAGAGGAGGCGGCGGCGAGGCTATTAGAGGCCAGCCCGCCGGAAGCTCGACGCACCATGGTAGATGCCATTGATTTTCTGCGTCCTAAGCGCTGATGGATCACTCCATCCGTCCCATCCGTAGTCCGGCTCGGAGTCGGAGGAAAAGGCGGCCATCGTCCGTGGACAGGCGGTTGGACCACGTCATCACCAATCTGGAGCTGAGGCCCTTGAAGATGAACATCGGCAAACGAGATGCCATGGGGGGAGTGGCAGTGGGCGCTGGCCCAGCGGCTGAGGAGCGCTGGGCTGCTGAGGTGATGATTTCTCAGAGTGTTGTAGCCTGCCGCCGTTTTCCTCACAGCGCGCCCGAGCTTTTCTCAATTCAGTGTTCTTAGCACAATAGTCGAGGCAAGTTGGGCAATCGTTGTTGACTGAGAAGGTTGAACGTACAGCACAATTATGAGGTGGTCATTGGCTTCACCACTTTCGGCAAAGGTGCGCACCCACTTCTCGCTGTGTTGGTTCGGAAGCAAAGCTGGTATGCTCCCACTTTCTGTGGGATGGACCAGCCATGTTTGAGCGCCAAGCATAGTCCCAGCACTAGTCGATACTTCCACAGAGAACTTACCAGCCGCAGCACCTAACGATGAAGTTTGAATCGCCAAGGCTAGCCAAGTCTCATTCTCTGGACGATTAGACAAAAACTGGCCGGCCAGCGCATTCACAACAGGCATCTTGTGGATCATGGCGTCATCAAATGACACCATTTGCAATCCTACTGGTAGTCCTCGGGGAGGGGTTCCTGATGGAACACGCTGCCCGAGTCCAAAAACAAACGTAATAATCATGGCAACAGTTGAGAGCGTGCCGAGAATCCACTTGTAAGGCAATGCCCACAGTAGCTTACAGGCCTGCCCCAAACTTGCATGCTCTTTGTAAGTTTCCAACGCCTTTACCAGGGCGTCGAAGTTCTCGATTGGATGGGGTCGTCTTTCCAACAATACTAGATCGAAGGCGCGAAGGGCAAGTAGTTGCAGAAAAGGGGTGAGCTGAGTGAAGGTTCCGGGGAACGTCAGTTCGCCATATACCTTGCGTGCTGCCTCACTCGAAAGTTCAAGCCGTCCAGCAAGATTGAGCAGTGGCAGCTTGATAAAGCCTAATGGACTTTCCATTCCATGGTTTTTGCGTAACACGGCTCGAAAAACCTCATTGACCTGCTTTGGAATAGGATTCGTATTTCGCTCCCGTGCGGAAAGAATCGGCTCAAGGAACCCCATAGCAACTTCAAATTTTTCACAACCAACCAGAAGGAGAAAAATTAGCGAATCGTTCTCATACCAGCTGCTTCCCTCACTTGTACGCCGTTTTTGATAATTAGCCACCTCTAGCTTGAAGGCGTCTACGTCGGCCCTCACGACCGCGCGGAGTAAGTCCGAATGCGGGAAAGCTGTTTCGCTACAGTAGTCGAATGACGCCCCGAATAAAAATGCATACATTGCACGCATTTCCACGTCATCTTTAGCCTGCTGAGTGACAGCATCGCGCTCGCTTAGAGATACCATGCTTTCCTCCGAAAATGTTGATCAAGAAACACCGGGTTCCAACCTTTTATCCGCTGAAGTTTTGCGCTCATCTCAGCCATGAGGCTAGAGTAGAAAATTGTGACCGGCAATTCACATGGGTAGAAGCTTCTCCAGTTTAAGAACGAGAAATCCAATGCTTGTTGCGAAATATAAGCAAGGTCGATGTATGTGGACTTTTCATGAAGGCGCAAGAGCACAGGAGATGGTGCTCTATGCTTTTTGTTTGGTCGGTCACTATCGCCGCGCAATTGTATCAAACATGAATGATGATCGAGAATCAAATTTGCTCCACGTTCACAGAGTGTGAGCTGGGGATGGCCGACTTGTTCTGAAATGCCTTGATACATCATCCAAGGGTGCTTTGTAGAAACCGTTACAAAAGCGTAGATGATTTTGAACTGCGGAAATCGCTTCACCAGTTGCGCAACCACATCGACCTCCACATCCTTCAGAGGTTTGAAGGCGTGAAAAACTAGCCGCACAGTTTTGCCTTCCTTCCAAGCGTATTCCATTGAGACGAATTTTAGCGACTCCTCTAGGCTATGTAGTAACTGCCCAAAATACTCTGCATAAGGCACGCTCTTTAATTCCTGCCCCATCAAATAACGCCCATCACCAAGGAAAAAAGTCGTAAGACCAACAACACGGCTCTGCTCAGCACCGCTCCAAAGATTTGGGCGCTGGATCGTGTTGCCTATGCCAACGACCAACTCTGCGTCAACGCTTTGGCTACCTGGAAGCAGCCATGGGATGCCGCCGAGCTTTGCATAAATTTGCAAGGCGGTTGGTCCAAGTGTCCAAGCAAGCTCCCGCGGCTCCATACGCAAATGTTCCTGGCGGACGCACTGCACAGATATTCCATAACTCATCAAACGCGCCTTGGCACGGTAGTATGGATTCTGAGCCGCAGGGAATGAAGCAGAGTCGACAGGACACTCGACTAAAGCGAGCTCGAACTTATTCGAACCAGCCTCCTTGACGGCATCGTCAATTGCTCTCTCATAATCCTCGGGAAAACTCGCATTAATTTCCTTTATTGCGTAATCAACCTCATGAAGGCGGAACAGGTCGCGAAGGCCTTTCTTGAAGTAAGAACTTGTTGGAATCCCATCTATCAGCTGAGCCAAGAATTTGGTCGCTGCTCCATGATTCCGATGATGAAAAATGGCCAAAATGCGTGGACGCTTTCGGTCAAAACGACTCGAATCAAATGGGCCAAATTTAGACAACCCACTGAGCGGACGAGAGGCAGCAGCTCCAGGGCTATAGTCAAACACGAGCTTGGTTGGCTCAAGTGGGAGCGTCGACGACGCAAGGGTGGGTGATCGCTCAACCGAGAATGTGAAGCCATCAGCATTTTCATAAGTCTGCTGTGAAAACCAATCCGCAACGCGCGTGACCTCGAAATAGTGCGCGCCTGCTTTGACGCGTTCTCCTTCTAAATCGCGCAAACGTCTAAAAATGGCAGTGACCTTGGTTGCCCCAAGCTGGGATTCGAGATAACGACCAATTTGTTCATGAGTCCGCTGCAATACCAAGGCGTCTAGTGGACGTGTTTCGATGCCCGAATTGGTCCGCACCAAAGCCATATCCCCTTGAATTTCTTCAATTTCGCCAAGGAGTGACTCGTCAGGTGCCAGCACACCCTCAAGACCGGGAATCGCAATAGATTCCAATACACTGCAACCCACTAAATTAAATCCTTCGGCCTGAAGCTTAGTTAATGAAGCGCCCATGCGCCACCGGTGCCTACAAACAACCAGAAGACCTACACGTGGCTGGTCTTTTTCTAAAATACTTCGCACATGAACTTCGTTAATTCGTGGAAACTGAACTACTTTAGCCAGATCTAATGACAGCAGCTTTTGCATCGGATCGTGCTCTTTTTTACGCGATGGAAAACGGAGCGGAGCAAAGTCTTCCGGAACGAGTGCTGGAAACGCATCGCGAAAGGTCCGAAACAGAAGATGCCTGACCATCGAAGAAAGCACATCTGTGTGTTGGGCAACCTGTAAACGGATTACATCTCCCAGAGATAAGTCCTCACCTTTTCTTGGTGAAATATAAATGTGATCTCCGTGCCGGAAGAATGAGGAGGAGGAATTGTATCGAGTCCTTAGCTCCTTGAGCTTTTCATACGAGTAGTTAACTCGCTGAACATCGAACTCAGAGAATGGAAACTTGATTGGGAAGAAATTAGTGACCATAATGAGATTCGATATTCTGGCATGTTGGATCTTCTGTTCAGGTAAACCATGCGGGTATTTTGCTTATCCAAGCGGGGAATGAATCCGAAGGCAAGACTTTGAATTCGATCAATAAATAAATAAAGAAAGTGCGGTTTATTGGCAGTTCTGCCAATAGACGAATCGCCGAGGTCATGAACCATCGCGTGCCATCCAATCATGGCAAGAGTCATGCAGGCGAAAGCGTCTTACTCTCGCCACAGTTCCCGGTCTTCGGACCGGAAGTCAAATGACGTGGAGACGAGGACCTGAGGATTACGGCGAAAGAGCATGGATCTTATGAAGACACTCCTGTCTGCTCGGTGGCGCCTGGGCAAGCAGCTGAATGGCGGACAGTCAAGAGTGTCTGTCTCACCCTTTTGGCGGCGGCGACTGTTCTACTTTCTTCTTCCCAAATGGGTGACAGGTCTGCTATAACCACGACCTCAACCCACCTGGATCATGAAGGCGAAGACGTTTTCAAGGCGGAACCGGTCGCGTGACCGGAGGGATAGGGACAAGCCGGAGGGGGAGACTTTGAGACAAGGAGGGCGGCAGCGCCGAGAGACTTTTAGAGCAGGAGAAGCGGTGACGAGCAGGCAAGACGGAGGGGACTTGCGAGACAAAGCAGACAAGGGAGCGGGCCAGAACCCTGAACCACGAACATTCAGCGTTGAACGTTCAAGGGAAGGCTCTCCGCTTTTCCAAGTCTCCGAGTCTCCCAGTCTGGGCACGAGGCGGCCGGAGAAACCTCAAACCGTGGGAGGGCGGGGATGACTGACGCGGTCGCCGCTGTGTGGCATGAGGCACAAACCGTCGTTTTCGCTGACTCCGGCGCAGGTGATCTGTCGCTGCCGGGAGGAGGGGCATCGTGACATCTGTGCGGGGCAGGTGCTGGCGCTGCGGGCTTGCATGATGGAGCTGGACTGGAATATCAGCGAGCTGGCGGATCACTCCCATGTTTCGAGGCCGATGCTTTCGGAACTGCTGGCGATGAAGAAGATCGCCACGGCGGATGTTTGGGACCCTGTGGCGGAGTGCCTGGGGATGCGGCTGCATGCCTTCGATTTACTGGCGCAGCATTGCCTGGACGCGGAACTGTCGCTATAGCGACGTTTACGGATGCCGAGGCAGTGAGAAAATGCGCCCATGAACGCGACTTCTCCTCGTCTCATCCACTCCCAGTCTCCCAGTCTGGCACACGGGGCGAAGGGCATGGAGCCTGAGGGCCGGAAGTGGGCGATGAAGGCTGCGGGGCGGTTTCCAGAACGGAGACGTGCTTTGACACTGCTGCCGCGTCTAGGTGCAGCGCGGCAAGGTTCTTTGGCAGTGCGGGCGGGTGAAGGTGCGGTGTGGGTCTGCGCTTTTGCAGGGCCCAAATGGCAAGGTGCAACGCCGAAAGGTTCTTTGGCAGCGCGGGAATGGGAAGATGCAGCGCCAGAATGTTCTTTGGCAACGCGGGAATGGGAAGATGCAGCGCCAGAATGTGCTTTGGCAGCGCAGGAATGGCAAAAGGCAGCGGAGCGGTGCACTTTGGCAACGCGGGAATGGCAAGGTGCAGCGCCAGAATGCACCTGTGCAGAGAGGAAATGTTCTTTGCCAAAACGGGCCGAAAAACTCGGTGTCGGCTGGTCGCCGCTGCTGGAGGAGGTGCGGCAGCAAATCCGCTGTCTGGCGCAGCGCATTCCCTCACGCTCGCGGCTTCCAAAGGCTCGCGTCTCATCGTGTCCTCTTCTCATCGTCTCTCACACTTTAACCCGGAGGGCTGGCTGATGGCTCAGTGGAACAGCGGGGCGACGTGGTCGTCCGGTCAACTTTGGGGGCCAGCGGCCGTGCCGGTGGTTCCATTCAATGAAAACACGACAACCCACCATACCAAGATGAAACGACAACCCTACTATCCAAGGCTGCTCAGCGATCAGGCGGAGTGGCATAGCAATCTGGCGTCGAAGCTCCCCGGCTACGCCGCACCGCTGGCCCTGGCCGCGGCCGAAGTGGACAGCGCCGTGGCGGATAACCAAACGCTGTCCTATGCGCTGGGCGACTGGATCGTGAGTGTGCGGGACTTTGCGCCGTCCTGCACCTCCAGTCTGGAGACGCTTTCCAGTGGATTGGGCAGCGTGAACTACGTCTTTCCGACGCATCAGGTGCCTGTGCCGCCCACCATGCCCGCTGGGATCACCGGAGTGAAGCCGGGGGCGCTGGACCGCACCTTCAAGCTGGCGCAACTGATCAAGGCGCGTCCGGGCTACACGGAGGCGATCGGACTGGACCTGGGGATCGTGGGCAGTGTGGCACCGGAGCCGCTGCCGAGCGCGACGCCGCGCATCAAGGTCACGGCGGAGCAGGGACCGGACTGCGAGTGTGCGCGGGTGTCCTTTTACAAAGATGGGCACCAGGGCGTCATCGTGGAGAGCCGCCGGGGAGCGGGAGCCTGGGTGCAGATGGGCATCGTGACGAAAAGCCCCTACCTAGACGAGCGCCCCCTGCTGGTGCCCACGCAGGCGGAGATCCGCGAGTACCGCGCCCGCTTCTGGGACGACGGCAAAGGCAACGGAGACTGGTGCGACGTCGCCAAAGTGACGATCAGTCCGTAAGGGCGGAGCAAAATCCTACTCGTCCTCGATTCTAAGACGTCTCAGACACCCCGAAGCTCCGCGTCTAGCCAGAGACTTGGAGAAGAGGAGACTCTCGCGGCGCAGCCGCTCTCCACGTCTCACCACTCCCCGTCTATCTTCTATCTTCTCCCTCTGTGCCTCTCCGTGCCCCTCTGTGGTAGAACTCTTTTAGCATCAAGGAGGCGGAGGCGGATCAACCAAGAACAACGAACCCTTACCCCATCCGTATCATCCGTGGTGAAACCATCCGTTCATCCGTGGTAAAAAAGACGCCGCAGGATCGAGGCCGAGCGAATCAACCAAGAACAACGAACCAAGAACCAAGCCCCCCCCCTCTGTGCCTCTCCGTGCTCTCTGTGGTAGAACTCTTCTAGCATCAGGGAGGCGGATCAACCAAGAACAACGAACCAAGTACTCTTACCCCATCCGTAGCATCCGTGGTGAAACCATCCGTTCATCCGTGGTAAAAACGACGCCGCAGGATCGAGGCCGAGCGAATCAACCAAGAACAAAGAACCACGAACCCTCCCCCCCTCTGTGCTCCTCCGTGACCTCTGTGGTAGAACTCTGCGGCTTCATGGAGGCGGAGTAGGAGACGGAGGCGGAGTCAGATAACCAAGAACCAATAACGAAGAACCCGTCATGCCCTACGACCCCAACATCCCCCAAGCGGGCACCGAAATCGACGCGGTGCAGATGCGTTCGCAGCTCAACAGCCTCAAAGACCTCATCGACGCGATCCAGAACGGCATCACCAGCGCCGAAGTGGACAGCGTCAGCACCTTACCACCGGGCAGCGCTGCCAGTGTCGGCATCAGCCTCAATGGCAGCGTGCTGCACTTCAGCTTTGGCCTGCCAGAGGGCCAACAAGGCCCCCAGGGCACCAACGGCAACGATGGCGGCACAGGCCCCCAAGGCCCGCCCTTTGCCAGCGCGGTCGTGGATAACGTCAACACGCTCGATCCCGGCCAAAACGCCACCGTCAGCGTCAGCTTCGATGGAACGAACGTGCACTTCACCTTTGCCATCCCACGCGGCAACGACGGCATCCAAGGCCCGCAAGGAATCCCCGGCGAAGTGACCCAAACCGACCTCAACAACGCCCAGCAAAACACCCTGAGCCAATGCAGCAACAACTCCAACAACGTGACCACCCTCGACTCCCCCATGGCCGAACCCGACATGGAATCCCTCCGCAACGCCTACAATAACCTCGTCAATGCTCTGCGGCGGTGAGGGCCGGGGGAGGAGAAGATAGAGGATAGAGGATAGAGGAAAGCCCACTGCCAAGTGATCCTACTCGTCCTCCTACTCCGACTCGTCCTCGATGCTTCCGCGCCGCAAGCACCCGATGCTCCGCGACTCGTTGAGAGATGAAGATGAAGAGCAAGATCATGAGCAAGACTCAGCAAGCCCACTGCCAAGTGATCCGACTCGTCCTCCTACTCCGACTCGTCCTCGATGCCTCCGCGCCGCAAGCACCTGGTGCTCCGCGCTTAAGGGAGAGAGTGAGATGAAGAGCAAGATCATGAGCAAGGCGAATAAAGCCCACTGCCAAGTGATCCGACTCCGAACTCTGTGCTCCTCCGTGACCTCTGTGGTGAAAAGAACGGGGAAGGAACGTTCAACATCGAACATTCAACGCTCAACATTCAACGACCAAGAACCAAGAACCAAGAACCAAGAACCAAGAACCAAGAACCAAGAACAAAGAACCAAGGAACTCTGTGTTCTGCCGTGTGCTCTGTGGTGAAAAGAACGCGGAAGGATCGAGGACGCTTCAGATGCGAAGTCCTTCGTTACTTTCCACGCACCTTGCCGATCATGGTGACCCATTTGCCACGGCGAATGACTTCTGTGGGCTTGAATCCTGCTTTTTTGCCGGCTTTGAGGCAGGTGTCTGCCTGAGTGTGTAGGATGCCAGATAAAATGAGCAGTCCGCCTGGAGCCACGGCTGCCGCGATGCGCGGGAAAGCGGCTTCCAAGACATCATGGAAGATATTTGCAGCGACGATGTCCCACTGGCGCGGTGGTGTCCACTCCAGCACATCGACACGCTCAAAGCGGATCTTCGGCGTGAGATTGCGCTTGGCGTTCTCTTTGGAGATTCGCACGGCAGCAGGGTCGTAATCACAGCCCCAGGCATCCTTTGCACCGAGCTTCATCGCCGCGATGGCTAATATGCCACTGCCACAGCCCAAGTCCGCGAGGCTCCAGGGACGTTTGGCAGCCTGGAGGGGCTTTGCAGCATCCACCAGCAGCCTCAGCACGGTGGAAGTCGTTTCATGATGTCCGGTGCCAAAGGCCATATCGGCCGGAATGGCGATGATTTCGCGTCCAGGATATTCACGGCGGTTTTTGGCGATTTCGGCCTCATTGCGTGCGGTGGTGATGACGAAGGTCTCACGCACCTTCAGCGGCGGAGTGGCCTTGGAGGCCATGGCGGCCCAATTTTGATTCTTCAGCTCACGCACACTGCCTCCCCACATTTTTTGGATCGAGTCGGCTCGCCTTTTTGTGGGACAGTAGATTTCCACACGCACGGTATCACGGCCAGGGATGCTCGTGATGACCAGATTCACATCCGTAGCACCCGCGAAACGTTCTTCCCAGGCGTCAGCCCACTTTGAGGCAGAGAGTTTGGACCAAATGTGCATGGAATACCTGTGTTGCGGACTGGGGACGGCGTCCATTTCTTTGAAGAAATGGAGCGGGTGACGCGATTCGAACGCGCGACATCTTCCTTGGCAAGGAAGTGCTCTACCACTGAGCTACACCCGCGAGATTTGAGTGCGCGGATGATGGCGCTTCTCGATGCAGGCGCAAGCGTAATTTCAAATAATCCGTCACTATCACGGATGCTCGGCGGGCCATTGCGTTGGATAAGGTTCATCCGCTGCGCTTTGAACAAGTTCTTCGGTACTTCTCCGAGCGTTTGAGCAAAAAAAGCCCGGACAAATGATGTCCGGGCTTTTGTTGGTGAGATGCTGCTCGGTGCAGGATTAGGCGAGGAGCTCGGTCATGATGCGGCCACCATTGACGATGTCGATCGGGCGGTTGCCGTCGGACATGATGCGCTTTTCACTGTTGATGCTGAGGAGGCGGTACATCGTCTTGGCGAGGTCTTCTGGGCCGACGGCGTCGCGGTCTGGCTCAGAGCCGAGCGCGTCGGAGGCACCGTGGATGTAGCCTTCTTTGACACCACCGCCCGCCATGGCGACGGAGAAGACGCGGGGCCAGTGGTCACGACCATTGGTGCCGTTGATCTTCGGTGTGCGGCCGAATTCGGAGCTGACGATGACGAGAGTCTTCTTGAGCATGCCACGGTCCGAAAGGTCGGTGATGAGGCGTGCGAAGGCCTGATCGAAGTTCGGGGCCTGGCCCTCAAAAGCGCCTTTGATGTTGCTGTGGTGATCCCAGCCACCGTAGGTGACGCTCACCATGCGGACGCCGGCTTCGACGAGGCGGCGGGCGAGGAGGAAGCGCTGACCGGCGGTGTTGCGGCCGTATTCGTCACGCAGCTTGTCGGATTCTTTGCTGAGATCGAAGGCTTCGCGTGCCTGGCTGCTGCTGATGAGGTTGTAGGCACTCTGGTAGAAGCTGTCCATGGCGTTGATGGCGTCGGACTTCTCGGCGTTTTTGAAGTGCTCATCTACGGTGCCGAGGAGGCTGCGGCGGCGGTCAAAGCGCTTTTGGTCGATGTCTTTGGGGCTGAGGAGGTCACGCACGGTGAAGCCTTTGTCAGCGGGGTCGCTGCCGAGGGCAAAGGGGCCGAAGGCGCTGCTCATGTAGCCGGTGCCCTGCTCAGGAACGGAGACGTTCGGGACGACGACGTAGGGAGGCAGGCTGTTACGGATGCCGAGCTCGTGGCTGACCACGGAGCCGAAGCTGGGGAACTTGATCGCTGGGCTAGGGCGGTAGCCGGTGAACATGTTGTGGGTGCCACGTTCATGGGCGGCTTCACCGTGGGTCATGCTGCGGATGACGGTGAGCTTGTTCATGATCTTGGCGATGTTGGCGAATTTTTCGCCGACGTATTCACCTGGGAGGCTCGTTTTGATCGGGGTGAAAGGGCCGCGGTATTCCGGGGAGGCAAAGGGCTTCGGGTCCCAGGATTCGTGCTGAGCCATGCCACCAGGGAGATAGATGTGGATGACGGAGTCAGCGACGGCCTTGAATTTTTCCACATCAGGCATCACTGGGGCGGCCTGGAGGCGCAGCATGTCTGGAAGGGTGAGGCCGAGGCTGCCAGCCATACCGACATAGAGGAAGTCACGGCGGCTGGCGCCGGAACGGAGGTCCAGGTGGTTACCCTGGCAGTTGGGGTGCATTTTCATGGATGTTGTTGTAGCGTTTTTGGGGAAAAGACGAGGGAATTACGAGTTCTTTGAGCCATTCTTGCGCTTACTCCGAACTTTTTTGCTATTAGGGGGGACAACGGCCTATCAGGGGATGAGCCATCCTTCTTTGACGATTTCTGTGACCCAGACCTGCCGGGGGGATGTGGAGGAGCTGGGATATTTGATGCGGAGGGTGAGTGGGAAGGGCTTTTTGTTGCGCTGACGCTGCCAAAATTCAATTTTTTGAGCGATTTCTCCCTGCCGCTCGCAGTAGCCGTGGATGGAGGTCGTGCCTGGTGGACCTACGGGGATCAGCTCGACGCATTTGAGCAGGCCTGGATTGCCAAAGAAGCCCTCATAATAGAAGGCGTCTGCGACCATGACACGGACGAGGATGGGGTAGGTGGGTTTTTCGGTCTGGATGGTGTGCCAGGGCTTTTCACAGAGGCCGACGAAGGATGCCCAGTCCACGCGGGGGCCTTTGGGGCTCTGCTCGACGTAGGCTGGGCGGCTGGCACCACCTTCGAAGACGACGGCGTGATGGTAGAAGCCTTCTTCGGCTTCACGAGCCTGGATGATGCTTTCGACGGGGATGGCGCCATCGGCTTGATCGGTGTAGTAGGCCTCCATTTGCTTCTGGAGCCCCTCGACGGGGCGTGACCATGTGGCGCGGTCTTGCCACTTGGTGGAGGAGAGGAATTGCTTCAGCGCTAGGACGGAGAGATTGGCCTCCATGTTGGAATCTGCGCTGGTGATGGGCTTCTCTGCGAGGGCGGCTTGGATGTCCTCTTTTTGTCCTGGTGGCCTAAAGACGAGGCTACCCTCTGGCACGGGTGGCGGGGGGGGCTCTGCTTTGGTGGCGAGGACGGCGGCGGCCTCTGCGGGTGAGAGCTGTGGGGCGGATTGTTTGGCGCGGTTGTGGGTATATTTGGCCAGCAGGACGGCGATGATGATGGCGATGAGCACGAGGCTGGCTCCGAGGATGAGGCGCTGGCGGAACTCCTTGATTTCGGGGTCGAGGCGCATGCGGTCAAAGGCATCACCAGCGAGCACCTGGGGCTCGTGCGAGGGGGTGAAATTCAAGCTGCGGAGCGGATCGGTCGGCGTCGGTGGTGCAGACTCCTCAGTCGGGGCTTCTGCTGCTGCTGAAGGAGTAGTGGTGGTGGTCGGCTTCTCTGCGGATGCTTCGGGTGCGGGCTGGGACGGCGGCGCAGCTGGTGAAGCTGGTGTTGCTGGTGAAGCTGGTGCCGATGTGGCAGGAGGGGCCTTTTTGACCTGGTGCGGGATGCTGAGTTTGCTCTCGGTCGTGACTTCTGGGACTACGCCGCCCATGAGGAGGGCGCGGCGGCGGGCTTTGGTGCTTTTTTCGGTGGTTTGTAGCACGAGCATTTCCCCGCAGGATGGGCAGGGACGTGTGCGCGTGACACCTGCGACCTGCAC
Source organism: Verrucomicrobiaceae bacterium (assembly GCA_016713035.1). Classification (NCBI taxonomy): domain Bacteria; kingdom Pseudomonadati; phylum Verrucomicrobiota; class Verrucomicrobiia; order Verrucomicrobiales; family Verrucomicrobiaceae; species Verrucomicrobiaceae bacterium. The sequence continues at coordinate 1,003,148 of JADJPW010000001.1, forward strand.
TTCGACAGGTTTTTCACAGTGTGGGCAGATGAGGGATACGGCAGGCATTAAATAAGAGACATGGTGGGACAGCTTGTAGCGGAAAGCGCCTCAAACATGGCGTCAGGAAATGTGTTTTTACAGTCTTTGGAGCCCCCAGGTCATCATGATACGGGCATCATTCCAGATGTACTTCGTCTTGGTACCGAGCTGCACGAGGATGACGTCACGTCCGCGGCTGCTGGCGGTGGAGATGAGGCAGCGGCCACTGGCATTGGTGTAGCCAGTTTTCATGCCGTTGCACTCAGGCATCCGACCGAGGAGATCGTTGGTATTCTCTAGGGTCACGGTGCGGCCATCCGCACGGCGGAAGGAGAAGTATTTGCGCCTCACGATGTCACGGATGGTGGGGTGGCGGTAGGCCATCATGGCGATACGAGCCATGTCGCGTGCAGTGCTATGCTGACCAGGGGCGGTGAGCCCGTGCGGATTGACAAAGTAGGAGTCACGGCAGCCGAGTGAGCGTGCCTTGGCGTTCATTTTGGCGGCAAAGGCGGAGATGCTGCCCGCATTATCCCGTGCGAGGACATTGGCGACATCGTTCGCGCTTTTAATGAGGAAGGCATAGAGGAGGGTGCGGCGTGAATAGACCTCACCTGGACGCAGACCGAGCCGCGTTGGCTCCACGGCGACATCACTGGCGGAGACGCGGACGAGCTTATCGAGATTCCCCGCATCCAGCACGACGAGGGCGGTGACGAGCTTCTGCGTACTGGCCACCGGGCGAGGCAGCTCCGCATTTTGGCCCGCGAGGTGGCGACCCGTGCGTGCATCGAGCAGCAGATACGACTGCGCAAAGATGTCTGGCCCAGAGGCTAGGAAGGCAGAGGTAGGCTCCACATCACGCATGAATGAGGGCGTGGCATAGGCAGGCGTGATGCGCTGCCCACTGTCTCCCTGGGAGAGCTGCTCCCGAGTGATGGGCACGGCACGCGGCACTGCCGCATCTGCATAATAGGTGCTGCTGCCGCTGCGGATACCCGTGTCCTGTGTGGACCCGCAGGCACTCAGCAGCACGAGCAGGGCGGTGGCACTCACCCCGCGCCAGATTTTCAGTAGGTCATTCATCATAGGCTTTTCAGGTCGAAGTAGGCCACTGCGCTTGCCTTGTCAAACCTTGCGCCCCAATGCATTTGCGCCCAAGATCGCCGCCCCATGGCACTTATCATCAACGGCGAGCATATTGACGACGAAATCATCGAAGCAGAATTCCGTGACATCAAAGGATGGCACGAGCGCACTCTCCAAGTCGCCTGCTGCGAGCGTGACCCAGAATTCCGCGCCTCCGCGAAGGAGAACATCTCCTCCCGTGTCCTACTAGGCCAGGAGGCCCGGCGGGCCTTCCCTGATGTCAGTGATGCCGATGTCGATCTGCGACTGGAAAAACTCATCGCTGAAGCTGGCGGTGAGCAGGAGTTTTACTTCAAGATCGGCATGCCCGTGGCTGACAAGGCCGCCATCCGTGAGAATCTGGCCTCTGGCGTGCGGCTGGACAAGCTGCTCCAACAAACCTACGCCCCAGAGCCAACTCCATCCGAGGCCGACATCCGCGCCGCCTACGAGGCCCAAAAAGACACTCTCTACCTCACCGAAGAGGAAGTCCACGCCGCCCACATCACCAAGAACCTCCAGGGCGCAACGAATCGCAAAGATGTCTATCAAGCCATGCGCCAGATCCGCCGCCAGTTGCTCGATGGGGCAGATTTCATGCAGCTAGCGCAGGAGCACCGCCTGGATGAGCAGCAGCAGATCGACCTGGGTTGGTTCAAGCGCGGTGAGTTCATGGAGGAGTTTGAAACCATCGCCTTCAGCTTGGAGAAAGGCGAAATCAGCCCCGTTTTCACCACGCAGCTCGGTTTTCACATCTGCACCCTCCTGGGCCGGAAAGAACCACAGCCGAAGCCTTTTGATGAAGTCCACGATCAGGTCGCGAACCGCATCATCGAGGAGCATCGCGATGCCAAATTCCACCTGCTTGTCACCCAGCTCCGCGACGCCGCCAAGATCGAGGACACCGATCCGCCAGATGAGCCCAGCGATCACGCCTCACACTAATTCATCCCAGCGCCACATTTCTGCACTCCCTCCATCCCCTGCCCCATGTCCGCTCTAGCCATCGGCAAAGCCTTCCTCACTGAAAATGCCTCCAAGCCCGGCGTCACCACGACTGCCAGCGGCCTCCAATACCTCATCCTCACCCCTGGCACCGGAAAACGGCCCAAGGCCACCGACACCGTCGTCGTGAACTACCGTGGCACGCTCATCAATGGCGTCGAATTCGACAGCAGCTACCTCGCAGGCCGCGAGCCCGCAGAATTCCCACTCAATCGCGTCATCAAAGGCTGGACCGAGGGGCTCCAAACCATGCAGGAAGGCGGCAAAACACGCTTTTTCATCCCCAGCCACCTCGCTTATGGAAAACGCGGTGCTGGCCTCGATATCGGCCCCGACGAGACCCTCATCTTTGAGGTCGAGCTGCTGAAAGTGTGGGAAGATTGAGCCCTAGACAGCCCAGCGGGCACACTTATCCCCAATCCGGCCAGCAGAATGTGAACAACACTTTCTTGCCGCCGATGGCCCGAATCGCTTGAATCAGCGGCATGAAAAGTGCCCGCACCATCGCCCCAGCCGCCTCTGGCAAGGTTTTGCGGCATTTACTCACGGGCCTGCTCGATACCGCACAGCGAGATGTCGCCCGGCTCACCAAGTGCTTAAAGCCAGCCCACAATAAGGCTTCGTGCGCAGCAAAACCCAATCGCTTGGCCATCGCCCTCACGTTCCGCAGCGTAATCACATCTTCCCGATTTTTTGGTGAATAAGCACTGATTTTCCTCCCATCGGCGGATTTTCGGTGTTGGAGGCACGTTTACGCCTTGTCGATCATCCGGGCGAACTCGGAGAAGAAGTACTTCGCGTCGTTCGGGCCTGGAGCAGCCTCTGGATGGTATTGGACACTGAGGACGGGGGCTTCGCGGTGGCGCATGCCTTCGACGGTGCCGTCGTTGAGGTTGATATGCGTGACCTCCACATTGCCAGGGAGGCTGGAGGGGTCGATGGCAAAACCATGATTCTGGCTGGTGATCGCGACACGGCCATCACGCAGGTCTTTGACCGGCTGATTGCCACCCCGGTGGCCAAATTTCAGCTTAAAGGTGCGGCCGCCGTAGGCGTGGCCGAGGATCTGGTGGCCGAGGCAAATGGCGAAGATGGGCTTTTTGCCGATGAGCTGACGGACCTCCTGGTGGATGTACTCGAGCGCCGCAGGATCGCCGGGGCCATTGGAGAGAAAAACACCATCAGGATTCCGGGCGAGGACCTCTTGCGCAGAGGTGGTGGAGGGGACGACATCGACGCGGAAGCCAGATTGGCGCAGTGAGCGCAGGATGTTGCGCTTGATGCCGAAATCGTAGGCGACGATGTGACGCGTCGCTGGCGGGAGCTCATGAAAAGCACCCGTAGCACCGCCTTCACGCTTCTGGGAGGGGCTGGGAATGTCCCAGGCACGGCTTTCGGTGCCTTCAGGGTCCCAAAGATAGGGCGTCTGGGTGCTGACCTCTTTGACATAATCACTGCCAGCCATGGTAGGGCTGCTGGCGGCCAGCTTGACGGCCTCGTCCGTATTGAGGACGCTGCTCGTGATGACCGCACGCATCGCTCCCCGAGTGCGGAGATGCTTGGTGAGGGCACGCGTGTCGATCCCCTGAATGCCTGGGATGCCCCACTCGACGAGGTAATCGTGCAGACTCTGGGTGCTGCGCCAGTTGCTCGGCACTGCGCACAGCTCCTCGATGACGAAGCCGCGGACATGGGGCTGATCACTCTCTGCATCGAGCGGATTGATGCCGTAGTTCCCGATCTGGGTGTAGGTCATGGCAACGATCTGACCACGATAAGAAGGATCGGTCAGAACCTCCTGATAACCGGTCATGGAGGTGTTGAAGCAGATTTCGCCGGTGTGGGTGGCCTCGGCGCCGAACGCCGTGCCTTCGAACACGCGGCCATCTTCAAGTGCGAGGAGGGCTTTTTTCATCAAAGTGCGTCGCTGGTGTAGCCGGTTAGCCAGCGCTTCCAAGCGCAAAATGGCCCGATTTGAAAAAGGCGTGAGATTTCCTGCCCTTTGAGCACTCGTAGCCCATCTTTTTTGGGGATTCGTCCAAAATCACCTTCACGGCTGCTTGGCCTTGCCCTTGCCTTTTTTACCCTTGCCTTTCGCAGCGGTTTTGGTGTCGAGAGTGTAGGGCGGCAGCTCGAAGGGCACTGGGTCCATCGTCACGCGGGGATCGCCCACGGCTTTGAGCTTCTGCATCAGTTCGGCGGCCATTTGGGCCTTCTTTTCGGCGTAGGCTGCTTCAGAGGCCACATTGATCGTGGCATCAGGGTCTTTTTGGAGATCGTAGAGCTCTTCCTGGGGCCTTTTGGCAAAGGCGTAATCGAAGTACCACTTATATTGCGAGTCGTTTCGGTTGGCGATGAGCCATGCCTTCGCGGGAGAGCTATCCATGTCAGGAAAGGCCTCGTAGGTGTTGTTTTCGAGGGCGTCTTGAGCGGGCGTAAAGCTATCTGTGAGGTTCTTATAGTCGCCCATCGGCATGCGCTCAGGTTTGAAGTTATGGATGTACAGAAAACCATCCTTCCGTAGCGCACGCTGTGGATAGGGCAGATTCCCTTCACGGGCGATGCTGACATGCCGCTCGCGGCCAGTGATCACATAGTCACGCTCCTTCTCCACCTGACCACTTTGGCCTGATTTCATCACGCTGACGATGCTTTTGCCATTCACCCCAGGTGGGATCGCGGCACCGCCGATTTCCATGAAAGTGGGGGCTAGGTCCATGAGATTGACAAAATCATGGATGAAGCGCCCACCGGGCTGCCCAGGCCAGCGGATCGCTAGGGTGACATTCGTGCCGAAATCATACAGATTGCATTTGCCACCGGGGAAGCCTGGAGCGCCGTGGTCGCCGCTGATGACGATGACGGTGTTTTCGAGCTCTCCAGCTTCTTCGAGCCGCTGGACCAGGACGCCGACTTGGGCATCGAAAGCCTGGATCTCACCGAGGTAGCTACCGAAATCCTCATGAAACACCGGCACGTCCGGCAGGTGCTTGGGTAGCTTGCCCTTCAGCGACTCTGGTTTGATTCCCCACTGGGCCTCACCACTGCCTTTGACCCATTTGCGGTGGACATTGGTCGGACCGTGCCAGTAGAGGAAGGGTGCCCCATTGGGCCTAGCCGAGAGAAAGGCATCGAAATTCCCGCGCACTTCATCATAGAGCTGCTGCTTGGCCGCATCCAGTGCCACACCGGCCTGGAGCATTTTTTCGACCTCCTCGGAGAAGTTATTGAAGCGACCTCCAGCTTTCTGATACGCGTGCGCTTGTCCGCCAAAAGGCGCATCCGCAGGCTCGCCCGGACTCCATACTTTGAAGGCCTTGCCGATGTGATAGCCCTTGTCTTTGAGCGTGAGCGCAAAGCTCGGTATCGCAGGGTCCCACACCGCACCATTGAGGATGGCCGCACGACCACAGTTAAAGAAATAGCGTCCAGAATTAAGCGCACTACGACACGGCGTACACGACGGCGCATTCACATACGCCCGACTGAAAAGCGCTCCCTCGCGGGCGATTCGGTCGATATTCGGTGTTTTGACCACCTGATTCGGCGAGGGGAATGTTTCATACTTCGCATACTCGCTCGCATACCGCCCCCAATCATCCGCAAAGCAAAAGAGGATATTCAGTGGCTTATCCGCCGCGAGGGCGGAGCTAGTGAATGCAAGGAGACAGATCAGAAAACGCATGGCAGCCCTGGGAACGTGGCATCAGCCATGAAACCTTCGTTTAAAAAGAGCTAAAGCTAGGCGGTGTTTATTGCCGCAGCTTCGCGATCAAAAAGGCGCTGACACTCGTGTGCTTCACCTCAGGAGCACCGGGGTAGTTCAGCTCACACTCGGTGCCGTTGGCACGGCAGTGCTCCTGTAGCTTCACGCCATAGTTCACGGTATGAGTGGGGTCTTTCTGTGCTTGGCCGAGTGCTGGCGTATCACTGTATCGCAGATACACGGGTGGATCACCTTTGCTGACGAGCTCGTAGGGAGAGTAGAGCTTGATCCACTTCAGCACGCTCTCACGCTTCTGCAAAAACTCAGCGAAGCGTGTGTCGCGGGTCTTCTTATCGTTCGGATCAATGAAGCCAAAAGCGTGGCCACCGTAGCGGCTGTTTGGTGTCCATTCCTTGAGCTGTTTCGGGTCCAGTGAGGTCTGTGCACCGACCACCGCTGCACACCACAGCCGTGTGGACTCACGGGCGACTGGATCGCTACTCTTCGGGTCCGCCATATCATCATGAAAGGCGAGGTACAGACTGCTGCATGCCCCGGCGCTGCCGCCACTGGCTCCGATGCGCTGTTTATCCAAATTCCACTCCGCAGCCTTGCTCCGCACGAACTGCAATGCCCGCGCAGCATCCTCCAGCGGCCACTTCACCGGCGGCATCACTCCCGCGAGCTGTGCTTGATTACTGTAGCGATAATTGATCGACACCACCGAGATGCCCGCAGCGATGCAGGCCTCCAGCTCACCCGGCCTGGCCTTATCTCCATTCACCCAGCCACCGCCGTGGATGAAGAAAAGCACCGGAGTCGGCTTGCTGGACTCTGCTTTGTAAAAATCGAGCACCTGCCTCTCATGCGAACCGTAGGCCACATTCGCCAGCGTCGGAGCTAGGCGAGGTTTCGGAGCTGGAGGAGTGGCCGTTTGCGCCAGAAGACTGCCGCAAGCGATCCATGACAGGATGAGAAGGTTTTTCATGCGTCGGCATAAACGTCGAGTCAGGATGTTTATGTTCATCGTCTTGCTTGGACTTCCTTTGCCCCTCTTCTTTTCCAAGCAGGATGAAATGCATGCCACGCAAAATCCGACCAAGGTCGAGTGTTGCGTCCCTACGAGGCGGCGTCTTCTGTGGGCGCTTCAATAGTATGATCCATGCCCTCCTCGACACGACCCAAGTCATTGCCACCATCGACCTCGGTGGCTCCATGCACGAAGTATGCGCCGAAGCGCTCGCCAACCATGATCGCCACACGGATTTATTGACCGTGAGCTTGCGGGCCTTTCTGCGTGATGAAAGGCAGGAGCACCTGGGCGAAACGAGCACCCCTGCATGGCTACCAGCTCCTCAGACCGTGACAGAGCATGTCGGGGCCAGTGAGGGACATGCCATGGCGAATGACATCTTTGCCAGTTGGCGCCGGAAGGTTGACGCAGCCATACCGCGCTAGCTCAGGGTTTTGCATGTCAGAAGACCATGCGGTGCACGTTTTCCCCTACCACATGCTCTCGCGCCTTTTCTTTGCCTTCCTGACCTCTGCGCTCTGCCTTCAGGCCTCGCCCAATATCATCTACATCTTATGCGATGACTTAGCGCAGGGTGATCTGGGCTGTTATGGACAAAAAATCATCCAGACGCCACACCTAGACCGCATGGCCAAGGAGGGCACGCGTTTCACACAGAGTTACTGTGGGACGACGGTGTGTGCTCCTTCTCGCTCCTCACTGATGACGGGTCTGCACAGTGGACACTGCCCGATCCGGGCCAATCGTGAGGTGCAGCCAGAAGGCCAGAAGCCACTGCCAGAGGGCACTGTCACCGTCGCCAGCATCTTGAAGAGCGTGGGCTACGCCACTGCCTGCTGTGGGAAATGGGGCATGGGCATGTTTGATACCAGTGGCAGCCCGCTGAAGCGTGGATTTGACCACTTTTTCGGTTACAACTGCCAGCGGCACGCACATAGCTACTTCCCCTCGTATCTCTACCGTGATGATCAGCGCATCACTCTACCGGGCAATGACGGAAAGGGCATCGGAGCCACTTATGCGCAGGAGCTGATCGCGGCGGAGGCTCTGAAATTCGTGCGTGAGCACCGTGATGGACCTTTTTTTCTCTACTACGCCATCACCCTGCCACATGGGCGGCATGAGATCGACCAACTCGGTGCCTACGCGGACAAGGACTGGACTCCGACACAAAAAGCCTACGCCGCGCAGGTCACACGGCTGGATAGCGACGTGGGCCGCCTGCTCGATCTCCTACGTGAGCTCAAGCTCGATCAAAACACCCTCGTCATGCTCAGTGGTGACAATGGCTCCTCCTTTGATCCGAAATCAGAGGTCGGCAGCCTCTTCGATCAGGCCTCCAATGGACTACGTGGCTACAAACGTGGGCTCTATGAAGGAGCACTGCGTCAGGCCGCACTCGCCTGGTGGCCCGGCAAAGTGCCCGCTGGCCGCGTGAGCGATGAGCCATGGGCTTTCTGGGACTTCCTCCCCACAGCAGCAGAACTAGCCCAGGCGAAAATCCCGGCGGATTGCCACACGGATGGTCTTTCGCTCGTGAGCTTCCTCCAGGGCGGTGCGGCACCTCAGCGTGAGCATTTTTACTGGGAGCTGCATGAGGGCACCTCCCTCCAAGCGGTGCGCTTTGGCACCTGGAAAGCCGTGCGCAATGGCCCCGCGAAGCCCATCGAGCTCTACGATCTCAAAAACGACGCAGGTGAGAAAAACAATCTCGCCGCGAGTCAGCCCGACCTCGTCGCCAAGGCCGAGTCTCTCATGAAATCCAGCCGCACAGAGCACGCAGACTGGCCCCTGGTCCAGCAGCAGCCGCGCAAAGCGAAGAAGGCCAAAGTGAAGTAATCCACACTCAGAGAACTGCACTCCCTGCCCTGCTCCCATCCAGACTGATTTCCCGCCGACAATGCGCCTTCTCACCACTTACCTCTCACTTGTCACTGCCATCTCCTGCGCGGCAGACTTCCCAGCTCTCTACAACAGCGAACCGGGCAATCCCTCGCCGATGTCGCCGCAGGAGGCGCTGAAGGCCCTCAAGCTGCCCGCAGGCTTCCAGGCCACGCTTTTTGCCGCAGAGCCGGACGTGCAGAATCCCATCGCGATGTCCTGGGATACGAAAGGACGCATGTGGATCGCAGAAAACTACACCTACGCCGAGCGAGCGAAGCGCTTCGACCTCACGCTGAAGGATCGCGTCATCATCCTCGAAGACAAAGACTGGGATGGCATCGCTGAGACGCGGAAAGTCTTCACCGACGACGTGCAGATGCTCACCAGCGTCGAGGTTGGTCGCGGCGGCGTGTGGCTCATGTGCCCGCCGCAGGTGCTCTTTATCCCGGATGCCAATGGCGACGACATTCCCGACTCCGAGCCGCAGGTGATGATCGACGGCTTCACCGTGGCGAAGGACAACTACCACAACTTCGCCAACGGCCTGCGCTTTGCGCCTGATGGCTGGCTCTGTGGCCGTTGCGGGCACTCCTGCCCCGGCAAGCTCGGCATCCCCGGCACGCCGGATGAGCAACGCGTGCCCATGAAAGGCGGCATCTGGCGCTACCATCCTGAAAAGAAGATCGTCGAAGTGCTCACCCACGGCACCACGAATCCGTGGGGCCATGATTGGGATACGAATGGCGAACTCTTCTTCATCAACACCGTCACCGGCCACCTCTGGCACCTCATCCACGGTGCTCACCTCATGGATTCCAGCACGCTAAACCCGTTCGTGTATGAAAAGCTCGATACCATCGCCGATCACTACCACTACGACCGCAGCGGGAGCTGGACCGAAAGCCGCGATGGCAAAGCGAACAGCCTCGGCGGCGGCCACGCCCACATCGGCATGATGATCTACCAGGCCGATCAATGGCCCGAGCAATACCGAAACAAACTCTTCACCCTCAACATGCACGGTCGCCGCGCCAATGTGGAGCGACTCGAGCGCCACGGCAGCGGCTACGTCGGCAAACACGAGCCCGATGTCATCCTCAGCGATGATCCGTGGTTTCGCGGCATCGAAATCAGCACCGGCCCCGACGGCAGCGGCTTCATCCTCGATTGGAGCGACACCGGCGAATGCCACGACTCCACTGGCGTGCACCGCACCTCCGGCCGCATCTTCCGCATCAGCTATGGAGAGCCGAAGAAGCCCGAAACGCCTTTCGCATGGCGCAAACCATGGCCGAAGGCCGATCTCAACGGCGATGAGCATCAACGCGCCCTCGCCATTCGCGAACTCGTGCAGTTTTCACCTCTCGATGCCATTCCAGGCCCGCAAGCACACGCGAAGTATCCCGAGCTCGCCTTCGATCCGGCAAAAATGGCCGTGAACGAAAAATCGGCCTTCGTGCGCCTTCAGCTAGCTTCTGTGCTTCAGCGTCTTCCGCTCGAAAAAAGGCCCGCTTTGGCCATCGCACTGCTTTCGCACACCGAAGACGCCAACGACCCGTTTTTGCCAAACATGGTCTGGTATGGCATTTCGCCGCTGAAGGCCGATTCACTGCTCGAAATCGCCAAAACATGCTCTTGGCCCAAAGTAACGCGTTGGATCGCCCGCAAGCTCGCCACGGAGCCGGAGGCTCTTGATGCCCTCCTCGCCATCAACAGCTCTGATGACGTGCTCGAAGGCATGGCAGAGGCCTTCAAAGGCATCCGCAAGGCTCCGAAGCCGGCGAATTGGGATAAAGTCGTCGCGAGCTCGAAATCGGCACATCTTCGCGATTTGAGCATCCTCTTCGGCGATGGCAGGGCGCTGGATGACGTGAAGAAAATCGCTCTCGATGATAAGGCGGACATCACCACCCGCGAAGCCGCGCTCAAAACGCTCATCGAAGCCCGCCCGGATGATCTGTGCACACTTTGCGAGCAACTTCTCGACACCCGCCAGCTCAACCTCACCGCCGTGCGCGGCCTTGCCTTGTTCGATGATCCGGCCATCGGCCAAAAGATCGCGAAGAACTACCGCAAGTTCAATTCCACCGCCGTCATCGACACGCTCGTCGCCCGCCCCGCCTTTGCGAAGGCCCTGCTCGCCGAAATGGCCGCTGCACGCATCCCACGAACCGATTTGACCGCTTTCCACGCCCGCCAGATCCGCGCCTTTAAAGACGAAGCTCTCAGCAAGCAGCTCACCGAAGCCTGGGGCGAACTACGCGACACCGCTGCCGATAAAAAACAACTCATCGCCAAGCTGAAAGCCGACTTGAAGCCCGATGTGCTCGCCAAAGCGAACCTCAGCAATGGCCGCATGCTCTTCACCGCCGTCTGCGGTGCCTGCCACATGATGTATGGCCAGGGTGGCAAGATCGGCCCTGATCTCACCGGCAGTGGGCGTGCCAGCATCGACTACCTGCTCGAAAACATCGCCGATCCCAGTGGCGTCGTCAGTGCGGACTACCGCATGAGCCTGCTCACGCTCAAAGATGGTCGCCAGCTCAGCGGCGTCATCGCCGGAAAGACAGATCGCACACTCACGTTGCGCACCTTGACCGAGTCGATGACGCACGATCGCACTGAAGTCGTCAAAGAAGAAGCCTCGCCCATGTCGATGATGCCGGAAGGCCTGCTCCTCGCCCTTCCGCCGGATCAAGTGCGCGACCTCATCGCCTACCTCATGCACCCGGTGCAGGTAAAGTAGTCCTGTTCCTGCGGAACAGGTCAGAGCAAGCAGTTGCACAGCAACTGCGCTACTTTAGCCCCTTGATGAACATCACGAGGCTCTCCACCTGCGAGTCATTCAAGATGCCGTTGTAAATGGGCATGCCGGTGTCGAATTTCTCGAAGCCTTTCACCACTTTCGCAGCGGGGTTGAGGATCGACTCGCGGAGGTAGGCCTCATCGGCCTTCACTTTGCCCTTCATGCCTTTGGCGATGTCTCGCTCGCTGCCGAAGAGGCCTTTCCAGCTCGGGCCGACTTTGCCGACGTTGCTGCCGTCCCTGCTGTGACAGGCCATGCAGCCAAACATTTGGTAAATGCGGGCTCCTTCTTCGACCGTGGGCTTCACGGCGGAAACAGCGGCGACTTGGCGTGGTGTCAGGTTGGGCTTCAAATCGGCTGCGAAGCCGAAATCGGCCGGTTTGAAGCTCAAAAGCTCCCAGGGGGTGAAATAGGCCGTGTTTTCGGCTTTGAGGCCGTCCGCGCTTTTCAGGCCCCAACCGATGCGCATCTGGTGAATGCCCGCTTTCATGCCGGGAAAGGCCACGAGCACGTTTTTGCCGTCTTGGCTCAGGTAGGCGCTGCTGGCCGTCATCCACTCCTGGCCTGCGCCGCTGCCATCGGGCTTCAGGTGCGGGCTGCCGTATTCGGGGGTGCGTTTGTAGTTCCAGCGTTCGGCGCTGTAGCTGTCTGGATTGGTCGCCATGGCGGCATCCAGCGCGTGGTTGAAGGTCAAAACGAGGCCCGCATCCGTCGGCGTGACCTGTTTGAGCAACACTCGCGGCTTTCCCGTGTAACGCACGCGGGCGAGGCCGCTCTGCACCTTGGTGGTGGTGCCCCAGACTTGGAATCCAGTGACGTAGAGCTGCCCATCGGCAGGATTCACTTTGGCATTGAGCAGTGGGAAATCGAGTTCACGGGAAAAGCTGACCACAGCGGCTTGTTTACGCTCAAAGCGGTCATTGATGAGCACCCGAAACAGCTCCGGCCGATTGTAGCCGATGTGGATGAGCTCATCGTTCATGTCGCCCATCTTCGCACCGGTGAGCCAGGTCTGCGTGACACCGCTGGGGTTCACCGGATGGGGTATCCACGTCATCGGCTCGGTGATCGGCGCAGGATATTTTTCCTTTGGTGCGATGGTGGGCAGGTGGCCGTAAAAATGGCCTTTCTCGATGATGTGCAGCGGCGTGGACGGCACGTAATGCCCCTGCTGGTCGCTCGCGGTGACGAGTCCGGTCTTTTCATTCACGCCGATGAAGGGCTGGCGCAGTCCGTAGCCGATCACCTCAAAGGATTTACCATCCGGGGCCACTTTGATCACGGTGCCGTTGTGTTTACCCCGCGTGGTGCCTTCCTGGCCGCCTTTGGAGATGTACAGCTCACCTTTGGGCCCGAGCTTCATCGAATTTGGAAACTCCCGAGTCTCTGCTGTTTGCGCGAAGAGGTTGCAGAACATCTCGTAACTGTCGCACTCCTGGTCGGCGTTCGAATCGACGAGACGCCAGATGCCGTTGCGGTCGAAGACGAACAATTCCTGATTTTTGATTCCTGAATCCTGATTCTTTTTCCTCGCGACGATGCTCATCGGCTCGTGCAGGCCGCTGGCGAAGCGCTTCCAGGTCACCTTTTCCAGATCGCCTTTGAGGCCGGAGATGAGCCAGACATCGCCATCGAAGGTGACGCCAACGGCGTCGCCCTGGTCGTTGAGGAAGTCGATGTCCGCGAGACGGACGTGGCGCTTCCAGGGATTGTCGAAGAGCAGCGGGATGTCGTCGAAAACGTAGGCGTCGGTGGAGGTGGAGAGCTTGGCAGTAGTGCTAAGAATTTGGGGCCACTTTCGGCCTGGATTCGAACGATTAGATCCTCCGCTTTTGACATCAGCCTCGGCTCCACTTGGTCGCCAAAGTCCATCTTTGGTCATAATAAAAAGGGCTTCATCTATTTCTTGATGGGGGCTTGCCTTCAAAAAGCTTAGCTCACCTCCATCCATCTCAATGCAGGACAGAGTATCTGAGAATGTCGATTGAGCGATGACATCGGAAGGCTTCCGTGCATGCACTTTGTGATTGATCGAGCACGTCAACCCGACATCTCGAGGCATAACAATCACTAGCCTCATTACGACTAATTCATCTCCTATTTTGTCGGCTTCCATTATTTCATTAATCTCTGCATTTCCCACGCTGAACTTTAAAAGAAGCCGGTCTCCATGTTCCTCTACTGAGAGGAATTTGCCGTCAAGTGGCCCCCTTCCCACTTCCTCCACACTTGGGGCTTTCTCACGCGGGTCAGTAAAGCTCGGTTTCTCACCGACTTGCCAGCCCGGATACAGCCCATTGGCGAGCCACACCTTCCCATTCGGCTTGGGCAGGAAGTCCTGCCCGTCTTTGGTCTTCCAGCCGACGGAGTGGTAGCTGCCGGGGGCGAGGGCGGCGGGGGTGACGGGTGGTTCGCCGGGTTTGCCTTCCCAGATGCAGGCGATGCGCAGCAGGTCGGTGTCAAAGCAGGCCCAGAGATTGTGGCCGAGGTTCAGGATGAGGCCGCGAGGCGTGAGGTTGTCTTTGGGGAAGCCTTCGCCGAGGTCGCGGCAGTCCAGCACGCTGCTAAAAAAGGGGAAATCCGGCTCCACCCACGGTCCCAAAGGCGATTTGGCCGCAGGAGCGGCCTCTTGGGCAAAGACAGTGGCAGTGGCGGTGAGTAGGATGGCGAGATGGCGGAGATGCATCAGGCTGAAGAGAACGCTGCGGGGAGGAGCATCTCTCCAGGGGAAGCATTGAGCGAATCTTGCTCATGGCTTGCATCAGAAGCCGCGCCGGGGAGATTCGGTCATGCAAGAAGCGAAAAACACTCAGCGAGCACTCGTGCGCATCGGTTACGATGGGCGGGTGCACAAAAATTTCCGTGGCCCGAAGGCGGAAGAGCGCTTCGCGAACGAAGTGCGGGTGCTGAAGATCCTGGAGGAGCGCGGCTGTGACTACGTGCCGCGGGTGCTGGAGAGCGACCCAGAGAAGCTCTATCTCGTGACAACGAACTGCGGCTCCCGCGTGGAGCGCATCAGCGAGGGCAAAGTGAAGCAACTCTACGATGAGCTGGAGCGCGAATTCGGCGTGCGCCATGACGATCCCTTTGACCGAAACATCACCTACCGGCATAGCGATGGCCGCTTTTGCATCATCGACTTTGAACTCGCCACCGTGCTCGACTTCCCCGCGAAATGAACGACGCCCCTCCCCCCGACACTCCTCCGCTGGTCCGGCATGACGCATCCCGGAAAAGTCCGTGCGAATAACGAGGACACCTTTCTCTGCCTGAACTTCGATGCCCGCGAGCTGCGCTACCTGGGCAAGATGGGCGAGGCCACGCTGGAAACGGGCGATTTCGTCTTTGCCGTGAGTGATGGCATGGGCGGGGCGAAGTCTGGCGAGTTCGCCAGCAAGATCGCGGCGGAAAAAATCACCCGTTTGCTGCCGCGCAGCTTCAAGCAGTCTGCGAATCAGATGGACGCTGGTCGCGGCGATGTGCTCATCGAGCTCATTAGCCGCATCCATGAGGAATTGCTCCAACTGGGCCGCTACTACGAGGAATGTCGCGGTATGGGAGCTACTCTGAGCCTGGGCTGGTTCACACCGGGCTGGATGCACTTCGCGCATGTGGGCGATAGCCGCATCTACTGGCTGCCCAAGGGGGGCAAGCTCCGCCAGATCACCGAAGATCACTCCCACGTCGGCTGGCTGCGCCGCCAGGGGAAGCTCAATGAGCGCGAAGCGCGGAATCACCCACGCAAGAGCATCCTCAGTCAGGTGCTGGGTGCTGGGCAGCATTATTTAGAGCCGCAGGTCGGCTCTGTCGGCTGCGAGAGCGGCGACCGCTTCCTCTTTTGCACCGATGGCGTGATCGACGGCATCTGGGATCACGCCTTGGCCGATATGCTGGCAGAAAACGAGCCGCCTGCTGGCAAAACGCGAGCCCAATACTTCGTCGAGCACGCGGTGGCCGAGTCTGGTCGCGACAATGCCAGCGCCGTCGTGATCGAAATGCTCTGAGCACAGGCGAAAGTCCCCCTCCGCTCCGAAACACACGCATTGTGTAACATTTGCCCCGAAGTGGGCTTTACCGCATGTCATGAAGCCTCTCCCCTTCCTCCTCCTCGCCATTACTCTGCCGGTGCTCGCCCAGGCACCGATAGCCAATGAAGTCGAAATCACCGTCAAAGGCAGTACGCGGCACATCCGCTCGAACGGCATCCCAGATCACGCCACCGGAGCCTTCCCGAACCAAAACAATCCCAACACGATCAGCCCGCAGCGCTACGATTTTGACGTGACGACAAAGCCGAAGCTGCGCCAAAAGCCCACCGAGTATCGCATGCAGCCCTTTGGCGTAGCGGTGAATGGCGTGGTCTTTGATCCCTTCGCCGCAGAGTGGTGGCATGGCGACCGCAACAGTGGCTGGCAATACGAGCCCCAGGGCGGCTCCATTGATCTGGGGCTCGATGAAAACAATGCGCATGTGCAGCCAAATGGGGCCTATCATTACCACGGCATCCCGCATGGCCTTTTGCAGAAGCTCAGTGGCGAGACGCCACGCATGACCCTGCTGGGCTGGGCGGCAGACGGCTTCCCCATCTACGGCCCACAGGCCTACAGCGATGCACAGGACGCCACCAGCCCACTGCGTGCGATGAAATCCGGCTACCGTGTGAAAGCAGGCCCGCGGCCGACCCGCAACAGCCCTGGGGGCAACTACGATGGCTCCTTAATCCAAGACTACGAATGGGCGGCTGGTGTGGGTGATCTGGATGCCAATAATGGCCGCAGCGGTGTGACCCCCGAGTTCCCAGAGGGCACCTATTATTATGTGCTCACCGAGAGCTACCCCTTCATCCCACGCCAATTCGCAGGCATGCCAGACAGCAGCTTTGAGCGCAAAGGCCCACCTGGTGGCCCTGGCGGCGGCCCACCCGGTTTTGGAGGTCCTGGTGGACCCGGCGGCCCTGGCGGCCCACCTCCCGGCATGCGCCCAGCACCCCAGCGCGGACGCCGTGGCGGCCCCGGCTTCCCCCCACCGCCGCCGTTTTGAGGATACTGTGAATGAGTAGCGGCGGCGTTCGTCAGTAAGCGCCTAGTTGGGGCATTCTTCTGGCATTCCGCCACTTGACTCCCCCGCCCCGGCTCACAATCTGCTCCCATGTCCTTCTCCGAACGCATCGAACGCGTCTTCTACTGGCTCTCTGCCGCCTCCACTGACAATCTGGAAGCCTGCCCCGCGTGGGAGCGGCGCAAATACGTCGCCTTCGGTGCCACGGTGCTCGTGCCATCGACGTTCGCCTTCATCGCCTGTGCCTATGCACTCAGCACGCTCACAGAGAACTGGTGGGTCATCGCCCCAGTCTCGCTCGTATGGTCACTGATCATCCTCACGGTGGACCGTGCCCTGCTGGCGACTTACCGCGCTTATCAGAGCTTCCTGCGCAAGCTGGCCCAGTTCACCCTGCGCATGGTCGTTGCAGCGCTCATGGGCATCACCATCAGCCATCCGCTCACGTTGCTGCTTTTCCGCGATACCATCTCCTCCGTCGTCGAGGACCATCGCCAGAAAGAGATCGCCGCCGTGCGTGAAAGCTCCAAAGCACAAAAAGCAGCCGTCGAAGTCCGCATCGCCACGCTGGAAAAAGAAATCGCCACCCAGCGTGATAACTGGAATGCCACCTTCTCGGCCAAATTCCTCGATGAAAATGGCAAACCCATCGAAAAACCGCTCACGGAGGACGAAAAGAAGGCCAAAGCCGAACGCGACGCCAAAGTCGGCGAGGCCTCCGCTCCGCTCAAAACCCGGCTCGAAGCCCTGGATGCCGAAATGGCCAAAACCAGCGTCGAGAACCAAAAAATCGCCACCGAGCTCAATCACTGGCAGACCGAATTCGAGCGTGAAGTCAATGGACAGCGCAGCGGCATCCTCGGACTCGGCCCACGAGCCAAAAGCATACAGGCCGACCAGCTCGAATGGCGCCGCGCCGAGTCCGCCCGACTCAGCGGCGTGCTCGACACAATGACCAAAAACCGCAGCGTCCTCCTCGCAGAAATCAAAGCCGCCGAAGACGGCGTGAATGCCGCCCTCGATGCCAAAATCGCCGAAGATGCCGCCCGCCTAAAAAGCGAAAAAGACCGCATCGAAATGCTCAAGCAGCAGGTGCAGCAGCAGCAGGCAGACCAGTTCGTCACGCAGCAAAACGCCATCCGTGAGACACTCAAAACCCAGATCGACGCCCTACTCCTCCAGCTCAAAAATCTCCATGGCGAGGCCTCCCAGTTCGTCACCGATGAGCAGACCCGCGTGGAGGCCATCCGTGCCGAGCCACGCCGCGACATCCTCACCCAAACCCTCGCTCTGCATGAGCTTTTTGATCAGGGCCAGCAGGGCGGAACCTTCGCCCTCGTCGCGTATTTGGTGCTGACCATGCTTTTCATGCTCGTGGACACGATCCCCCTCGTCGTGAAGTTCTTCTCCAAGCCCGGCCCTTATGACACCCTGCTCGATCGCGAGGAAGTGAAATTCGACCAAGAGCGGCAGGCATTCCTCACCAGCTTTAGCCGCTACATGACCGAGCTCAAGGACAGCAAGCTGCTCCATCTCACCCAACACAAGCCCCTGGAGCGTGCCCTCATCGAAGGCGTGGACCGCTCCCGCGCAGCGAAGGAGTTCCTGGAGCACCTCATGGAGCTAGAGCGTGCCTTTGATGAAAAAATCCGCGTCGCACGCGAATCCGCCGCCTCCAGCGGCCTCGCGACAAAGGTCGATATGATCGAAGACATGGCAGCAGCCTTTTATACTGACCTACGTGGTCGCATGGAGACCTTCTTCCGTGATGACCGCCGCAGCACGGCCAGAGCATAGTCTTTGATTTTTCCGCCTCGCCCGAACTTTTCGGCAGGCAGCAAAAGGCCTTGCTTTCCAGCTCCATCTCTCGCGATAATCCGTGCCTCACTCATGGAAAACCCATACGCCTCCCCCACTGCCAATCCATACGGCTCCAGCTCACTGAGCACCGACGCCGTCTCGCCAGGAACCATCGCCGAGCTTTCAGGCACCAGGGGCTGGGTGCTCTTCTTCGCCATCATCATGTGGATCATGGTCGTCATGATGGGCTTTGGGGGTGTGGGCATGCTCTTCATGGCCGCCTCAGGTATGGGCAAGCTCATGTCCCAGGGCCAACCAGAGGCCATCGCGGGGGTATTTCCCATCGTCATCGGAGTGCTCTACCTCGTGGTCGGCATTTTCATGGCCTATCCCGCACTCAAGCTCACCAAATACGCCAACCGCATCGAGTCCCTGCTCAAAACCAAATCCGTGGAAGATCTCAATGCCGCCCTGGCCGAGCAGCGTCAGTATTGGAAGTTCATCGGCATCTTCACCATCCTCTACTTTGTCCTCATCGTACTGATGGTCCTCGCTGCGATCGCCATTCCCAGCTTCATGGCGTTCAATAAGTAAAAAATACACAGAAGCGAAGCATCCGAAGTCTCCACGGGCTGTCCTCGTATTGGACAGCCCGTTTTTCGTGTGATAGCTCACCACTCTCATTCTCCAATTATGATGCACGTCCGTTCCCTCCTGACCGCTCTCGCCCTCGCACCCGCAGTGGCCTCCGCCGCAGCTGCCAAAGTGGACTTCACCACCCAGGTGAAGCCCCTGCTCGAAGGTGCCTGCACCCACTGCCATGGTGAAAAAGAGGACAAAGGTGAATTCCGCATGCACACCCTCGAGGACATGAAGAAGGGCAACGAAAATGGCCCCGGCCTCACCCCCGGTGATCCCACCAAAAGTGCCATCTACACCACCCTCCTGCTCGCCGCCGATGACGACATGGTCATGCCTCCGAAAAAGGAAGGCATGCTCGACAAAAGCCAGATCGCCATCATCAAAGCATGGATCGAGCAAGGCGCCGACTGGCCCGCAGGCGTCACTCTCGGCCAAACACCCCGCATCACCTTCGCCAAGCACATCCAGCCCCTGCTCGAAGAAAACTGCCTCTCCTGCCACAACGCCGAAAAAGCCAAAGGCGACTGGATCGCCGCCACACGCAAAGAGGCCTTCGAATCCGGCGAAAACGCCCCCAACATCACCCCCTTCGATTTGAAGAAAAGCGCCATCTACGGCCTCTGCACGCTCGAAGCTGACGATGATGACCTCATGCCCCCAAAGAAAAGCGGCGGCCCCCTCAGCAAAGAGCAGCTCAACTACATCAAGCTCTGGATCGAACAAGGAGCCGCATGGCCAGAGGATGCCAAACTCGTCGCCAAAGAGAAAAAAGGTCCCGCCTCCAACAACCCGGACACCCTTGAACTCGTGAAGAAAATCCACGCCTTCATCGTGCAGACCTCCAAAGAAAAAACAGAGGCCGAAATGAAGCCCTACGAGACCAAAGTGCCAAAAACCGGTGCCCCCTACAGCATGGTCGTCATCAAGAGCGGCGAGTTCATGATGGGCAGCCCCGACGGCGAAGCCAATCGCGGCGACGACGAAGGTCCCCAGACCAAAAAGACCATCAAACCCTTCTGGATGGGCAAATACGAGATCACCTGGGACGAATACGAGCCCTTCCAGCTCACCAACATCGGCCGCAACAAAGACGGCAGCCGCCAAGTCTGGAAACCCACCGACAAACCGGAAGACCTCATCTCCCAGCCCACACCTCCCTACCAGCCCATGGACTTCGGCATGGGACGCGAAAAATACCCCGCCATCTGCATGACCCACCACGCCGCCAATAAATACTGCCAGTGGCTCAGTGCCCAGACCGGCCACTTCTACCGCCTCCCCACCGAGGCCGAGTGGGAATACGCCGCCCGTGCCGGCACCCAGACCGCTTACTTCTTCGGAAACGATGCCAAAGACCTCAAAGACTACGCATGGTTCTTTGAAAACGCCCCGAACTTCCAATACGCCAAAATCGGCCTCAAAAAGCCAAACCCATGGGGCCTCTACGACATCTACGGTAACGTCTGCGAATGGACGCTCGATCAATATGCTGCCGACTCCTTCTCCAAACTCGGAGCTGATGGACGTGCCTACGCCAAATCCACCAAGCCCTATCCTCACGTCGCCCGCGGTGGCCACTACGATGACGATCCAGAGACCTGCCGCAGCGCCGCACGCCGTGCCTCCAACCCCGACTGGAAACAGCAGGACCCCCAGCTCCCCAAAAGCATCTGGTACCTCACCGACGCCACCTGGCTCGGCTTCCGCATCGTCCGCCCGCTAGAAATCCCCACCGTGGAAGAAATGTTCGCCGCCTGGAACAACGGCGTCTCCAAAGAGTAGGCCCTAGCGGAATCCAAGATACTCAAAGCCAGGAGGTGCCAGTTGCATGTCGTGCGAGCACCTAAACTCTGCGGCCGCTGCTCCTTCGCTCCTCTGCGTTTTTCTCAGCTTCGGCTTTGATCAACGTAGCGGCACAGGGCCTACAGACACCGAACTGGAAAGACTTTTTGAGCTACCCAACGCTCCAAGACTCGTCCGAGCGAGAGATTGGAGACCATGAAAGAAGCCGAACTTCGCAATATCATGCCCAAGTCGCCATTCACTGAGGCTCAGATTGAGCGGATTCAGGCTCTTTGTATCAGCCGGACGCAACGATTGATTTCCGAGATGGCTACTTCCTCAGCTTCAGGCGAGCACCAGCGGTTTGGACACTCACCCACCACTTGGCTACTTGGTCAGGGCAGCAAGAAACACGAAACGGGCTTGGTTGAAGGACCTCTGCTCAAACACTGGGTAGTCACGGCCGATTCGGCAGAGTTGGTCGAAGTACATCCGGTGCTACCTCGTGAGCTATCAGGCATGTATTACACATTCGGTTCGGCGTCATTTTTCCTGCATCAGCATGAGCCGCTACTCTGGTATGACTATACCGTTGGGCCACGCTATGGTCGGGGACAAAGGATTGAGATCTCACTCTCGGCAACGGGCGAGCCATATTTCCAACGTGAGCGCTCTACATGGCTTTCCTGATATGACGCCAAACCAAGGGGCGAGCACGAAAGGTCAACGCAAAGGGGCAGAGGCTTTGAAAGAGCGTGGTGATGGGTCAATGGCTCAGATCAAGCCCAAAGGGCTTATGCATCACAGCGAAGGGTTGCGGCGGCAGCCGCTACCCTGGAAACGTTTCGCGCCAAATGGAGAACGCGGAAGGTGTTCCGTATCGGCCTTACGCGGTAGCAGATGCGTAACACCTTCACGCCCCGAGGCTGAAGCCCGTCTTGTAGGTGTAGCCCAGGAAAGCCAGCACGGCACCGATGATCACCGCTAGCAGCACCACCACACCGGGGGCGATCACACGGCGCTTTGCCAGCACTGGCAGACCACCCAGCACCAGCCAGAGGGCGATCTTCACCCACACCCACCACGGCATCGAGCCCATGATGCCCATCTTCGCCAACATACCAAAGCCGGACACCAAACTGATAACGAGACCGATCCCATGCCATTTCATGGCCGAGCGAAAGCTCTCCTTGGAAAAGAGGCCACCAAAACCGACGAAAACCAAAATGAGACCAATGAGATGAAGATAGTGATAAAACGAGAGGGACATGGCCGCGATGATGCCCGAGCCCGTAGCTGGCACAAGCGCTAAAAGTCGCGACTCTCGCGGCACTGGAATCTCCCGCGTCACATCCCCACCGAGGAGCATCATCCATTTCGGCGTAGAACCATCCTTAGATGGCATCCACAGCAGCACATCATGCAAGCTGCCTTTTGGAACCTGCAAAACCAGCGTGTCCTCCACCCAAGGCCATTCCCACCGGGCGGTGATGAGCGCATGCACCCCAGAATCCTCCCCCACAGGCAAAATGGCCGGAGGAGCCGCATCCTCCCATTTTCCGCCCTCACGCCAAACCACGCTTTTTTCATCCAGCGGCCGGAAATGGCCCTTTTGGCGAATTTGCACACTTTTCAGCAAAGCGGCCCTCGCAGCCGCCTCATCGGCCAAGAGCGGATTTTGGCCAAAATCAGCCGTGACCTCCAATTGCACCGGAGCACCGGCCTGGAGCTTCAATTTGGCCACCAAAAACTCACTTCCATGCCCCAAAGCACACAGGGGGGCCAAAACGGCACCCCCTGCGGCAAGTATGAATCGGAGCAGCCTCACGCGGCGCATTATTTTTTCACCTTCCACTTCAGCACCCGGCCCCACTTGTTCCACTCGGTCTCGAGGATGTTGCCGTCGTTATCAAAGCTGATGCCATGTGGGCTGGTCACGATGCCCTGCTGCCAATCCTTTGGCTCGATACCCGGCGTATTCGTCGGCTTCGGGCTAGTGCCCAGATCGGCCACGCGCTTGTTCTGCTTATCCCAGACACTGACGTTCCCCGCGATCTCTGCCACACACATCAAATCACCATGGAAGCTGGCGGAGGATGGATTGCGCATCTCCGTAGCGATCTCACCGATCAAAGTGCCATCCAGTTGAGTGTGCAACATACGCTTGTGCCCACGGTCGCAGATCATCACGCGAGCAGGCTCAAAGCGGCGGTCGATGAAGATCTTATGCGCATTGGCCAGCTTCAGCGGCTCGCCAGGGCCACCGAAGACGGCCTTGAACTTGCCCTCACGGCTGAAGACGAAGATGTGACTCTGTCCATACCCATCTACGACGTAGATGTCACCATTCGGTGTCACATCACAGTTCGTGAGCTTCAGTCCCTTGCCAACTTTGTCCGCTGGGAACTCGCTGGTGGGGATGGTCATGAGCACTTCGCCTTCGAGGCTGCATTTGATCACTTTTTGTTCACCAAGCACCGCCGCGAAAATGAATTCGCCATCGCCATCCTTGCGCACCACGAAGCCATGCAGCGATGGCGGCAATTTCAAAGCTTTGAGGAACTTGCCATCCGCTCCATAGACCTGAATGCCAGCACCAGCATCCTGCACGGAAACATAGATTTTGCCCGCAGAGTCCACGGCGATCTCACCGTGGCCATTGCCGATCGTTTCCTTACCAGGAGGCGGAGTGATGAAATTGGGGACGAATTCGTAGGCGACCTCGGCAGCAGAAGAGCCAGCGAGTGCCACGACCGAGAGGATAGAGAGTGTGATACGAGTCATGGTGGGTAAGCAGTTGATTCAAACGACATAGCTCCTTCACATCAATCATTCACCCAAGCAACTTTTTCGCTCACCCACTGGTCGCTGGCCGTGCTACTTCCCTTTGCCCAACAAGGAAGAAATCGTTTCCTCCATTCTCGGCACTAGTGCGTCCGAGCCTACATCGAGCTTTTGCCGCAATTCAGTCGGCAATTGATCTGCCGGGACCGTCGTAGCCCCATCAGAGTGCCCAAAAGAAACCTCTGTGAGCTCAATTTTCCGAGGTCGGGCGTCCATGAGGATTTTTTTCAGCGGCAAAGTGATTTGCGGAATGCTCGGAGAGTCCGGCGCAGACATGGAAACTCGCACCTTCTCCACGGCGGCTCGGATGGAGGTGTCGAGGAATTTCAACTCGGCCTCGTGGGAGCGGATTTTCTTTTGCAGTTCATTTTTTCGCTCCTGGAGCGGTGTCGCTTGAGCCATCGCAGCCTGCACTTTTGCCTGGAGCGCAACCGTGGCAGCGGCCTCTACCTGGCGGAGCTTGACCGTCTCTTCGAGCTGCTTCACACGTGCTCGCACATCGAGCAGCGCCGCATTAGCCTCATCAATCCCCTGGAGGTAGTTGAAAAAAGTGACCGTACCTGCGATCAACGAAATAATGATCATGGCTGTCCAGAATTTGATCGCGTCCATAATGGAAAGAAGAGACTAATGCAGATGATTGGTTTTATAGGCTTCTACATCCGGCCGGATCCGTTCAATAGCCAAGCGGAGGCTTTTTTCACGATCTTCTAGCACTTGTACCTCACTAGCGAGTTGGGCTGTTTGCTGCGCGGCCATCCGCGCTTGTTGCTCAAGGTTACTGCTATAGAGAGATCCTCCAGTCCCCAGGATTCGCTGCTCATATCCCCGTTGCTCGGCAAGCAGCGTATCCAGTCGTACATCCGCCTCCACCCGCTGCCGCATAATCTCATCCTGCCGCCCACAGGCAGGAATAAAAACCAGCATGACCAAAACAACCCTCAACCACATGCAACCGAGATTTCCGCATGTACTCGGGCGAGGACCAGAGAACAGACTCCGCTCTCTGTTCATCGCTTATTGAGCAAAGCTTTGAGATGGGCTTCCTCCACCTTCAGTTTCCGATATTCTGCCTCCAGAGCTGTGAACTGAGCATGGGCAGCGGAATACTGAGCACGAGCATTCTTCGCCTCGGTCATGGCTGATCCAGAGGGCGCAGCACCACGAGAGCGGGAATTAGCAACTCTACCCTCAGCAGCATTGGCGTTGGTAGCCCATTGATCTGCGATGCGGGCTACTGCATTGATTTTCGCCTCCATATCTGCGAGTCGTAGCTGTACGCTTTTCAGATTTTGTTGATCCGCGCTCATTTTCGACGCCACAGAGGGGTCACGAGCAGGCTCGGGCGACTTCGAGACAGTGGGGCTTGCCCGCGATGGTGATTTCTTATTCGTTGATGGCGGTGCCGTCGCTTCGTCCACGGCCAACTTGAGCCCCTGAGCTGTTTTAACGAGCCCAGTGACTGAAAGATCATATTTTTCCACCAAGTCGGCAGGCAGGTTATCCACCAGAATGATTCCTGAACCATCACTATGAATGAAGGTAATGCCATTATCCTCGATTTTCTTGATTTGGGCATTGGTGAGCCTTTTGCCATCATTCAATGTGACAGCTGCAAGGACGGAATTGAGATCTAAAGTCCGGACTTTTTCCACTTGGCCGGGCAAGGAATCAGCAAGGTACTTAATATCGGACTCAGCTTTGCGCTGCTTGGTGTTGGCTTCTTCGGTGAGGGCTTTGACCTTAGACTCACGGGTCTGAGCCTCTGCCAGCTTCGTATCGGCTGCTGTCATAGAGGCGCTAATGCCTTCCCATTGGTTTTTTCTGATCCTCAGGTTTTCCTCCATTGCTTGGGCTGATGCTCTTGATTGCAGAAGATCCGAATTGGCTTTGTCCACCAGTTCGAGATGGCGGTAGCCAAAAATGCCACCAACGAGAAACGCTAATAAGACAAGTGGGAGCCAAGCTTTGGGTTCCATAACGGGATAATTCGATTTGAGGATTTGGAGTTGAGTGGTGACTAAAATGAATCAGCGTACATATTTTGCCTTCCAAGCATCCACCTTGGTTCGGAGCTCTGTGGCAGATTTTTCCAGATCTGTCCATAGGGTGAGTTTCTCTCCAGATTTGGCTTCTTCGAGACTTGCTTTAGAGATCATTTCTGTAGCCAGCCTTTCCTTCGAAGCGACCGAACCTACACCATTCGGGCCGAGTTGGCGCATGTAGTTTTCATACTGGAGGATCTCCTGCTGGATGAGATTTTTGGCGGCATCGACTTTTGCCTGCTCCGCGCGGAGGCGATCCGCTTTGTCGCAGGAGGTCAAAAACGACAGGAGAATGATGGGGAGTGCGGAACGAGTGATTTTTCTCATAAGCATATGAACTTTTAGCTCAAAGCCCCCGAGGTGGTCAACAATAGTCTTCTGATGCATCCCATTTGTTGATAGTTAGGAAACTCGGCCTAGCATCGCGGCCTCGTGATCGCCATCTCAACAGCCAGTCAGAAAGGCGGCGTGGGTAAAACCACGCTCTGCATTAATCTCGCCTACTCCCTCGCCCGCCGGGGGTGGAGAATGCTACTCGTGGATACAGATCCACAGGGCGGCGTAGGTCTATCACTTGCTCGGAGCACGGCCGCACGGGAGGGTTTTTATGAAATCCTCTCCGGCAGGGGCGATCTCGCGAGACTGGTGATCACGACCCGTCTGCCAGAGCTGGAAATCCTGCCTGCTGGCCAACTCGATGCCAGTCTGCGAGTCGAAGCTGCGGCACACGAGGTACCAGCACGAATCGCGGACCTGCTGCGTGCTGCGGAGCTACGCGGCGTGGATTGCGTGCTCTTTGATACGGCAGCCGGGCTCAATGGCATGACCGAGGCTGTCGTCAAGGCCTGCGATTTTGTCATCTTACCGCAGCAGGCAGAGCCCCTGGCGATCCGCAGTGTGCCGCATATGCTGGAGACCCTAGCTCGCTATCGTGCTGAGGGTGCAGCGGTCAAAGTGGCGGGCATCCTGCTGACCATGGTGATGCGTGAGCATGAAATGAGCTTACGTGTTGCTCGAGAGCTGCGCGAGATGCTGCCACCGGCCCTCATTTTCCAACAGAGCATCCCACGCCTCCCCTCCTTCCTCGACGCCAGCGCACTCGGCGTGCCTGTGGCGCTGACCAAGCGCAATCCGCCGCCCGAGGCACTCATTTTTGACCAGATTGCTGCTGATCTGGAACAGCGCACCGGTATGAGCAAACAACGCGACCAAAATCATGAACATGCGAGTCTCTTGGATTGACCCAGAACAGCTCCAGTCGCTGATCGCTCGGATCTCCCCGCCTCAGCAAGAGCCTGAAATAGCCGACTCGCCTGCAGCACAAACTACAGGCGATGAATCTGTCCGTGAGATTCATGACTTTTTCAGCCCCGCACCAGCGGGGGTGAGTGAATCTAAACCGGCTGCATCTGAGCCACCTACAGTCTCGCTCCCGTCGCAGGAGGACGTCATCTCTCCAGCGCCTCCAGCGGCCCCCATCGCTGAGTTAGCCCCAGTTGAAACTATCCCTTCATTGCCCGCTACAGCGACACCCGCATTTACTTTGTCCGATGCGCTGAATCCACCCTCTTCACAGGAGCCTTCATCTACCACTGGCTCCTTGGAGCATGAGGGACTGCCGTTGGACCGCATCCGCGAGCGACTTCGCAGCATCCGGCACCGAGCAGTAGAGGCTGGCATACTTTCCCATCAGGTGCCCGCTACGGCTGTCAATAGTCCCGCCATTGCTGAGGGTGAAGCATCTCAACCATCATCATCTGAAGAAGTCACTCCCCAGGCAGAAACAGCAACTACAGTGGTCACCGTTGTAGAAGAAGAAAAAAAAGAGGCAGCACCGCTGCCCATTCTGCCACCTGCGCCGGAGTCTAAACCCATCACTGTCACACAGGACATTCCGTTTGAGGTCAAAATCGAAGCCTTTGCCCAGCAGATCACAGGTTTACTGCCGGTGAATACATGGCTGCTCATTCTCGATGGAGATGGCGGCATTTTGTGGAGCAATGATCCGCGCCCGGGCCTCGTGCTCTCCACACTGATGGCGATGCGTTCTGCGGTTCACTCCTCGACCGCATTTATGTCTGCACCGCAGGCAGTGACCTATCATGAGCTACCGCCGGACCAGATCCTCAGCGTGCTCAATATCCCAGCCACCTCGCGCGGCCCCCTACAGATCGCGGTGAAAGGGGCACTCCCTCTGGCTCAAGACGCCGCCGTAGCTTGGCTCAGTGTCCTGGGCACTTTTTGAGCCAAAAAGCACGAAATGCCATCTATGCAGCCGCAAGTCTTCCGCACCACTGCTTGCCGCGCCATCATCACGGGTGCCTCATCAGGCCTTGGAGCTGAGTTTGCGCGGCAGCTCGCCCCTGCGGCGGATTTTCTCGTCCTCATCGCCCGGCGTGAGGATGCGCTAGAGTCGGTAAAAAGCAGCCTCGCAGGCTCCAAGGCCCGCATACACCTCTGCGTAGCAGACTTATCCTCTCCCAGCGGCCTACTCACCGTCCTGGCCTTTCTCGATGCACATGAGCTACGCCCCAATCTCCTGATCAACAATGCCGGCATGGGCGACTACGGCAGCTTTGCCGAGTCCACTCCTGAAAAAACACGGGCGCAGCTCGATCTCAACATCACTGCGCTCACCATGCTCACGCATGCCATGCTCCCACGGCTAGAGAGCCCTGGCGGAGTGCTCAATGTCAGCTCACTCGCAAGTACTCTCCCGATGCCAGAGCTCGCCGTCTATGCGGCTAGTAAATCGTATGTCACCAGCTTTTCTGAGGCCCTGGCCATCGAGCTCGCACCACGCGGCATCACGGTCACCTGCGTCTGCCCCGGCCCCACGCCCACGAATTTCAGTCAAACCGCACGCCGTCCAGATGGCACGGACACGAATCGCGAAGGACAGGCTTTCCTACGCATCCCTCCAGCACAAGTAGTGAGCGAGGCACTCGCCGGACTCGTCGCTGGCAAAGCATGCGTTTGGCCAGGACGGGGAGTATCTATCGCGGCTCGGCTTTTCAGACATCTACCGCGGGTGCTCCTGCGTTGGATACTTGCCCGTAGGATGAAGAAAACCGCTCTCTAAGCTGCACGGCGGCCTGCCCAGATCGCCATGCCCAGTGCCAGGATGACTCCAGGCATCGCCAGCGATGTGATCCAGAAAATCACATCATGCTGCTTCGGCGTAAGCTGGATGCGATAAGACCGCTTCGGTTTGGAAGTGATACCAATGAGGTTTTCACGATTGATGATCCAGTTCAGGCTCGCCGCGACGAAATCGCGGTTCACTGCGAGCATGGAGGACTTATCCAGCAGAGTCGGATTGCCCACCACGACCATGCGTGAGCTTTCCACACGCTTGCTCGCATCGGGAGCGGCTCCGCGCTCGACACTGGCACCGACATAGACTGGCGGCAGTGTATCCTCACTCTCATCGGCGACGGGCAGCTCATCATAATAGTTCGTCTCCCCCCAGTAGAAGTCATCGGCACGCAGCACAGGATTCACGACGATATTTTTCTCCTTCAAAGTTGGGTTCGATTCACCGCTAGAGAGCTCTAGGGACTCCGATTGGCCTGCGATGTTCGTGATATTATTGGCCAGATGCTGGGTAAAGCTGACTTCGCGAGAGAAAAGAGCCTGCACACTGAACTCCTTCTTCGCTCCAGCACTCGTGCTGCGGGCCATAAGCACACGGTCACGGCGTGGCTTCACACCATTGGCAGCCAGCCAGAGGTCCAGATTCTTGGTGATGCGGTTCGGGTCCAGCAGCATGAGGATGCCCGTGCGATTGCTATTCCAATAATCGTCCAGCATGCGTAGCTCACGCTCGGTCAGATCATACTTCGCACCGATCATGATGATGCCATCTGCGTGGGCGGTGAGGCTCGCGACATCACTCAGGCTTATCGCCAGCACTTCAAAGTTCTGCTGGCGACCGATTTCGACAATAGCCTCCAGGGATTCTGTCACCGCCGCATCGGAGCGTGAGCCCTTGCTGGTGATGTAATAAAAACGGCGCATTTTTCCTTCCAGCACATTTGCCAGCGCCGAGGTGACGGCATCCTCACCACGGAATTCGGTGATTTTTTTCTCGGTGCCGATCCCCGCCTCTCGGACGACGAGCTCGTCCTCTATAATGAAACGCTTATTGGAGCCAGAGATGAGCAGAATGCCATTTTGGGCCAGGGAGAGGCCCGTTTCCGCTTTCAGATTCTCCGCACGCTCAATGTCACGCACCGGGTCGATAGTGCGCAGTTTGATGCGCTGCCGACCATGCAGCCGATACTCTTCGAGCAGCGAGCTCACCTCACCGAAGATCTTCGAATCACGAGCAAAGACCATGTAAATGGTCACATCACGCGATAGAGTCGAAAGGATATTCTTGGTCGAGTCACTGAGAGTGAAGCTCTGCGTCGGACTGAGGTCGAAACGCGTGTAGTAGCGATAATTGAGCCGATTGATGCCCACAAAGATCAGCAGCGTCAAAAACACCTGCACCAGCACATTGACGCCGATGCCGAAACGGCGCGGCATACCGCCCTGAGGGGCCGTTTTGGCCTCTATGGCGGTCTTTTCAGGCTCTGGTGAGTTTTCAGGCATGGGCAGTGATCAGGGCTTCCAGCGGCGGAATTCGACGACTTGATGCGTGAGTGCGAGGAATAGGAAAGTGAGGCTGGCGTAATAAACAAGTGGCCGCGTGTCGATAAGGCCACTGGTGAAGACCCGAATGTGCTCCACGCTGGCGAAGTAGGTGGAGACATCGACGATGGAATCCGTGATTTTCCGCCCGATGAGCATCACAAAGACCCCAAGCAGGAAGTGGCTGAGGCTCAAAGTGAAGCTGAAGATGGCAGCGACGATCTGATTGCGCGTAAGCGATGAGGCGAAGATGCCCATCGCCAGATTAAACATCCCCATGGCCATCAAAATGATGTACGAGCCACCGAGGGAGCCAGCGGGCAACTCCACCTGCCCCGCACTAACCCAGTGAGCGATTTTGAAATTGAACAAGCTAGGTAGCCACAGCAGCGCATAGATGATCATCGCGGCGATGTATTTGCCGAACACGACCTGCCAAGCACGCACCGGGGCGGTGAAGAGCGTCTCAAAGGTGCCCAAACGCCGCTCCTCTGCAAAAGAGCGCATGGTCAGCAGCGGGAAGACAAAGAAGTAACTCAACCAGAACCAATGCGGCTGAAAAGTCCACGTCACGATGCTGCCTTCACTCGGTGCACTCTCCAAGATGCTCAAGGCAGCACGGAAGGCGAACCCATTGAGCACCATGACCAGGGCCACCACGACATAGGCCACAGGCGAGACGAAAAACGCCCGCAGCTCCTTTTTAAGCATGATCCAAAAGACTCTCATACCGTGCCTCCTTTCATCGCCTCAGCCTGGGAGGCGAGCTCGACGAAGACATCCTCCAGCGTAGGCAGCTCGCGGTGCAGCTCCCGCACCTTCCACCCACTCTGGGTCGCCACCGCCTGCACAGCCTCACGCACATCACTCCCCGGCTCCACACGCAGTGTGAGGTACCTCCATGGGGTGCCATTAGCAGCCTCCTCAGTGCATTTACGCACACCAGACAGAGCCTCCAGTTTCGCCACAGCCTGTGCATCGGCACTTTCCAACTCCAACCGGACTGAAGTAGTTGTGTGCAGCTTTTTAGCCAGATTTATCGGAGTGTCATCTGCCAGGATGCGACCACGATGGATCATCACCACACGGTCACAGGCCTGCTCCACCTCCTGTAGGATGTGGGTGGAAAGCAGCACTGTGTGCTTATTGCGCAGCTCTCGCAGCAGCTCCCGCACTTGGCGGATTTGCACGGGATCGAGGCCATTGGTCGGCTCATCTAGGATGAGTAGCTTCGGCTCATGCACCAGGGCATCTGCCAGAGCCACCCGCTGGCGGTAGCCTTTGGATAAATTATCAATCACACGGCGACGCACATCACCGATACCACAGAGCTCCATCACCTCCCCTACCCGCTGTCGCATGTGACGGCCGCTCAGCCCCTTCAGCTCGGCTCGAAAGCGCAGATACTCCTTCACCTTCATATCGACATACAGCGGAGCCATTTCCGGCATATACCCGACCACACGCCGCGCCTCTAGTGAATGCCTGAACACGTCAAAACCTGCCACTTCGGCTCGCCCGCTCGTCGCAGGCATGAATCCGCTAAGGATGCGCATCGTCGTGGTCTTTCCCGCTCCATTTGGTCCCAAAAAGCCTACGATCTCTCCCGGCTCCACATGAAACGAAATCCCATCCACGGCTGTACGGCTAGCGTACTGCTTGGTGAGGTTTTGAACGTCTATCATCGGAAGGGGAAAAGCGGGGGGTGGGGAGGAAAACTTAGCTTTGTACATGAACCCCGGTGCAATGACAAACAGACAATGCTAAAAATCACCCATCATGACCGCCAAGATCCTCATCAAATACCTCCTCAGCGCCGGAATCATCACCCTGGTCAGTGAAACCGTGAAACGCAGCGACAAAGCCGGTGCCCTACTAGCAGCACTCCCCTTTGTCTCCATCATCACCCTCTTCTGGGTTTACTTTGAGAGCCCCCCTGCCCTGCGTGATCAAAAAACCGCTGATCACATGTGGTACATCTTCTGGTACGTACTGCCCACGCTGCCAATGTTTCTGCTCTTTCCCACCATGCAGCGCTGGTGGGGCTTTTACGGAGCCATCGGCGGCTCTGCGGTCCTCACGATCATTCTCTTCGCCGTGCTCAGGTTCGTAGCTGGCAGATTCGGTCTAGCCTTGTAGATCCCCCCTCCCGTGCGGATTAGGGCGTGTTTAAAAACTCGAATCTCTACGGAACTGGGCTGATTTGAACTGACCTCTCAGGTGTTGGACAAAGATGGCGAAGTGGACGAAAGCTTCGAAGCTCTGCTTGAGCTTTTCGTATCTGGTCGAGATGCGACGCAGGCGCTTGAGACCTCCCAGAAGTTCTCGACAACATGCCGCCTTGCGAAAGTCGTTTGGTCATAAGAGGCGGGATTGAGACGGTAGGCTTTGGGTGGGATGCACGGCTCGCAGCCCGCCGCTTCAATCGCATCGCGAGTCGCATTGGCATCATAGGCGCGATCTGCAATGAGCGTTTTCACCCCGGCCTCAGAGTCCATAGCCTCAATGAGTCCTTGGGCTTGAGGGTTGTCGTGGTTGTTGCCGCCAGTAAAGCTCATCGCCAAAGGCTCACCGTTGTTCGCCACGATGGCGTGCAGCTTGGTGTTGAGACCTCCTCTTGAGGTGCCTATGGCCTGAGCTTGCTGACCTCCTGCGGTGTTGCACCCAGAGCGATGCACTTTGACATGGGTTGAGTCCATGGCACCCAAGCGACTACCCAGGGTGCTCTCCCAGGGCAGCATCTGTGAGAACTCCGCGAAAATACATTCGCGGGTCCAGCGCCTGAAGTGGGCAAAAACGGTGCTCCAAGCCACATCAGAATCATGAATCGCACGCCAACTGACTCCATCCTTGAGCACGAAGAGTATCCTCTCAATAACCAGCGAAAGCTCGGTCATGGGTCTGCCCTCCCTGACCCCTCCAGAATTATGGGCACTCCCGGAAACTCAAAATCTGCACCAAACCCGATCAAAGAGTGACGTCGTGCGATAAGTTGCGGCAAGGAAAGGCGTGGCAAGTTTTATTCCTTTTGGCAATCCTGGTCTCTTCGATGAGTTCGTTCAAAACCTTGATGTGGCAGCCTTCGAGACACCCTTGATGCGCGTAGGCAAGCTCGTTCAATGGGAGGTCTTCGATCCGCTCATTATGAGTGCTCTCACCAGTGAGCCCAAAGGTCCTGGCGGCAGGCCACGCTTTCATCCCATGCTCATGTTCAAGGTGCTCGTGTTGCAGCGCCTCCACGGCCTGGCCGATGACGCCATGAGCTTTCAGATCACTGACCGCAACAGTTTCCGCGCCTTCCTAGGTCTGACCCCAGCAGACGCAGTGCCCGATGGTCAACCGAAGCGCAGCGGAGATAGACAGCCGCAGGCTGCCCCGCAGGGGTGAGCGCAGCGAATCAAACCATCTGCGACTTTCGCGAACTGCTCATCGCAACAAAAGACCTTCGAAAGCTTGTTTGACACCTTCCTCGCGCATCTGCAAAAGGTACACGGGCTGGCTCTGGCAAAGGAAGGCGTGACGGTCGATGCCAGTTTTGCCGAAGTGCCCAAGCAACGCAACAGCCGCGAAGACAATGTCCTGATTAAAGAGGGGGGAGTGCCGCAGAAGCTGCAGGATAACGCGAAGATCAAAGCGCACAAAGACCTCGACGCACGTTGGACGAAGAAGAACAACGAGACGCACTATGGCTACAAAGACCATGTGAAAGTCGATGTGAAGGACAAGCACATCCTCAAAGCCGTCATCACCGCCGCGAGCGTGCATGACAGCCAAGTGTTGGAAGAACTCATCGAAGAGGGAGATCGCGTCGTGTATGCCGATTGACTCGCTCCCGCCACCCTTCCCGCTCGCCCTGCGGGTGCTCCTACGTCGCATCTGTCTCACTCCGTTCGGCTGCGCCTACTCGGGAGCGCCGATCGAGGCCGCGCTGGCCACCAAGAACGTCGAACCACAGATCAATGAACCGGAGCGCAGCGGAGATAGACCAGCCGCAGGCTGCCCGAAGGGTGAGCGCAGCGAATCAAAAAGGAGTACCGGGGCCATCCGCTCACTGACGAGCAAAAAGCCAGCAACCGCGAAAAGTCGCGCACCCGGTCACGAGTGGAGCATGTGTTTGCGCAGATGAGCGGGAGCATGAAAGCTCTCTATCAAAGGTGCATCGGCATGAAGCGCAACGTGGCCTGCCTGCAACAGACCAATCTCGTGTATAACATGCTGCGTCTTGAGCAGATCAAGCGCCTCAATCTCAATGCCGCAGCGTGAGCTGTGCCCAGATCAGACCTTCAGAAATGAAAACGACTCCGAACACCCTAAATTGGCCCTTGAAGTCACTCGAGTAATTTCAAAATGACTTCTGCCTGCGGAAGTCAGGTTGCGTAAAAAATATTCAAACTCGTCTCAAATTCTGCGCTCCTTCACATCGGCTGTGATGTCGATCACGAAATCGGCCAGCATTTTCAAGCCAAGGTCGCCGCGTTAGGCTTTATGGGCACCTCTGGAAACCTCATTTCTCCAGGCAATTCATTAATCGATAGCAAACACAGACCAAAAAAGGGACCATGAAGCGCTGCAGCAAGACAAAACGAAGCGGCGGATTGTTCTCCTCCATTGAACATGAGCAGGCCGACGCCACCAAGACTATTGGCATTCTCAAGCTGTGCGAGATCATCCCCAAGAAGAGCTTTCGTCCGCTGCTCAAACCATCGCATCAAGCAAGGCGAAACGCCCCGAGGAGTTCGACACTAACCCTTCCGTGGGCCGCCAGAAAGACAGCGAAGCACGCTAGACGAAGAAGAACAACGATTCGTACTACGGCTGAAAGAACCATGTGAAGGCCAACTTGAAGACGAAGATCATCCTGAACCCCACTATTACGCCTGCCATTGTGCATGCCAGCCAGGTGTTTGAAGAACTGCTCGATAAGAAAATGCAGACCGACCTACACGATAAGCCCGATGGTTGTCAGAGTGGAGCCATCTTCGCGCGGGTGGCACAGAGGGGAGCCGACCTATATCGAAACATCGGATTTAAACGAACTTCACTCCCTCCATCCCCTGCCCCATGTCCGCATTAGACCCAATGCCGCTAAGCAAAAAAGCGAAGAGGAGCGAAAAGAGTGCTGTACAACTGAGTAGCTGAGTCAACTAGCGGTAGATGGTAAAGCCATCCAGCCCACCGCGATACGAACATCATCTCTCTGCACGCATCCGCAAAAAACTCGGCGTCGAGCAGTTGCCCGAGGAACTGCGGGCAGAGCCAACGCACCAAGGGCCGCGACGCAAACTTCTCGGTTGGCAACTCATCGCCGGCATGGTCGCCCAAAGTCTGCACGCTTGCGGCAGCCTACAGCAGATCATCGGTCGTTATTTTGCTGTGCGCATCAGGCTCCGCGGCGCTAAGCCAGCGTCGTTTGAAGATATCCACCCAAGCTTTCGATGCCTGCATGCGCCACTCCCTGGTGCCGCTAGCCTGTGAGCAGCGGCATCCAGCGTGTTTTTTCGCCGGGCTGCGCTTGGTCGGCATCGACGGTGGGCAGTGGAACCTGCTTAACACCGTGCAGATCAACGCCCAAGTGCCCAAAAGCCGCAGTCGTCGTGCGCAGGCAGCCTTTGCCAAGCTCTCCATGAGCACGCTGGTCGAGCTCGGCACCCATGCACCGCTGGCCGTATCGATGTCACTGGGTGCGCTCAATGAGAAATCGCTGGCCGATCCGCTGCTCGCCGCGCTACCAGCTCGCAGCCTGCTCATCGCCGACCGCTATTACGGGCAGGCTCCGATGCTCAAAGAACTGCAAAAACATTCGCAGCGCACGCAGAGTCACTTTTTGGTCCGAGTGCGGCAAAAGCTCTCCGTGCGAGTGCAAAGCGTGCATGCCGATGGCAGTGCGGAGGTGGTGGTGAGTCTGCGCGAGCGTGAGAGCCCATGCGCAGACTCGTCAACAACAGCTCCGTCCAAAGCTGACGAGAAGCAGACACCCGAGGCGAACAAAGCGCGGGGCCGCCCGCGCAAACATCCGCCGATGCGCCAGAGCGAGTTGCCAGTGCGCGAGATCGTGGGGCGAGTGCGCAACGCCGCTGGAGAGTGGGTGAAGGTGCGGCTGTGGACGAGCCTGAGCGTGCAGCAGGGCAGTGCGCGTGAGTTGTTGGCGTTGTATGCGAAGCGCTGGGAACAGGAAGTCTTTTACAAAGAACTCAAGCTCGTGCTTCACGGAGGGCATTTGCTCAGCGCACAACGCACCGAGACAGCACAGCAAGAACTCGCCGCGCTCCTCATCGCCAGCTCACTGGTGGCTGAGGAGCGACTAGCCTGCGCACAGAGCAGTGAGGATGAAGAAGTCCGGCAGGCAGGAGCGCTGCGCATCAGCATGAGCCACTGTTTGGAGCACACCGTAGCGCTGCTACTGGTGCTGGAGGCAGCGCAGGGCCTCATGGACGAGGCGGCACAAGGAGTGCTGGTGCGCCGAGTGCGAGAGCAAATCGCCCAAGCCGCGTTGCCAGCGCGACGAAGACGTAGTTGCCAGCGCAAGGTGCGACAGCCCGTGAGCAAATGGCCACGCCTGCTCTCGACCTCTTCTCTCCAAGCCAGCGACGATCTCATCATCGACCCTTTTGCTTAGCGGCATTGGGTCTAGCCATCGGCAAAGCCTTCCTCACTGAAAATGCCTCCAAGCTCGGCGTCACCACGACCGCCAGCGGCCTCCAATACCTCATCCTCACCCCTGGCACCGGAAAACGGCCCAAGGCCACCGACACCGTCGTCGTGAACTACCGTGGCACGCTCATCAATGGCGTCGAATTCGACAGCAGCTACCTCGCAGGCCGTGAGCCCGCAGAATTCCCGCTCAATCGCGTCATCAAAGGCTGGACCGAGGGGCTCCAAACCATGCAGGAAGGCGGCAAAACACGCTTTTTCATCCCCAGCCACCTCGCTTATGGAAAACGCGGTGCTGGCCTCGATATCGGCCCCGACGAGACCCTCATCTTTGAGGTCGAACTGCTGAAAGTGTGGGAAGATTGAGCCCTAGACCGCCCAGCGGGCACACTTATCCCCAATCCGGCCAGCAGAATGTGAACAACACTTTCTTGCCGCCGATGGCCCGAATCGCTTGAATCAGCGGCATGAAAAGTGCCCGCACCATCGCCCCAGCCGCCTCTGGCAAGGTTTTGCGGCATTTACTCACGGGCCTGCTCGATACCGCACAGCGAGATGTCGCCCGGCTTTCCACACACGAAGCCGTCGCTACGCATCAGCTCCGTGTACGAATGAAAAAACTCCTCTCCCTGCTGCGCCTCGGGCAGGATGCACTGCCAGAGCCCGTCTTTGAGGCCATGCGCATGCACATCCGCGCCGTGAAGAATGCCTGCTCTGCCCGCCGTGACCGCCAAGTGCGCCAGCGCCTCCTCACGAAGCTCTCCCGCCGCTTTCACCTGCCACTCCCACCGCAGCCGCACAGGACTCTGCGCATGCCCGCAGCACCATCCGCCACATTTTTGCGCCACCAGCTCTGCGCCTTGGAGCAACTGCTCGAAACCACCCGCATCGACACCCTCAGCCCTGAGCAAGTCCTCGCTGCCCATGCCCTCAGCTACCGCAAAGGCCGCCGCCTCATGAAACAGGCCTTTGAGAGCACGCAGGAGGACATCCTCCACCGCTGGCGGCACCGGGTCAAAGACCTGCACTACCAGACCCTCGCGCTCTCGCACATGCCCGGCGCGACACGGCGTGTGCGTCGCTCCCGCAAGCTCGGGGCCATCCTCGGCCGTGAGCGTGATCTGGGGCTCCTCGCCCATGATCGACTCTGCGCCTCGCCGCGCAGCGCCTGGCACCGTCTCATCCACGAGTGCCGATCCCGGCTCCGAGACCGCCTCCTGCTCCTCGGGCGGAAGCTCTACGACCCCGCAGCGCACAGCTTCTCGCAAAAAATGCGTCGGCAGGCCATCCACGCCTGATTCATCACTCGTACGACTTGCCACCCTCTCCCGCGTCGCCACTGTGCCCGCCCTCATGGCGAAAAAATCATCCTCCTCCGGCATCTGCTATCTCGTTGGCGCAGGCCCCGGCGACCCCGGCCTCCTCACGATCAAAGGTAAAGAGTGCATCGAAGCCGCCGACGCCCTCGTCTATGACTACCTCTGCAATCCAGAGCTGCTCAAGCATGGCAAAGCAGACGCCCAGCGCATCTACGTCGGGAAAAAAGCTGGCGACCACACCCTCAGCCAAGAAGAGATCAATCAGCTCATCGTCAAACTCACACGTGAAGGCAAAATCGTCACCCGGCTCAAAGGTGGCGACCCCGTGCTCTTTGGACGTGGTGCTGAGGAGGCCGCCGAGCTCGCAGAGGCCGGTGTCCGCTTTGAGATCGTCCCTGGCATCACCTCAGCCATCGCTGGGCCTGCTTATGCTGGCATCCCCGTCACACACCGCTCCCATGCCAGCCAGCTCACCATCTTCACCGGACACGAAGACCCCACCAAGAGCGAAACCTCCCTCGACTACACCAAGCTCGCCCAGGCAGACGGCACCAAAGTCTTCCTCATGGGCATCGAACGCATCACCGAGATCACCGCAGAGCTCATCCGCCACGGCGCAGCACACACCACCCCGATCGCCCTCGTCCGCTGGGCCACCACAGGCCGTCAGCAGACCCTCATCGGCACCCTCCAGGACATCCCGGACAAGGTAAAAGCCGCTGGCTTCAAAGCACCCGCCGTCGCCGTCGTCGGAGATGTCGTCACCGAGCGTGACACGCTGAACTGGT
This sequence comes from Verrucomicrobiaceae bacterium, assembly GCA_016713035.1. Classification (NCBI taxonomy): domain Bacteria; kingdom Pseudomonadati; phylum Verrucomicrobiota; class Verrucomicrobiia; order Verrucomicrobiales; family Verrucomicrobiaceae; species Verrucomicrobiaceae bacterium. The sequence continues at coordinate 1,042,298 of JADJPW010000001.1, forward strand.
TTGAAAACCGCCCACTCTTTGGCCGCCGCATCGTCGTCACCCGCACACGCCAGCAGGCCGGCGTCCTCAGCAAGCAGCTCGCCGTCCTCGGAGCAGATGTCATCGAGCTACCCACCATCCGCATCGAGGAGCCACGCGACTTACTCGGCTTCGGAGAGCTGGTGCAGGACTGCCATAAATACGACTGGATCGTCTTCACCAGCCCGAACGGCGTGGACGCTTTCTTCACGATGTTCGACAAGCTCTACAATGACGCACGCAGCATCGGCCCAGCACGCATCGCCTGCGTCGGCCCCGGCACCGCAGACAAAGTCCGCGCACGCCACCTCGCCGTCGATTTGATGCCCGAGAAAAACTTCGTCGCCGAAGGCCTGGTCAAAGCCTTCAAAGACAACATCGACGTCGAAAACCAGACCATCCTCTGGGTCAAAGGAGCAGAGACGCGTGAAGTCATCGCCAATGAACTCACCGGACTCCGCGCCATCGTGGATGAAGCCATCGGCTACTGCACCGTCGCCGAGCGGGATGACAATCTCGAAGCTCTCGCCCGTCTCAAAAACGAAGGCGCAGACGTCATCACCTTCACCAGCGCCTCCACCGTGGAGCACTTCTTCGCCCTCGGCGTCGAGCTGCCAGAGGGCTGCCAGATCGCCAGCATCGGCCCTGTCACCAGTGATGCACTGAAAAAGCTCGGCAAGCCCATCCACATCGAGGCCAAGCAGTCCACCATCCCCGGACTCGTCAGCGCCATCCAGAAACACCTCGCGAAGTAAAACCACTCCGCGTCCGTAATCCTCGGCGGTTCCCTTTCATGAAAGCCGCCGCCTTCATCCTTTCCCTCCTCCTCGCACTGCACGCCGCATCATCGGCCCATGCAGACCTGCGCCCCATTCTCCAGACCTACTGCCTCGGCTGTCACTCCACCGCAGAGCAGAAAGGAGAGCTCGATCTCGAAGCCTCCGACATCCACCGCCAGCCGCACATCTGGGAAGACGTGCTCGACCAGCTCACGCTCGGAGAAATGCCGCCGAAGGACGAAAAGCAGCTCCCACCCAGCGAAAAACAGCAGCTCATCACCTCCATCCGCCGCACGCTCGATCAGATCGCCCTCGCCAGCGCGGGTGATCCCGGCCCCGTCATCCTCCGGCGTCTCTCCAACATGGAGTACACCTACACTTTGCGTGATCTCACCGGCATCGACACGCTCGATCCCGCACGCGAATTCCCCGTCGATGGTGCTGCGGGCGAAGGCTTCAGCAATGCAGGCGCAGCCCTCGTCATGTCCCCTGCCCTGCTCACCAAATACCTCGACGCCGCCAAAGAAGTCACCTCCCACGCCATCTTCACTCCCCACGGCATGCGCTGGTCAGCCAGCACCACCGCACGCGATTGGACAGATGAGACACTCACCGCCATCCGCCAGTTTTATGCCCGATACACCGCCCAGACCGGTGCACAGTCCATGAACCTCCAGGGCGTGAAATTCGATACCAATGCTGGAGGCCGCCTCCCACTCAACACCTACCTCGATGCCCTCCAAGGCCGCCATGATGGAGCCGGACTCAGTACCAAATACCTCCGCATCCTGCGCCAGGCACTCACCAGCACCCAGCCCTCCATTTTGCTCGATCCACTGCGAGCAAAATATCGGCAAAAACAACTCACCGCCGCCGACATCGAGCCCTGGCAGCAAATCCTCTGGCGATTCGCCACCATAGGCCACATCGGCAAAGAAAATGGCCCCAAAGGCTGGCAAGAGCCCCTCACCCCACTGGCCACCCAGCACGAGTTACGCCTCAAGCTCACGCCGCCGAAAAACTCCACCGCACTCAAGCTCTACCTCACCGCCACCGATGCTGGCGACGGCAGTGAAGGTGACGCCGCCTTCTGGCAAAACGCCCGCATCGTCGTCAAAGGCAAGCCCGACCACAAAGTGCTCGATCTGGCCATCACCAAGACACCCCAAGTCATCGAACTCAGCCTCCCCGCTGCTCAAATCGTCCTAGGGGCAGAATTCGTCATCAGCGCCAAACATAACGCCGGCAGCGTCCAGGTCCAAATCCTCACCGAACCGCCGAAAAGCCTCTCAGGCCTCCAATCCGGCTATGCAGCCGCTTTGACCACCAAAGGCCAATGGAGCGACAACAACCTCCGCACCACACACAGCGCTCCCATCCTCGTCGCAGACGATTCACCCGCCAAAAAACGCCTCACAGCCGCTTTTGACGACTTCCGCGCTCTCTTCCCCATCGCACTCTGCTACACCAAAATCGTCCCCGTCGATGAAGTCGTCACCCTCACCCTCTTTTTCCGCGAGGACAGTGAGCTGAAGCGCCTCATCCTCACAGAGGCAGAAACCGCCGCCCTCGATCGCCTCTGGGACCAGCTCCTCTTCGTCAGCGAGGCCCCGCTCAAGCAAGTCGATGCCTTTGAGCAGCTCTATCAGTTCGCCACACAGGACGCCAAACCCAGCGCCTTCGAGCCCATGCGCCAGCCCATCCTCCAGGCCGCCGCCGCATTCAAAACACAGCAAAAAAACACCATCCCCACCCAGCAGCAAGCCGTCCTCGACTTCGCAGCCAAAGCCTGGCGCCGTCCGCTCACTGAAAAAGAAATCACCTCCCTCCGCGCCTTCTCACCGCAGCTCATGCTCATCCGTGTGCTCACCGCACCAGCCTTCCTCTACCGCATCGAAAAAACACCTCCTAAAACCGCCCCCATCAGCTGCGAAGAGCTCGCCACCCGCCTCAGCTACTTCCTTTGGTCCTCCGCACCAGACACCGCCCTGCGCAGCGCCGACCTGCATGATCCGCAGATCCTCACCGCCCAGATCCAGCGCATGCTCCGCAGCCCAAAGATCCGCCGCCTCGCCCTCGAATTCGGCTGCCAGTGGCTCCACATCCGTGACCTCGACACCCTCGAAGAAAAAAGCCAGCGCCACTTCCCCACCTTCCTCTCCCTCCGCCCCCACATGCAGGAAGAAGTCACCCGCTTCATCACCGACCTCATCCAGAACAACCGCAGCGCCCTCTCCCTCCTCGACGCCGATCACACCTTCCTCAACGAGCCACTCGCCACCCACTACGGCCTCCCCCTCCCGCCCACCGCTCTCCATCAACCACCGAGCACCTGGTTCCGCATCGACGGCCTTCAACAAAGAGGCCGCGGCGGCATCCTCGGCTTCGCTGCCACACTCGCCCGCCATTCCGGTGCCTCCCGTACCAGCGCCATCCTACGCGGCACCTGGCTCAGTGAAGTCATCCTCGGTGACAAACTGCCCACACCACCCAAAGGCGTCCCCACCCTGCCCGAGGAAGCCCCCGCAGACCTCACCGAGCGCCAACTCATCGAGCGTCACAGCCGCGACACCAACTGCATCGGCTGCCACAAGCGCATCGACCCCTACGGCTTCGCCCTTGAGGGCTTCGACGCCATCGGCCGCACCCGAACTGCCGATACCCGCACCCACCTCCCAGACGGCACTGCCATCGGCGGCCTCGCAGACCTCCGCACCCACCTCCTCACCACACGCCGCAGTGATTTCCTCCGTCACTTCAGCCGCAAGCTCCTCGGCTACGCCCTCGGTCGCAGCATCCAGCTCTCCGACAAGCCCCTCCTCGACACCATGGTCACCAGCGACCTCCATCTCCACACCCTCATCACCCACATCATCCGCAGCCCCCAATTTCAACAAATCAGGGGCCAAAATCCATGAACCTCTGAGCGTGATCCATACTCACCTCGCAGGAAGAGATGCTGACAAATCGCCACTTTCTGCGCAACATGCAGCATTTTCGTGGCCCTCAGCATCAGCCCTCGCACCTCTCCACTGGCATGTCTTCACGCATTTCCCTTTTCCTTTTCCTGCTCCTCGGTGTTTCTGCCCATGCTGCGCAGGCAGCAGAAAAAACGGCGGCAGAGCTAGCGGCGGCAGTTCGACCAGCGCTGGTGAAAATTTCTCAATTTGGCCGTGAGGGACTCGATGGGATCGGGAGCGGATTCGTCATCCGGGCAGATGGACTCGTAGCGACGAATTTCCATGTGATCGATGTCGGACGCCGCATCCAGGTGGAGATGCAGGATGGAAAAAAATATGCCGTGAAGAGCATCCATGCCACCGACCCAGACCGCGACCTAGCACTACTACAAATCGACGCAAAGGGCCTGCCCGTGCTACCCCTGGGGGATGTGGAGTCCGCTCGACAGGGAGATACCGTGGTAGCGATGGGAGCACCAGAGGGCCTGAGCTGGAGCATCGTGCAGGGCATCCTTTCCGCGAAGCGGGATGACCTGGAGGGTTTTGAGGGACGCATGCTGCTCCAGGTAGCGATGCCTGTGGAGCGCGGGAACAGCGGCGGGCCGCTACTCGATGCACAGGGCCGTGTGCTAGGCGTGATCTCCATGAAGCACGCACGGAAGGAGAATCTCGGCTTCGCCATCCCAGTAGATGAATTGCAGCACCTCATCGAAAAGCCCAATCCCGTGCTCATGTCACGCTGGCTGACCATCGGCGCACTCAATGCCAAGCAGTGGAAGACGCATTTGGGAGCCGAGTGGAGCCAGCGGGCCGGCGTCATCCACGTCACGGAGCCTGGAGAGGGTTTCGGCGGACGAGCGCTCTGCATCTCCACCCAAAAAGTGCCAGAGGGCACTTTCGAGACCGCCGTGAATGTGCAGCTCGATGATGAGGGCGGCGCTGCGGGCCTGCTCTTCTGCTCCGATGGTGCAGACCGTCATTACGGCTTTTACCCCAGTGATGGAAAGCTGCGCCTGACACGCTTTGACGGTCCAGATGTGTACTCCTGGACGATCCTGGCCAATCCCGAAAGCGAGCACTACCACCCCGGCGACTGGAACCACCTACGAGTGCGAGTGGAGCCAGAGCGCATCACTTGCTACGTGAATGGTCAGGCCGTGATCGAAATCGACGACACAGGCCTTCGCGGTGGCGCGGTGGGTCTGTGCAAATTCCGCCAGACAGAGGCGGACTTTCGGAATTTCCGCGTGGGCAGCGACCTGGCAGAAAAGGCACTCGATCCTGCACTCGCGAAAAAATTCGACCAGCAACTCCAAAACTATCTATCCGAGGAAGAGGGCACCGACACCACGCTAGAAGGACTGCTCGACCAACCCGCCGCCGCACGCCGCCTGATCCTGGAAAAACGCCGCGAGCTAGAGCAAGAAACCGCGAGCCTGCGCCAGCTCGAGCGGGAGCTGCACCGCCGCGCCGTGACGCGTGATCTAGTGCAGGAGCTGGCCAAACCGGAGCCAGAGGTGAACCTGATGCGCTGCGCCCTACTCCTCGCACGCCATGACAATGCGGAAATCGACGTCGGAGCCTATTTAGCGCAATTCCGCGCCATGGTGGCAGATTTGAAAAACGACCCCGAAATCCGCCAAGGCACGCCACAGGCCGTGAAGCGGCTCACACGCTTTCTTTTTGAGGAAAATGGCTTCCACGGCAGTCGCGGCGACTACGAGAGCCTCAGCAACAGCTACATGAATGAGGTGCTCGATGACCGCGAGGGCCTACCGATCACCCTGAGCGTGCTGTTTGTCGAAATGGCCCGCGAGCTAGGCATCCAGGGCGTCTTCGGCGTGCCACTGCCGGGGAAATTCATGGTCGGCTGGCGTGATGGGCCAGAGGGTGAGCTACACCTCGTGGACGTCTTTGAGGGCGGTCGCTCCTCCAGCGTGATCCAGATCACCGCACAGCTCCAGAAAGATGAATACCTGCCGCCCGACGTGGCCCTGCCAGATGAGCTACTCGCTCCCGCCACCAAGCGCTCCATCATCCAGCGCATGCTCAATAATCTGCGCAATCACCACATGGGTGACGGAGATCCACGCGAGTCTCTGATCCATGCGCTGCCCTACATCCGCCTCCTCATCGCCCTGGCTCCTGAGGAAGAGGATGCAGAGGTGATGGACCTCATGCAGAGCATGGGCGTGACCTCCCGTGAGGAGCTACTCAGAAAAATCGACGAAATGATGCGCCACAAGACATCAGGCACCGCCAAGTCTCGTGGCAGCCCCGTCCATAAGTAGTGTGTGCGTGTGTGATGACGATCGCGTGATTCATCACACCATCCCCATCTTACGCTACCGGCTCCACTTGGAAGAAATCTCGCATCACTTGGCGATAGACAGCTTGCTTGAATCTCGGAGTCCAATCCAGGCGGAACTCACTCGGCAAAATCCAGCGAAAGGTCGCAAACTCACGGTGAGTGGCATCGAGATGGATGTCTGCATCCGTCCCGGTGTAGCGGCAGAGATAGTAAGTCTGCTCCTGGCCACCGTAGATGCCGTACTTGAGTCGGCCCTTCGGGAAAGCATAGCGATAGCCGCCTTTCACATCGAGGATGCTCAGAAGATGCTTTTGGACACCGATCTCCTCCTCTAGCTCGCGGAAGAGAGCCTGCTCATGCGTCTCCCCATCATCCACACCGCCTTGGGGGAATTGCCATGCACCAGCGATGTTGATACGCTCGGCCACCAGGATCTTACCATCCTCACGCTGGAGGATGGCAGCCACATTGGGTCGATAGAGGATGGGATTTGCGTGGAACATAGGAATCACAGGCCCTCCGGGTGTCGAATGCTGAAGCCCTTGATAGGACGGCTACGCTCACTCCAGCGTGGACCACGGCTATCATGATCACTGTAACCCGTATCAAAGCGCAACCCGCAGATTTCACAGAAAGCGTGTCCATTCTTCGCATAGACGGTAATCCAGTCGCCCTTGCCTTTCTCACCGAATTTCCGCAGCGCAGAGGAAGTGGTCGGCTCATCGAGCATGCCTGCCGCATGCAGGATGTAGGAGACAGAGCCAGAGCAGTCATAGGCACTGTCCTCGAACTTGGCGTGGCCACCGCCCCGGCGATACGGCTTGCGGCAGATACGGTTCGCCGCAGAGACAGCCCGTAGCACAGACTCAGGCGCATCAGCAGGAGGGACGGCCTTCCCACGGATGATGAGGGCCGTTTTTCCTGGATTTTCCTCATGCTCCCACTCCTTGCCCTTCTGCGAGGCACATTGACTGAGCAATGCACAGCTTAGGACAGTGAGAAAAAGGGGGTGGCAGAGGCGAAAAAACGGCATGGAAGTCCCCCTCTTAGCGGAAAGCTGGCCCAGGATCAAGCAGCGCGATCCCTTGCCCCAAAAGGCCACCTCTGACGATGTGAATGCGCCCTTGCCACAATGGGCCGAGCTTGCATCATGCGGAGACTTTCTCCGACCCCATTTTTTACGACCATGCGTGCTCCTAGCCTCTTACTCCTCACCGCCATCCTGAGCGGCATCCTGCTGCCAAATTGCAGCACGGTGAAGAATGTCGTCTCCCACATCCCGGTGCCCAAATTGCCGAAAATGAAGCTCCCCAGCATGAAGAGCGTCGCCAAGCTCATCCCCGGCATGCCCGACCGCGATGAAGTCGATGTCAATGACCCACTCGTGCCCTTCAACACACGCAATCCGCTCCAACCCGGCCACACGCTGCGCTTGGAAGTCTATGAAGGCTCACGCGACTCAGATCGCGTCTTCCGTGGCATCGTCATGGTCGATGATGAGGGGAATCTGCCCCTGAGCAACCTCGGCACCGCACGCGTCGGTGGGAAAAGACTGCCCCAGGCCGTGGAGTCCATCGGCTCCATCTTCCGTGTCTCAGCACGCACCTCCCGGCCTGTCACCGTCCACATCATGTCCGTGGAAAACGTCCCTGTCATCGGCATCAACGGCGATGTACAAGCTCCAGAATACATCCCAGCCTTCGAAGACATCACCGTGCGTCAGGCCCTGACCATCACAGGAGGTCGCAAGCTGAAATCCAACGCACGCGGCGTGTACATCAGCCGCGAGGGCACCAAGCGCTTTTACAGCAGCCTGGAATCCGCCGAGCGTGCCTGGAGACTACGCCCCGGCGACATCATCACGCTTTCCCCAGACATCTGAGCCTCTTTTTTCCCGCAGACATGATCGAGTACTATGGCGAAAACCCCGCCGCGAATCAAAACCCCTGGTCGGCACTCTTTAAAACCATCGCCATCCTACGCATCGGCACCGGCGTGATGCTACTCAGCCACCACGGCGTGCGCATGGTCATAGCAGCCTATCAGTTCCTCTGGAAAGAGCAGCCCTGGGAGCTCGCACGCCACTTCACCGACGCCGGCGTGCCCTGGGCACACCTGACCACCCCCGCCGCCGCACTGCTCGTAGCAGCAGTGGGACTGAGCTGGACCGTGGGCTTCCTCACTCGCTTTTTCGCCATCGTTTTCCTCCCCTTCATCATCACCGTCATCCTGATGCTGCAAAAAATCGGCTCTCTGCATGTCGAGGCCGCATGGCTCTATGGCTTCATCACCGTGACACTGCTCCTCTTTGGCTCAGGCGCAGTCTCGCTCGACAAACTCTTCCACATCGGCGGCCAGCTCGTGCACCCACGCCGTGGTCGCTGATTCACAACACCCACAGCATGGCACGCCTCCTCCCCAGCCCTGAGCCAGCGGCCACACCAGCAGGCGCACCACGTCGCGTGCTCGCCATCGACCCCGCATTGCGAAAAACCGGCTGGGCCATCGTCGAGACAGACGCACGCGGCACCCTGCATGCGCTAGCCTGGGGCGTCATCGTGAACAAGCCCGCACTACTGCCCAGCGGCTGCCTCGTCGCCATCCGGGAGCAGCTTTGCGATGCCATCCGCACCCACGCCCCAGACGTCTGCGCCATCGAGAGCACCATCTTTGTGCAGAGCTATAAAACGGCCATCGTGCTCGGCACCGCACGCGGCGCAGCCCTCATCGCCGCCGCAGAGCACGGCCTAGCCATCTACGAATACGCCCCGCGCGAAATTAAACAGGCCGCTGTAGGCCGTGGAGCCGCACAAAAAGAGCAAGTCGCCTTCATGATGCGCTCCATGCTGCGCCTCCGCGAGACCCCACCCGCCGATGCCGCCGACGCCCTCGCCGTCGCCATCACCCACTTCCAAAATCAAAGTGCCATGCGCATCACCGACCGCGAAGCAAGGCGAGTGTAAAGAAAACCCCAATCACCTCAGCACCAGCGCCTTCCCAGCTAGCCAAAGCAGACCTAGCACGCTGCCGATGAGCAGTAGGGCAGCGACGAGCGTGAGGAATCCTGGGAGCAGCGGTTTGGCGCGGCGGCGGGTGCGTTGAAAGGCCATGCTGGGCTGTTAGCGCGGCACGCGGCTTTGCTCAAGGCGTCAAAGTGGCTCGCAGCATGAGAAATTTCCGCCCTTCGGTCCACGGCACTCGCACGCGGTAGTGATTGCGCCCTCCCGTTTGGGTCACGAACTCGCCCACGCTGTCCGTCCAGATCGATAAGTCGCTGGAGAGCCGTGGTGTGAGCACCACGTCCGTCTTGCTTGTCTCGATGCTGTATTGAAACCACATTTCCGTGCCCTGGGGCTGATTGGAGAGCGGATTTGCAAAATCATGCACCAGTGGCGATCCACCAAAGGCATACTCTTCCAAGTTCGTGCGGCCATCTCCATCAAAATCAATCTCCGGCCCGGTGAGCAGCGCATTGCCTTGCTGTTGGCTGGAGAAGCTGTTGCCGATCCACTGCGAGTAAGGCGGCCCAGAGGCCAAATTGGGCGTGTACTGGATGTTATCGAGCCATGCGGCATCCAGACCGACTGAGTTGGTTTCGTTTTTAATGTAGCGCCAGCGCAGCGCATGCTCACCAGCGGGAATACTGTGTGTTCGCGTGGCCCAGAAGGTGTTGCCCTGGGGATTCGTGTTGTCGTAGCCGCTGATTTGGTCCTGCACGGTGTTATCGATCTCGAAGCGAAAAAAGTCCGCATTCGGCTCTGAAAATACCGTCCAGGCAAAACTCACCGTTCCAGGGCCGAGCACTCGCGTCTCGATCACGCTGCTACGTCCATCATCGAGGAAAAAGGGGCTGATGAGCGCATCGACACCATCGACCGTGCGTCGATCCTGCATGATCCAGGAGCCGGAGCCAGGCATACCCCAGGTGAGATTGGGATTATCCAACACGGCTCCGAGGAATGCCTGCTCGCTATCCACCGCGACCTGATCCACCCACAGTCGGTCCGAGCCGCCATCGTAAAGATCATCTTTGGTGTAATTCCACCTCACGGTGTGGATGCCAGCAGGCACAAAGAAGCCCAACCGACGCCAAGCATGCTCACCGTCGCTGTACCAAAGAACTTCGTTATCAATGGAGAAGCGGAAGAAGTCATACCCAGCCTCGGACGATAGCCGGAACCAGAAGGAGATGAAGGCAGGACCGGTCACGGTTGTTTCGAGCCAACTCTGTTCGTTATCGGCGATATTTCCACTCTCAGCGGCATCAATGAGGTCGTGCGTACTCGTCGCTGGTGTGATCCACGGCACATTCCCGCCAGTGGTAAAGACCAGCTGCGGAGCATCCAGTGCCTGCGCTAGCGCGGAGGCGACGCTGCTCACGGTGAGAACGAGCGTTTTGCTATCTGTGCCATCGGCATTGCTGGCGCTGATGGTTATATTAAAGGTGCCAGCCACACTCGGCGTGCCCGAGATCGCCCCCGAGCCCGAATGCACGCCCAATCCCGCTGGTAGTCCCGTCGCTGTAAAAGAAGTCGGCGAGTTTGTGGCGCTGATTTGGTAATTAAACGGCACATTGAGCACCGCCTGCGCAGTAAGTGCACTGATGAGGACCGGCGGTGTGGGTATACGTGGTCCCACATTCAGAACGAGTACCGCAGTGCCCGTACCGAGACTGTTGGTAGCTCCGAGAGTGATGTTGTAGCTACCTGCTGCCACCGGCACTCCACTGATGAGCCCACTCGAGCTCACGGTCAGCCCAGTGGGCAATCCGCTGGCAGAAAACGACTGCGGATTCTGCGAAGCGGCGATCTGGTAGCTGATTGCGGACTCCACATTGCCACTGGCACTCAGCGAGCTGGTGATCGCTGGCGCTGCGGTGGGCTGTGCGATATTCGTGCCGAATAGAGTCAGCGTGACACCCGTGAGTGTGCCGGGGCTGCCTACCACGCTATCGCTGACGTTCACGAGCCAGTTACCCGCAGCGTTTTCGCCCCAATGCCGCACGCTGGAGAAGGTCCAGTCCATATTCAGGTTCGAATCTGCTGCGTGTGCTGAGAAAAGCGTGCTCGTCATGCCAGATGGAGAAGTGAGCGTGATATTGAGATCACCGCGCCTGCCGTGGGTGGCGGCGACATGCACCGTCGCGTGCTCCACTCGCATGAGCACGCTGCCGGGGATGGTGAAGGTGCGCGTGGTGCCGCCTGCGATCCCATCGGGAATCGCCACGCTCAGGCCCGTCTGTGCCTGCTGCTGGGTCGTCATGGGGCCGAGATTCGTCCACGTCGCAGTCTGATTCACCGCAGCCTGCGCATTGACCATGCCTGCGCCGTAATCGTGGTTGAAGTGGAAGCCTGCCGCATTGTTCACCCAGCCGGTATGCGTGGGATTCACTTTGGAGGCACTGCGGATGAGGATTTCCTTCACATCACGCCAGCCTAGCTCTGGGCGGCTCTGCAACAGCAAAGCCACCGCACCTGCCGCCAGCGGCGTGGCAGATGAGGTGCCGCCAAAGCTGTGCGTGTAAGCACCATTCGTCGTCGTCGTGGTGATGCCGCGATGCCCCACTGCGCTGTCATTCGATGGCGCGGTGACGAGGATATTCGCACCCGGCTCGGAGTAGGTGCTGCGCACGCCGCTGTCATTTAGCGCACCCACGGCGATGGTGTAAATCGAGTTCGCATAGCCATCGTAATTGGAATTGTCCTGCGCGGAGCCACCATTACCGCCGGCCCATAGCCAGATGTTGCCTTTGCCACCGCGGCCAGTGGTTGCGGCATTTTGCAGCGCGGCTTTCACCAGCGGACCAGCGTCATTAAGATCGCTCCCATCATCTGCGGGGCCCCAGGAGTTGCTGTAGAGATGGATGATGTCATTCCTCCAAGTAATAGCCTCCGCCTCTTGGGCATCGCTCACACTGCCAGCGATGAGACGCAGCCCGACCAGCGTGGCCTGCGGCGCAGCACCAGAGACGCCCGCGCCATTGTTGCCACGCGCACCGGCCACACCAGCGCAGGCGGTGCCGTGCGTGTCACTACTAGGATTGCCTGTGGGATCATTGGGCGTGAGATCATTCCAGTCGTGGTCATTCACCGTATCCGCGTTCGGTGCCAAGTCTGCGTGCGCTACCTCCATGCCATCATCGACGATGCCGATGCGGATACCATTGCCCTGATAGCTGTCCCAAACGGATGTGACATTCGCGTCGATGCCAGCCACGCCAGGCGACTGCCCCGTGTTGCGCAAATGCCACTGGTAGCCCGGATTTCCAGCCAAGTAGCTAAAGTAGGTATCATTCGGGACGAGCCTGCGCGGGCGAATGCGGGCTAGTTGCGGCTCCGCAGCCAGCACTCCTGGCATCCTGCGTAAGGCATCCAACTGAGTAAGAGCCTCCCCTGCCCCGCGAACGGTCAAAAGGACGTAACCAGGCGCAAAAGTCGGTTTTTCGACCTTCAAACCCCCGACGGCTTTCAGAGCCAACGATGCATCAAAGCCCTCTCCCACTCGCAAGAGCACCTGACGTGTCAAAACACGCCGCGTAGCCTCTGTGCGCGGTTTCCCAGCCTCATAGAGGATCAAATCGTGCGCACCGCCACCTGCTGCCGCTTCTGCCTCACGAGCGAGTTGGCACATTTCACCCAGGTTTTTGGCCTGACGAGCCGTGCGGCCTTTTTTCGCTCCCTGAGCCTCTTTGGACTCCAGCTCATCGAGAGCCAAATCGAAACCGCGCACTTTCCCACCTTCCTGGATTTCAAACACCCTCCTTGTCTCCGCCGTCCCCTGTGCCAAGACACGACCGGCTGACCCGAAGGTCAGTAAACAGGCCAAAAGCATGCTAAAACGATTTCTCATGAACAGCGATGAGAAAGCTACGAGCGGCCCCAAGTTCAATCAACCCATTTACTCGCAGGCCACGCGGCACTTGATTGCCCGCTAACACCAGCCCATTGCCAAAGCTACGCAGCTCAAGCCCTCGCCCGCAGGTCCGCAGGCAGCCTAGAACCCATATACGCAACAGTATCTTCGACATTTTCCCTGGCTATTTGTATGGCTATTATCGGTGTCCAAGACTCAGCGATGCGCAGGGCGAGGAGAGGCTGTTTTGGCATCTGCGGGTCCTGTATAGCAAGGTGTTTGTAGGGCAGTTGCAGGAGGAGTTTGCGGAGCTGAGGAAGCGTGGGGCCAAGGGGCTGGTGCGGTGGAGTTGCTTAAGAGGCGGCTTACGAAGTGGTACAACAAGCGGCACAAGTGCAAGGGCACGCTGTGGATGGATCGGTTCCGCAGTGTGTTGGTGGAGAGCAAGGGGGACCCATTGCTGGCAATAGGGTGTGCCAGCGCGGGATCTGCCGGGTTACGGGTAGAGATATGGGTGTGACTGATTGGGTAAAGAGTGGAGCGAGGGAGGTGTATCGGCAGATGTTGTTTACGACGGGGCGAGAGGTGAAACGGCGGATTAAAAGGCAGTGGCTCGACGTGGAGTTAGCCGCTAGAAGGCGGAGGAGGTTTTGACGCAAAAGGGGCGGCTATCGCTGGGTGAGCTGGCGCACTCGCGGGTGCGACATTTCACGGAGGTGGGAGGTGATAAGAGCAAAGAGTTCGTGAGCGAGTTTTCTCCTCAGAATCGAGTGTTGTATAGTCCCTCGCAAATGTGCGGCACTCGGGGGATTCCTCAATGAACCCTTCATGGCCGCAGCTCTTCGATGACTGGCTCTGTCTGCTCGCGCAACAAACGGACAGGTTCCAGGGTCCATGTATTCAAAATCGTCTGGGATACCCAATACGACGATCTCGCGCTCATGGAGCGATTCTCGGAAATCCTGCCGCAAACGCCGCAGATGCTCCTGCTCCATGACGAGGACCACATCTGCCCACTCCAGCAGTGCCGCGCTGACTCTCCGCCGGGCAGAGGCACTGGTGCCAGCGGAGCGCACGGTCACACGCGGATCATCGCGGTAGAGAGCCTCCGCAGTGGGGCTGCGCCATTGATTGCGTGAGCAGATGAAGAGCAATTTTAGCATGGTCTGAGTGCCTGGGGAGCTCATTGATAGCGGGATTTCAGCCAGCAGTAAAAACTGGTGCCGATCTGGGCGTAGCCGGTGGCATTCGGATGCACTCCATTATTGGCCGGATAGCCATCTACTGGATCGAGATAGAGCTCTGTGGGCACGAGATGGATGTTCTCTGCCTCGCGACCACCGAGCCGCTCCAGCATGCGGCGGACGAGCCTGTGCTGGATGCGCTTCCATCCCCAGCGGGTGTATTTGTCTTTGTAATTCGCTTCAAAGGCGACCTGACGCGAGTTTGGCGGGGTGGTCAGGCCTACCGCGAGCACGGCCTGAGGTGCTGCCTGGCGAAAGGCCGCGAGGAGCTTCTCTGCCTGAGTGAGCACTTCGGTGATTTTGGCATCTGGGGAGTCAGGCGCTGCTCCAAAGCAGTCATTGATGCCGAGCAGGAAGGTGACGACATCCGGCGGATGCCCCGAGGCATGCTCTTTGAAATACCGCGTGAGGTCAAAAACGGGCTTCTGAGCTGCATCAGGGTAAATGAATGGGCTGGTGCTTTTTTTGGCTAGTGGGCCAGCGGTGATGCCCGGTGGCTGCGGCGTGTATTTGGTCAAAAAATCTGCCCATTTCCATCCTCCATAGCCCTCATGCGCTACGCCTGGTTTTGCAGATGCGGGGATGTGTGTGCCGATCATGCTCCAAGCCGGATTCTCAGGTGTCGAGAGCCAGCGTGCGAGTTCATTGGGGTAAAGGGTGGCATGTGTCAGGCTATCTCCGAGGATGAGCATCCGCAGTGCCTTCCCCTGCCCTGCATCACGTCGGGAGACACTCAGCTTGGTGCTGGCACGGGCGAGTTCTGTGCCAGCGGTATCGCGCACGATCACTTCGAGCGGATGCGTGCCGATTTCTGCATCTCCGGGCAGCATGGACCAGCAGCGCGGCTCTTTTTTACCGACCGCACAGCGGTACTCGAAGCGATACGCCTCGGGTGTCTGGGTGAGGATGATATTGTCATCGTAGATGGATAGCGGCACGCCAGACACAGCGTGCACCACAGGCGGCAGCGTGAGCTGGAGATCCTCCGCCTGCATGTGAACAGGCAGGAACGTGAGCAGAAAAAAAAGCAGAGGCTTCATGCAAGAGGTACGCATCCTGGGCGGTGGAAATTCTGGCCTTGAGGAACATCGCGCTTGCCAAGGCAGGGGCGCATGGGCTTTGCTCTATCGAAACATCTTTTCAACTCCTGCGCTGACGGCATGGCTGAACGTTACAAAATCTACGAAAAACTCGGCGCCGGCGGCGTCGGTGCGGTCTTCCGGGCCTACGACAGCCAGCTCAAGCGCTGGGTGGCCGTGAAGCGCCTCATGTCAGCCACCGAGACGGCAGAGGATAAATCCATCGAAGCCGAGCTACGCCGCGAGGCGGATACCCTGGCCTCCCTGCGTAATCCGAACGTCGTCACCATCTTTGATGTAGCCAGTGATGCAGAAGGACTCTTCATGGTGATGGAGCTGCTCCAGGGAGAGGACTTGGCCGATGTGGTGGGCCGTGGTCCCCCTACCCTATGATGACTTCAGGAGCCTGGCCTCGCAGACGCTGGAAGGCCTGCTCGCAGCTCACCAGCACCACATCCTCCACCGCGACATCAAGCCGGAGAACATCAAGGTCGAGCGCCTCCTGGAGGCCGCATGCAGGCAAAGATCATCGACTTCGGACTCGCCCGTGCAGGGCTGCGTGCCCGCAAGCAGACGGAGGACCAAGAAGGCACCGTCATGGGCTCCATCTTTTACATGGCGCCAGAGCAGCTCAGCCGCGAGCCCGTGGATGAGCGCACCGATCTCTACTCCCTGGGCTGTGTCTTCTATGAAGCGCTGAGCGGCAAAAAAGCCTTCGATGGTGAAACGATGAACCAGGTCATCGATAAGCACCTCAATCACGACATCATCCCGCTCCACGTCATCGCCCCACATGTGCCGGCATGGCTGGGAGCCTGGTGCATGCGCCTGATGGCTCATAAGCCAGATGATCGTCCTACGGTGCGCAGCAGGCCATCGAGGAATTCCGCGCTTGGGAAAAATGCCCGCCATGGTCCCCTACATGCCCTGGATGGGCGTGTTCCCAGCCTACGGCAATCCAGCGGCCTCCCAGCCCATGACGCGACCGGCCAGATCCCTGGAGTAGCGCCAGATCCGGTCTATTATGAGCCCGTGGCAGAGGCCCAGCCCGTCTATGCCGAGCCTGTTTACGCAGAGCCCGTGTATGAGGCGCAGTCCTATGTCGAAACAGCGGCCATCACCACGCCACTGGCCCCTGCACCAGCCGCTCCGCGCCCTACTACGGCCTCAAGGCCGGTCACACCCGCTCCAGGTCGTCCCGCACGGCCCACTCAGCAGGCGGCATCGTCTGGAGGCAGTAAAAAATGGCTCTTCATCGGTATCGGAGCCGCCGCCGCACTCGGCATCGGCTTCTATTTCCTCAAAGGCGGATCTGGCAGTGATTCCTCTGGCCCGAAAGCTCCCTCAGACGCGGGTCCGCCGCCGAAAGTCTCTTTCCAATTGCCCATCGAACGCTCCTTCCCGCCAGTCGATCGGAATCTGGCGCTCTTCCATGTCGCCACGACAGGGACACTCTCCAACCGCAAAGGCTCCGATGGCAAACCATCCACCGCCAACACCAACGATGTCGTCATCGAATGGCGTGATCTGAGCGAGCGCGGCCAGGACAATATTTTCCGTGCCTCCGGCAATAAGTCAGACTTCGCCCCAAAACTCGTCACCTGGCCCCAGGCCACCAACGGCAGCGGAGGCCCCAAACCTGACCGCAAAGCGCTCGACTTCCACGCACGCAACGGCAAGCCCACCGCCCTCGCCCTTGTCGATCCGAAAACGGAAGCCAACGCCTTCCCCTTTGGCAAACTCACCGTCCTCGGAGACAGCGGACTCTGCGCCGTCGCCGTCTGCCAAGCTGATGCTGAAAAACTCCCCATGCGAGTCTTCAGCACCTCCAATGACCAAGGCGACAGTGCCACCATCCGCATCGACAAAGACAAAAACTACATCGCCGAGCTCAAGCACGGCAGTGACAGCGCCACTATCACCAGCAAAGACGTCAACGCCACCGTCGCGGGCTTTGTCATCCTAACATGGAACGCCAATGGCGACATCGAGCTCCGTGCCCGCGACGCCAATGAAAAAACCTTCTCCGGCACGGCCAAGCTCACCGCGCCTGCCTCACCCCTGAAAAAGTGCAACCTCGGGGCCACCAGTGAAAGCAGCGCTTCCGCAGATCAATTCAATGGCTACCTGGGAGAGTTCCTGCTCTACGCTGGAGTCCTCAAAAGCGACCAAATCCAGCTCCTGGACTCACGCATCCGTGATTACTACCTCCAGCGTCCACCACCCGCGCCGCTCAATACCCGACTGAAAACCAAATTAGCGCAAATCGACCCACGCAAGGCCTGGAAAGTCACTGCAAGCCACAAACCCACCGATGCAGGCCGTGCCATCGACGACAATCAATCCACTCGCTGGAATAGTGGCACCACCATGCGCGGTGGAGAGTGGTTCAGCATCGAGCTCCCCGTCGAAGCCAACATCGCCGGTATCGCACTCGATTGCCAAGGCAGCAAAGACGACTACGCACGCAAGCTGAAGGTGGAAATCTCCCAGGATGGCAAAACCTGGAGCCCGCCTGCTGTCACCCAGGAAAACCGCTCTGCACTGCACGAGATCGTCTTCTCCAGTCCGCAGAAAGGACGTTTCGTGAAGATCACCCAACTCGGCGCAACCTCCTCCAACTCCTGGAGCCTGCACGAAGTCGTGCTCTTCAAAAAGTAAGCCGCAGCGACTACTTCATCACTTCCCAGTGCCGAACTGCTTCCGGTAAATGCTGTGAAAGGGATTTTCGGGTGCTAGCGGGACCTTCTCATTCACCAGCATCGGCTGCACACTCTCCCACCAGGCGACATAGGCAGTGGAGAGCTTTTTCACCACATCAGGATGAGCACTGGCGACATCGGTTTTTTGGCCAGGATCAGCCTGGAGGTCAAAAAGCTGCCAATGGGGCGTGAGCGGCTGTGGACCCGATTTGGCGATGTTTTCACCAGGAGCGGCTTTGGGTGCCTTGGGGGCTCCTTGGCGCTTCGGAGCCTTGGATTTGGCCTTTGCGGCGTTTTCACCTCCAGCATTGACGAGTTGCCAGCGAGCGGTGCGCACGGAGCAGTTTGTGAATTGGTATTTCTGCGGATCAGCATCCTTCGGCCAGCGCCCGACGTGGGTGAAAAGCTCCCGATCCGCCCACTCCGCAGTCGGATTCTCTAGCAGTGGCACGAGGCTGCGGCCCTCAACTTGGCTGGTGAGCTTCCCTTCGATTTTCGCTCCAGCGAGTGCCGCGAGCGTGGGGAAGAAGTCAATGTGAGCCGTCAGATGCGTCACAGTAGCTGGATGGAGTGTGCCGGGCCAGCGCCAGAAGCTGCTCGCCTTGATCCCGCCCATCCACGGGCTGCCTTTGCTCGCCCGCAGACCGGCATTGTAGTGCTTCACACCGGCGGTGCCGCCATTGTCATTGATGAAGATGACGAGCGTGTTTTGCTCGATGCCCCATTCTTTGAGCTTGGCGAGAAGACGCCCGAGGTTCTCGTCGATGTTATGGATCATGCCATAGAAGTTCGCAGCGGCGTCATCACCAGGGACTTTATCCTTGAATAGGGCCGCATCCTGGGGACGGGCGATGTAGGGGCCGTGCGGGGCGTTCGTGGCGATATGGCAGTAGAACGGCTTTCCGGCATCTTTTGCGCCCTCGATCCATTTGGCAGCCTGGGCAAAAAACACATCCGTGCAGTAGCCTCTGGTCTTTTCAAAAGTGCCATTGTGCAGGATCGCAGGATCAAAGTAGGTATTACCCGGCGCATCGCCGCAGGAGCCAGGGTAGGTCTGCCCGATGCCGCCTGCACCGTGGATGAAGACCTCATCAAAACCACGCCGTCCTGGCTGATACTCCGGCTCGTCACCGAGGTGCCATTTGCCAAAGATCCCCGTGGTGTAACCACTACCCTGGAGCACCTGCGCCAGCGTCGTCGCCGTGGGAGTGAGTCTTTCCCGCTCTAAAATGGTGTGCGTGATGCCGTTCTTAAATTCATGGCGTCCGGTGAGCAGCGCGGATCGAGTCGGCGCACAGGTGGGACTGACGCAAAAGTCCTCAAAGCGCACCCCTTCTGCATGCAAGCGATCGAGATTCGGCGTTTTTAGGAGGGGATTGCCGTGGCAGGACACATCACCGTAGCCCTGGTCATCGGTCAGCAGGAAGAGGATGTTGGGCCTTTTCCCAGCCAGCCCAGCGGCTTGGCAGTAAAGAGAGGTGGCAGCTAAAAAGACGATCTGGGCGGCAATACGGAGCTTCATAGGGGATGAGGGAGCCCTTTAAACGGGCCAGCACCATGGTCATTGCGACAAACCAGCCCCCATCGCAGGAAAAAAGCCCGCTACAGGCTCGATGCGAAATACCAGGGGGCCGCGGCATGAGCAGGCATGCTGCCGTTGCTTCCTTCCGGACCTGGCGGGGTTCGCGAGCCTGAACATCCACGGCCCTGGCAGCGCCTTCCCTAGGCGGCTTCTGCCCCGGCACAAGCACGATTCCGGCGGATTCGCCCTGCCTTCATGGCTTTGAAGTGTGAATAACTCGGTCTTCTGAAAAAATTGCTGTTGTCGAAAGCAGCCCTTTCCGATAAAAGATGATTTAACCCCCTCACCACTCACTCTCGAAACACACATGGCCTGGAAAATTCTGTCTGCTCTCGCCGCCGTTTGCCTTGCTGGCGCTTCCTTTTTCGCCTGGAAGAACCAGGAGCGTTTCAAAGCGGAAAAAGAACGTCTCTCTTATACAGAGTCGAACAAAGCCCGCGTGATCGAGCACAAAGCCAAAGCTGAGGAAGCAAAAACCAAGATACCTCAAGCTGTCGCAGACACCTCCAAGGAGCTCGAAACCACCAAGGCCCAAGTCGTCGATGCCGCTGCCAAAGCACAGGAGAAAGAGCAAGAACTCGCCGCTGTGAAAACCCAGCTCGAAGGCATTTCTAAAGTCGTCGCCGAACTGGACGCCAAGATCAAAGAAGCGGGCGACATCCCTGCCCTGCTAGCCCAGGTCAAAGACATGGAAGCCAAGAAAAAGGAGGCTGAAGGCAAGCTGGCCAACGAAACGCAGCGCCTCGCCAATGCACAAGAGATCGTCAAGAACCTGCAAGCCGCCACCAAAGCCGCCGAAGAGCGTGAAGCACGCGGTCGCAAAGGCATCGTGGAACCTGATTTCACCGCCAACGTCCAGCAGCCCTTCAATGAGTGGGGCTTTGTCGTTCTCAATAAAGGCAATGGCGGCGGCGTATTCGCCAACTCCAACCTGGAAGTGAAACGCGGTAAAGAAGTCATCGCCAAGCTCAAAGTGCGCAACGTGGAGCAAAACTCCGCCGTCGCCGACATCGTCCCCGGCACCTTCGCAGAAGGCACCCGCATTCACTACGGTGACCTCGTCGTCGCCTCTGCGGAGCCAGCCCCAGCTGCTGCCAAACCCGCCGCTCCAGGTGCTCCCGCAGCCCCAGGCGCACCTGCTGCTCCTGGCGCTCCAGCTCCCGCCCCTGGTGCACCTGCCGCCCCATCGGATCCATTTGCCGCAGGTGGCGGCATGGCCCCCGCTGCTCCGGCAGCTCCTGCCTCCGATCCCTTTGGTGCAGCTCCCGCCCCCGCAGCACCCGCTGGCGGCATGGCCCCTGCAGCGGACCCATTCGGTGCCGCTCCAGCAGCTCCTGCACCTGGCGCAGCACCCGCTGCACCTCCTGCTGGCGGTACTCCTGCCGCTCCCAGCACGGCAGACCCCTTTGGCGCAGCTCCTCCTGCGGCTAAATAATTCATCCCCCCGCGTCGCTACCTCTTTCGCAATCCCGTTTCCACGCCTCTCTCATGATCAAGGTCATTTTCATCCTCTCCATCATCGTCACCGGTGTCGCAGGCTTCTTCGCCTACAACAATGGCCGCGCCTTTGCTAACGTGCGCAATCAGGTCGCTGCCCTCAATGCCGAAATCCTCCGCGAAAAAGCTGCTGACGATGCACTTATCGCAGAAGGCAATAAACTGAGCAACCAAGTCAACACCCTCAAAGGCGAAGTCGAAGTCGAGGCAGAGCGTCTCAAGGCCAACAAAAACAAGCTCACACTCGCCGAAAGCGACCTGAAGACCGTCCAGGCCGACCTGGAAGATAAGACCAAGAAGAAAATAGATCTCGAAACCAAACTCGGCGGACTCCCCCAAGGTGTGAAGCCCGAAACGCTGGCTGAAGACATCAACCGCATGAAAAAGGAGCTGGCCGACTTTGAAGCCCAAGCCACCATGAAGGCCGAGGAAGTGAAGAAAGAAGACGCCAAGGTCGCCGAAGAAAACAAACGCCTCGCTGACGTGAATCAGAAGATCGCAGATCGCCAAAAGCTCTTTGAGCGTAACTCCCTCACTGCCCGTGTCGTCGCCGTGAACCCAGATTGGGGCTTCGTCGTCATCAATGCTGGTAAGAACGATGGCCTCAATGAGGCAACCAAACTCCTCGTCACCCGTGGCAAGCAGACCGTCGGCAAAGTTAGCGTCCTCTCCGTCCAGAATGGCACCGCAGTCGCAGGCATCGTCAATGACGCCATCGTCGGTGGCTCCCAGATCTCCCCTGGAGACCGTGTGATCCTCGAAAACCTCTCCCTCGGTCAGTAATTCTTTCTCGTCTGCTCACGTTTGAGTTTCCGTTATGAACTTGAAGCTCCACTCTTTGCTCCTCGCCCTCGTTGCGGCCTCTAGCCTCTCGTCTTGTGCCTCCGACGAGCCCAAACGCAAAAAAGTCGTAGGCCCCTCTGACGATGGCCTCAGCAAGCTCGCCTGGAATCGCCCCCGCTCATGGGAGGGCAACGCACGCTACGGCAATATGATGCCCGTCAGCCGCTGAAGAGAACGCCTCATCAGCAAAAAGCATGTCTAAAGCGGGCGTATATCCAGTATGCTGCGCTTTCTTTTCCTCTCACTCGTAGGTCTTGCTGGATTCACAACAGCTCATGCGGCCGCTGAAGAGCTGGTGCCGGGCATCTGGGTCTTTCCGAGCACCTGCAATACTTACCTGCTGCGGGATGGAGATGCGGCCTTGGTCATCGATCCGGGTGATGCGGCTTTTTTGGAGCAATTGCCCAAGCTGGGCATTCGCAAAATCGAGCAAATCTTGCTCACTGGCCACCACCGGGAGCTGCTCCAGGGCATCCACCGCATCGACCCCAATGTGCCTGTTGCCGCGCCGAAGGAGGAGCAGGCCTTTTTGGAAAACCCGACCGATTTCCGCAAATGGCGACCCAAAAACGGCGACAAATTCACCGTCCACGGCTCCAGCTACCTGCGCCCGCCTGCTCGCCCCGTCCAAGTCCAGCGTTGGCTGGCTAATGGCGATGTCATCGACTGGCATGGCCGGTCCATCCGCTGCATCAGCACACCGGGGCACTCCCCTGGCGGCATGAGCTTTGCCCTGGGCGATCAGCTCTTCCTCGGCGGCCTCATGCACGATGGCTCACGCATGACGAACTGGTTCGACACCGAGTGGGACTACGGTTTTGCTAAGGGACTCGATGCGCTGATTTCCTCCGTGGCCAAACTCACCGCTCTGAAGCCCGTGACCGCCTTCTCAGCGCAAGGACCACTCATCCGCGATGCCACGCGGCAGCTTCAGACCTACCACGATCGCCTCACTGCCTTCCGCCCCGACTACATCCGTGGCTACCCAGTTGAGACACTCGGCAAACGCGGCCCACACCCCGCTACCAAGCCCACAGCGGCGCAATACATCGTCCAGGTCACACCGCATCTCTACATGTTCGGCCCGGAGATGGCGGGGAAGAACTTCGCCATCCTCATCGCCGATAGCGGCCACGCCTTGCTGCTCGACTGCGGCCTTTTCCCACGACTCGTGCTGGAGCAAATCCTCCGCGACATGAAAAAACACCTCGGGCTCAAAAAAATCGACGCCTGCTGGATCAGCCACTCCCACGGCGACCACTTTACCCTGGCCGATGTGCTCAAAGAACACGGCGTGAAACTCTGGACCATGGACAGCATCGTGGACAAATGCCAGAACCCACGCGCCTACGACTTCCCCGCCATGATCACCAACTATGGCGTGCCCTTTGAAAGCGCCAAAATCGACCGCGTGCTCAAAGCAGGCGATGTCTTCGACTGGGAAGGCTACAAGCTGCACATCGACTGGATGCCCGGCCAGACCGAGTACGGCAATGCGCTGTGGCTGGAGCTCGATGGCAAAAAAGT
Organism: Verrucomicrobiaceae bacterium; assembly: GCA_016713035.1. Lineage (NCBI taxonomy): Bacteria > Pseudomonadati > Verrucomicrobiota > Verrucomicrobiia > Verrucomicrobiales > Verrucomicrobiaceae > Verrucomicrobiaceae bacterium. The sequence continues at coordinate 1,065,692 of JADJPW010000001.1, forward strand.
CGTCTTTACCGGCGACAACCTCTTTGGCGACCCCGCCGATCCCGCACAAAACGGCCACGAATGCGTCGTCGCCCGCAACAGCGCCATCACCGAGGAAGGCTACCTCCACGCCGCGAACTACCTGAAGCAGCTCCAGCCCGACATCATCATGGGAGCCCACGGCGTGCTCATGACCGAGCCCGCCGCCTTCATCGACCGCTACCACGCCTGGGCCCTGCGCATCATCGCCCAATACAAACAGCTCCTCCCAGATAGCAGCTACGAATACGGTTACGATCCCTACTGGGTCAGCGCCTATCCCTACCGTGTCGATCTCACTCAAAGCGACACCCAGACCGTGCAGATCACCATCCGCAACTTCCGCGACCGACCGCAAACGCACCGCATCCAGCTCGCCATGCCCGCGGGCATCCCCGCCGAGCCCCCAGTGCTAAAAGGCACCATCCCCGCAAAAAGCCGCCAATCTTTCCCAGTGACCCTCCACGTCAAAAATCGTGAAAAACAGCCCGCCGGTGTCCAAATCGTGCCCTTTGACATCACTCTTGATCGCCAACACCACGGCCAGCTCTTCGACTTTTTGCTGATGACCAAGCCTGAGCCAGCAAAGCGCTGATCCAGTTTGCTTCAGGCCACAGACGCGGACCACGCACCAAAGAAAACGGACGCCTGGGTCACAGGCGTCCGTGTGGGAATCAGAGGTAGTGAAAACGAGCGGAGAATTACTTCTCAGTGGCTTCACCGGCCTGCAGCCAGCCAGAGATACCAGCGGAAAGGTGCTTCACGTTCGTGTAGCCAAGTTCGGAGGCCTTGTTGGCAGCGGCTTTGTAGGCGCTGCAGGAAGGACCACCGCAATAGGCGACGACCAGGGCACCCTTGTCAGAGGGGAGCTTGGAGGCGAGGTTGTCCTTTTCGGTGGCGAAGTTGATCGCTCCGGGGACGTGGCCACGGGTGTAGGAGGCAGCGCCGTTCACGTCGATGACGGTCACCTTCTTGTCGGCGATAGCCTGCTTCAGATCAGCGATGCTGATGTCTGGAAATTCAGCGGCCATCACGGAGCTGGCGAACATGGCGAGGACGAGGGCAAGGAGTTTCTTCATAGTGTTGTCGATCAGATTGGGTTGGATGTTATGGTTGTGGTGCCCGGTAGGTGCTGCCGGGCGGCAGGGGCTTCGTTCACCGAAGCAAATTCGTGAGTGTGCAGAGATCGTGCAAAGGATTTAACGTCACTCAGACGCTTCAGTTTGGAAAATATTCCTTACATGGCCAAATTTTTCTCAAGCTGTAGCTCTCACCGCCATTCCGCCACTTTTTAGAGGCAAACCCCTCATTCCGCGATAACAGAACCGCCCCCCTCTCGAAAAACCACCTTTTTGCCCATGCACTCCTCCCTTGAACTGAAACGCGAAGTCGATGCCATCCAGATCCCCAGCGGGGACAGCATCAAACTCCCGCTCGGGATGAAGGTCATCATCACCCAGTCCCTCGGTGGCACCTACACCGTCGCCACCGACTTTGGCCTCGCTCGCATCCAGGCACAGGACGCTGATGCGCTCGGCATGGACCCAGCCGCAGATAAGAAAGCTGAGGCCAGCACCTCCTCGAACGTCCCCACCGACGTCAGCGACCTCGAAGGCCAGGTCTGGAACCAACTCAAAAACGTCTATGACCCGGAAATCCCGGTCAATATCGTCGATCTCGGCCTCGTGTATGACTGCAAGGTCGAAGCCGATGCCGAAGGCAAAAACAAGGCCATCGTCAAAATGACCCTCACGGCCCCCGGCTGCGGCATGGGCCCCACCATCGCCGCCGATGCCCAGAGCCGCATCATGACCATCGAGGAGATGGACGACGCCGCCGTCGAACTCTGCTGGGACCCGCCTTGGAACAAAGACATGATCTCCATCGAGGGCAAAATGAAGCTCGGAATGATCTAATCAGGCAAAATCTAAAATCAGAAATCTAAAATCTAAAATTCGATGCAGTCCCTCTGGAACGACCAAGAAGCCGCCACATTCGGAACCGACCTCCTCGGCCAACGCGTTTACACCAGCCGCCTCCTCGGCAAAAACCCCGCCCTCGTGCTCCACGGCGGCGGCAACACCTCCGTCAAAATCACCGAGAAGGACTACTTCGGCGACAGCGTGGATATTTGCTACGTCAAAGGCTCCGGCTGGGATCTGGCGACCATCGAGCGAGAAGGCTTCGCACCTGTGCGCATGGCCGCGCTGCTGAAGATGGCCAAACTGCCCACCATGACCGATGAGGACATGGTCCTGCAGCAACGCGCCGCGATGACCAACCCCAATGCCCCCGCCGCCAGCATTGAGGCCATTTTGCACGCCATTCTGCCCTTCAAGTTCGTCGATCATAGCCACGCCAACGCCATCTCCGCCCTCACCTGCGCCACCGACGGCGAAAAACGCACTCAGGAGCTTTTTGGCAAAAAAGTGCTCGTTTTGCCCTATGTGATGCCTGGCTTCGTTTTGGCCAAACAGGTCTTCGAGGTGCTCCAGAAGACCGATCTGCGCAAAGAAGGCATCGAAGGCATCGTCCTCCTCAAACACGGCCTCTTCACCTTCGCCGACGACGCCAAAGCCAGCTACGAAAAGCACATCGAACTCGTCACCAAGGCTGAAGCCTACCTCGCCTCAAAATCCGCCAATCCAGTCACTCCGGTCAACGAAGTCAAAACCGACCTCCTCGCCCTCTCCAAGCTCCGCCAGCTTGTCTCCAAGACCCGCGGCTTCCCCCAAATCGCCCGCCTCAGCACCAGCGAGGCCGCTTTGACCTACTCAAGCCTGCCGAACATCGCCGATTGCGGCGCTCGCGGCCCCTTGACGCCCGATCACAGCATCCGCACGAAGCGCATCCCCGCCGTGCTCGGTGACGACCACGCCGCCAGCATCCAAACCTTCGCCGCGAACTACGAAAGCTACTTCAAAGCCCACGCAACGAATCAGACCATGCTCGACGCCGCCCCGCGCTTCGCCGTGTGGCCCGGAAATGGCATCGTGAGCTTTGGCGATACCTTGAAGGACGCCAAAATCGTCGCCGACATCGCCGAAAGCACCGCCGCCACCGTCGCCCTCGGCGAGCGCACCGGCGGCTGGGCACCGCTCAGCGAAAAAGACATCTTCGACATCGAATACTGGGACCTCGAACAGGCCAAACTCCGCAAAGGCCCCGCCCGCAAAGTGCATCAGGGCAAGGTCGCCCTCGTCACCGGCTGCGCCGCCGGCATCGGCTTCGCCATCGCTGAATCCTTGGCCGAGCAAGGTGCCCAAGTCGTCGGTCTCGACATCGACAAAGAAATCCCGCAGATCATGGCCAAGATCGGTGCCATCGGCATCGTCGTGAACCTCACCGAGGACCAGCCCGTGCAGGACGCCATCGACTTCACCGTCCGCGAGTTCGGCGGCATCGACATCGTCGTCAGCAACGCCGGCATCTTCCCCAAAAACGACGCCCTCGACGTCATGGCGCAGACCGATTGGGACCGCACGATCATGATCAACCTCACCAGCCATCAAAAGCTCATGAATAAGGTCATCCCCTTCGTGAAGCACAGCCCCGATGGCAGCATCATCTTCGTCGGCAGCCGCAACTTCAAAGCCCCCGGCCCCGGCGCCAGCGCCTACTCCTGCTCCAAGGCAGCCCTCACGCAGCTCTGCCGTGTCGCCGCCCTCGAGCTCGCCCCGTGGAAGATCCGCGTCAACATCGTCCACCCCGACGCCGTCTTCGACACCAAACTCTGGACCCCCGAAACCCTCGCCAAAAGCGCCGCCCGCTACAACATGACCATCGAGGAATACAAGACCAAAAACCTCATGAAAGTCGAGATCCGCTCCAAAGACATCGGCAACATGGTCGCCGCCATGGCCAGCCCGCTGTTCGCCAAAGTCACTGGTGCGCAGATTCCGGTGGATGGAGGTAATGACCGGGTGATTTAAAGTGGGTGAAAGAAAGAATGAACGTGCCCAACATGTCCCTTTTGAAGTGTTTCACCGAGGAAACAGCAGATGCTTAGTCTGCTGTAGAAGTAAGTTGTTGCCTTTCGGTAAAATAACCCAACTTAAACCAGCATGAGTGCACAGCATCATGCCACATCTTATCCCTCCAACCAGCGCAGCACATTCCAACTCGCTCGTGATTGGTCCAAGCTTCGTATCGGGCAGGTAGCTGCGGGGATGTTTTTCGTTCTATGCTTCCTTCCTGCATCCACATGGTTTTCCAAGAGCCTATGCCTGTTCCTTTGCGTCCTATTTCACGGTGAAAAGACGCCCGCTCAATGGTTGGTAAAAGCGTTCGGCGGACTTTGGAAAAGGCAATGACACCATCGCGCCAGCGTCGTGGAGTGCGGTGGCAAGCCTTGGCGCGACACCGCTGTCGCCAGCCGGACGGCATTCTCCGGCCTCATCGCCTTGTTCCCCTGCTCGACAGCTGCGGCGCGGATGCAAAGCACGCAGACCTACGCACCGCCCAGCTTCTTCACTTGGTTGGCGAGGCGTTTCATGAGGTTGCTGCATACGTTATCGCAGAGTTCCGTGATGCTCGGATCAGCGATGAAGCAGATCACGGTCAGGCCTTCTTTACGACGACCGACCATTCCAGCATCGACGAGGGACTGCACATGGCGTGAAACGTTCGCCTGGGTGAGTCCTGTGGCCTCGACGAGTTCGGTGATGTTTTGTTCACCGGCCGCTTCTAGGGCACGTAGGATTTTAAGCCGACTGGGTTCTGCAAGGGTGCGGAACCAAGAGGCAATGAGTGCCAATGCTTCATCCGTGACTTGGGGGAGCGGTTTCTTGGTGCGGGCAGTGGGCATAATCTAAAAAAGGGTTTGCGGAGTCAATCTATATGCGTATTGGCTCATATAGTTAATTATAAGAACAACATGAAACCCAGTTCGTCCACCAAAACCTTGTCGAGCTATCTCCCATGAGCACCAGCCGCTTTTTCATCCTCATCTCCGCACTGGCAGCATTGATCGCAGGCCTACAGATGAGCCGCCAGGGCTGCCCTGCCTGTGCAGTGCTGCCAAAATACCCGGAAGCCGCTCACACCAGCACATCGAACTCCACCACCCCAAATCCATGAAACTCGAAAATGCCATCCGTGCCCTCGCTGGCACCATGATCCTCGCTAGCCTAGCCCTCGCTCATTATGTGAATCCGAACTGGATCTGGCTGACCGTTTTTGTCGGCGCAAATCTGCTGCAATCTGCCTTCACCGGCTTTTGCCCAGCTGAGAATGTGCTGAGGAAACTCGGTGTCGGAAAAGGTGGGACTTCATGCTGTGGCTGACCCACACAAAACTCTGGCTAGCCACCTTGCTGTCGCGGCCTGTCGCCGCGCCCTCAGTCTTCTCATGATCCCATCCTCATCGAAATGAATCGCCTTTTACTCCCACTCCTGCTTCTGACTGCCTGTGGCAAACACGATGCGCCGCACAACGCTGCTGCCTCATTGCCGAGTGCGACGGTTCAGACACAACAGGCTGCATGGCTCCCACACACTGCCACGGAGGAAGTCGTCGGCACGGTGCGCTCAAAGCTACGCGCCGCTGTCGAGGCGAAAGTCAGTGGTCGCGTGCTTGAATACTCCGCAACGCCGGGCACTTTGGTGAAAACGGGCGATTTGCTCGCTCGGCTCGATGTGCAGGAGATTCAGGCGAAGGTCGATCAAGCCCGCGCGATGCTCGAACAGGCAAAACGCGAGTTTGATCGCCAAAAGTCGCTCATGACCAACAATGCGACCACGCGGCAGGAATTCGATGCAGCAGAGACTCGCGTGAAAATCGGCAACGGAGCTGTCAGCGAGGCCGAAACGATGATGAGCTACGCCAAAGTCACGGCACCTTTCGATGGCGTGATCACGCGAAAACTCGCCGATGTGGGTGATCTGGCCATGCCGGGCAAGCCACTGCTCGAAATCGAAGCGCCGACGGCGCTACGCTTTGAGGCGGATCTCCCCGAAGCGATCCTCGACCGTGTGAAGCTGGGTGCGAAGATGTCCGTGCGTCTCGCAAAGGTCGTGGAAGGCACGGTGAGCGAAATTTCGCCTGTAGCCGATCCTGTGAGCCGCACTTTCAGTGTGAAGCTCGATCTGCCGCAGTCCGATGGCCTGCGCACGGGCCAGTTTGGCCGTGTTTCAGTGCCCGTGGCAGAGGTGAAGCTGCTCCTCGTGCCACAAAGCGCCGTTTTGAAGCGTGGGCAGATGGAACTCATCTTTGTAGCCAAGGACGGCAAAGCCGCGCTGCGGCTCGTGAAGACGGGTAAAGTGCTGGAAGGTCGCGTGGAGGTGCTCTCCGGCCTGGAAGAAGGTGAACAGGTCATCGTGAGCGACACCTCAAAGCTCATCGACGGCCAACCCGTGACGATCCAGCCATGAGTGAGCCTTCAAGCAACCAGCTTGCCTCTCGGCATCGCAGGCCGAATCGCGGCGGCATTCATTGATTCCAAGCTGACGCCGCTTGTCGTCATCGCATCCGTCTTGCTCGGTGCGGCGGCGATCGTGCTGCTGCCGCGTGAAGAAGAGCCGCAGATCAAGGTGCCGATGGTCGATGTCATGGTCGCCATGCCTGGCTCCACCGCCAAGGAGATCGAGGAACGAGCTACGCGACCGATGGAAAAACTGCTGTGGGAGCTACCAGGAGTGGAATACATCTACAGCACCTCACGCGACAGCGAGAGCCTCGTCATCGTGCGCTTCAAAGTGGGCGAGGACCCCGAGCGCAGTCTGGTGAAGCTCACGGAAAAGCTGCGCTCAAACTTTGACCGCATGCCAATGGGCGTCTCCATGCCCATCGTGAAGCCCAAGAGCATCGACGATGTGCCCATCCTAGCGCTGACCTTTCACAGTGCTCGCTACGACCACCTCACGCTGCGCCGCTTGGCCGCGCAGGTGGATGAATCCATCAAACAAGTGCCGCTGGTGGCCGAGACGACGCTGCTCGGTGGCTCACGCCGCGCCGTGCGTGTGATGCTCGATCCCGTGAAGCTCGCTAGCCGCAATCTCAGCCCCGCAGGCCTGGTGCCGATGCTTCAGCAGGCGAATCGACAATTCCGCGCTGGTGGCCTCACCACTGGCAACAACGAAGTGCTGGTGGAAACCGGCGCATTCCTCAAAACAGCCGAGGAGGTGGGCAATGTGGTCATCGGCGTCTTTAGCGGTCGCCCTGTGTATTTGCGAGAGGTCGCGGACATCGTCGATGGAGGTGAAGAACCCGCGCAATACGTCTTCCACGGCTCCAAGACGAGTGAAGAGCCTGCGGTGACTCTCAGCATCGCGAAGCGCCCCGGCGCGAATGCCATCAGTGTGGCGGATGAGGTGCTGCACAAAGTCAAACTGCTCAAAGGAAGCACCATTCCCGCCGATGTCAGCGTCAGCATCACGCGCAACTACGGCGAGACGGCGGCGGAGAAGTCCAACGAGCTGCTGCTGCACATGGGCATCGCCGTTTTCAGCGTGGCGATCCTGATCTGGCTCACGCTCGGCTGGCGAGAGAGCGGCATCGTCGCTGTGGCTATCCCAGCCACGCTGGCGCTCACTTTGCTCATTTTTTATCTCTACGGCTTCACACTGAATCGCATCACGCTCTTCGCGCTCATCTTCAGCATCGGCATCCTGGTCGATGATGCCATCGTGGTCGTGGAGAACATCGTGCGGCATTTCCACCTACCGCAAAACAAAGGTCGTAACTGGTCTGCCATCGCGGTGGAAGCCGTGGGCGAAGTGGGCAATCCAACGATACTCGCCACCTTCGCCGTGATCGCGGCGGTGCTGCCGATGGCCTTCGTCGACGGACTGATGGGGCCGTATATGCGCCCGATCCCGATCGGAGCCAGTGCGGCGATGTTTTGGTCACTGCTGATCGCCTTCATCGTCACGCCCTGGGCTTCGATTCGCATTCTGCGCTGGGGTAAGAAGTATTCCACGCTCACCGAAGGCACGCCATCGGCGAAAGACCTCGCTCATCATGACGCCAGTGAGCATCCCGAGGATTATTTCACGAAACTCTACCGCCGCATCATGGGGCCACTGCTGCATCACGCGGGCTGGCGCTGGGTTTTCCTCATCGGCATCACGCTTCTGTTACTCGGTAGCATGGCGACTGTCGGACTGGGCTGGGTGAAGGTGAAAATGCTGCCTTTTGACAACAAGAGCGAGTTCCAGGTCATCCTGAACATGCCAGAAGGCTCCTCGCTGGAGCAAACCGCCGCCGTCGCTCGTGAAATGGCCGCAGTGATCCGCACCGAGCCGGAAGTGACCGATTACCAAGTCTATGCCGGTGTCGCCTCGCCCTACAACTTCAACGGCCTCGTGCGTCACTACTTCATGCGCCGTGGTGCGAATGTGGCTGACATCCAGGTGAACCTCGTCGGCAAGCACGAGCGCCGTGCGCAGAGCCATGACATCGCCAAACGCATCCGACCAGCCGTGGCAACCATCGCAGAGCGCTACATGGCCCGAGTCGCCATTGCTGAAGTGCCACCGGGACCGCCTGTGCTGCAAACCCTCGTCGCGGAGATTTACGGCCCTGATGACGACGCGAGGCTGAAGCTCGCAGAGCGAGTCAAAGGCATCTTCAAGTCCACACCGGGTGTGGTCGATGTGGATTGGTATATCGAGGCCGAACAGCAAAAATCCCGCTTCATCATCGACAAAGAAAAAGCCGCTCTGCACGGCATCAGCGCCGCCACGATCTCGCAGACACTCAAAATCGCCGTGGATGGCGAAAACGTCGATCTCTTGCATCAGCCAGAGGAGAAGGAAGACGTGAATATCCGCCTCGAACTGCCCCGCAGCGCCAAAACCACGCCGGAGGAGCTTTTAGCTCTCCGCGTGCGCTCTGGCGATGCCAATGCCCTGCCCGAGCCTGGTGCCAGTGGCTCTCCGCTGGTGCCGCTGCGTGAGCTAGTAAAGGTGGAGCACGTCACAGTCGAAAAAAGCCGCTACCACAAGAATCTCATGCCCGTGACCTACGTCATCGGTGATGTGGCCGGAGTCATCGAAAGCCCCGTGTATGCCATTTTCCAGATGAACGAAGCATTGAAGAAGCTCGATACCCGCGAGTTCGGCGGCAGTGGCGCTGAGTTGAAGATCCTCAATGCCGCCATGCCATTCAGCGATGCGGAACCCGCGATGAAATGGGACGGCGAGTGGCATATCACCATCGAGGTCTTCCGCGATCTCGGAGCAGCCTTCGGGGCCTGTTTGATCCTGATTTATGTGCTGATGGTCGGCTGGTTCCGCAGCTTCATCACGCCAGCGATCGTGATGATCGCCATCCCATTCTCACTGGTGGGTATTTTGCCTGCTCACGGCCTCATGGACGCCTTTTTCACCGCTACGAGCATGATTGGCTTCATGGCTGGCGGCGGCATCGTGGTGCGCAACAGCATCATCCTGGTCTATTTCATTGCGCTGCGAGTGCGTGAAGGCATGCCGCTGAGTGAAGCTGTGATCGACGCTGGAGCCGTGCGCTTCCGCCCCATGCTGCTGACGGCGATGGCTGTCGTCGTGGGAGCGGCCGTGATCCTGGCCGATCCCATCTTCCAAGGCCTCGCCATCGCTTTGATGGCAGGAGAGATCGCCAGCCTACTCATCAGCCGCATGGCGGTGCCGGTGCTCTATTTCATGGCCAATAAACACGCCTAGACCTGAGTTACATGATGCAGCGTCTCTGAGCCGCCGCCTACGGGACGCAGTGCTTACGCGATTTTGACGACGCCGACGGTGGTGTTGTCTTGGCGTTCGTAATTGATGCGACGGATGGCAAAGATGATGGCGTCGGCGATTTTGTCTGCGGTGGTGTGTTTGCCAAAGGTGAGCAGCTCTTCCAGGGCCTTGTGAGAAAGGGTGAAGATGCCATCACTGGCTCCGATGATGATGTCACCTTTCTGGAGGCTCAGAGGATGCGGAGGAGAGTCGATGAGCGCCATCGGCTGACCGAGCAGAGCGGACTGGAGCGTGTGCCGATCTGGGTGCGAGGCGGCTTCCTCATGGCTGATCTCACCGCGCACGGCCCGCTCGTCGATGAGGGGAGCGAGTGAGTGATCTTGATTGAGCCTGGAGAGGACGCCTTCGCGAAAGAGGAAAAGCGGTGAATCCCCCACGCTGACCCATTCCATCCAGTGATGCGTGATGAGCACACCGATCATGGTGGTGCCCATCGGCGGAGCCACGGAGGGCATGCGGTCGGTGATGTAACCGAGGGTGTCATTGGCCGTGTGCAGTGCGTGGAGGAGCTTGGTCGCGGGATGCCCCTCGACTTCATGATAGGCACGCACAAAGGCATTCACACCGATGTAGCTAGCGACACTGCCACCCGCATGGGCACCGAGTCCATCTCCGACGACGAGCATGAGCCGCTCCAGGCTGCGCTCTCCGGGCTCGGTGGCGTCTGCAAAGGCGTAATAGTCCTCCTGATTCTCGCGGCGGCCACGGTATTGTCTGGCGGCAAAATCCTGCTCCTGCACAAAAGCCGCATCCACGATGGGCTCGGCGACAAAAACGGGCGCTGTTTTATTACGTGGTGGCTGATTCGCGTCGGTGATCACTCGGTGCTGAACTGGAAGGTGGTGGTGCTCTGATACACATCGCCCGGATGCAGCACAGTGCTGGGGAAGGCGGGCTGGTTCGGGCTATCGGGGTAATGCTGTGTTTCGAGGCAGAAGCCGTGACGCTTCCCGTAGGTGTGGCCTTGTTTGCCGAGGATGCCTTTGAGGTGATTGCCGGTGTAAAACTGCACTCCAGGCTCCGTGGTGAGCACCGTCATGACGCGGCCACTTTTCGCGTCGCGGGCCTTTGCGGCGAGCCGCAAGCCGGTGCCCCTGGCTAGGATGTAATTGTGATCATAGCCTTTGCCCTGCTTCAGTGCTGAAAAGTCGGAGTCGATGCGCAGACCGATGGGTAGCGGCACATTGAACTCCAATGGAGTGCCCACCACTGTCGCAAAATCACCCGTGGGAATCAGTGCATCATCCGTAGGCGTGTACTCGGTGGCGGCGATCATGATCTCCTGCGCCAGCACATCGCCAGATCCCTCGCCCGCGAGATTGAAGTAACTGTGGTTGGTGAGGTTCACCACGGTGGTCTTGCTGGTGGTGGCGTGGTATTTGATGATCAGCGTATTATCCGCGCTGAGAGCATAGATGACGGAGCAATGGAGGGTGCCAGGGTATCCCTCCTCGCCGTCTGGACTGGTGTACTTCAATTCGACAGCGGGATTGCCCTCGAACTGCATGGGAGATGCCTTCCATACTTTGCGCGAGAAGTTTTCCACGCCGCCGTGGATGTGGTTTTTCCCCGAATTGGGTGTCACACGCACCTCATGGCCAAAGAGCTTGAAGCTGGCACCGCCGATGCGGTTTGCGTAGCGACCCACGGTGATGCCAAAGCCGGGATGCTTCCCCATATAGCCCGCTAGCGAGTCAAAACCCAGCACCACGTCTGCAAAGTGCCCCTGGCGGTCTGGGGCAATCAGGGAGACGAGGATGGCACCGTAATTCGTCACGCGGGCCTCCATGCCTTTGTCATTACGGAGGGTGTAGAGCCGCACCTCTTCTCCCAGGCCTGCGGTGGCACCCCAGGGCTGCGAGCTCACTCCTGCAGCCCCTGCGCCGTGCAGAAGAGCCGACGTGGCGAGAAAGATGGAAAAAAGAGCGGTGCGGAGCATGGCGTCTCGGTGGGTGGTTACAGGGAAGACGTTGGCGGCGGTGCCGCTGCCGTGCAACCGCCAGATTGCTCCCCTTTCGACCACGCGTGACGCCCTATGGGAGCCCTCACGCGAGCACTTCCTTCACCACATGGCCGTGGATATCCGTGAGGCGGAAATCGCGCCCAGCGTGGCGGAAGGTGAGCTTCTCATGATCCAGGCCGAGCTGGTGCAGGATGGTAGCGTGCAGATCATGCATGTGGACTTTGCCATCGACGGCCATGTGGCCGATCTCGTCTGTCTCGCCATAGGAGAGGCCCGGCTTAAAGCCACCACCGGCCATCCACACGGTGAAGCCGAGCGGATTGTGATCGCGGCCCGTGCCATTTTTCTCGGCGTAGGGTGTGCGGCCGAATTCACCGCCCCACCAGACGATGGTGTCCTCCAGCAGGCCGCGCTGCTTCAGGTCATCGAGCAGGCCAGCGATGGGTTTATCGACGGCGGCGGCGTGGTCGCCGTGCTTCGGTAGATTGCTGTGCTGGTCCCAGGCGGGATTGTTCGAGTTATCGCCATAATTGACCTGGATGTAGCGCACGCCCTGCTCGGCGAGGCGGCGGGCCATGAGGCACTGACGGCCAAAGTTTTCCGTCTTGGGATCGTCGATGCCGTAGAGCTTCTGCGTGGCCTCTGACTCGCCAGCGAGATCGAGCACACCGGGGGCATTCATCTGCATGCGTGCGGCTAGCTCATAGCTGCGGATCACGGCGTCGATGTCGGTGTCACCGGGCATGGCGCGGGCGGCTTGCTGGGCATTGAGCGATTGCAGCAGACTGAACTGCTTCCGCTGCTGCTCCGGCGTCCAGATGCTGTTGGTGATGTTTTTGATGCCGCTTTCCCTCGCTGGCAGGCCACTGCGGCCTACGGGCGTGCCCTGGAAGACAGCGGGGAGAAAGGCGGTGCCGTAGTTCCGCGGTCCACCATTGCCGAGGGAGGGGCTGATGGTGACAAAGCCGGGCAGATTGTCATTTTCTGCACCCAGGCCATACATCACCCACGCACCCATGCTGGGCCGCACATTGCTGGTGGTGCCAGTGTGCAAAAACAGCGTCGCAGGCCCATGGGCCACGCCTTCTGTGTGCATGCCGTGCAGGAAGCACAGGTCGTCGATGTGGCGATTGATGTTCGGAAAGAGATTTGAGGCCCAGTGGCCCGTCTCACCGTGCTGCTGGAAGTCCCACAGCGGTTTCATCACGCGTTGCAGGGCACCTTTGCCCGTCTTGGCCACTGCGCGGGAGTCCATGACTTCGATGATCTTGCCGTCGTCTTTGAGCAGGCGCGGCTTGTAGTCATAGCTGTCCACATGGCTCACACCGCCCTGCATGAAGAGGAAAATCACTCGCTTTGCCCGTGGTGCGTGGTGGGAGCGCTTATTCGCCAGCGGGCTACCTAGCGCAGAAAGCGCCAGCGAGCCAAAGCCGCAGGCGGAGGTCTGCAAAAAGGAACGTCGTGAATGGAGAAGCATGTGCCTGTGAACGCATGCGGAGTGCGGAACCTTTCCTCACTCCCGCGTGTTCGCTGACTCGGCTCAATACAGCTCCACAGGGGAGCGCTTGCCGTCTTCGACACTGAGCAGCTTCGCACGCTCCTCGCCCAGGGTATCGACGCGGAGCTGCCAGATGTCGCGATTGATGGCCGCAAAGCGGTCGAGATCGAACTTATCTGGCTGCACGAGGCGCTTTTTGGTCTTTTCGATCCGTGCCAGCGCATCGTGAATGGCGGGGGCCTCCACGCCTTCCAGATGCTGACGTGCCTGCTCCACCATTTCGACGCGGTGGCAGATCATGACTAGGTCATTGCCTGCACGCACAGCTTCCTGGATCGCCTGCTCAAAGGTGACTTCATTGAGAATGGCTCCCATATCGAGGTCGTCGGTCATGGCTAGGCCGTCGAAGGCGTATTGATGCCGCAGCAGCTTGGTGACGATGTTGTAGCTGAGGCTAGCTGGCCAGCGACCACGGTCTGGATCGTAGGCGGTGTAGTTGCTGTGACAGGTCATCACGCTATCAAGCTCTGGCAGCAGCGCGGAGTAGGGCAGCAGCTCGCTCTTTTCCATCTCCTCACGGCTTTTGGTGATCACTGGCAGGAACTCATGCGGATCACACTCCGCAGGGCCGTAGCCAGGGAAGTGCTTGCCACAGCTGAGGATGCCTTCTTTGCGCATGGCACGGTTAAAGATGCCCGCGTTGTCGATCACCTGCTGCGGATCACGGCCATAGGTGCGGCCTTTGAGCGAGTTATCCGCTGCATCGTCGTAGCTGATGTCCAAAACCGGGCACAGATCGAGATTGAAGCCGAAGTGGCGCAAAACCTGCCCTGTGAGCTTGCCATGGCGGCGGATCAGCTCGGGCTCGCCTTTGTCGCGGAGGGATTGCGCATTCGGCGGCTCTTCGCCGATGAGGCGCAGGCGAGAGACACGCCCACCTTCCTGGTCGATGGTGATGAAGGGCTCGATGTCGGAGATGTCACGCAAGTCGTCGATGAGCTTACGGAGCTGTGTGGGGCTCTGAATGTTCCGACCAAAGAGGATGAAGCCGCCGGGCTGGAGCTTTTTCAGGCGGGCAGCGGTTTCGGAGTCGAGTTCAGCGCCAGGCACTCCCATGAGGAGGAGCTGGCCGAGGAGTTTGGAGTCAGGCATGGCGCGGCAGTGAATAGACGGGCTCAGAGTGGTGTCGAGTGCCGTGTGATGCCGGGGGGCGAAATCACGCCTGCTGCGGCGTGTGCCGTGCCTGGCGCTTCGCGGCGGTTTTTGCGGCTGCGGGGGCTATTTTGGCACTCCCACGGAGATTGAGCGTTTCCCGGCCTGGAGAGCGGTACCAGTCGATTTCCAAGGTGGACGTAGCGAGTGCCGGATCGATGCCTTTTTCCGCCGTGAGGTAGTCAAAGAGTGCCCGAGCGAGCACTTGCAGCGCGATCTGGTGCGTGCGGCCCAGTTTGGCATGCAACCACTCGCTGAAGCTCATGAATTGCTCAAAGGGCGAAGGCACATCCTGCCACATCAGGGCCAGTGTACCGGTGAAATGGCCACTATTGGCCACCATGTCCCAATAGCGGGCAAAGCGCCGCATGCGCTGCATCTGCTCAAAGGGAATGTCACGCGTGGCGAGGATCTCGTATGGCGGATGCGCAGCGTAAATCATGCCGTACTCCGCATCATGCCGCGTGATCGGTGTGCCGCGTAGGCGCTTGAGGATGCCTACTTGGATCTCCTGCGGCCCTAGGCGCAGCAGGCGGTCAAAACCACGCCCAAAGCTCTCCACCCCCTCCCCTGGCAGTCCGACGATGAGGTCCGCATGGATGTGGACGCCGGTTTCCTCCCGCAGGAAGCGGAAATTATCCGCCAAGCGCTCCAGATTCTGCCTGCGGCTGATGTTTTTCGATGCCTCATCATCAAAGGTCTGGATGCCCACCTCAAACTGCACCGCTCCGGGCGGAAATTGCCGAATGAGTGCCCGCAGCCCCTCTGGCAGCCGATCTGGCACCATCTCAAAGTGCAGGAACAATCCCTCACGCCAGCGGTCGAGAAAGAACTGCAAAATCGCCGTGCTGGTGGGCAAATGCAGATTGAAGGTACGATCCACAAACTTGAACTGCATGGCCCCACGATCGAGCAGCCGCTGCATCGCCGCGAGAAAGGACTCCAGCGGAAATGCCCGCACTGGAATATCCAGCGACGAGAGGCAGAACTCACACGTAAAGGGGCAACCGCGGGATGCCTCCACATAGATCACTCGATGGGCTAAATCACTGTCTGTATAAAGCTCATACGGTGATGCGAGCTGCGCCAGTGGTGGCAATTCCGCCGGAATGATCCGGCTCATCGAAGCATCTCCACGCAACAGCTCCCCACACACGGACGCGAATTTCACATCCGCCTCACCCGTGATGACATGATCCGCCAGCGCCACGATAGGCTGCCCCTCCGTCTCATGCGAGACCTCCGGCCCACCGAGGATGACGATTAGCTCCGGGCGTAGCCGCTTCAGCAGTGCCACCACCTCGGTCGTCTGCGTCACATTCCAGATGTACACGCCAAATCCGACGATGCGTGGCTCCCGCATCAGGATCGCCTCCGCGATTTCTAAGGGCTGCTGTTGAATGACGAACTCCAGCAGCTCTGCGCGGTCGCGTAGCTCGCCCAGATTGGCCATGAGGCAGCGTAGCCCGAATGAGGCGTGGATGTATTTCGCATTGAGCGTGGCGAGAACGATGTCCGGCATGCGCCGCCACTCTGGCGAGGCCTGCCGCGACGGCAACGAACGGCTCTCAGTGATTCCAAGAGAACTCGGTGGCATTCATCAGCGTCCAAAACAGGTCCGACATGATGTTATCACGCACTTGAGCCCCCGCCGCCGCTGCCAGCAGCGACTCAAAGTGCGCAGCCTCCGCCGCAGTGGGCCTCCGGGTAAAAACAGCCAAAAACGCAGCCTCCACCGCACGGCGAGTATCCGGCGCCAACAAACGAATGCGTGAAGGCGCATTCAGGAGCGGATTATCACGCACGTTATCAGTGACCATGTTGCCATTCATCAGCAGTAGGCGCTGCGGGATGGTGCCTCCTCCATCCGTGAAATCATCCTCACCTGTATCGCCATAGCGTTTCACAAAATTCGCGATGTCAGCATCACGCTTCAGACGGAAGAGCACATGCGTATCTGCATCCAGCGTAGTCAGTGAGGCAGCCTGGATGACACTGCCAGCCATCTGCTCTGGACGCAGTCGCGTGACTGGGAAAGCGGCCCAGCTCTGCTCCGCCAGCGCCGTGACGGGATGCTCAGGATCACCACTGTCGCTACGCATCTGAAAGACACGCGTGCTTGCGATCACGCGGATGAGCCGCCGCAGATCATAGCCATGCGCGGCGAAGTCCTGCGCCAGCACCTCCAGACCGGGAGGCCACGGTCCCGTGTGCGAGATGTCATCCACCGGCATGATGAGTGGCCGATTCAAAAGCAGCGCCCACATACGATTCACGATGGCACGGGAAAAGGCATGGTTTTCACCCGCAGTGATCCATGTGGCCAGTTGCTGCCGTGGGCTGCCCTTCTGTGGCAGCAAATCGGGCCGCCACGGCACCTGCGCTGCGATGGCGTGCTCCTTGGTCTCTCCGAGGTAGCGGTTCTGATACCGGCTTTTGGGGTCATCCCGCAGTCCATTGAGAGCGAATCCAGCTTGGCCGAAAAACGCCGCCAGTTGATGGAAATCCGTCTGCTTCCAGGCGCTACCGAGCTTCCCATCATGGCACTGCACACAGTCGATGCGTGTGGCGAGGAAGGCACGGCTCACACGGGCAGCCAGCTTCACCTCATCCGGCCCCTTTTTGTTCTCGTTGGTCACGCTGATGAAGTTCACCGCCGGATTGGTCGTCCACATGCCATTGGCCGTGATGAGCTCTCGCACGATCTGGTCGTAGGGCCGGTTTTTCATCAGGGCCTCACTGAGCCACTCTACCAGCCTACGACGCCGATAGATCAAAAACGGCCCATTTTCCGTCCCCACGAGCACCCGCGTGAGCCGCTCGGCGAGATAATCACTGCTGCGCCGGTCACTCAAAAGTCGCTCAAGCCAGAGCGAAGCAAAATCCCCTTCCCGCACGGCCTCCGCAGCCCGCAACTCCTCCAAAGACGGAATACTACCCGTCAGAGCCAGCGACAGCCTACGAGCAAGCGTGAGCGAATCCGCCTTCGCGACAGGCGTGAGCCCCTTAGCCGCCCAATCCGCCTCAAAAGCCGCGTCCACGGCCTTCGCGGCATTTTTCACTTCTGGGTCCACCGCCGCCAGCGGCCTACTCGCCATCTGGGGCATGCCTAGCACCCACACAGCCCCTCCCAGCCCCACGGCCAATCCGATGAGCAACGCTGCATTGCGTAGCAAAACAAACAGGGATGCAGCAGGTGGTGGATTCGATTCCATGAGGCGGAGAATGGTAGCAGCATGAACACAGCCCAGCGCAAAACGTTTCAAACCAGCTCAGCACATGCAGAGCCCCACGCTCTAGCCCCCGCTCACCCCAAAGGTGAATTCCTCCATGCGTCGCGTCTGATCAAAGCTGGGCAGCAGTGAATGATCATGCGTCACCACGATGAGCGCACTGCCACGCTGCCGCGCATCTTCGATTAGCAGATCCGTCACGATACGACCACGCTGCGGATCGAGCGAGGCCGTAGGCTCATCCGCCAGCACAAAACGCGGCTGATGGGCCAGAGCACGGGCGATAGCGACCCGCTGGCGCTCCCCCTGCGAGAGGCGGGACACGAGCCGTGCACGATGCGGGGCGATTTGCAGCCGATCGAGCAGGATGGGCAGGTTTTCCACCGCCTTGGCCAGACACTCGCGGCTGAACTGGTGTGGCAGCAGCACATTCTCCTCCACCGTGAGGTAATCGAGCAGCGCGAAGTCCTGAAACACCAGCCCCACATGCCGTAGGCGGAAGGCACGCCGTGATTCCGGGCTCAGGGAGCTAAAATCCTGTTCATCGAGCTGAATACGGCCTCTCTGCGCCGTGAGCAGCCCCGTGATGAGGCGCAGCAGCGTCGTCTTCCCACCACCACTGGCCCCCGCCAGAGCCAGCGTCGATGCCTCGCCCACCTCCAGCCGCGCCACCTCCAGGCGGAAATCACTCCCTGGGTAGGCAAAGGCGAGATCGGTGATGGAAACGGCAGCAGCCATGCCCAGCATGAAGCGCCGACTCCGCGAAAATGCGAGCACCAATCCATCCCCAGAACAGAAAAGCCCCCATGGCCGAAAAGCTGAGGGGCCAGCAGATTGTTCGTTGAGATCACGCAGGGTGCCACGTACAGTCCCCCCGTATGAAATCCCACGGAAGACTGTTTTTATCCTTGTTGATGAGTGTACTCACCTTTGCCGCTGCGTCTGCTTGGGCGCAGGGACGTGCTGCGGATGAAGAGGAGCTCATGCGCCGTGCCAACAGCGGTGACGCCGATGCACAGTTCGAGGCCGGTGTGCGCCAAGTCACCGGCGAGGGATTGCGCAAAGACGCCAAAGAAGGTGCCAAATGGATCGAAAAAGCCGCCAAACAAAAGCACCGCCAAGCCATGCACGTCATGGGCACCCTCTTTGAAGACGGAGTCGGCGTCCCAAAAGACATCGCCCGTGCGCATGAGTGGTATGAAAAAGGTGCCGCCAGTGGATTCCCCGCCTCGCAGCACCAGCTCGGCATCCTTTACGAAGACGGCATCGGCGTGAGCAAAGATCCCGTGAAGGCCGCGAGTTGGTTCAAAAAAGCCGCCGAGCAGGGCCTAGCCCAGGCACAGACAGCCTACGCCGCGAAATTGGAAAGTGGTGTTGGCGTGGCCAAAAGCGCCGCAAAAGCCGCCCTCTGGTATCTACGCTCCGCACAGCAAAACTTCGTGCCAGCAATGACCCGCCTGGCCAATCTCTATTACACTGGAGAAGGCGTCCCCGTCGATTACCGCCGTGCACGCGCATGGTATCAGGTCGCAGCCACATCGGAGGACCCCTGGTCAGCGAATAATCTGGCCTGGTTCTACGCCACCTGCCCAGATGATGACATGCACAACGGCGAAAAAGCCGTGGAGCAGGCAAAACGTGCCCTAAAGCTCGTCGTCGAGGTCGAGCAGCGTGAAGAGCACCCCTACGAGATGGTCGATACCATGGCCGCAGCCCTCGCACGCAATGGCGAATACAAAGAGGCCGAGCTCTGGCAAAAACGCACGCTCACCCTGCTCGCCGAAGACAAAAAAATCAGCAAAGAAGACCGCTCCAAGCTGGAATCCGAGTTCCAGGGCCGCCTACAGCTCTATCAAAAACACACACCTTACCACGACCCAGAATCCAAAGGCCAAGAGGGTGCAGAACCACTGCCAGAAGACACCATCCTCCAAGATCTGGGGGAGCCCGAGCGCCAACAGCCCAAAAAGCAGCCGCGCAAAAACTCACGCGGCACCGTGGTCTGAGCATCCGAGCAAAACGGGGCCTTTTTTACTTCAACGCATGATCAAACCGAAACGCATCTTCATCGCCGGCCATCGTGGGCTCGTAGGCGGTGCCCTCGTCCGCCATTATCAAAAACTGCCCGATTGGGAAATCCTCACTCGGGGACGCGAAGAACTCGATCTGCGTGATCCTCTGGCGGTGCAGGCCTTTTTTGAAAAAGAGCGGCCAGAATACGTCATCCTCGCCGCCGCAAAGGTCGGCGGCATCGGCGCAAATGCCGCCATGCCAGTCGTTTTCCTCCTGGAGAACCTCAAAATCCAAAATGCCGTCATCGAAGCCTGCCACACCTGCGGCGTGAAAAAGCTCCTCTTCCTCGGCAGCACCTGCATCTACCCCAAAACGGCCCCCATGCCGCTGCGGGAGGATTCACTGCTCACCGGCCCCATGGAGACCACCAACATGCCCTACTCCGTGGCGAAAATCGCCGGCATCACCCTCTGTCAGGCCTACCGGCGGCAATTTGGCGCAGACTTCATCACCGCCATGCCCGCGAACCTCTATGGCCCAGGCGATAACTTCCACCCAGATCATTCCCATGTGCTGCCATCGCTGATGCGGAAATTCCATGAGGCTGCCACACAGGACCGCGCAGAAGTGACTCTCTGGGGCACCGGCAGCCCGAGCCGTGAATTCATGCACTGCGACGACCTCGCAGACGCCTGCGCCTTCTTGCTCGAAAACTACAACGGTGAAGAAATCGTGAACGTCGGCTGCGGCGAAGAAATCCGTATCCGCGAGGCCGCCGAGGTGCTCCAAGAAGTCACCGGCTTCCGTGGCAAAATCGTCTGGGACACCAGCAAGCCAGACGGCAACCCACGTCGCCTACTGGATGTCACAAGACTCTCCAACATGGGCTGGCACTCGAAGATCCCCTTCCGCGACGGCGTCGCATCCACCTACGCCTGGTACCGCTCCCACATCGCCGAAGCACGGGAGGATTAGCTTCATCTGGGAAGTCGGTGCATCAAAAATAGATCACGCTTAGGCGCAGCCCGAAGAACGCGGCAGCGTCGTGGAGTGCGTGTGGCAAGCCTAGGCGCGACACCGCTGTCGCTAGCCGGAGTGCTCACTTCGACCTCGGACACCCTTTTGATCGCTCGACAGCGGTGTCGCCGATGCAAGGTGCCCTTGCACCTATGCCACCGCACTCCACGACGCTGTCGCGAAAATGGAGTTCTTTTGGAAATGGTTTCGCTTCGATAGGCGAGGGGAAGCCCCCGAAATCTCGACGGCCAACAGGCTGCCGCATTCCTTCCTCATTCTAGCGAGGAGCATCACTTCGCCGGAACGACCTGCACGGCATCCAGGTGCACGTTTCCACCGGCTCCGGCGGTGCGGAAGATGACGGCGGCTTCTTCGCCTGCGGTGAAGGTGAAAGTGCCGAGGGTGTGGGCTCCTTGTTTGCCGTTGGCGGGCTTGGATTGATCGACAGTGATGACTTTTTCGCCGTCGGTGCTGAGGACGGTGACGGGGGCGGTTTTGGCGCGGTTGGCGTGGGGCTGGAAGTAGATGCGGACTTCGTATTTGCCGGTTTCTTTGACGCTGAAGGCGAAGCGGGCACTGGCGTCTTTGTCGGCTCCGTAGCTGTAGTGATCGCCGATGTAGGGCTTCAAGCCTTCGCCGTGGGCCCATTTGCCGTTCAGCTCGGCTTCTTTGTCGTCGATGACAATGCCGTCGAGTTTTTTGGGGTCGATGCTGTCAGAGGAAAGGGCAGTATCGGGCAGCTTTTTGGCGTTCTGGGGCAGGTAGAGGCTGCCTTCGAGCGTGTCGCGGCGCATGGCTCCGGGCTGGGACATGAGGTCCTTCAAGATGTCGAGATACTGCTCATAGACGCCACGTGGGCTGGTGTGGTGGCGCACGCAGATCCAGGCGGCTTTGCCGACGACTTCGCCCATCATGCCGCAGGTGCGCATGACGCGGGTGGAGCCGAGGGCGTGGCGCTCGACGCTGATGGTGCGGCCGGCCATGAAGAGATTCCCGATGTCTTTGCTGTAAAAGCAGCGGTAGGGCACAGGGTAGCCGTTTTTGCGGTCGGTGTGCTTACCAAACTCGGCGCGGCTGATGAAGGGATTGTCGGGGAAGTTTTTCATGTACTCCTGCTTCGGGTAGTGGAGGTCTTGGTCCCAGGTGGTGGGCACGCAGCCATCGGGGTGGATGACGCCTTTGACCATGTCTTCGCCATTGAGGATGAGATCACCGACGATGCGGCGGCTTTCACGCGGGCCACCAATGTAGGCGAGCCAGGTGAGATCGTGCTGGGCGTAGGCTTCGGCTTTGAGGGTCTTCAAGGCGGAGACGGCTCCATAGACGGCGCGGAAGTTGTGATCGCGGATGAGCTCGAGGTCGTTGATGGGGTGCTTGTCGAAGCCGCTTTCCCAGAACCACTCGCCGTGGACGTAGTCCTCAGGATTCGGCACGGGATTGTAGCCGAGGTCGTAGCCGGATTGGTTGGCGGCGTTCTTTTTGCCGACGGGGGCAAGCGCTTTCGGCTCTGGGAAGTCTTCGAGCTTCAAAGGCAGTGCCCAGGGCGTGGCGGGCCAGGTGACGGGCTTTTTGAGGTTCTGCATGACCCACATGTTGCTCATGCCCATGCGGCCTTTTTCTTCCATCATGAACTCCGCACCTGCGAGAGCACCCACGCTGCCGTGGCCAGTGCAATCGACGAAGAGCTTGCCGACGAAGCGGGTTTCTTTGCCCGTCTTGGTATCGAGGCCGGTGACGCTGCGGATGTTCTTTTTATCCGCGCTCATCTCTACGCCATAGACGTGCGTATTGAGGAATAGCTCGATCGTCTTCTCTGCCTTGACGGTGTCTTCCTTGAGCTTGTCGTTGAATTCCTGCGGATCAGCGGCGGGACTGTTGCTGGCGCGGTCGGCGAATTCTTCGATGATTTCGCCAAGATGCGGATACAGGCCGCGACGTGTGCCGCCCATGGCCCAGACCTGGATTTCGCTCGATCCATTGCCACCGAGCACGGGGCGATTCTGGATGAAGGCGACCTTCAATCCCTGGCGTGCACCGGAAATGGCCGCGCCCATGCCGGAGTAGCCGCCACCGACAACGACGAGGTCGTATTCGCTGCTTTCAGGAGCCTTCTCAGGCAAACCGAGCATCTTTTTGCGCATCTCGGTGCTCGGCGTGAAGCTGGCGTCATCACTGAGCACGATGGCGTCCACGCGGCCATCAAAGCCGGTGAGGTCTTTGAGCGTGATTTTGGCTTTGCCGTCGATTTTGACCGGCCCGGCCTTTTCCCACTGCCAATCTTTGCCCGTGGCACCGAACTCATGCTTCAGCGTCTCGCCATTCACCGCGATCTGGAAGCGGCCCGGTGCTCCTGGAGCATCCCAGGGGCCGACCCAGTTCTTCGTGCGTGCCCAGAGGGTGTACTCGCCCGCAGGGAGCTCGATTTCCGTTTCGGCGTCTTTGACCACTTTGCCCATGCCGTGTGCCATGAGGTAGGGCGAGCCCATCACGTCAATGAACTGCGTGTCGAGCACCCAGCCGCCTGGATTGGTAAAGGATTCCGCTTCGATCCACTTCGGCGCGGCGTGGAGCGTGGGGCAGAGAGCGAGGAGTAAGGCGAGAGAGGCAGGTTTCATGTGCGTGCGGGCCTCTTTAAACGCCGGAATCCTGCGCCGCAAATCACGCGGTGGCCTTTTCTGGCGGTTTCTCGAAAAAAGTCGAGAGCACGAGCAAAATGGCCGCACAGACGACACAGGAGTCTGCGACATTAAAAGAGGGCCAGGGATGAAATGGAGCGAATCCGAGATCGAACTTCAAAAAATCCACCACGTAGCCATCGAGGAAGGTGCCCTGGAAGAGCTTCCCACTCTCTGAGGAGCGGAACAGGCGATCTGTGAAATTCCCAAAGATGCCGGAGACGATGAGCGCAGCGGCCAGACGGCTCATCCAGCCGGGAAACATGCCTTTGCGATGCATCGTCCAGATAAAGAACAATGCGGCGATGTAGATGACGGTGAAGATGTAGTTCGCATACGCAGAGCCATTCAGGATGCCAAAGGCCATGCCGGTATTCGCAGCGTGATGCAGCCAAAAAATGCCGGGGATGATCTCCTGCTCATTGGCGTAGAGCTGGAAGTGATCGGCGATGTAGCTTTTGCTAAGTTGATCGGCGATGAAGAGCGGGAGGGAGAGCAGGAGGAGCAGGCGGAGCATGGGTTTCGCTACGGTGGAGGGATAGGGGGCGTCAAGTTTGAGAAGCGTGTGCCCTTAGCGCCGACCGATGACGCTGAAATCGAGATCGCCCTCTCCAGCCTCCACACCACGGCGCATGGCCGCAGCGGTGCAGTCCAGCGCCGGAGCCTGGATGCTGGCCTCTGCCGCTAGCTCACGGGCGAAGTCGGCATCCTTCAGCATGTTCCGCAGGCTGAAGTGTGGCTCGAAGTCGCCTTTCATGATGGCGGGCAGCTTCATGCCGATGAGGGTGGAGTAGTTCGCATTCGACTCCAGTGCGGTATGCAGACGCTCCAGGTGAATGCCGTGTGCCTGTGTGATGGCGGCAGCCTCTGCCACGGCCTCCACGATCACGGCGGAGACCAGGTTCGTGACGATTTTCAGCACCATGGCATCACCGACTTGGCCGAGAGGGATGATTTTGGCCGCGCTGGCCTCCAGCACGGGCCGTGCACGCTCCAGCAGCAAATCTGGGCCGCCGATGTAGTAACAGAGCTTGCCATTCTGCGCAGCCATCTTGCTACCCGTGAAGGGTGCATCGAGAAAGGCTGCTCCGGTGGACTCGACTAGCCGCGCGGCCTCCAGGGTGGCTTTTTTGCTCACCGTGGCGTGATTCATGACGAGGTGCCCTGGCCGCAGCGCGGGCAGCATGTCGGTGATGGCCTCCAGCAGGGCTGCGCTGTCTCGGACGAAGATCTGGATGATGCCAGCGGACTCTGCCACCTCACGCGGTGAAGCGAGGAAGTTCGGCACCGAGCGGGCGCTGCGACTCCAGACGAAGACTTCGTGACCTGCTTGGCGCAGATTCTCTGTGACGCGACTGCCGATGATGCCGAGTCCGAGGACTCCTATGTGGGGTTTCATACGGGTGGATGTAAGTCTGTGCCGCTAGCTGGTCAAGACGTGCGATTTGATGGGCCGCTATTGCGATCAAATCGGTGGCGACTTGCCGCAGGCTGGTTTTGCATGGCAACTTGCCTCGATATGAATCCCTCCATCTGCCGCACACTCAATACTCTCTGCTTCCAGGCCGGAATCTTCTCCATTCTGCTCTCCATCTGGATCTGGTGGTTCCTCAATGGTGACTCACCCGATGAGCAGGCACACGCAGAGCGCTTTGGCATCTTCATCGGCCTCTGGGCTCCGACATTGCTGATCCTCTCCAATCGCTTTGACCGCTACGCAGACAAGGCCCCTGCCCTGCCAGGCCTGAAGGCAGAAAATGAGACCGAAAGCCAGAGCTAGCCTGCATTTCTCACACTCTGGGTAAAAAACACCTCAGTCTGTTTTCGTGTCCGCCTCGCCGGAGTGCTTAGTGCTTAGTGGTCAGTTGATTTGCTCCTGGTGGTTGCCACTGAGCACTGAGAACTGAGCACTTCGTTCCTGAAATGGCGTGAGAAAGCCAGAGCTAGCCGCCGCGCTCGGTAGCTCCAGAATCACCTCATCACGGCTCTCCGATCGTCGGCTGCGTGACGCGTGTGGCGGTCGCCTTGATCGAGCGAGTGAGCACTTCACGCGGCTGCTTGCCAGGAGGAGTCTCCTCGCGTGCCATGCCTTTGTAGCGCAGCGGCTTGTAACCGAGAGCGATCAGGGCCTCCAGCGGTGCCTGCTTCAGCCCTGGCCGCCAGAAATCGGGACCGCCGCCAGTCTCGTAATAATAGAGCCAGGTGCGCTGCGTGTCTGCCCAGCCAGCGCACAGCAGCACATGACGACGCGGGATATTCAAAATATCCCCCGGCTGCAAATCGCTGATGGAGGGCAATTCATCGCACACAGAGGGCAGTTGGGACGTGTCATGCACGCGTGGCAGCTTCAGACAGCGAGAGACGAAGCCGCTGCAATCCACGCCCGCTGCTTGCTTGCTCACGCCAGCGTTGTCTGCACGGCGTTTTGCGGGCGAGGAGACATCTCCAGCCGCCAGACCATTCGCTATGGCCGCATCAAAGGAGGCAGGATCATCAAAGCCACCCCACTTGTATGGAATGCCCTCATTCACCTGCCCCGGCACCCACCAGCCACGTCGTTCGTGAGCGGGCTCGTGGCCAATATCAGGCGTATGCACCTGCACGCCTGCCTTGTCTGCCGCGTGGAGGATGTTTTTCGCAAAAGGCTGCCATGCATGCGCGGTGTAGCTCTGAGCGATCCCGAGTGCCTCCTGCGGAGTCACCTGGGATGGAGCCGCTGGATCACCCGCGACGAGTCGTGGCACCTCCTGCGGTGCTGGAGGCGGTGGTGTGGTGCAGCTCATCACACTGAAAAGCGGCAGAAGCGGAAGAAACAGAGTTTTATTCATCGCGGATCATCAGACTGGCCGAGATGCGCATAAAAATCAAAACTCGAACTTCCCTGCGGCGCAGGTTTTTTCTCTTTCGTTTTTTGCCGTAGGTCCAAAACTCCCGCGCATGAGCCACGCACGACTTTTCATGCTCCTAGCCGCATTTCTCGCCACACCTGCTGTGGCCCAGAGCACGCGGACGGCACTCGTCATCGGTAATGCGCGGTATGAGACCGCCGTCGGTCCCCTGCGCAATCCGGTCAACGATGCCAAAGCTGTGGCCAAGGCCCTACGCAGCCTCGGCTTCACCGTACTAGAGGAGCACAATGTCACGCGTAGCGAACTGCTGGAAGCCGTGAGCGCATTCCGGCGCAAGAGTGCAGGCGCAGAGGTGGCGCTCTTTTATTACGCAGGCCACGGCATCACAGTCAGTGGCTCGAACTACCTCATACCCGTGAAAAGCGGCTACGATCCCGGCTCCGCAGAGGGCACCGCGCTGCGCATGCTTGCAGAAACACGGCTATTCAATGCGGAGCAAGCCGTGGCTGAGATGAGCGCTGCCGGTGCACACTGCAACCTCGTCATCCTCGATGCCTGCCGTGTCACGCCCATCGCCCGTGATCCACAGGCACGAGACGCCGCCACAGCCGCAGGCGGACTCCGCGAGATGAAACCGCCCGCAGGCTCCCTCATCGCCTTTTCCACCGATGCAGGCCACACCGCCAATGACGGCCAAGGCACCAACGGCCTCTACACCGAAGAGCTGCTCAAACACATGCTAACCCCAGGGCTCACCATCGAGCAGGTATTCAAACGCACCCGCGCTGGCGTGCTAGAGCGCAGCAGCGGCTCACAGATTCCAGCCGAGTACTCCCGCCTCATCGGCGAAGACATCTACCTCGCCGGACAAGCACCAGAATCAGCCCCCACCGCAGCCCCTTCCAGCATGCCAGCTTCACCACCCGTCGCAGTGCCAGATCTCGCAACCATCACACGCCTAGCAGCAGCCGCCAAGACGCAAGAATGCCTCACAGCGCTGCACGCACTCGCCGCTACGCGTGGAGCCGGTGACTACGCCATCGCCCCAATGGAAACACTGCTCGAAAACGTCAAAAACACCCTCAAAGACCAAACCGAGCCCGGCCCCGCCGTGGAATCCGCTCAACAGACATGTGAAGGCGTCCTAGAGGCGCTGGAGGACTGCATCCCCGCAGCGCATGAAAAGAAAAACGCCCTCGCCGCGAAGGCTCACAACCGCCGTGGAGACTGCCTCCTGCTCTTTGGCCGTGCACAGGACGCCCTGGATGCCTATGAAGCCGCACTGGCCATCACACCAGATGACGCCTAGACCCAATGCCGCTAAGCAAAAGGGTCGATGATGAGATCGTCGCTGGCTTGGAGAGAAGAGGTCGAGAGCAGGCGTGGCCATTTGCTCACGGGCTGTCGCACCTTGCGCTGGCAACTACGTCTTCGTCGCGCTGGCAACGCGGCTTGGGCGATTTGCTCTCGCACTCGGCGCACCAGCACTCCTTGTGCCGCCTCGTCCATGAGGCCCTGCGCTGCCTCCAGCACCAGTAGCAGCGCTACGGTGTGCTCCAAACAGTGGCTCATGCTGATGCGCAGCGCTCCTGCCTGCCGGACTTCTTCATCCTCACTGCTCTGTGCGCAGGCTAGTCGCTCCTCAGCCACCAGTGAGCTGGCGATGAGGAGCGCGGCGAGTTCTTGCTGTGCTGTCTCGGTGCGTTGTGCGCTGAGCAAATGCCCTCCGTGAAGCACGAGCTTGAGTTCTTTGTAAAAGACTTCCTGTTCCCAGCGCTTCGCATACAACGCCAACAACTCACGCGCACTGCCCTGCTGCACGCTCAGGCTCGTCCACAGCCGCACCTTCACCCACTCTCCAGCGGCGTTGCGCACTCGCCCCACGATCTCGCGCACTGGCAACTCGCTCTGGCGCATCGGCGGATGTTTGCGCGGGCGGCCTCGCGCTTTGTTCGCCTCGGGTGTCTGCTTCTCGTCAGCTTTGGACGGAGCTGTTGTTGACGAGTCTGCGCATGGGCTCTCACGCTCGCGCAGACTCACCACCACCTCCGCACTGCCATCGGCATGCACGCTTTGCACTCGCACGGAGAGCTTTTGCCGCACTCGGACCAAAAAGTGACTCTGCGTGCGCTGCGAATGTTTTTGCAGTTCTTTGAGCATCGGAGCCTGCCCGTAATAGCGGTCGGCGATGAGCAGGCTGCGAGCTGGTAGCGCGGCGAGCAACGGATCGGCCAGCGATTTCTCATTGAGCGCACCCAGTGACATCGATACGGCCAGCGGTGCATGGGTGCCGAGCTCGACCAGCGTGCTCATGGAGAGCTTGGCAAAGGCTGCCTGCGCACGACGACTGCGGCTTTTGGGCACTTGGGCGTTGATCTGCACGGTGTTAAGCAGGTTCCACTGCCCACCGTCGATGCCGACCAAGCGCAGCCCGGCGAAAAAACACGCTGGATGCCGCTGCTCACAGGCTAGCGGCACCAGGGAGTGGCGCATGCAGGCATCGAAAGCTTGGGTGGATATCTTCAAACGACGCTGGCTTAGCGCCGCGGGAGCCTGATGCGCACAGCAAAATAACGACCGATGATCTGCTGTAGGCCGCCGCAAGCGTGCAGACTTTGGGCGACCATGCCGGCGATGAGTTGCCAACCGAGAAGTTTGCGTCGCGGCCCTTGGTGCGTTGGCTCTGCCCGCAGTTCCTCGGGCAACTGCTCGACGCCGAGTTTTTTGCGGATGCGTGCAGAGAGATGATGTTCGTATCGCGGTGGGCTGGATGGCTTTACCATCTACCGCTAGTTGACTCAGCTACTCAGTTGTACAGCACTCTTTTCGCTCCTCTTCGCTTTTTTGCTTAGCGGCATTGGGTCTAGACCGGTTCTCAAAAAGAATGTCATAAACGCGTCTTTGGGCGGCACTGGGACTGAAGGATGGATGGCTGGTCGAACAAAGAGCGTAGGGACTCGATGATACGGTCCTGAAGTTGCTCGGAAGTCTTGGCGATCCAGCCGTTGAACCAGTCGGCCTTCCTGCGCAGCCAGAGACGCTCGATGGCCTTGAGATCGGGCGAGCGTGGTGGCAGATACTCGGGCTCAAAGTGGTGCCAGTTAAGACTCTTGGTCTTGTGCCATGAGGCGTTGTCGAGCACCAGGATGGCGCGGCGTCCTGCCACGTGCGGATTCTCTTCGGCCAGAGTGTCGAGGAACACCTGAAAAGTGACGCTGTCGCATAGGTTGAAGAGCAGTGCGCCGAGCCTTCCATCTTTGGGCCGCACGGCACCAAACACATTGTAGCGGATGTGCTCACCGAGATACGGGGAGTGGCGCACCTTGCCGATCTTGGTCCAGGTGCGGCGCGGGCGCGGATCGCCTTCAAAGCCGCTTTCGTCGCTGAACCACAGGTCGACGCTCGGATCGGCCACCCAGCGCTGGAGCTTTTGGCAGAAGGCTTGGCGCTTGTCCTCATCCTGGTTGAGCGGCCAGGGGCGCGGAACTTTGAGGCGGTAATCGTGCTCGTGGAGATAGCGCACGGTGGTGCTGTAGCCGAGCTGCGTTTGCAGGTTCTGCTTGATCCAGCCGTGCAACTTCACCGCAGTCCAGTGGCTCTATCCAGCCAGCGACGGATCTTCGATGAGAGGTAGGATTTTACCGCTCACTTGTTCCTTGGGCAGGATTCGGCGACGGCCGCTGCTACACCCGGGAATGAGACCATCAAGGCCGGCGAGATTGAAGGCTTGGATGAAGCGCAAAACCTGCCGCAGGCTGAAGCCTGAGAGGTCAGCGACTTGCTCGCGGCTCTTGCCTTCATAAAGCCAGCGCAGCGCTTGAAGCCGACGAAAGCCCTTCTTCGTGGGTGAGCAATCCATCGCCACGCCGACCTCTTCCAAGGTCGCGTTTTCGAGATTGAGTGTGATGCACGGGCGGGCCACCGCCGCCTATTATTAATCCGGCACTAAGATAGCACATCAAGCTGCATATTGGGTTGAGGCAGATTTAAAGAAGGCACGGACTTGTTCTGGCAGCCTCTGGCATGAGCGCATCTGGCCGATGATCTGCTTTTGCAGCTCCCGCTCACTCCGGGCGGCGGGTAGCACTCCCAGTTTGCTTTTCAGCGCACGGTTGAGCCTCTCGTCGGGATTGAGCTCTGGACTGTAGCTGGGCAGGTGATGCACCGCGATCTGCTCCTGATGCTGCTCCAGCCACTCCTTCACCGGCTTGCTGTGATGCACCCGCAGGTTGTCGAGGATGAGATACACTTTGCGCCCCTGCATCGAGCGAACCATCCGCTCCAAAAAGCGGATGAGAAGCCGCGCGTCCAGTGCCCCTTTGTAAACCATCCACCGCGAACTCCCCCGGTTGCTCACCGCGCTCATCATCGAGCTACCAAAGCGCTTGGACATCTGCTTGATCTCGGGCGTCTCTCCGCGTGGTGCGTAGCCTCTCACGGCATTGGGCTGGTTGTTGACCCCGGTCTGGTCACCCCAATAGATCTCGGCCCCTTCCGCCTTGGCCTGAGCTGCGATCTGCGGATACTTCTGCTCCAGCCACGCCTGGACTTCCTTGGGTCGCTGCTCGTAGGCCTTCTTCAATGGCTTCTGGGGTGTGAACCCCCAGCGCTTCAAATACAGCCCCATGGTGCGCACGGGCAGCTTGAACCCGAAGCGCTTGTCCAGCAGTTGGGCGACAGCTTTGCGGGTCCATAGTGCAAAGGGCAGCTTCAACTGCTCGGGCAACCTGTCGGTGATGAGCCTGCGCACTTCCTTCTCCTGCTCGGCGCTCATGAGCCGTTTATCCCCATGTTTCCTGCCGCGCTCGTCGCACAGCAGGGCTGCGGTGCCGTGTTGGCGCTGGTGCCGCTTCCACTGCTGGACAGTGCGGGGATGCACCCCCACCGCCTCGGCAATGTCATGTTCACTCCAGCCTTTTTTGGCCAGCAGCATCGCCCGGCGACGTGCTTCCACCTGTTGTTCCTTGCTTAGTTTGCGTCCGTCTTCTTTCATGCGGACGCACCATTACCACATCCTCATAATGCGTGCTATCTATTTACCGGATTAATAATTACCGCAATTCTAAAAAGTACAGCCTCAATATGACATTATTTTTGAGAACCGGTCTAGCTGCAATGCCGCTAAGCAAAAAAGCGAAGAGGAGCGTAAAGAGTGCTGTACAACTGAGTAGCTGAGTCAACTAGCGGTAGATGGTAAAGCCATCCAGCCCACCGCGATACGAACATCATCTCTCTGCACGCATCCGCAAAAAACTCGGCGTCGAGCAGTTGCCCGAGGAACTGCGGGCAGAGCCAACGCACCAAGGGCCGCGACGCAAACTTCTCGGTTGGCAACTCATCGCCGGCATGGTCGCCCAAAGTCTGCACGCTTGCGGCAGCCTACAGCAGATCATCGGTCGTTATTTTGCTGTGCGCATCAGGCTCCCGCGGCGCTAAGCCAGCGTCGTTTGAAGATATCCACCCAAGCTTTCGATGCCTGCATGCGCCACTCCCTGGTGCCGCTAGCCTGTGAGCAGCGGCATCCAGCGTGTTTTTCGCCGGGCTGCGCTTGGTCGGCATCGACGGTGGGCAGTGGAACCTGCTTAACACCGTGCAGATCAACGCCCAAGTGCCCAAAAGCCGCAGTCGTCGTGCGCAGGCAGCCTTTGCCAAGCTCTCCATGAGCACGCTGGTCGAGCTCGGCACCCATGCACCGCTGGCCGTATCGATGTCACTGGGTGCGCTCAATGAGAAATCGCTGGCCGATCCGTTGCTCGCCGCGCTACCAACCTCGCAGCCTGCTCATCGCCGACCGCTATTACGGGCAGGCTCCGATGCTCAAAGAACTGCAAAAACATTCGCAGCGCACGCAGAGTCACTTTTGGTCCGAGTGCGGCAAAAGCTCTCCGTGCGAGTGCAAAGCGTGCATGCCGATGGCAGTGCGGAGGTGGTGGTGAGTCTGCGCGAGCGTGAGAGCCCATGCGCAGACTCGTCAACAACAGCTCCGTCCAAAGCTGACGAGAAGCAGACACCCGAGGCGAACAAAGCGCGAGGCCGCCCGCGCAAACATCCGCCGATGCGCCAGAGCGAGTTGCCAGTGCGCGAGATCGTGGGGCGAGTGCGCAACGCCGCTGGAGAGTGGGTGAAGGTGCGGCTGTGGACGAGCCTGAGCGTGCAGCAGGGCAGTGCGCGTGAGTTGTTGACGTTGTATGCGAAGCGCTGGGAACAGGAAGTCTTTTACAAAGAACTCAAGCTCGTGCTTCACGGAGGGCATTTGCTCAGCGCACAACGCACTGAGACAGCACAGCAAGAACTCGCCGCGCTCCTCATCGCCAGCTCACTGGTGGCTGAGGAGCGACTAGCCTGCGCACAGAGCAGTGAGGATGAAGAAGTCCGGCAGGCAGGAGCGCTGCGCATCAGCATGAGCCACTGTTTGGAGCACACCGTAGCGCTGCTACTGGTGCTGGAGGCAGCGCAGGGCCTCATGGACGAGGCGGCACAAGGAGTGCTGGTGCGCCGAGCGCGAGAGCAAATCGCCCAAGCCGCGTTGCCAGCGCGACGAAGACGTAGTTGCCAGCGCAAGGTGCGACAGCCCGTGAGCAAATGGCCACGCCTGCTCTCGACCTCTTCTCTCCAAGCCAGCGACGATCTCATCATCGACCCTTTTGCTTAGCGGCATTGGGTCTAGCTGGAAACAGTTGCAGCAGGTTTGCTTGATGACCTGAAGAAGCAAATAAGCAAAGGATTGCGCCCGGATTTGGTTTGCATAACCGGAGATATCATCAACCAAGGCCAGAACAATGAAGAGGAGTTCAAGCTGGCCAGAGAGCTTTTTCTTCTGCCTCTCGCAAACTTTTTGGACATCACCCCGAGCGATTTCTTCTACGTGCCTTGCAATCATGAGGTTGACTGGTCGAAAACGTCAGAAATCTTCGAAAAGGGACTCGCATCAACTGGAGGAAACCTCTGGATAGGGGGTGTTTTTTGAAGTCCGTTTTTGGGAGCGAAAAAACGATTTTTCGACCTTCCTGTCTTGTTTTGCAGAGGGCTTATTTCGCTTCGGGGCGCTGGGATTGGGTGGTTCTGGAGGCTTTGTAGGTGCCTTTTCTGGCTTTGATCACCTTTTACGGGTGCTTTCGCATGCTTTAGCGAACCAAACAGGCATAGCGGTCCATGTTGTAGACCAGATTGCTGAGGTGGTTGTGCTGTGTGGCTCGTTTCAATCCGATGCTTCGACATAGATCGGCTCCCATTTGCGCCATCCGCGCGAAGATGTGCTCTACCCTCACACGCATCCGGCTGATCGTATGGTTGGCGCGCATTTCTTTCTCGCTCAACGGGTGGCCTCGCGTGGCTTTGCGCATCAGGAACTCCTGCGCGTTGATCTTGATGAGATGCGCCTCGTGCTCCTCGCTGTGATAGGCCGAGTCGGCGAGCACGGCCTGATCTTTGTCATCAAGCAGTCCTTCAAACACCTGACTGTCGTGCACGCTGGCTGGCGTGGTGGTGGAGTTCAGGATGATCTTGGTTTTCAAGTCGGCCTTCACATGGTTCTTCCAGCCGTAGTGCGACTCGTTGTTCTTCTTCGTCCAGCGTGCTTCGCTGTCTTTCTGGCGGCCCACGGCGGGGTTCTCGTCGAACTCTTCAGGGCGTTCGCCCTGCTTGATGCGCTGGTTCGCCTCGCGGCTGTTGCGCTGGCGTGGGGCTTCCGTGAAGCTGGCGTCCACGATGCTGCCTTCTCGCGCGACGATGCCTTTGCTTTCGAGCATCTGGCCGAAGGTGTCGAAGAGTTTGCGACCGCCTTCGCGACCGTCCTCTTCGATGCGTTGCTTGAAGTCCCAGAGTGTTTTGGCGTCGTCGCTGAGGCCGTGGAACTTCTGTAGCACAAGGACTTTGAACATCAGCACCGGGTCGAACGGGGGCTTGCCGCCCTTGGTCCAGTCGCGGGTGGCGTAGCCAGTGAGATCTTCGAGCAGCGGGCGGAAACTTTCCCAAGAGATAACGTCGCGCAGCTTGAGGATGCCGAGGGTTTTGGCGGCGACGGCCTGCTCATGTTCAATGGCGGAGAACAGTCCGCCGCCTCGTTCTGTCTTGCGGTAGCGCTTCATGGCCCCTTTTATGGCCTATGTTTGCTCTCAATCAATGAATTGCCTGGGGAAAGGAGGTTTCCAGAGGTGCCCTTAACTCTTTCGGTTATAGTATTATTTAAATTGCTCTAGCCGTTAGGCAGCTTGCTCACGACACATTGCCATCGCCGTCTCTGCAGCAAGAAGCGACGGCGAAGGCGGGCTTCACACAGAATATTGACTTTAGGACGAAAATCTGCGCAAATAATCCACTTTCCATCCTCTCACCTCATGTCCTCACGCCGCACATTCATCACTCAATCTCTCGCTTTCACCGCGCTCTCGGCCAGCCGCGTTCTCGGTGCCAATGACAAAATCCGACTCGCTAGCATCGGCCTCGGCGGCCAGGGTAGTGGCAATGCGGCACGCATGGCAGCATTGCCCGGGGTGGAGATCGCATGGCTCTGTGATCCAGACACCGCCGCACTCGACCGTGCAAAGCTGAAATACCCGAATGCACAGACCACGCAGGACCTGCGCAAGGTGCTGGAGGACAAGTCCATCGACGGCGTCATCGTCTCAACGGGGAATCATTGGCATGTCCTCGCCGCGATCTGGGCCATGGAGGCCGGAAAAGACGTGTACGTCGAAAAACCCGTGTCGCATACCATCTGGGAAGGCCGCCAGCTCGTCCGTGCCGCTCGCA
Source organism: Verrucomicrobiaceae bacterium (assembly GCA_016713035.1). NCBI lineage: Bacteria > Pseudomonadati > Verrucomicrobiota > Verrucomicrobiia > Verrucomicrobiales > Verrucomicrobiaceae > Verrucomicrobiaceae bacterium. The sequence goes on from JADJPW010000001.1 coordinate 1,100,643, forward strand.
AACACAACCGCATTGTCCAAGGCGGCACGCAGCAGCGCAGTGACCCACTTCAAGACGAGATCAAAGCCTACCTGGACAGCGGCGTGCTGGGAAAAATCAAATACGTGCGCTGCAATCACTACAGCATGCGCAAGACCATCGGCAAACGCGACACACCGCTCACGCCACCGCCGACCGTGAATTACGATCTATGGCTCGGGCCTGCGAAGGATGAGCCGCTCTTCCGCGACAAATTCCACTACGACTGGCATTGGGACTGGAACACCGGCAACGGCGAAATGGGCAACTGGGGCCCGCACATTCTCGATGACCTGCGCAATGTGGTCTTCCGTGACCAAGTGCCTCTGCCAAAGCGTGTCATCGCCGGTGGTGGCCGCTTCGGCTGGAATGATGCTGGCGAGACACCGAACACGCACTTTGCCTACATGGACACGGGGGCTATCCCTGTGATCGTCGATTTCCACAATCTCCCACGCCAGAAGGGCATGAATGCGCCTGATGTGTATCTGCGCCGCCGCACGGCAGCCTTCCTGGTCATCGAGTGTGAAGACGGTTACTACACCGGCAATCGCGGCGGTGGCAGCGCCTTCGATGCCGAAGGCAAAAAGCTCCACACCTTCAAAGGCGATGGCGGCAAGACCCACGCGGCCAATTTCATCGCCGCCATGCGCAGCCGCAAGCCAACGGACCTGAAGGCCGAAGTCGAGGCCATCCACTACTCCAGCGCCTGGTGCCACCTGGCAAACATCAGCTACCGTCTCGGTCAGAAATTCAATCGGGAGCAAGCGGAGGCCGCTTTGAAAGACTTCCAGCCCTGGAATGACGTCATCGCTGACTTCCATGATCACCTCGGTCGCAATGAACTCGATGCCGCCACACTCGACATCAAAATGGGTCCCATGCTCGAGATCGACTCTGCCGCAGAGACCTTCACGGGTCCCACCGCGACACCCGAGGCTCTGGCCCTGCTCACTCGCGAATACCGCGCTGGTTTTGAAGTGAAGGCTCTTTCCTAAAGCCCACCTTTGCACGCACTACTTGGCCCGGCGTGATGATGTCCATCACGCCGCCACAGAGTGTAACCCGTAGCGGATAGCCTGCGTAATGCAGCGCAGCGATGACCAGCGTCGCGCAGGTGTAGCGTGGAGAGATATTATCGCCTTCATCGGGCTTCAGACCACGATTGCGCAGCCCCAGCGTGGCGGTCATGTCGTAGGCGGCCGCTTTTTCATCCGTCACGATTTGGCAAAATGCCCTGAGCCGCCCCAGATCAATATCCCCTGCCCTGGGACGAAATAGCGACCACGATTTATCCTTCAAATACTCACGCCCAGAGTTCATGTCCGCCTTTTGGCCCATGGCGATCTGTAGCAGCCGCCACTCGCCACCGCTCGGCACTACCAGCGCCACATGGCCATAGCGAAAGAGCTCGTATGGCAGCTTCTGGATCGTTCCGCGTCGCAAATAGGCCCGCGCTTCCGCATGGCTCATGTGAAAAGCCACCACATCCCCCGCACGCACAGCGGCGATCATCTCCTGCGAGCCTTTGTGCCCCGGCAAATGCATCCCGCAAAGCGAGAAAGCCGCTTCGCCGCCCGCTGGCACCGACTCCATCCAGCGGAAAGGCACACGACCATCATGCAGTGGTGCATCCGAAGAGCGACAGCTCGCTAAGCACACACACATGAGTGAAAAGAGGATGATCAAATGGTCACGAGACAGTTGGGTGCGTTTCATAGAGAAAAAGGAATCGGTAACCGCTGGTGGCACGCCACCGAGCAGGCACCCAGGCGGCATCAAAGACGAACAAATGCACCATCAGCATCCCCAGCGTCAGGTCAGCAAAATCAACCAGCATCAAAATGCCCAAGTGCATGCTCACCGCAGCGATCCAGGCCCATTTTCTCCCATTGGCAAAAGTGCATAGCGGCAGAAAAAGCAACTCCAGCGCCAAGGTGCCCCAAGTCAGCATTTGCAGCATCCACGCAGGCAGCGCCATCATCCAGACACGCGGAGACCAATCACGAACTAGTGGATTCTCCATCAGCCGTATCATCGCACTACCATCGATCCAGCTCGCACTCTCCAGCTTGGTGATGCCGCTAAAAGTATAGCCCACCGCCAGCAGCACCCAGGCACACACCAGCGCCATGCGCGGCAATGAACCATCTCGCCGCGCCAAAGCACATAACACCAGCATGAGCCCCAAGTAAGCCAGAGATGGGTTCGCCGTCAGATTATTGCGATGAAACAACGCTGTACTGCCAAACCACATCAATAGCGCCGCCATACGCGGCCACCAACCAAGCATAAAGCAGCCAGCCAACAGCGTCAGCGCCACGCACCACGGCGTCGCAATGTCCCACACCGCGAGCGGATTCGGAAACAGTCCATGCAATGGATTCAGCACGGGATCGGGGACCAATCCCGCAGAGCCAAATAACTCCGCAGCATATGGCACCAGCATACCAAAGTGCAGCACCAAATAAGCACCAAACACCACGCGAAAAACTGAATTGCCTCGTGCGTTCATGACTTTGGAGTGATGGAAAAATCCCATTCTTGGCCCTCACGGTCGTGTATGCGGATCGTTGCACTGATCCAGTCCTCCGGCAGCCCCAGCTCCCGCCACATCGTCGAGTGCGGACGCAAAGCATTCGCGTGCAGACTCTCACGCAGCGGTTGCGGCAGCTTGGGCGCAAAGACCAATGCCGCACCATACACATTCCTTCGCATGTAGGGACCTCGCAGCCGTGCATAGCGCTCTGGCGTCATTTCCAGCTCCTCGGTGCTACCATCTGCTTTTTGACCTCGCAGCCAAAAACGAGCCGTAAAGGCCTCATACCCATCTGCGGAGCAAAAAACCTTCGTAAACGGCGCAACACCGCTCACAGCCCCGATGCCCTGTAGCACCTGATTTCCCAAAAAGTAGCCTGTCATGCGAGTCAGGCCGATCATCAGCACCACCGCTGAAGCGACCTCCCTGAGTGAAAAGTATCGTTTCATGATTCAGTGGTCATTTTTTGCATCATGCAGGCTGTGCGCTTGCCACAGCCCATGCAGGTCGGCGGCAGCGGCAACTTATGAACATCTTTGAAAGCCAGCATCTCCGTGAACATCTGCTCTCTAGGCATCTCGAAACCGCACTCCGTCGGGTTTTCACGCGGATTTTCAAAAGTACCGAATAGCATGTCCCACACTGGGAGGTCTGCGTAATTACCGCTATGCCGCGCACGCTGATGATGCACCCGGTGCGACTCTGGCCTCTGGATGAAATGACCGATCCAGCGCGGCGTGCGGATGTTCCAATGGTAAAAATACTCTGCCACCGCCGTCAGAGCCGTATAGATGGCACCAGCCGTCGCATCACAGCCTAATAGACAATAAATCAGCGCCGCGCTGATGACCGAATTGATCCCAATCTCCAACGGGTGCTTATAAAAGCTCGTCAGCACCTCGATCCGCGATGCGGAGTGATGGAGCTGGTGGCACAAGCGCCAGAATAAAGCCGACTCATGCCGCAAACGATGCCATCCATAATAAACCAACGTGGAAATCACATACGCAATCCCAGCCGCCACCGGCGCAGAGAACTCCCGGGATAGATGCAGCACGCTGAACTCCTGAAACCAGCGATCCCAAGCCACACCTGCCAGCACCACGATCCCGGCCTGCACCGCATTGATGATCACGATCCTGCGCCACCACCCACGCACCACCGGCAGTTCCGCCCCAGGAAAAGGCGTTCCACAACAATGAAAAAAGCAGCGATAGCGATGAGGATGGCGATGAGCATGCACCATTTCTCGCGCTCCAGAGTCCAAAACGCGCATTGATAAAACAAAGTGCAGCATCAAGATCGTCAATAAGTGAAAAGGAGGAGGTTTCGTGAGCTTCGGCGACTTTTTTAGGCCATCAGGTTCTCTGAAATGCCTCCCACAGCACCCACGTTGCCATTGCCATCATGCTTACACGCCGCCATTTCCTCCACACTGCCGCTCTTAGCGCCATCGCATCGCCGAACATTCTGCGTGCGCAAGATTCGAAACAAAAAATCCGCGTCGCGTGCGTGGGCATCGGCCAGATGGGCAATGGCGCGGTGAAAGGCTCGCTCAAGGAGGAAATCGTCGCCTTTTGCGATGTCGATTGGCGCGATCTCGGTGCACGCAGCGCAGGAGCCATCGCCAAAGAGCACCCGAGCGTGCCGAAGTTCACCGACTTCCGCGAGATGCTCGACAAAAAGGGCTCCGAGATCGACGCCGTGCTCATCTCCACGCCGGATCACACCCACTTCGCCGCCGCCATGGCTGCGATGGAAGCAAAGAAGCACGTCTTTGTGCAGAAGCCGCTCGCCCACAACATCTGGCAAGTACGCACGCTGCAAAAAGCCGCGCACAAATACGGCGTGCAGACTGTCATGGGCAATCAAGGCCACTGCTGGGAGGGCATTCGCTTGGTCAAAGAATGGTTCGAAGCTGGCGTGCTCGGTGAGGTGAAGGAAGTGCATTGCTGGACGGATCGCCCCCTCGGCCACATGGGATTCATCCAGCCACCGCCCACCACCACGCCCCAGTCACAAGCTGTGCCCGAAGGCTTATCATGGGACCTCTGGCAAGGCCCAGTGGCCCCTCGCGACTACTCCGAACAATACATGCCCCAGCGCTGGCGCGGCTGGTGGGACTACGGCTGCGGTGGACTCGGCGACATCGGCTGCCATTGCCTCGATGCGCCATTTTGGGCACTTCAGCTTGGTTTGCCGGAAAAAGTCGAAATCATCGAACAACAGCCCACCACGCTCAAAGGCTACACGTCAAACAAATCGCACATCATCTTCCATTTCGCTGCACGCGGCACTTTGCCGCCCGTACAGATTCACTGGTATGAAGGCGGCTTGCAGCCCGAGCGTCTGCCAGGCATGGACAAGCCGCTGCCCTCCAACGGCATGATCATGAAAGGCAGCAAAGAAACCCTCTACTCCGACGGCATGCGTGTCCAAAGCCCACAACTCTGGCCCCGCGAGCGCATGACGCCTCTCCTGGACATCCTCCGCCGCAAGCCACTGCCGCGCTCTGTGGCTGGCGATCCGATTGGTGAGCTCTTTGCAGCCATTCGCGGCGAAATCCCACACGCAGGCTCCCACTTCGACTATGCCTGCCCATTGACCGAACTCGTGAACGTCGGCGTCTTGGCCATCCGCAGCGGCAAAACCATCGAATGGGACGCCGCTGCCATGAAAGTCAAAAACGCCCCCGATTTTGACACCTGGATCAAAGAACCCGTCCGCGATGGCTGGAACTACGGCGAGGACCTCTGGAAGGCCTAAGTCTTACTTCTTAAAGCGGGCGTTGTACTGAGCCTCCAGCTCACGGAACCTAGTTTCGAGGGCGGAAATTTCCATATCCATCAGCACAGAAGTGCCAGAAGACTGAAGTCCTAAAAACTGCTCGATCTTCCCAGACCAGACACCAAGATCCTGGCCTTCCAGTCGGCCTTCTTGGCGACCTTCGACACGGCCTTCGACGCGACCTTCGTTGCGGAGTTTTTGAGCGAGTGACATGGCTTCGTTTTTGAGTTCAGGTAATGCGGAAAGGGTATGAGAGATGCTCTCCACGTCAAGGTTGATGTCGATATGCACAGCGTAGAGCAGGCAGGGGAAAGGGTTCCTCAATAGAAGCGTGAGCCCACATTACCGGCCAAAAACCCATCAGGCGTTTTCCATTGCAAAATGCCGCATCTGAGGACGCGTTGCTCGGATCAAACTGGCTCAGACGGGAGCGGCGGAAACTGGGCAAAAACGGCCCAGCAGACTCTCCAGATCAGGCGGAAGACGAAAGCGCTCACCAAGGCAAGCGGAACGCTTTCTGAGCCAACAGAAGATACGCTTCACTGTGAGAGTAGTCCGGGATTGTTGGAGATTCTGCCGAACAAACGAAGCGGGCTGCAACGCCAACGTGCTCCAATCCGCAGCGGCGACGATGTCTGCCGGCAAATGCCCCTGGAAGAATTCCATCGCTTTTTTGGGATCGGAAAGCATGCACCGCGCAAAGGCGTCGTGCGGCTGTGAGGCCAATTCTTGCTCGAAATCACTCATTACCGCATCCAAATCTCTCTTCGGCATCTTTCAACCACTCTTCCATATGCATCGTTTCTTGATCCTCCTTTCGTCGCTCGTGCTCCTGCATTCGTCGTTGGTGGCAAAGCAGCCCAACATTCTCTGGCTCATCGGCGAGAACCTCAGTCACGATCTCGGGTGCTACGGAGCGAAGGGCGTCCACACGCCTCATCTCGACAAGCTCGCGGCTGAAGGAGTGCGCTACACGCGGGTGTTCTCGACCAATCCTGCCTGCGCACCGAGTCGCTCGGCGTTTTTCACCGGCATGTATCAGACCACGATCGATACGCATCCGATGCGATCACATCGCAGTGACGCCTTTCGACTACCCGCAGGTGTGAGACCAATAACGCAGCGCTTGCGTGATGCGGGCTTTTTCACGGCCAATATCAAGACCGCCAATGGCGAAAGCGTCGGCACGGGCAAGCTCGACCTCAACTTCGTCAATGAAGGCCCCATCTATGATGAAAACTCGCAGGACTGGAGCACGCTGAAGTCTCACCAGCCCTTCTTCGCGGTCGTGAACAGCGAGGAAAACGAATACGACATCTATGACCGCAAAAGTGCCGAGAAGGACCGCGTGAAATGGGTGGGCGAGGATATCCATGTGCAGCATGCCAAGCCGGAAACCGTCACACCGCCGCCTTACTACCCGGATCATCCAGTGGTGCGGCAGGAGTGGTCTAGATACCTGAATTCCGTCTCCGGCATGGATCTGCGTTTTGGCAAAGTGCTGGCGGAACTCCGTGCTGATGGCCTGGAGGAAGACACGATCATCATTTTCTTCGGTGACAATGGTCGCTTGGAGCCACGCGGCATTCATTGGTGCTACGATAATGGCCTGCGTGTGCCCATGATCATCCGGTGGCCGAAAAATCATGCCGCACCGCCAAAATGGAGACTAGGCAGCGTCGATGACCGCCTGCTGAGCCTCATCGACGTCACCGCTACCACGCTCGATCTCGTGGGCATTGAGCATCCGTCGCTCATGCAGGGCCGCGTTTTCCTCGGTGATCACACTGCTCCACCCCGCCGCTTCGTATTCGCCGCACGCGACCGCATTGATGAGGCCGTACAGCGTATTCGCAGCGTGCACGACGAGCGTTTCCACTACATCCGCACTTTTACCTCCGGCCCCACCTTTGCCTCTCTGAATCGCTACAAAGAAAAATGCTTCCCCATTCAGTCCCTCATGCGCAAACTTCACTCCGAGGGCAAGCTCAGTGGCTCGCCGCTCGCCCTCATGCAGCGCACGGGTCCATGTGAGGAGCTGTTCGACACGCAAGCTGATCCGCATGAAATCCACGATCTCTCCAAGTCCACCGCCCCAGAGCACCGCGAGGCGCTCACTCGCCTGCGTGCTGCGCTAGACACCTGGATCATCGAAACCAATGACCGTGGTGCCATACCGGAGCCACCTGGGATCATCGCACCGTTTGAAAAGGAAATGCACGATTGGTTCGGCACGCCCTCTTGGGTGACGAGGCCATAAGACTTGATACCGTAGTGCGAATCACGCCTTCCGTGCCCAGCGCAGCTTCGCAGGTGCTGAGCGTGGATTGGAGCGTAATTCGTCTGCGGATGGGCGAATGACCTCATCGTTGGTCTCGCTAAATATGCCCCCACGTAGGCCATCGCGAAACAGGTGCTTCACGCGACGATCTTCGCCACTGTGAAAGGTCAAGATGGCGACTCTGCCGCCGGATCGCAGACAATCTGGCAAACGAGCCAAAAATGCATCCAATGCGGTGAATTCCTCATTCACCGCGATGCGTAGCGCCTGGAAAACGCGGCGCACGGCGGCTTCTCGCTCCTCAGTATCGAGTTGGCGTGGCAAGGCGGCTCGGATCGACTCTGCAAATGCGAGTGTGGTGGCCTGATCTGTGCCAGCGAGTGCGACAGCGAGCAATTCCGCGCGGGGCTCATCTGCATTCTCTGAGAGGATGCCGCGTAGTTTCTCAGCCGAGAGCCTTTGCAGCATCTCACGGGCTGTGATGCCGCGCTGTGGGTTCATGCGCATATCCAGCGGGCCATCATGCTTGAAGCTGAAGCCCCTAGAGGGATTATCGAACTGCATCGAAGAGCAGCCCAGGTCCGCCAAAATCACGTCTGCACCATCCGACCAACCGATTTGGTCGATAGCCCGGCGCAGGCCCGCGAAATTCATGCGCTGGATGATGAGTGCCTCTGGGGCTGCCTTTTCACGCAGACGTGCCTCCGTGCGCACGATTTCGACTGGATCTTGATCGAGCGCGAGGAGTGTGACTCCGGCCTCTAGCAAAGCTGCTGCATGGCCGCCATGCCCGAGTGTGCAGTCCACTGCACGCTCACCCGGCTGCGGTGCGAGCACCTGCATGATCTCTGATAATAAAATAGGCACATGACGGCCAGCGGGCGTCTTGCCTGCCGCGCGGACCTTTGCCAGCGTCTCAGCATCCCCTGCGTGCTCCTTGTATTTTTGATCAAAGCGGCGCGGATTTTTGCCCGCATAGCGTGGTCTGCGGCGATGCGGAGGCATCAGCGGTGGTGGAGGGGCTTCTTCGCTCACAATTCGTTGTACTTGGCGTTACTACCGCGTGCCTTTTCCACCGGATAGCGTGTTTCATTGCGCTCGAGTTTCGCGAGCATGGCACTACCCAGATCGACGCCCAGATTATGCGCTAGTTCAAAGAGCAAGATGCCCACATCGGCCATCTCATCTTTGAGCTCCGGCAGTTTTTCCCGTGTGCGTTGTTCGAGCTGCTCTGGCTGCTGCCAGACAAAGTGCTGGAGCAACTCCCCTGCCTCCGCTGTGATGGCGACGGCGAGCTCTTTCGGGTTATGGAATTGCATCCAGTCACGAGCGTCGCGAAAGGCGATGATGCGTGCAGTGATGTCGGAGATGGTCATGGTTTGGGTGGGCAAGATATGCACAAAGTGGGGTATTGACGGACTTCTGCGTATCGGAGATGCTGCGGGGTATGAAAGCAACCGTCTTCCTCATCACGGGCCTCCTCGCCTCATTTGCTACCACGGGTTTCACAGCAGAGCCACCGGTGGATTTTGTGACACAAATCAAGCCCATCCTGGCAGATCGCTGCATCGAGTGCCACCACTCCGGCTCCATGCTCGGCGAGCTGAATCTGCAAAGTCGTAAGCTCGCCTTTGGCAAGCGCAGCGGCGGCCCCGTCATCGCCCCTGGCTCACCAGAGCGCAGCCTGCTCTACATCACGCTGACTTTGCCCGCGAAAGAGAAGAAAGCCATGCCTGCCACGGGCCACCGTATTCCCAAAGATGAAGTCTCGCTCATCCGCAGATGGATCGAAGAAGGCGCGAAATGGCCTGAGGGCGAGGAAGGCCATATCCCCGCAAAAAAAGCCAGCAAAGACAAGCAAGTGTGAGCCCTAGACCATGCGCCGCCGCAGCCTGCTGACATCCCTATGCCTCATCCCCGCCATCCACGCGGCGGAAAAGCCCACGCGTAAGCTAGAGAGCATGCTCATGCTGCCAGAGCCGCGTGTGCTGCGCAGCCCCCTCTCCCTCACGCCAGAGAATGCTCGGCACACCGTCCTCACGCCTGCCCGTGAGACCGAAAAAGGCGGGATCGAGGCCTATCCTGCTGCCGAATTCACCAAACTCGGCATCGGCAGTGAGACCTTTGCCAAACACGCAGCGAAAGCTGCTGACAAACGCCTCGCCACACTGAAACCGGACATCCTACGTGATGACAAAGGCCGCGTGACCTACGCCGTCTATCGCGGCGAGCAGCCACTTTACGCCTCACTTTTCATCGCGCCTTCACTTCCAAAAATCTTCGAGCCCATGTTCGGCAAGGAGCTCTGGGTCGCTCTACCAGATCGGCATTCGCTCTATATTTTCCCAGCGCATTCAGCTGCGCTCCAAGATTTCAGTGCAGACTTAGCCGAGCGTTTTGCGGCAGAGGCATTCGCCGCGAGCCCTGAGATTTTTTCACTCATAGCTGGCCAGCCACCGAAGGTGATCGGCTCCTTTGCTGGCAGCGATGAGTGAGTCTGCATCTCTGTTCTCAGCGCATCGGTCCCACCATCTTTTGCGGCACCTTTGGCACAGGCATGGCATCTGGGATGCATTGATCACGCGGGATTTTTAGCAGCAGTTCAGCCGTCTTGAGATGCTCGATCAGCCCAGGAGTCGCCCGGCCGCGATCGTATTCTTTTTTGAGGATATCGTAACCTTTGCGCCAAGAGACAGCATCCAGCGCCTTGACGTAGTTAAAGCCAGCCGCATGCAGCGTGTAATTCGGAGCGCCATGCTCATAGGCCTGCATGTAGGCATCACCGGCCTTCGCGTTTTCACCACTGCGCCTGTAGTAGAGATCTGCTAGCCGGTCCCACAGCCTCCAGCTATCGGGTGAGAAGGTGAGCCCCTCTTTCAGAATCTCCTCCCCGCGGCGGATGTGCTGTTCACGGAGGCGTCCGCGCAGTTGCGGTGTCATTTCGGCGCCTGGAGCATTGTAGAGATAATAGCTGGCTGCATTCCAGGCCATGTGCCAGGCGGCTTCGTCCCAATAGGTCTCATTACGCGGCTGGAGCCGTGTCACGATACGGTAGAGGCTGTCCACCTGTGCCCAGTTTACCCGTTTGAATTCCGTATAAGCACGGAGCTGCAGCATCGAGGCCACGAGGCCGCGCAGACCACCGAGGATGGCCGTGAGACCACTCTGTCCCATGCTCTCCAGCGCACTCACAGGCACCGGATCATCCAGCAGCCGCGCGGAGCGTAGATGATTCGTCGCACGCTGCTCCAGTGGCAGCTTCACGATGCCGATGAGGAGCAGGAGGCAGATGGCCTGGACTTTTCGCTTCATAGTTCCTTTTCCACAAAGAGGAGATGCGCCACCGCGAGATAACCGGCGATGTACAAAGCCGCTGCACCACTCATGTCCGCCACCGCACCCCAGGACACGATGCGCCCACTCACCACCCCATCCACGACATCAAACAGGGCAAGGTCCGGGAACACGATAGCCAGCGCCAGTGCCGCGCCGCGCTCTGCCATGCCGCCCAGATGCGGATGCAGGAAAAACTCACGCAACAAGGCCTCACCATGCCCGATGATCACGACGCAAAAAGACACCACGATGGTGAAAAGCGTCGAGCTAGCCACACAACTCAGCACCAACGACAGCGTCGTCACCACGGCGGCCTTTAAAAAAATGGCGAACACCGCCCAATGCATGTTCCAGGTGAGCCCCTGTCGTGCCACGATCTCACGCACACGCTGCTGCGTCTCCGCATCCTCACGGCCCTGCATCACCAGAGTGCGCATGGAGTCATCCAGCACCTGCCCCTGCCGCGCCCAGATCACCAGACTGAGCACCAGGTCCATCAAGATCAATCCGCCGCCGATGAGCAACAGCACACCCAAGAGCTTCCCTGCGAGGTAATCGAAACGCGGCACTGGCCGGGCAAGAATCGTGTAAAGCGTGCGATCCTCCATATCCTTCGGCAGTAAAAGCGCCGTAGAAACGACACCGATGACAATGCTGAAAATCTGCAACGCCCCCAGTGAGACCGACTTGATCAGTGAGAGCTGCTGATCGGGATTGATGACCGAAAAAGCAAAACCAGCCCCTACTGCCAGCACGCAAAAGATGACCAGAAAGAACAGAATCTTCATCCGCACGAGCTGAGTGACCGTGGCACATGCCAGTGTCCAAATGCGACGCATCCGCAGGCCGATACCACCGGACTGCCTGCCCATCGAGTGTTGTGCATTCTCTGCCATACAGTTTTAGACCTCTGACCTCCGATCCCCGGCCTCTGTGGCCTCCAGAAAGAGTTTTTCCAATGTAGTGCGGGGTTTGCCGTGATGGATGAGCTTGGCCCCAGAGCCTTCATTGGCGACGAGTTGCTGGATTTTCGCGATCAGATCAGCACTCGCATTCTCCAGCGTCAGCTCGGCTTGGTTTTCCACAGCGATCAGCTCATCGAGGCGCCCCTCTCGGACCATTTTGCCCTGCGCCATGATGCCCACCCGGTCACAGACCTCCTGCATCTGCTCCAGTAGGTGTGAGGTCACTAGGACCGTCAGCCCACGCATCTTCATCTCCAGGATGAGATCGCGAATCTTCCGCGATCCCGCCGGATCGACACCTGCCGTAGGCTCATCGAGCACCAGCAGACGCGGATCGTGAATGAGTGCCTGCGCCAGCCCCAGTCGCTGGAGCATTCCCTTGGAGAAACCGCCCACACGCCGATCAGCGGCGCTCTCCAGCCCTGTGAGGTGCAGCATATCCTGAGCACGTTTTTCGAGCTGCGAGCCACCTAGGCCACTCAATCGACCAAAAAAGCGCAGCGTCTCCAGCCCAGTCAGATGCTTATAAAAATACGGATTCTCCGGCAGGAAGCCCACCTCACGGCGACTCGCCACCTCCGTGCTCGGACAGCCAAAAATGCTCGTACTGCCCTTAGTCGGTGCCAGCAGGCCCAGGATAGCCTTCATCGTGGTGGACTTGCCACTCCCATTCGGCCCGATGAGGCCATACACCTCACCTGCGTTCACCTGAAACGACACATCCCGCACCGCAACGAAAGCCCCTTTGACCAAAGTGCCCTTGAACACCTTGGTCAGCCCGGAAACAGTTACTGCGGCAGTCACATCGCTCATCACGCGTACTTCTTGAACGAGAATTCACCCGCTGACAACTGCCCTGTGGCCTTTGTCAGCAATCCAACCTCCGAAAAAGCACCGCAAGAGCAGAAAGCACAGCTCACAGCCCCGCCCTCGACCAATTGCCTCAAATACCCGCCATTTAGGCTTTCAAGTGACTGAAAAGCCCTCGTAGTCCAACATGAACCAACTTATTTGAGCCATATGACTAAACTCTCATTCCTGGCGGTCTTCGCCCTATGTTCCTGTGTTTCAGTCAAACACCCACCAAAGGCTTCAAGCGATGATAACGAGGCTCTAATCGTCGAAGCCATGAAAAAGCCGGTCGAACAGGAATCGGGCACTCGCGTGACTTTTTCAGGCACGACCAAAGTCTCGGGTGATTGGGCTTACTTTGATGGCCATGCGTTTCCCGCAGATGGTTCTGAGCCTGCTGGCGACATGACCTTGGATTTCGCTGCGTTGCTTCGCCGTGATTCGAGACGTGCCTGGCAAGTTCTCGATCATGGCTTTTCCGGCGATCCGTCGTTGATCGTGCATCTTCGAAAAACGCATCCTGAGGCTCCAGTCTCGATCTTCCCGAGCAATACAGACCAACTCGTGAAACTCTGGCCGATGAATCACAGGGCGATGGGAGCGAACAGTAGGCGCTCGTGGTCAAGAAACGCCAGGTTCTAAAGCACAGAGATGTCAGCGACAAAGATCACGCGTTGAGCAATTGGTCCTAAGCAGAAAGATCGGCATCTAAATCGAACGGCCGGGTGTCGTTGGAGAAGCTGCGAGCGTATAACTCGGTTTCAAAGGCCTCCGAATCCATGTGGCTCAACGCGACGTGTTCACACGCCTACCCACTATGACAAACCTGAGCAGTATTAGGAGGATAATGCCAGAAACCTTGGCTAAAGCCAGACAAACGGTCAAAAGTTAGCGCTGCAAGTCACCGTAGCCACGCTCATAGTGGCTGCCGCTGCGTAAGGTTGATCTGCGGTGACTCCTACCAAGCTTTAGCGTTTTGGCCGTATCATTCGCGACCAGATCCAAGCGTCTGCAAATGGGTCCGTTACAGCGATCAGCAAGCGACGAAGTAAGCGAGTTCTTAGCCGTGGGGCCTACTACTCCTGGCCATGGGTAAAGGATTGAGTCCGGCTTGAAACAATCCCCTGAACAGTAAAGAAAACGGTTCTTCGGGCAAAAGACTGGGATTGGAATCAGGCAGGTAGCATGTCGAGCTTTTGAGGTGCTCTAACTTTCTGGACCAGGGGCTATCGGAAACCCAACATGCCAGAAGCCATGAGCAAGAAAGCTTATCAACGTTGCACCCAGGAGTTCAAAGACAAGGCCGTAGGCCTGCTCAACCTTGGTAAACCCGTCGCCGAAGTCGCCCAGGAGTTGGAGGTTAGCACCTCCATGCTCTACGAATGGCGGCACAAGGCCCAAGGTACGCAAGGCGGTAGCGCAGGACTGCGAGCCGGAGGCGAGCAGTCCGAAGCGGACGCCTTGCGTGCCTTGCGCCGCCAGGTGGCCCGCCTCCAGGCTGAGAACGACATTTTAAAAAAGGTGTTGGCCATAGTAGCCCAGCAAGAAGCCAGCGCTACGCCCTCATCCAAACCCTCCACTACGAGCAGCCGCGCATGAACCTCGCCCAAGCTTGCCAGACCCTCGGCGTCAGCCGCAGCGGCTACCATGCCCACCTGCGCAAGCACCAACGCCCACGCCGCCGCCAGGACGCGCAGCTCGCCACCGAGATCCGCGCCGCATTCACCGCCAGCCGGGGCACCTACGGCTCGCCACGCCTCGTGCGTGCCTTGCGCGACAAGGGCCTGCGCCACGGCAACAACCGCATCGCCCGGCTCATGCGTGAGCAAAACCTCCGCGTGCGCCAGAAGCGCCGCTTCGTGCCGCGCACCACGGTGACTGACAAAACGGCGGCAGTCGCTCCCAACCACCTCCTCCAACGCAGCGCCCCCAAGCGCCTCAACGAGGTCTGGGTCACCGACATCACCTACCTGCCGACTCGCGAAGGCTGGCTCTATCTCGCCGCTGAGATGGACCTCTGCAGCCGCCGCATCCTCGGCTGGAGCACGCGTGAAGACCTCGCCACGACACTGCCCAACGCAGCTCTCGAACTCGCCCTGCAAACACGTGGATCAAAGCCAAAAGACCTGCTCCACCACAGCGACCGTGGCTGCCAATACACCAGCAGCGAGTTCCGCCAGCGTCTCAAACTGCGTGGCATCACCGCCAGGATGAGCCGCACCGCCAACTGCTACGACAACGCCACCATGGAGTCCTTCTGGGCCACGCTGAAAGCTGAATGCTTCGGCACCACCGTCCCGGCCACCCGCGCCCAAGCCCGCTCCATGGTCTTCGACTACATCGAGACCTTCTACAACCCCGTGCGCCTTCACAGCGCCCTCGGCTTCAAATCACCTGTGGCCTTCGAACAATCCATCCAAAACAACTAACCCAACTTTCCGTGTCCACGTTTTCGACGAAAGATCACATCAGCGCTCATATCAATGCTGCGGTGGACCGTGTGCGCAAAGACGATCTCAAGCGGCTCATTGGTAAGGGGGATGACACGCTCAAAGGCAGCAAATACCAATGGCTGCGCACCCATGCCGACAAGCGCAGTAGCGAGGCGGTCAGCTTCCGCAAGCTGCACGAGTTGGATCTGAAAATCAGCCGAGCGTGGCACTACAAGGAAGACTTCCGCCACTTCTAGAACTACCTCTATGCCGGAGCTGCGGAGCGGTTTTACAAAGGCTGGCGCAAAGCAGTCATGAGCAGCAGGCTGGAGCCAATCAAGAAGGTAGCACGGCTCATCGACGCGCACTGGCAGGAGATACTCAACTACATCAAGCACCGCATCACCAACGCAGCGAGCGAAGGACTCAACAGTCGAATCCAAGCTATCAAAAGCGCCGCAAGAGGGTTTCGCTCATTTGCGAACTACCGCCTACGCATCCTTTTCCATTGCGGAAGGCTCGATCTCAAGCCCGCTTCCACCCACTAAAAACCGCGTAGAACCAAATTGTTTTGAGGGCACTCCCGAAAACATTTTTTACGCAACCTGACTTCCGCAGGCAGAAGTCATTTTGAAATTACTCGAGTGACTTCAAGGGCCAATTTAGGGTGTTCGGAGTCGTTTTCATTTCTGAAGGTCTGATCTGGGCACAGCTCACGCTGCGGCATTGAGATTGAGGCGCTTGATCTGCTCAAGACGCAGCATGTTATACACGAGATTGGTCAGTTGCAGGCAGGCCACGTTGCGCTTCATGCCGATGCACCTTTGATAGAGAGCTTTCATGCTCCCGCTCATCTGCGCAAACACATGCTCCACTCGTGACCGGGTGCGCGACTTTTCGCGGTTGCTGGCTTTTGCTCGTCAGTGAGCGGATGGCCCCGCATACCTTTTGATTCGCTGCGCTCACCCTTCGGGCAGCCTGCGGCTGTCTATCTCCGCTGCGCTCCGGTTCATTGATCTGTGGTTCGACGTTCTTGGTGGCCAGCGCGGCCTCGATCGGCGCTCCCGAGTAGGCGCAGCCGAACGGAGTGAGACAGATGCGACGTAGGAGCACCCGCAGGGCGAGCGGGAAGGGTGGCGGGAGCGAGTCAATCGGCATACACGACGCGATCTCCCTCTTCGATGAGTTCTTCCAACACTTGGCTGTCATGCACGCTCGCGGCGGTGATGACGGCTTTGAGGATGTGCTTGTCCTTCACATCGACTTTCACATGGTCTTTGTAGCCATAGTGCGTCTCGTTGTTCTTCTTCGTCCAACGTGCGTCGAGGTCTTTGTGCGCTTTGATCTTCGCGTTATCCTGCAGCTTCTGCGGCACTCCCCCCCCTCTTTAATCAGGACATTGTCTTCGCGGCTGTTGCGTTGCTTGGGCACTTCGGCAAAACTGGCATCGACCGTCACGCCTTCCTTTGCCAGAGCCAGCCCGTATACCTTTTGCAGATGCGCGAGGAAGGTGTCAAACAAGCTTTCGAAGGTCTTTGTTGCGATGAGCAGTTCGCGAAAGTCGCTGATGGTTTGATTCGCTGCGCTCACCCCTGCGGGGCAGCCTGCGGCTGTCTATCTCCGCTGCGCTTCGGTTGACCATCGGGCACTGCGTCTGCTGGGGTCAGACCTAGGAAGGCGCGGAAACTGTTGCGGTCAGTGATCTGAAGCTCGTAGCGTCATCGGCCAGGCCGTGGAGGCGCTGCAACACGAGCACCTTGAACATGAGCATGGGATGAAAGCGTGGCCTGCCGCCAGGACCTTTGGGCTCACTGGTGAGAGCACTCATAATGAGCGGATCGAAGACCTCCCATTGAACGAGCTTGCCTACTCGCATCAAGGGCGTCTCGAAGGCTGCCACATCAAGGTTTTGAACGAACTCATCGAAGAGACCAGGATTGCCAAAAGGAATAAAACTTGCCACGCCTTTCCTTGCCGCAACTCATCGCGCGACGCCACTCTTTGATCGGGTTTGGTGCAGATTTTGAGTTTCCAGGAGTGCCCTTTAGCCATTAGCTTTCGTTGACCTGAAAGGGCCGAACCATTTTCCGCATTCCTTTTTTTTGCTCAATTCCTCTCCAAATTTTCATCCCTCGCTTCAGCAGACTGCGGTACATCTTCGAAAACCAGTCGCGTCCTTGAAGTGGACATGGGCGTAGCAGGAGATTTGGACGCATCCCGTTTTTTGCAAGGTAGTCAATGCCTTCGGGCTTCCAGAAGCCGCCTTTCACACTCTCCACGTAATCAAGCTCCGGGTGGCTACAATTTGTGTAGAACATCCTTTCGCCCTGTTCTCTGTTTAGGCGTCGAACCTCGGCATCCACTTTCCAAATGGTTCTTCCTGGCACACAGGCCTTAGCCAAGAAATCTTTTCTCCAATAGGCACAGTTAATTCCAGCAATTAACGATGTGTCTGGGATGTGCCTTAGTCGGCCGCCTCCCGCTTCAGGTTCAAAATCCTGCCGAACGTGCAATTCGCAGAAGAGTCCCTGACGTTGGATGAATTCTCTGTAAATCTCAGCTAAGCTGTCGGTATTCACCACTGTGTTTAAAAACATGTCATCGAGCATGAAAATCACATAATCAGCCTGGATGGAAACTAGAGAGTCTCGGATGTTGTCTGACCACGCACGATCTGGACCGGTATGTATAGTCTTGACCTTTGGCGAATCGAACGTGGTATGATTCGTGATGAGATACACTGGGGTAGGAACTTCCGGCCAGAACCGCCACAGAAAATGGAAAAAATAGGGCCACAAGTCTTTGTTTCCATCGTGTGAAGCGATAACTAGCTTCCACTTGGGCATCGGGGACTCGTTGGGGGGGGCGGCAGGCATCGTATATGGACTGGATATTCTCTCGAATACCAGTATGCACAACCCATTTTCAATCATGATCCAACGCAAAAAATGTCCTGCCTGCGGTTCCACGCAGATGCGCGCTCTCCTCAGTCTGCCCTATACAGAGAAGCTCTCCCCCCTCGGATTTGGCCACCCAGTTCTGGCGACTGCGCTAAGAAACATTCAATTCACGGTCGTGCAATGTCTTGGCTGCACATGTATCTACCAGCAGGATGTATTTGATGATCATGAAGCAAAAATTGCCTACAGCCAGTTGTGGGCGGGTTCTACCGGCTTTTTAGACATAAGTAGCAATGCCCACCTAGTCGAAGAAATCATCATCCTGAAGAAGCTGTGCCATCGTGCTGATCCTCAAGTACTTGACTTCGGTGCCGGCGGCGGTCACTGGCTCAAGCACGCCCAAGCTTGGGGCTGCCATGCCAGCGCCTGCGACATAGACATCAGTAGCCTGGAAGCTTGTAGGAGGTTCGGCATCCATACGCTTGGATTGGCGGATCTGCGCCCGGGAAGCTATGATTTTATCAACCTGAGTGAGGTGGTCGAACACCTGAGCGATCCGCAGCAAATACTCACCCAGCTTATTGAGGCACTCAAGCCTGGAGGCTACCTCAAACTGAGCGCTCCTGGAGATCGGAGGATGCTGAATAAGCTTGCCTCACTTGCTAAATCACCCGAAAATTTAGGTGAAGGGGAGATGGCCCATAAGTTTT
This sequence comes from Verrucomicrobiaceae bacterium, assembly GCA_016713035.1. Classification (NCBI taxonomy): domain Bacteria; kingdom Pseudomonadati; phylum Verrucomicrobiota; class Verrucomicrobiia; order Verrucomicrobiales; family Verrucomicrobiaceae; species Verrucomicrobiaceae bacterium. The sequence goes on from JADJPW010000001.1 coordinate 1,119,463, forward strand.
CCGCCATAGAGCCGCTGTTTCATGTCAATTTGTTCAACGCTCGCTCTATGAAAGCCATGGCGGCCTTGCTCGGCCTCGAGCCACTGAACATCAGCCTGCTTGTTTCCTACTCCGCCGTCGTGCTGACAGATAGCTGGAAGCAGGTTAATCGAAACCTCTACCATCCTTTCAAACGCTGGCGCAGTCAGGGGACTTGGCAGTATTTTAAAAAACCTCTTCAGAGCACCTCTTGAAACTTCCTTTCCCCAGGCAATTCATTGATCGAGAGCAACCATAGGCCATAAAAGGGGCCATGAAGCGCTACCGCAAGACAGAACGAGGCGGCGGACTGTTCTCCGCCATTGAACATGAGCAGGCCGTCGCCGCCAAAACCCTCGGCATCCTCAAGCTGCGCGACGTTATCTCTTGGGAAAGTTTCCGTCCGCTGCTCGAAGATCTCACTGGCTACGCCACCCGCGACTGGACCAAGGGCGGCAAGCCCCGTTCGACCCCGTGCTGATGTTCAAAGTCCTTGTGCTACAGAAGTTCCATGGACTCAGCGACGACGCCACCGAGGAGCAAATCTTTGACCGCACCAGTTTTAAAGCCTTCCTCGGTCTGCGCATCGGCGACGACATCCCCGACGCCAAAACACTCTGGGACTTCAAGCAACGCATCGAAGAGGACGGTCGCGAAGGCGGTCGCAAACTCTTCGACACCTTCGGCCAGATGCTCGAAAGCAAAGGCATCGTCGCGCGAGAAGGCAGCATCGTGGACGCCAGCTTCACGGAAGCCCCACGCCAGCGCAACAGCCGCGAGGCGAACCAGCGCATCAAGCAGGGCGAACGCCCCGAAGAGTTCGACGAGAACCCCGCCGTGGGCCGCCAGAAAGACAGCGAAGCACGCTGGACGAAGAAGAACAACGAGTCGCACTACGGCTGGAAGAACCATGTGAAGGCCGACTTGAAAACCAAGATCATCATCAACTCCACCACCACGCCCGCCAGTGTCCACGACAGCCAAGTGTTTGAAGGACTGCTTGATGACAAAGATCAGGCCGTGCTCGCCGACTCGGCCTATCACAGCGCGGAGCACGAGGCGTATCTCATCAAGCTCAACGCGCAGGAGTTCCTGATGCGCAAAGCCACACGAGGTCACCCGCTGAGCGAAGCTGAAATGCAGACCAACCACACGATCAGCCGGATGCGTGTGAGGGTAGAGCACATCTTCGCGCGAATGACGCAGATGGGAGCCGATCTGTGTCGGAGCATTGGATTGAAACGAGCCACACAGCACAACCACCTCAGCAATCTGGTCTACAACATGGACCGCTATGCCTGTTTGGTTCGCTAAAGCGTGCGAAAGCACCCGTAAAAGGCGTTCAAAGCCAGAAAAGGTACCTGCACAGCCTCCAAAGCGCCGAATCCCAGCGCCACAAAGCGAAACAAACCCTCTGCAAAGCAAGACAGGAAGGTCGAAAAATCGTTTTTTCGCTCCCAAAAACGGACTTCAAAAAACACCCCCCTATCCAGAGGTGCCCTTAAGATTTGAACCCGGAAAACAAGTGTGGCTATCAATCGAACCAACGAATTCAGCAAGACATAAAATAATTGTCGAGGCGAACCCTGGACTTCGCTTTCAACTGAATGTGCTCAGAACTGAGTCCGGTGATGTTATGCTAAAGGAGGTTCCGGTCGTCGATCTTATGAGGATGGCTTTTGGTGGTGTATCACGGTGGCTGACGAAATACTATGATTGGAATATCCAGGAATCAGCCATTGATGCCTTGTCAGCCAAAACAGAAAATACTTATTCTAGGGACTTGCTGAAGCAGTTTGGTGAAATAACAGGGCACACCGCCCGCACCCTGGCCGGCTTCGATCTTCAAGAAGTAAAAAAGCAGATCGACCAAGGCCATCCCGTGGTTATCGAGCGAGTACTTGCACCCGAAAGGACTAACCAATTGATGACGCATGCCCGCGCAAGAGTTGAGAATCCTGCCTATGAGCTACCCTCTGCAGATGACTCAGAGGAACAAAATAAATGGGGCAAGCAAGGGCTAGGCTTGAGAGTTTGGCTATGCGTGATTGTTGGTTATAGGGCACCTCTGGATAGGGGGTGTTTTTTTGAAGTCCGTTTTTGGGAGCGAAAAAAACGATTGTTCGACCTTCCTGTCTTGCTTTGCAGTGGGCTTGTTTCGCTTTGTGGCGCTGGGATTCGGCTCTTTGGAGGCTGTGCAGGTGCCTTTTCTGACTTTCAGCACCCTTTACGGGTGCTTTAGCGAACCAAACAGGCATAGCGGTCCATGTTGTAGACCAGATTGCTGAGGTGGTTGTGCTGTGTGGCTCGTTTCAATCCAATGCTCCGACACAGATCGGCTCCCATCTGCGTCATTCGCGCGAAGATGTGCTCTACCCTCACACGCATCCGGCTGATCGTGTGGTTGGTCTGCATTTCAGCTTCGCTCAGCGGGTGACCTCGTGTGGCTTTGCGCATCAGGAACTCCTGCGCGTTGAGCTTGATGAGATACGCCTCGTGCTCCGCGCTGTGATAGGCCGAGTCGGCGAGCACGGCCTGATCTTTGTCATCAAGCAGTCCTTCAAACACTTGGCTGTCGTGGACACTGGCGGGCGTGGTGGTGGAGTTGATGATGATCTTGGTTTTCAAGTCGGCCTTCACATGGTTCTTCCAGCCGTAGTGCGACTCGTTGTTCTTCTTCGTCCAGCGTGCTTCGCTGTCTTTCTGGCGGCCCACGGCGGGGTTCTCGTCGAACTCTTCGGGGCGTTCGCCCTGCTTGATGCGCTGGTTCGCCTCGCGGCTGTTGCGCTGGCGTGGGGCTTCCGTGAAGCTGGCGTCCACGATGCTGCCTTCTCGCGCGACGATGCCTTTGCTTTCGAGCATCTGGCCGAAGGTGTCGAAGAGTTTGCGACTGCCTTCTCGTCCATCTGCCTCAATGCGTTGCTTAAAGTCCCAGATGGTTTTGGCGTCAGGGATGTCGTCGCCGATGCGCAGGCCGAGGAAGGCTTTAAAACTGGTGCGGTCAAAGATTTGCTCCTCGGTGGCGTCGTCGCTGAGGCCGTGGAACTTCTGTAGCACAAGGACTTTGAACATCAGCACGGGGTCGAACGGGGCTTGCCGCCCTTGGTCCAGTCGCGGGTGGCGTAGCCAGTGAGATCTTCGAGCAGCGGGCGGAAACTTTCCCAAGAGATAACGTCGCGCAGCTTGAGGATGCCGAGGGTTTTGGCGGCGACGGCCTGCTCATGTTCAATGGCGGAGAACAGTCCGCCGCCTCGTTCTGTCTTGCGGTAGCGCTTCATGGCCCCTTTTATGGCCTATGGTTGCTCTCGATCAATGAATTGCCTGGGGAAAGGAGGTTTCCAGAGGTGCCCTATAATCAAAAAAAGGGCGAGATCATTTTCAGCCATCCAGGATTCGGGGTTGAATTGAAAAATTTGCGCATGCGAGTCGAGGAAGCGGGCGTTTCTATTTCAGAGACAACCCTTTTCAACCATCCTTAGATCATTTTAAATAATAATGTAGAATAGTGTCAAGGTGGTGCTATAGGAAAGCATGGCCACTCTCTCCCTAGATCTTCGTCAACGCATTATCAGCACCTGCGACCGCGGTGAAGGCACGCAGGAACAGATTGCCCGGCGCTATGGGGTCTCCTATGGCATTGAGATGCCAGCTCTTTTTGGACCGGAGGGAGATTTAGTTAGCGAGTGCGATTTCTGACTCGAAGAGGGATGGGGACTTGTAGTTGAGGGAGGAATGCAGACGACGGGTATTATAGTAGCCGTCGATGAAGGCAAAGAGTTCGTGGGCAGCATCCTGTTGGCTGGCGAAGCAGCCATCGCGCAGCATCTCGGCCTTGAGCGTGCCGATGAAGGACTCGGTCAGGCGTTGTGATAAGGGTTGGCTCTGGCAGACATGCTTTGCTCCATGCCTGCAGCGCGCAGCCGTTGACGGAAGGCGCTGCTGCCATTCTGGCTGCCACGGTCGCTGTGAAAGATGATGCCGAGGGTGCCACGTCTGGCGGCCAAGGCGGAGTCGAGCGCTTCGACGACGAGGTCGCTGCGCAAGTGGTCGCGCAGACACCAGCCGACGATGCGTCGCGAGCACAGGTCGATGACCACAGCCAGGTAGAGCCAGCCCTGCTCGCTGGGGATGTAGGAGCCGAGCGCAGCGAGACAGCCAGCCGCAGGCTGCCCGAAGGGTGAGCGTAGCGAAGCAAATGTCGCCCTCCCAGACTTCGTTGGGTTTGGCGGGCCGAGGGCGGCCTTGCAGCAGGTTGTCCGAAGGCTTGTCTGCACGCCCATCGCTGGTTTGGGGCACATAGGTCTTGGGCTGAAGAGCGATGAGTGCTGCCTCACGCATGAGCCGTCTGACGCGATCTGACGAAACAGTGATGCGCTCCGCTCGCAGCAGGTGGTAGATACGCCGATAGCCATAGCGGCGTTGATGTTCCCTGAAGATGGTTTCGATACGCGGGCGCAGCTGGGCATCAGAGAGCTGCCGGGTGCAGGGCACGGCAGCGTGATGGTAGCTGCTGCGAGGCAAGTCCAGCGTCTGACAGATGAGGCGCACGCTGTGACCGGTGGAGACATGGATGCTCTGGATCATGGTGCGAAGTTGCCGGGTGTTTTGGTGCCGAGGATGATCGCGGCCTTTTTTTGTTGATATCCAATTTGGCAACCATGTCGCACTTCAGGATTGAATCCAAGAGCTCAAACACCTCGTCACCGAACACCTCACATGAAAAACCAAGCCATCGAAGAACTGAAATCCTCCATCCGCGAAGCCGGGGCTGTGCGCCGTGGTGAAAAAGCGCCTGCCCGCGTGTGGCGGCTGGTGAAACAGGCGGACGGCAGCATCAAGCGCGTGCTTGTAGAGCCCAAAACCTACCAAGCACGCCGCAAGGCCAACACCGCCGCATCAAGCGAGGTGACATCCGCCCGCGCTGCCCTGGCGATGTCGCAAACCCAGTTCGCCGGATTCCTAGGGATCAGTGTGCGCACCCTGCACCACTGGGAACAAGGCAGCCGCCAGCCATCCAGAGCCGCACAAGTGCTGATCCAAGTCGCTCGACGCGAACCCAAAGTGCTAAAACGTGTTTTGGCGATGGCTTGAGCATTGCAATGCTACCACGGATCAGACGGCTCAAGAGCCTGAAAATGCTCAACCTCCAAACAAGTAATCAGGCCACAGCCATCCCATAGCCCTCGGAAACTGACGGGCAAGCGAGTGGTTTGCGAAGGGAGGGCGGCTTAAAAGCGGAGCAGGGCGAGTTGAGTTTTTACGGCCTAAAGCGCGGTTATGCAGGCATATCACGCGGGTGCTGTCCCATGAGATTGCGTGCCCGCAGGCTCAAACCCTGGCAACCACGAGGTATGCGGACTGCCCAGTATTTTGAAACTGCCACCTGCTGTCCCATAGCTTTGTAAAACGCCAAGCAGATCGAGCCGTTCCCACATCGACGCGCGGGCCACAGCAAAGAGCCGCGTGAAGCTGTGGCCCCACTGGCTCATGTGTGCGGCGAAGCGCAGCAGCACATACACCAGCAGCGCCGTCCACACCTGCCAGCGGATCGCGTTGGCGTTGTGCCCCAAAAAGTCGCCGAGCTTGAGTGTTTGCTTCACCTGTTTGAAGAACACCTCAATGTCCCAGCGGGCGCGGTAGAGGTCGCAGACGCTGCGAGGACTCCAATGGGTGTTGTTGGTGATGAAGACCATCAGGCGCTTCTCGCCATCGACCTCCACCCATGCCTCGACCCGCCGCACGGTCCAACCGGAGAGCGACTTCCACTTCGTCCCGGTGAGCTTGACGATCTGATCCTTCACAATGCCGCTGCCTTTGACCACCGGCAGGTTGCGAAGGGCGCGGTAGCGGAGGTTGTCCTTGGCGCGGGTGACCCACTGCACGCCGCGCAAATCGAGATCATGCAGGTGGGCGAAGTCCACATACGCCTTGTCAAAGACGACCACTTCGCCCTCTTTCAATCCGGCGCAAAGCTCACGGGCGCGCTTGTTGTCATGCTCGCCGGCGCTGCCCACGATGGCGAAGGTGGGCAGGAAGCTGTTCAAGCTCAGGCGCAGGTGCATCTTGGCGGCGGCCTTGCGGCGGCGGTGCCTGGCCCAGCCCATGCAGTTGGCCACCAGTTCCATCACAGTGGAGTCAACCGCGTGAATCCTCACTTTGAAACGGTGAAGCGGAGCGCGTGAACTGCGGCCGGGCCGCTGAGAGCAAAAGCTCGCATCGCAATGATGCAGATGTTCGAGCGTGCGCCAGAAGACCAGGCTCGGTGAAGCGAGCGTCGCGCTCCTTGTTGGCGTGGGAGAGGTTGTTGCGCGAGGGCGGGGTGAGGCCAAAGGCGGCGATGGCGCGGGGCTTGAGCCGCAGCCAGTCGCAGATGTCGTTGAGGCTCAGGGCGTGGGCGAGCTGGGCGAAGATCATCGTGCCGAGGTGGCTCATGACACTAAAGGTCCGCGCCTTGGCGTCCACGCCGGTCTCCCTGGCAGCGGTGCTGATGATGCTGCGCGGTATGAGCTTGAGAATCTGGCCGAGAACGTTGATGTGATGGCGTGCTGGCTGGGTGGCTTGGGTGTGTTTTGGTTTTGACATCGCAATCCAAATCAAACCACTTCCCGCCCTCAGTCAGCACACTTCACACCCCTCTACCTAGCCGCCTTATGGGATGGCTGTGTAATCAGGCTTAAAGTTGGCTCATTGAAACAAAGAAGGCGGCTTTTAACTCGGCTTCTTTTCCGAAAGCCCCCAAGCCCCCCCGCTCTGGCGAATGGAGGCAGAGGGCTGGTCTGTATTGTGGGGATAACTTCAGGCATTCTCAATATCTTGAATGAGCCTCTCGGCGATCCACACGCCGTTTTCTCGCATCTGCCGCGCGATGCCAGCGGGGTCTGGATCAAGGCGGCGGCGCTTCACTGCAATCAGCACGCCCACGATTCCAGTGATCGGCAGCCCAATGTGTTGCGCCATTTCGCGCCCCAGTTTTTCATCAATGAGCAGCATAGCGGGCTGGAGTTCCTGAGCTAGGGCGATGGCCTCTGCCTCGCCACGATCCAGGCTGACCCGCAGTACTTGCACCACCGAGGCATGCGTCGTCACCGGGCGAAGTTCGATCCACGATGCATTTAGAAGATCCTCGCTGCCCGACCTTAAATGACCATCCAGCACCAGTTCATCCCACACAGCTTGCGGCACGACCACTTTGCCAAAGAGATCACCCAGCAGGTACAGTCTGCCCACACGAGCCAGACTGATCAGGGGGTGATGAATCAGCGACGATGATCATGCAGGCACGGGAAAGAAGGCATCAATCCGCGCCGCGTCTTCCAGAGCCTCCACAGAGTCCGCATGGATGCCGATCTTTCTTGCCGAAAGATGAGTCAAAAACTCGCCCACCGGCAGAACCGCAAAAGAAGCCGCTTTTCCGAGTGAGCAACGTTCACGCTGAAAAAGAATGATTGCCAATTCCAGACGCAACTCGTTCAAAGTCATCCTGGCGGTGTAAAGAAGGTCCTGCGGCACTTCAATGTTCAATGAGGCATTCATGAGCCGAATGTAGCACACCCCTCCCGCCGCTGTCCACTTCTGCCAGGTCCATTGAGGCTAAGGGAGTGCCACGATCACCGCCACAGGAGTTTGGAGACGTACCAGTCGAGGATGATCTGGCCCCAGAAGACCCAGATGAGGGCTCCCATGGCTAAGTAAGGTCCAAAGGGGATTTTAGCGCCCCATTCTGCCCGGCCGGTGAGCCGTGGCACGAGTGCTAATACACTGCCGAGCACGGATGCGGCCAGGACGGTGAAAAGCACTGCTTTCCAGCCGAGGAAGGCACCGATCATCATGAGAAAGAATGCATCCCCCTTCCCCATCGCTTCACGCGGGATGACTAGATGCGTGATGCGGCCTTTGAGTGTGGTGACTTCTTCGTTTTTGAAGTCATGTGTGGTGCCTGTGGTATCGGTGACTTGCAGGGTCTCCATGCGCAGGACGGCTTTGCTATTCTCAAAGGTCTTCACATTAACCTGAAGACTGTGGCAGGTGATTTCCATGCGGTCGGTGGGGCGCAGGGCTCCGAAGACCTCCCACCACTCCAGTTTCTTGCCGTCGAATTCGATGATCGGTGGTTCATTTTCATCTGGCTGGCTGACCTGCCAGTTCACGGGCTCTTTGAACTCATGCTTCAAGCGGCCAAAAGCCAGCTTCCCGAGCTCTGAGATGACCCAGAGCAGGCCGATTCCGAATGCGGCACTGCCGAATGAGACACCGAGGCCACGCCAATGATCCCCCAGCGGTGCTCCGACGAGCTGTGGCACCCAAAAGGCAGAGAGCAGCCCCGCTGCCGTGCCACCGAGTGTGATGGTGAATGGCAGAATAAAATGCTCGATGTCAATGAAGCTGCCAGAGACGAGAAAGGCTACCAGCACCCACAGACAGAGCACCTCTGGCCCCCAAACCACGAGCTGTGACCACGGCCCGAGATGGAGGCGAAAAATCGCGTAAAAGAGCACTCCCGTGAGCAGCTCCACACCAATGTACCGCGCCGCGATGGGGGAGGCGCAGTTCGCACAGCGCCCACGCAGCGCCACCCAGCTAAAGATCGGGATGTTTTGCCATGCGGGTATCTGCTTCTTACAGGCGGGGCAGAATGAACGGCGCGGATTGTTCACCGAGATGCCCAGGGGCAGTCGGTAGATGACCACATTGAGAAAGGAGCCTATCCCTGCGCCCATGAAGAAGGCGAGAAAATGCAGCATCGAATCGAGGATTTCATAACGGGTCATGTCGGGGAGGTCGGGAGAGACTGATTAAGCGGTGTAAACTAACCTTGCGACAGACCGAAACGGAAGCGAAAAACTCTCCATGTCAGCATTTTTCCTCCGATGAGCACCTCCGGGCCGCAGGACATCCGAAACGACCCGCACTTCACCGTCATCGACGAGACGGACGACTACATCGTGGTGAATAAACCAGCCCCGTTGCAGATCCACCCCGGTGCCCCGAATGGCGCACGCACCCTCTGGCATGGGCTGTGTGACATCCTCGCCTACGAGATCGCCAATGGTGGCCAAGTCAGCATCATCAACCGGCTCGACCGGGAGACGAGCGGTGTGGTGCTCGTGGCGAAGAGTGCCTCTTGGGCACGGCTTTTCGGCATGGCGATGCAGAACCGGCAGATTCACAAAACCTACGTCGCTCTGGTGCATGGTAGCCCAGACTGGGATGCGCAGGTGCTGGATGCGCCGATCCTCCGCGCAAGCGAAGTGATGCCCTGCGACATCTATGTGAAGCAAGCGGTGCATCCAGATGGCGCGGCATGCCGCACGGCCTTCCGTGTGCTGGAGCGGCTCCCTGGCGATGTCACACTGATCGAGGCGCAGCCAGAAACGGGCCGCATGCATCAAATCCGCGTGCATTTGCAGCACCTGGGACTGCCGATGGTCGGTGATAAGCTCTACGGTCGGGATGATCGCTGTTACCTCGAATTCATCGAGACGGGCTGGACGCCTGAGTTGGAGAAAAAACTCCTCCTGCCACGCCAAGCCCTGCATTCCTGGAAGCTGCGCATCGACTGCGAAGCCTTCCAGGCTGCCTGGGAGGCTCCGCTGCCGGATTGGGGGCTCACATTCGGCAGATGAGTAGCTCCCGCTCGTAAATCATCTCCTTCGGCAGATGGGTGCGCAGATCGAGGAAGAGCTCTTCATGGCTGAGGATCTCTGCACGCCATGCATCGCGGTCAAAGCGCTGCAATTCATCGAATTTCGCCTCTGAGAAGTTCAGGTCCGTCCAGTCGATGTCTTTGTAATGGGGCACCCATCCCACAGGCGTCTCTTTGGCCACTCCGCGGCCATTGGCACGATCCACGATCCATTTCAGGATGCGCATGTTTTCGCTGAAGCCGGGCCAGAGGAATTTCCCGTCAGCGTCTTTGCGGAACCAGTTCACATGGAAGATGCGTGGCGTCTCTGTGATGCGGCGCTGCATGCTGATCCAGTGGCGGAAGTAGTCGCCCATGTGGTATCCACAGAATGGCAGCATGGCCATCGGATCGCGGCGCACCTTCCCCAGCGTGCCAGCGGCAGCGGCGGTCATCTCACTGCCCATCGTGGCACCGGCATAGACGCCGCAGCTCCAGTTAAAGGCCTGATAGACGAGTGGCATCGTCGTAGCACGCCTACCGCCGAAGATGATGGCGCTGATCGGCACCCCTTCTGGCTTTTCCCAGTCGGCATCAATGGTCGGGCACTGCGAGGCTGGTGCGGTGAAGCGCGAGTTCGCGTGCGCAGCCTTCACCCCGGTCTCCTGGGCCAGTTGCGGCGTCCATTCATTGCCCTGCCAGTCGATGCATTTCGCGGGGGGCACATCGGTCATGCCTTCCCACCACACTCCACCATCAGGAGTGTAGGCGACATTGGTAAAGATGGTGTTTTTCCGCAGTGCGGCCATGGCGTTCGGATTGGTCTTGTCACTCGTGCCCGGTGCTACACCGAAGAAGCCTGCCTCTGGATTGATGGCGTAGAGTCGGCCATCCGCGCCAGGCTTGATCCATGCGATGTCGTCACCCACGGTCCATACTTTCCAGCCCTTGTTGGCGAAATGCGGTGGCGGGATGAGCATGGCAAAATTCGTCTTCCCACAGGCACTGGGGAAAGCGGCAGCGACGTAGGTTTTCTCACCCTTCGGATTTTCCACCCCGAGGATGAGCATGTGCTCTGCCATCCAGCCTTCATCACGTGCCATTGCGGAGGCGATGCGTAGAGCGAAGCATTTTTTACCCAGCAGAGCATTCCCGCCGTAGCCACTGCCATAGCTCCAGATCTCACGCGACTCGGGGAAGTGGACGATGTATTTCTCCTTATTGCACGGCCAGGCGACGTCCTTTTGGCCTTTTTTCAGCGGCGCACCCACAGAGTGCATGCAGGGGACGACTCGTTTTTTCGTCGTATCAATGAGTTGGAAGACCTTGGTGCCGATGCGGGCCATGATGCGCATGTTCACGACTGCATAGGCTGAGTCTGTGAGCTGCACTCCGATCTGCGACATCGGCGAGCTGATCGGCCCCATGCTATAGGCCAGCACATACATCGTGCGCCCACGCATGCATCCATCGAAAAGGCCACGCAGCTTGTCCTTCATCTCCTGGGGGTCCATCCAGTTATTCGTGGGGCCAGCATTGTCCTTAGCGAGGCTGCAAATGTACGTCCGCTCCTCAACGCGTGCTACATCGCTCGGATGCGAGCGTGCCAGGAAGCAGCCTGGCCATTTCTTTTGATTGAGCCGCGTCAGCGTGCCGCTAGCCACCATTTCATCGCACAGGCGATCATATTCCGCTTTCGATCCATCCACCCAGTGAATGCGGTCCGGCTTGCACAAGGCGACCATTTTATCGACCCAGCGAATGAGGTGGATGTTTTTGCTGAGGACGGTGTTCGAAGGGATGCGTGTGTTCTTTGAGACTTTAGACATGGTCTCTAAAGGAGGCTGATTACGTGCCAAGAGTCCAACAAACATACTGTGACGATTTTGGGAAACACCGTGCCGACTTCTTACTCGAAAGCACTCTGGGAACCCAAACACCACCTACCCTCTCTGGCTGGGACAACTGATAAGTCCGTGGGAGCCGACTCAGGGCGTCATGAGCCGTGCCTCCACGCGGTAAAAGCGGGCAGCGAGTGTGGTGGGGTCATGGATGGTGATGCCACTACCAGTGCCGGCTTGATCCGTGGTGATGGGGGTCCAATTCACGAGATCTGCGCTGGCGAAGATGCGATACCAGCGGTCTGGGATGGTGGTGAAGCTGATGTCAAAGCCGCCCGCGACTTTGGAGGGCACGGGGAGGTAATTGTCATACACAGCCGGGTTCAGTCCGAGGATGTATTCATGCAGATTCGAGTAACGATCTCCATCAGCATTGCCGTTGTCGCCATTCACACCGGTCGGATCGGTGTTGAGGAGGCCATTGGCGGCTTCCCAGGTGTCTGGCAGGGCATCACCATCGGTGCTTTCGCTCAAAGTGGGACCGGTTTCAAAGCCGAGATCGAAGGTGGCACCATTGGTGAGGGCAAACTCGACTTGCTGCGTCTGGGCTTGGTTGCGCATGTTGAGGGTGTCAAAGGTGAGAGCGGCGTCATCGTCGATGGCGGCGGGATTGTAGCTCGTGGCACTGATGGCGCGTAGGTAGGTGCGCACGGCAGCGTCCGGGGCGAAGTTGGTCAGCGAAACGATACCGCCGACATCACTGACATTACCGAGGTGCGTTTGTCCTTTGATGAGCAGATTCTGCAAATGAGGGCTGAGGCCGTGACGCTGGTAAAGGGTGGTCACTCCGCCCGTCAGCGCGAGGCTTGCGTGCAACGCATTGGCACGCGGAGCTAGAGTGATCGTTTTGGCGATCTTGCCATCAGCACTGGTGAAGGTGTAGCCGTTGGTCGTAGCAGCCGCAGTGTAGAGATCGTTGTTGTAGGCGATGCTACCGGTGCCTCCAGCATACCAGTCCTTGAAGCCGCTGGTGCGGTAGCTGCCAACGGCCCCGCCCGCGACATTCACATTGCCTTCCTCTTCTGTTTCAAAGCCTGAGTAGCTGTGCGGATTGCCGACGACTTGCAACACGCGGCCAGTGGTCAAATCGCGGACGAAGGCACAAGTCATGCGGCCACCGATGCGCTCGAACATGGCAAAGACGCGGTCGTTGAAGATGAGATACTCGTTTTCGCCATCGAGATCAGCGTCCTCACTCGTCGCGGAGCTAGAGTTCGCGAGTGTGGCGGCGCTCGCGGCCCACTGCGAGACTCTCTTATACACGGAGGCCCAGCGGAACTGGCTTTGTGCGGCTTTGGAGAAGCCAGCGAGGTTGTTGTTGGTCGTGTCGGGGTAGATGTACTCGCCCGTGCTGTATTTGCTCAAATCAGCAGTCGGTTGGTCGTGAAAGGCGGTGAGCCACATGGCACCGTGGAAGGCGTTTCGGGCCAAAAAGCCGAGGTTTGGCTCCGAAACGGCCAAACTGGTGCCTGCGGTCCATGCATCGTTCACGAGGCCAGAAACGCCGATTTGGCCGAAAGCACCTGGAAGAGCCACACTGGGCCTCACATTGAAGATTTTCGTGCTCAAGCCCTCTTCGCGACCGCTTTGGCCGAAGTACCAGTTGTCGTAGTTTTCCTGCGTGGCGTAGTGGACGAAGTCTTTGCTCACCAGCGGCAGCGCAGGTGTGCCGCGCTCGATAAACGGCCAGGCCTCGACTGTGCCGTCACGATTCGAATCGACCTCACCGGCGGCGATGGCCTCAGGCGTGGTGAGTTGAATCCACGGATGGCTGGCCATCCAGGCAATATTGACGTCGTAGGCGTCGGCGCTGGTCTTTGAGGTGAAATCGGTCCATCCGCTGCCGAGGATCACGATCTGATCCTGCGTGGCACTGCGGGCTTTGCGGTTCAAAAGCTCGCGTAGGGAGCTGTGCAGGCCACTGTCGGTGTTTTGGAAACGGAACTGTGTGGCCTGATCGCTGATGGCGAAGGTATTGACGCCTCGGATGCGATTGAGCCGATACCCGTCATTGCCGAGCGCCGTGGTGCGACCGAACCATTTTTCAATGTGCCGCGTCTGCTCGACGATGGTGAAGAAGTAGCCTGCTGCTTTAAAATCCTCGTATGTCTGATCCTCGACGACGCTCTCAGGCGGCGGAATGACGAGGGGACTGGCGTGGTAGATGGTGGCCATCGCACTATTGGCATCGGCAATGTTGGTGACGTTGTAGCTGGTGGGGAAATACGGCAGGATGTGGCCACCGTAGGTCGTGCCGGTGAAGCGCACGGTTCCGAGAGCGCTCATTTGATCGAGTCGCGTATTCAAAGCGGGCCCATCGAGCCATGGTTTTGCCACAGCGGGATCGACCTTCGCCCATTGGATCGCGTGTGCCATGACAGGCGTGATGTTGAGCGCCATCGGCGCTGCAAAAGCCTGATGCACATCCAACGGGCGATACCAGCCTGCGCCTGCACCGTTGTTGATGAGCGCGTGGATTTCACTCCCTGCCATGAGTGGTCGATTTTCCTGAATGAAACTGGCCACTTTTACTCTCTTCCACATGTCATTGGTGCCGCTGGGGCCGAAGCGGGCACTCAAAACACTGCCTGCGCCGCTGATGGTGCTTTGATCACGCCAGTAATCGCTGGCGATCCAGTCATCGGCGATGCTGTCGCGGATGTCGCTGCGGCCTGCGAGATCGCCTGCGCCGCGAGTGGGCGTGTTTTGCGTGCCGTCTTTGGTGGTGAAGACTTGGTAGTTGAGCGTATTCACGTTGCCGTTCCATCCGGCGTCGAGCAGCGCTTTGCGGCTGATGCTGAACTCCACGGCGTCCATCGCACTGCTATACCAGCTCTTTTTGAAGCCATCTGCGTCTAATTGGCTGCGGCGCACGACTCCGGTGGCGGTGAGGTCTTGATTGATGCTGGTGGTGTTGCTGGCGACGTTGGTATCGACGAGCACCGCTCCATTATCCGTCTGATAAGCGGCCACGCAGACCTCCCACTTCATGTTCGTGCGGGTGTCGATGCTGTCTGGCAGCGCCGATTCGCCGATGGTGGGCGAATTGAAGTCGATGGCGACATAGAGATCGAGATTCCCTTCTTCGGCGAGAGCTTTGAGATCCTGGAAATCCGCGCGGAAGTAAAACAGACCATCTCCACCATTCGCCACCGCACCGCCATCATGCGCATAGAAGGCCACGAGATCGCGGCTGCTGTCAAAACCGTCGTAGGCACGATAAAGGTCGGTTCCTTGGTTGTTGGTGCCATCGCCATTGTATTCATCCAGTGCGATGAGGTCGTGGATCTGCCAGTCGGTGAATTCGCGGTTATTCGTCACACCGCCGACGACTACTGGCGTCTGTGGACCGATCACGATCTGTCCAGGCGGTGGGGGCGGAATGGTATTGTCCTCGACGGGGTTGGTGCCGTTGGTCAGCTCCTGGAGATTGCTGAACAAATCGCCATCAGGATCGCCCGCAGGGCCATTGATGGCGAGCGCGGTGGCATTGCGCAGGCTGACGGTGCCGCTATCGAGCGGATCGAGGCCGTAGCGCAGCTCCCAGCCATCGGTGAGGCCGTCGCCATCCGTATCGGCCTTCAGCGGATCGGTTTCTGTCCAGATTTCACCCGCAGCCCACACGCGGTCAGTGCCCGTGTCACCGTCGATGATGCCGTTGCCGTTTTTATCTTCACCCGTGCCATCGCGAGCACCATCGCCGTCGGTGTCAGGGTTGTTGGGATCGGTCTCGGTCCAGGTCTCGCCGGCATCACGGATTTTGTTCGGCCAATTCCGAGCGAGTGTGGGTGCCACTCCGGGTGCGAGGCTAGCGCCATCGCCATCGAGCCAGCCGTTTTTGTTCATGTCTTCAAAGCCGTCCTTGATGCCGTCGTCATCGCTATCGGCATCATCTGGTCGGGTCATGGAGCCGCGCTGGACCTTGCCGCGATCTCCCCCTTCAGCGGCCGTATTGATGCCCGGCACGCTGCCAAGGTTATCGAGCGTGTTGAAGAACGGCGGATCGATGTCGCCACGGAAATTTGTCACGCCGTCTCCGTTCGTATCGGCACTCAAAATGGTGCCGAAGTCAAATTTACCATCTGTATCGCCATCGGTGAAGGTTTCACTCGCTTCACCGACATCATGGACGCCATTGCTATTCGTATCGGCCCAATCAAACACGCCATTTCCTGCCCCGACGAGCGGTGTGCCGAATCCAGTGTCTGAATAGGATTCGCCGATGATCAGTGCGAGCCGCCAGCCGACCTCCAGCGCATCTGGGAGACCATCCCCGTCCGTATCAGGATTGCGCGGCTCAGATTTACCAAAGGCATTGGCGATGTGGACTTCACCATTGGTCCATTGCTCTGCATTGGGCTTGTAGCGCGGATCATCGGTGGGAAAGCCATTGGGCAGCGGAGTGGCGGTGCCCTCATCGGTGTCGAGGAGGCCGTCTTCGTCGTCATCGGGGTCCGCCGCGCTTGCGGGGACTATTTGACGAAAAAAAACGCGTGCATTCCGTGTCTCGTGATTTTCCAGCGTGTTGTCAAAAACAGTGGCGGTGAATTGGAATTCGCCCTGCTGCATGCTTTCCCAGGTGAAGTCCCAGAGCTTGGAGTTGCCGTCGATGCTCGTCACGGGACCCGTGATCGTCATGGGGCCATTATTGACCGTCAAAGTGACCGAATCAGCCGCGACGGAAGTACTGACGCGAATGGTGAACTTCCGCTGCTCGGCCGTGGGTGATGGCACATCTGGCAAGATGATCTCGTAGGGCTTCCCAGAGCTATCGAGCTCTGGTGGGCTGACGATGCTGATGCGCGGGGTGATGGAGGGCTCTGCTCTGACCAGCCGCGTGGCTAGCAGGTCAGGATTCGGCGATGGGCGATCATGGGAGACCTCGATGCGGTGCAAGTAGTCTGGCTGGTCGTTGTAGAGATTCGGCAGTGTGAAAGCGAGGGCGTGGTAATCCGCCGTTTCATCGTAGGTGATGGTGTAGAGGTCGCGGGCGTAGCTGGTGTATTGATTCGTCTCATTGGAGCCGATGCGGATGGTGAAACGATCACGCAGCTGCGTCATGCTGAGGCCATCGGCGAGCGATTTGGAGAAATACACCTTCATCACATAGCCAGTGCCGACGAGATCACCGTCATTCGGTGGCCAGGCAACGAACATGCGAATGTCTGGCCCGGCGCAGTTCACCGTGCGCTCCAGCGTGGTATAGTGGCCACTCTCATCACTGAAGGAGAAGTCTTTGAAGCCAACACTGCTGACCTCACGCAGCCTGACTTTGACCGTGGCGGTGCCGCTGGCGGGGATATTGGCATAATTGAAGCGCCATTCTTTGGTGTAGGCAATGTTGGTCGGCTCGACGGTCGGAGTGACCTCGGTGGCCTTCACCCACGAGGTGGCGATGGAGCTGTCCCAGGTGCCGTTCTCATTCAAATCGGTGAATGTCTCGCTGGTGTCGCGGGTGCCATTGCGATTCGAGTCCGTAAAGGGCTCGAAGCCGCCGCCATTGCCATTTTGGCTACGCGTGATGCTGTCATCGTTGCTACTGCTACCATCGTCGATGTGATACCACACTTCGGTCACGCTAGGGTCCGTCCGCACGACCATACCGTACTCGCTGCCACCCACGGTGTCGCCGTTGTTCTCTGGAAAGCGCACCTCGCCAGTCGTGCGCTGCGCATCGTAGTAGAAGGACTGGGTGAAGGTGTTGTAGATGCTGGCCTTTCCATCACGCTGGAGAAAGGCGCGGGCACGGAGGACGTGCATGCCTTCGCTGAGGCCCGTCTGTGACACACCATAGTCAAAGTGTGGGCGGATGGGCAGTGTGGCCAGATTGAGCGCATTCGTTTCATAGGTGGCCATCATCTTCTGCTTCCGCGCCACGGCGTCTGCATTGCCCGGCCACCACGGATCACCCGCATCTTTGTAGATACCGATCTTGTACTTTGAGGTGGTGGTGAAGTCACCCGGCAGTGGCACCGCGCTCCACCAGTCGCTGGCCCCACTGTCGTCATTGTGGCGATAGAGCATCTCTACGACCTTGGTGCTGCCAGCGCCGCGTCCTGCGCCACCCTCGGGGCTCGATCCGTCCGTGGTGTAGTACAAATAAGCGTGGTAGCCACCGCCGACGCTGTTGGCCTTCACCCACATCTCATTGCGGGTAGCATCGTATTGATTGCGGGCGGGAGTGATGTTCCCGACTGGAGTCGCAGGATCGTGATAAAGGAACGCAGCCGTATTGGCATCCGTGAATTTCGGCGAGGTGCCATTCACGACGGAGGAACTGGTAAAAGTCTCTGCCCCGGCGCTACCAGTGGCATTGCGTGCGGTATCCTGCGCTGCGAATAGCTCAGGGTGCACGCGATTGATGAAATTCGGCTGCTCATAGCCCATGAATATCTCATTCGAGAGAGCAGGCGGATAGTCACGGAGGGCGGGATCGGTGTTGCCGCCGGGCACGGTGCCATTCAGGTCGATACCGCCATCGAGCTTCATCAAAACATTCGCGGTCGAGCCATCCGTGCGGGCCACGAAGCGCACACCGCTGGTGCTGGTGACACGCGGAATGTCCACGCTGTAGGTATAGTCCGTCGTATTCGTCTCTGGAGCGAGCGTGGGCCGTGAGGCCTCGGGCAGCGTGCTGCCATTGAAGGCTTTATCGCCATTTGGGCCGTCTTTGCGCTTCACACGCACCATTTTGGCCTCCACGCCGTTTTCGGTGATCGTGATGGGCCTGCCGCCATGGTTTTTCCACAGCTCACTCGGATCTGGATTTTTCCACGAGAAGAGGAAGTACCCACCCGCTGGCAGCACCGTCGATGAGAGCTCCTCTTTGAACTTATAAAAGCCACCACCATACCACGAGTAGTTGTACAAATAGGCTCCCGTCGGAAAGGCGCTATCAAAGCCGCGAGCCTGACCACTGCCGTAGTTATCACTGAGCATGACGAGCAGCGTCACGGCATCCGCATCGCTCATGCCGCCATTTTCGCGCTTATCGAGCCGCTCCCACACCACGACATCACTGTCACTGAAGCGACCGAGCTGGTAGCCACGGGCGAACTGGTCATGCACATAGAGCAGATTTGGCACACGACCATCTCCCCACTGGCCGAGGAAGCTGGTATTGGCATGGCGTGGGAAAGCACCGCCGCTCTCCCCCAGCGTCTCCGCCTGATAATTCCCGTCCGTGTAGAGCAGCCCCAGGCCCTGACGCAGGAAGTAGAACGCATGCTGGAGCTCTTTGCGAGCGGCGTAGTCGTTGTCATGGCTCTGTGCATGCGTGACGCCGTGATCCGCCGGAAAACCGCCCACACCAGCCCAGTCGTAGCCTTGCAGTCCACTCGATGGATTGCCGAGACGGCTATTGAGCTGGCTGCGCAGATCATTATCGACCAAACGCATGCCTGCGTCGATGTAGGGACCGTACGCTGGCGGTTCACCGAGATGCTCGCCAAACATCATGGCATCATCTCGCCCCCCATCGAGGCTGAAAACCGTGTCTCGGTGATTCGTATCGCTAAAACCGCGGGTGATGTTGAACTGCCGCTGCACCTGGCCCGTGTAGCCGTAGTCGCTGCTATCCTTGTCCGCTCCGTAGGTGGCACCGAAGAAGTCTGCTTTGACATGTTTCACCGCATCGAGGCGCAGGCCATCCGCCTTCGTGCGGTCGATGAGCCAGCGTGCGGCGCGGTTCAGGTAGTCTTCCACACGCTCGGAGTAGTAGCCCGAGTTCGCCTGCAAAGAGGCGGTGGTGATGCCATTGCCAGCTCCAAAGCCCACGTAGGTTCCATTCGGCAGGTAGCAGTATTGCTCTGGCCGAGTCAGATCGCGGATGAACTGAATTTTGGGTGCCGTGGAGCCCTCTGTAAGTCCGAAGTTGTAATTTGTCATGCCTGGCTCCTGTGCCGTATCGATCAAGTCCGCGAGGCCTAGATTCTGCACCTGCCATGCATCACTCCAGGAGCGTGTGTTGTCCCACTTCCGGTAAAAGCCGTCCTGCGTCTTGCGCAGATGAAAATCCTCTGGTACGAGGCCCGGATAGATGTCGATGGGCGTGCTCTCATTGTATCCCGGCACATCAAAGGCGCGGTGATTCATGATGTTGTCAAAATACACGCGAATGCCGAAGCGATGCGCCGTCTCCACTAGCCGCAGCAGCTCTGCCTCTGTGCCATACCGTGTCCGCACCGAGTTCCGCTGATTTTTGGAGCCCAGATCAAAGGGGTCCCACATGTCATAACCGACCGAGAGGCCGCCAGAGCCCTTTGTGGGCGGTGGCAGCCAGAGCGAGGTGTAACCCGCCTCCGCCAGCTCCGGCATCTTATTGGTGATCTCCACCCAAGAGGTATTGAAGTACTGCAACATCGTCTCCGCGCGGAGGGCGGAGGTGCAAACCAAGAGAAACAGGGCAATAGGAAATAGGAACCGGGGCATGAGCGGCAGACCAGGGTGAGACATCCAAGTGGACAAAACCATCAAAATTGCCGCCCTCTCGGGAGTATGGGGGCGGCTCTTTTGATGCCCTAGAGCATGCCTGTTCACCCAGTCATGTCAGCTAGACACATGAATAAAGAAGGCCCCTGAGCCAGGGCCTCACTGCCGCCAGCTTGTCACGTCATCCGCTGTGAATGCCACGCCATCCTTCCCCACGCTGTAAATGGCGAGATCGAGGCTGAGGAACTCCCCCGCAGGCTTGCCGCCGGGCTGGGAGATGGCTGGATCGGTGTTTTGCGTGTCGGGATTCTTGATCTGGTGGTCGCCACTGGTGTCCAGCAGCACACGCAGGGGATGGCCCCAGTAGTCGTGCAACTTGTGCGGACGTGCGGTATTCACCACGCCATCGCGCTCATTTTTCGCGATGGAAAATTCGCTAAAGCGAGTGCCTTTGGGGTTCAGGGCAGCCTGCTCGCCCTCGGTGGCAGGTAGGCCCATCAAAGCGTCGATGAGCGGCGTGCTACCATCGGTCAGCAGCTCCATGTCCTCGTCTGCGGGCGGTGCTTCGGCGAGAGGTAGTCGCCCGTAGTCGGTATGGAAGGAGCCGATGCCGTTTTTGAGCTCCTGCATGAGTGCCTGTGTTTTCAAAACATGGCCCTCATGAATGACGCGGACGACTTGGGGGACCAGAATGCTAGCCAGAACCGAGATGATGACGATGACCACCAGGATTTCGACCAACGTAAAAGCCCGGATAAGCCGGGCGCTGAGTGCGGGTGACGTTTTCATAAGTTTGAATGACCTCCACCGGTTGGAATTAATGGCAGAATACCAGACCGCACGGCCTGACGTCAATGTGGCGGAGGCCCGCTCAAAATTTTCTTATCGGCTCAATGAGCCGCGTTACTCGGTCTCGCTGTCATCATCGCACCCCTCCGCGCAGCAGGAGCCACGCTCGATGTAGCAGGCATCACAGATGTAGCCATCCGCGAAGCGCTGCGACTCTGGCCGACCGCAGTGGTCACAGGGACCAGTGGGCTCCAGCGTGGCAGGGCGTGGTGGGCAGGTTTCGTTCATGGTGCACATGCTCGCCATGCAGAGGGCTGGCGCAAGTCTTCGCTCTGGCCGGGCGTAGTTTGTGCATCATGCTTCGTTGCTTTTTATCCCTGCTCCTCATCACCTCGCTCGCCACGGCTGAGGAGGCTCAAATACGGCCCGCCCAAGCCATGGGCATCCTGAAAACACAGTGCCTCAGTTGTCATAATGCGGAGAAGAAAAAGGGCGATCTCTCCCTAGAGACACGCGAGGCCGCGCAGGAGGTCCTCCAAAGCGGAAAGCTCATCTCCTCTCTGCAAGCGGAGGGCGATGAGCATATGCCGCCGAAAAAGCAGCTCCCGGAAAAGCAGATCAATCTGCTCAAAGCCTGGGCCAATGCGGGTGCTGCATGGGATTTGGCCGCGCTGAAGAAATTCGGTGAGCTGACGCCGGCAGAAAAGCTCGCGGCACTCCCCGCAGGCCATGCACCGTCGATGACGGTGGCTTGGAGTCCTGATGGCAAACGAGCCGCCTACGGCAGTGGCAATCAAGTCCTCATCCACGACTTCGCCGCTGCGAAAGTCACCGCGACGCTGGAAGGCCACCGCGATGTGGTGCAATCCATCTCCTGGAGCCACGATGGCACCCGCATCGCCGCAGGTGGTTACCGCGAAGTGCTCGTATGGGCCACAGCAGACGGAAAACGGCTCTTTTCGCTGCAAAAGCCCATCGAGGGCCGCGTGACGGCTTTGACGTTTTTCGGCGGAAATGAGGTTTTACTGCTCACAGACGGTGCCGTGGCCCAGCGCGGCCTTTTGCACCGCTGGCGGCTCGGAGAGGCCAAACCAACGCAAACGGTCGAAGCCCATTCGGACAACATTTTGAGCCTCGCCATGAGCCGAGATGGCAAACAAATCGCCACCGGCGGCGCGGACAACCTCGCGAAAGTATGGGACGCCGCGACGCTGAAGGAAGTCGCGAAGATCGAAGGCCATGTGGGGCATATTTTGGCCCTGGGATTCAATGCAGACGGCAAATGGCTCGCCACTGGCTCCGCTGACAAAGAGCTGAAAGTCTGGGACATCGCAACCAAGGAGATGCTCATGCTGCTGGGGGATAAATCCACGCCCATCACCGCCCTGCATTGGTCCCCAGACGGCACCAAGATCACCTACGCGACCGAAAAAGGCGAACTCAAGGAAGTCAGCGAGCTCAAATCCCACGATGGCGTGCGGCTTGCCTTCACCAGCGGTAAAGACCGCAAACTCAGCACCCTCGAAGCCGTGCCACAGGCCACGGCACTCTCCGCCGACGGAAAAAACCTCCTCATCGCCACCCAATCCGGCGAACTCCAGCAGCTCGATGACAAAGCAAAACTCACCAAGCTCACCACCCCACCACCAGCAGCTCCACCGGCCACCCTTTCCTACACGCGAGACATTTTGCCCATCCTCACCAAAGCAGGCTGCAATCTGGGCTCCTGCCATGCGAAATCGAGCGGCCAAGCTGGCTTCCGCCTTTCCATCTTCGCCTTTGATCCGCAGAGCGATTACCTCGAATTTGTGAGTGACTCGCACGGGCGGCGTGTCTTCCCTGCACTGCCAGAGGACAGCCTCATTCTACAAAAAGCCACCGTCCGCGTCGCACATGAAGGCGGCCAGCGTTTCGAGCCGGATAGCGCCTGGGCACGCACGGTGGCAGACTGGATACGCCAAGGCATGCCCTACGAGACACCCGCGCAGCCCACACTGACCCAGATCGACCTCACACCGTCTGAAAAAGTCTATCGCAAGCACGAGGAGATCGCCCTGAAAGTCACCGCACGATACAGCGATGGCAGCACGCGTGATGTGACCGATTTGACCAACTACATCTCCTCTGAAAAAGCCATCGCCAGTGTGGATGAGGCCGGAAAAGTCAAAACCAGCAGCGAGAGCGGCGAAACCGTCATCGTCGCCCGCTACATGGGCCAAGTCGCCATCTCACGCGTGGCCGTCCCTGCGGAAAAGCTGCTGCCAGCAGAGCGCTACGCCGGCCTACCTGTGCGCAATGAGATCGACAAACTCGTCTATGCCCGCCTGCAAAAACTAGGCCACCTCCCCAGCGATGCCTGCACGGACTCCGAATTCCTCCGCCGCACCACCTTGGACGCTGTGGGCATGCTACCGACCGTGGAGGAAGCCCGCGCCTTCCTCGCAGATAAAAACCCATCGAAGTACGAGCAATGGATCGATCAGTTGCTCGAACGCCCCGAGTGGGCCGATCACTGGGCCATCAAATGGGGCGACCTCATCCGCCCGAATCCCTCCCGCGTCGGCGTCAAACCTGTGTACCTCCTCGATCAGTGGATCAGGCAAAGTTTTCGCGAAAACAAGCCCTGGAACCGCTTTGTCACCGAGCTGCTGACCGCTGAAGGCAACACCCACAAACACGGCCCCGTCGCCATCTGGCGAGATAAACGTGAACCTGTCGATGCGGCTACCTTTGTCGGCCAGATTTTCCTCGGGGTGCGACTGGAATGCGCCAAATGCCACCATCACCCCACCGAAAAGTGGGATCTCACGGATTACTACCAGATGGCAGCCTTCTTCACCCAAATGAAGCGCAAAGGCCAAGGCATCTCCGCCCCGATCAGCGGCGAGCCCGAGCAGTGGTGGTTCTCACCCGGCCCCGCCAGCATCGAGCACCCAGTGACCAAAGTCTCCCTGAAGCCCCGTCCACCCGCAGACAAAGAAATCGCCATCGCCGAAACACAAGATCCACGTGCCGTGCTCGCCGCATGGATGACGGACCCGCAGAATCCGCATTTCGCCCACGCCATCGTGAACCGCGTGTGGTCCAGCTTCATGGGCCGTGGCATTGTCGATCCGGTGGATGACTTCCGTGCCTCCAATCCGCCCACCAATGGCCCACTGCTCGATTGGCTGGCACGCGACTTCGTAGCGCACGGCTACGATTTAAAGCACCTCATGCGCACCATCATGCGCTCGCACATTTACCGCCTCAGCAGCCTCCCCAATGAGACAAACATCGCGGATCTGAAAAACTACAGTCGCAGCTACCGCCGCCGCCTCCCCGCAGAGGCACTCATGGACGCTGTGGGCAGCGTCACAGGCACCTGGTTCAATTTCACCGGCATGCCACCGCGCTCGCTCGCGAAGCAGACATGGAATCACAAGCTCGAAAGCGAGTTCCTCGATGCCTTTGGCCGCCCAAACAGCAGTGCCGAGTGCCCCTGCGAGCGAGACGCAAAACCCAGCGTCGTGCAGGCACTCCACCTCATGAACTCCACCACGCTCCAAGGAAAACTCTCTACGGAAGGAGGCCGAGCCCACGAACTGGCCAAAAGCCCAAAAACACCGCCTCAAATCATCGAGGAACTTTATCTCGCCTGCTACGCACGCCCTCCAGAGCCGACTGAACTAGCCATCGCCGAAAAAGCCTTCACCGCAGCCGGAGCCACACGCCAAACAGCCATCGAGGACATCCTTTGGAGCCTCCTGAACTCTGCCGAATTCGTCTTCAATCATTGACCTGCTGCCGTCGCAAGACGGATTCGGCACCATAAGCAGTAGAAGCTGCGGAGAACAAGGCCCCTCAGCCGCCGCGTAGGCCCTGAGGCCGGCCCGTTTTGGCAAAAGAGGTAGTACGCCGGGGCAGATCCGACTGCGCTCTGCTACCCGCGACGATGCTTAGTCGATCTTTTTGGGCCGTCACCTCCACTTGATCCCCTGCATTTAAAGAGGCGTGTTTCAGGATCGCAGCGGGTAGGAATAGATTCCCCGCCGCATCCAGAATGAATGTCGTTGTCATATCGCTAAGCTCGCCGCCAATGGCATGCGGCGCAAGGGATCATCTTTGTTTAAGCGCTGCCCCTAAGCTTCAACGAGCCACCTTCAGCGCCGCTTGAGCCGTCTTGAGAGCGGCGTCTGGCACGCTCAGGGGCGACATATTCGCCCGCATGCGGCGGCCAGCGGCACCGGCATTGGTGAGGATGCTGTGCACGGCCTGCGCAGTCTCTTGCGGTGTGTGCGTGCGGATACCACAGTCGCGGGAGGTGAGCATCTCCGCATTCCCCTCCTCCTGACCGGGGACGACGTAGTCGATGACTGCGGGGATTTTTGCCGCGAGCACCTCATGCAGTATCGCGCCGCCAGCTTTGCAGATGACGACATCATGGGTGCGGAGGAATTCGGGGATGCGTGTCGTCCAGCCGATGATGTCGATGCACTCAGGCGGTAGCGAGTCCGTAAAACGCCGCAAAACATGGTACAGGCGTGAGCGATGCTTCCCCACCGGCAAAGTAAGCCGCACCCCATCCAGCAACAGAGGCCGCAAAGCCTCCAGCGTGGCAGCGACGTGTCTGCCCGGAGTCGATGGCAGGTAAAGAATACGCTGGCGCTGGGAATCCCAGACTTCCGGTGGAAGCTCTTTGGTGAAGGCCAGGCTCACTGGAAAGCCAGTGACGCGGATTTTTTCCTTCGCCACCCCCAGTCGCTCCACGACATGCAGCGTGTCCTCATCCGCGACACAGTAGCGCTCACTGGGCTGCTGCACCCAGATCGGATGTACACTGACAGAGTCGGTAATGATGGTGACCAGCGGAGGGACCGCACGCTTTGCCCGGAGGGCCTGCAGAATGCCCGCATAAACGGGATAAGTGCTCACAATGAGCCGTGGAGCCTCTTTCTCGATTTTCTCCTCCACTGCGCGGATGAGAGGGATTTGCCAAGTGGCGTCAGGGCCCGTCAGCTTCGGATTTCCCAGCATCTTATAAGTCAGCCGCCAAGCTGAAGGGCAATGAATGATCGCCGCCTGATAGGCCGCCTTCAGCACAGTGGCGGTGCGTGGCTGTACCTCGCTGATGAGATCGCAGACCTGGACGGATTCCCCAGGATGCAGGCGGGTAAAGGCCTCCGCCACCGAGTGCGCTGCTGTATTGTGCCCGTCACCGAAGCCTGCTGTCAGTATCCAAATCACTCCCGCATGGCTGGCGGAGAAAAATATCTTCACAAGCAAAAATCTCTGGAGCGAGGCGTATATGTTGATTATCTAGACTCCTTAATAAAAGTCGAGTTCGCCATGAAAAGTCGCCGTTCACATCCCCGCAGCCAGCTTTGCGCCGCAGCAGTCACCATGGCTGCGGTCGTGGCCCTGCTCGCCCCCCTGCGGCAGGGGCCGTCTGAAATGCGCACGCAGCATGCGTCCTTTATCCCGCTGCTGGCGGCTAGCGGCGTGGCAGAGTCGGCATCCTTCCACCGGCTGGCCACGGCAAAACCCGAAAACGCGAGCACCACGCCCCAAGTACGCGTGCCAGCCACTCGGGTGAAACGGTCCCAGACCCGCAAAGTGGCTCCGGCGGCCCTCACGCATGATTTTCAGTCACCACGCGTCCGTTGGCAGCATTTGGATGCAGACACCCGTGAGGCGCTGGATCGCAGAATCGCCTCGATGAGCCGGATTCAGGCCATCGAGCTGCATGGCAGCAGCATCGGCACGACCAGCCAGCTCCACCGCATCCACCGCCTAGTGCGTGGGCATCGAGCTGGGCATCCCTACCACTTTGTGATCGGGGATCGCGTGGAAGCACATGCCACCGCTCCAGACGGAGACGTGCTGCATGTGTGCGTGCTGGGAGATTTTCATACCACGCCCCCATCTAGCGACAAACTAGCGGCACTGGATGAGGTGCTCGACTATCTATCCATGAAAATCGGCGACTTACCCCTGCGCATGCACGACCCGGAATGCCTATGAGCAGCCTTCCCAGCACAGCAGATTCTCAAAGCGGTGCAGGCACGATGAAGCCGCAGCACAGGCTCCCTGTGCCGCGTTTGAATAGCCCCCATCATCCACCCGCATGAATCTGAACCTGCAAAATCAAACTGTCGCCATCATCGGAGCTGCACGCGGCATCGGTCGAGCCATCGCCGAGGGATTCCTGGCCGAAGGCTGCCAGGTGCGTGCCCTAGACCGCGAAAAATCCGCCGACTTCATCACTGTGGGCGATGTAGCAGATTATTCCGCCGTGCAGGCCTTCGCCGCATCTTTCGAGAGCATTGACCACGTCATCTTCTGCGCAGGAATTGGCTCAGGGAAATTCGGCTTTCCCTTTTGGAATCTGGAACCCAGCGATTGGCCGCGTGTCTTGGAGGTGAACCTCATCGGTGCGGTAAACACCGCGCATGCCTTCGCCCCGCGCCTCATCCAGCGCGGCGCAGGCAGCATGCTCTTCCTCACCAGCGTCGCGGGCCAGATCGGCTCGCAGACAGACCCGCCCTACAGCGCCTCCAAGGCAGCACTCATCAATTTCATGCAATGCGCCGCCAAAGACCTCGGCCCGCACAACATCCGCGTCAATGCCCTCGCACCAGGCATGGTGAAAACAGAGCTCAATCAGTCCATTTGGGCCGCCAGCCAGCTCAAACTGCCAGAAAACCAGCGTCAAAGCTTTGACCAATGGGCAGCCGCCAAGATCCAAAAAGTCTCCCACCTCGGCCGCTGGCAAATGCCAGAGGAATATGCCGCCATGGCCTGCTTCCTCGCCTCAAACCACGCCCTCAACATCACTGGCCAGACCCTCAATATCGACGGCGGACAGGTCATGCACTCATAAACCACCGCATCGGTGCCAGACCACTTGCTGGATGGGAGCGAGAGGCTTTGTTTGTGCTCTGCTTTCACCATCCATTCGACTTTCTGAGTTCGTCAGCCAATTTGGGGTGATGTTTCGTGCTTTATCCCATCTGCTTTTGCCTGGCCTCTGCTTTTCCTCTGCTTTGATCGCAGGGGTCGTGGATAGGGCAGATTATTTGACGGCGCGGCAGGCTCTGGCGGATGGGCTGCCAGAGGTCGCAGCAGTGAAGGTCGAGCGTCTTTTAAAAGACAAGGGCCTGTCCAAAGAGGATGCTGCTCTATTGGCTCAGTTTGCAACGGAGGCATGGATTCGAGCAGGCGATGGAGCCAGAGCTTTGGATGTGGCAGGGGCTTATGATTTTGTGGGCGAGCCATTTTGGCGAGCACAGGCCTATACTCTGCTGGGGCGGTTGTCCGAGGCTCGCGAGGAGCTCGCCAGCTCCTCAGCACCGCTGGATGAGCACTCTCAGTTGCTCCTGGGACGCATCCTGCTGGCGCTAGGCGAGGCAGAGGCCGCACGAGCAGAGGCCCAGCCCCTGTTTGAAAATGGGATACCTGAGATTCGACGGCACGCCGGGCAGTTGCTGGCAGAAATCGACCTCCGCAGTGGGCATGCCGATCAGGCTCTGAAGCTGATCGAATCCGCCCAGATGCCGAAAGGCCACGCGGAGGGCGATCTACTGCGTGCGCGTGCCTTGTTAGATCTCGGCAGGCTGGCAGAGGCCCGTGAAGCGCTTCATGTAGTGCTAGGAGCCAGTGGTGGCGGGCAGCAGACACGCGATGCCGCAGAGACTTTGATGGCTGAGATTTGGATGCGTGAAAAACAGCCAATCAAAGCCTACGAGCATCTGATTCAGCTCCTAGATGACTCCGTCGAGAGTAACATGTGGACCGAGATGTTTGATGCTCTGGATCGGACATGGCGTGCACAGCCTCCACCTCATAGATTGCCATCCGCAGTGCTTTTATGGGCAGCACAGGGCAGCCAGGCGCAGCAGAGTGCTGATCCGCCACCGGCTTTGCAGCGGGCGATCGACCATTTTCGAGGCCATGCGTGGTACATCGTCGCCCGCTGGCTCCAGGCAGAAAATAGGCCTGTGGAGGCCGTCAGTATGATCGAGGCTCTTTTGCGCCTCCAGCCTGACCACCCGCGCACCAGTGCTGCGATGCGCATGGCGATGGATCTGCATGCTGCGGCAGGCGTGGACTCGCGTGTTTTGGAGTTGGCAGACAAATGGCGTGAGCGCTTCAGCGGTGCAGAGGGCAGTGCTGGTGTCGATTTCCTCGCAGGCAGCATCCTTTTTCGACTGGGAGAGCACCAACAGGCGGAGGAGTCTTTTCAAGCGGCATCCAATGTGACGCTGGATCTTTCAGAGCGCCGTCGCTCGCTCTTCAATGCGGCGGTCGCTGCATCGAAGGCGGCAGATGCAGTCCTTTTCCTGGGGCTCATGGCCCAGCTAGAGGCGACGGGTGGTGCGCATAGCGGCACGGGGGACAGCGCCGCAGATTTGCAGCTCGAAAAGGCTCTCGAAGCCGCAGCAAAGCGCCGCGACGGTGCGGGCGATGATTTGCGTGCCTTCATCAATAGTCGCAGCACGCATCCCCGCATCGCAGAGGCGCAGGTGGCACTGGCAGAGTGGTTACTGATCACACTCCCACCACGAGTGGATGAGTCACGGGCGATCCTGGATGCGATTCGCATCCCAGCGGGTGAAAGTGTCCAGGCTGAGGCTCTGCGTCAGCGTATCGACTACACTCGCCTTTGGATGATCGAGGTGGGTGGAGACATCAAGGGTCTCGTCACGGCTGCATCGGATTTCATCAAAAAATGGCCCCAGAGCAGTCTCGTCCCCGATGTGCTCATGAAGCAAGCCGCGTCCTATTACCAACTGGAGGACTTTGCCAATGCACGAGCCGGTTTTGAGCAAGTAGCACGCGATTATGCCAAGACTCCTCATCACGATACCGCACTCTATTTTGCCGCGCTCTCTGCGATCTCTGTGATGAGTGATGATGGACGCAAGCGTGCACTGACGATCTGGGAGGAGCTAGCGGCCAAGGGAGGCTCCCTGGCGCTGCCCTCCCGGAGGCAGCAGGCTCTGGCGCATCGTCGCCTGGGTGAGCTACCAGAGGCGCTGAAGGCGCTCGATCAGATTCTCGATGTAAAACTGCTCGATGAGGACACGCGGCGTCTGACGACATGCGAAAAGGCAGAGGTGCTGCTCCTCCTCGGCAAGACGGATCCCACACGACTCGAAGAAGCGGTGAGCTTGCTGAATACCTTCATCTCCTCAGAGCACGAGACCGATTTCCTCTGGAAGGCCCGTGCTGGCTACACGCTGGCGGTGGCCTTGCATGATGCGAAGCGTGACACCCTTGCTCTGGAGGCCTGCTATGATGTGCTGCGGGCGGCTGATGAGACACCGCCGGCCAATCCGACGGATTACGCTTGGTATTCAAAGGCTGGCTTCTTCGGCATCGACTTGCTTCAGGCCACGCATCAATGGGAAGCCGCCGCAAGACTGGCCGAACAGATTTCTCAATTCCCCGGTGGTCGTGCTGAGGATGCCCGACAGCTCGCCACGAAGATCCGATTGGAGCATTTCCTATGGGATGGCCCGAAGCCAGTCCCACCGCGCATCCCGGAGACTGCAAAGCCGGAAGAATCCAAGTCGGAGACGATCAAGCCAGAGAAAGGGAACTGAGAAAAAGGCCTCACATGGCCAAAAGGATCGTGGCGGTGCGATCTGTGGCTCCATCGTGTGCGAGCAACGCCGCCTGACCGCGTGTAGCGAGTGCTTCTGCCTCTGCTGGCTTTGCCAGAAGCGCTGCGGCTTGCATTTCTAGCTCGCGGAAGTCATGCACCTGCACCGCGCCTTTGTGGCTGAGGAGCATTTCCACTAGGGGGGTGAAATTCTCCATGTGCGGGCCGAAGAGCACCGGTTTCCCCGCCATGACGGCCTCCGCTGGATTTTGGCCACCTTCGGCCAAAAAGCTTTTCCCGATGACGACGAGCGTGGCGAGATGCATCCAGGCAGCGAGCTCGCCCGTGCTGTCGATCAGCACACAGCGCGAGGCGGAGTCCACACGCGTCGCGGCATCGCTACGCAGTGCTGGGTGCAGCCCGGCTTTTTTTAGCTCGGCGGTGATTTCAGCGCGTCTTTCTGCATGACGTGGCACGAGGAGTAGCGCGAGGTCTGCGTGACTCTGCTGCAGCTTTTGAAACACCCGCGCTAGCTCCACTTCCTCGCCCGCGTGTGTGCTGGCAGCGAGCAGCACGGGCTGCTCAGGAGCCACACCACGCTCAGTGAGCACGCGGCGCATCTCGGCCACTCGATCTGGCGGCACGCTGGCACCTTGTGGGTCATATTTCACGCTGCCGGTGTGGGTGATGCGATCCCGCAGGACACCGAGAGCGGCCCAGCGGTCCACATCCTTTAGCTCCTGCACACAGACACGCGAGAGTCGGGCATAGATCGGTGCCACGAGGCCGCGCAGCATCGTCAGACGCCTCTCACTGCGTGGGGAAAGCCGCGCATTGATCAAAGAAACCGGAATTTTCTGTCGGGAGCACGCATGGAGCAGATTTGGCCACACTTCTGCCTCGACGAGCACGAGCTGACGTGGCCGCAGGGCCTCCAGGACTCGACTTGGCACGCCTGGGAGGTCCACGGGGCTGTAGATCGCGACGACACGGTCTGGATGCTTCGATTCACACTCTTTGGCCAAGGCATAGCCAGTGGGTGTGGTGGTGCTAAGGACGATGCCGCAGTCTGGCGCTAGCGAGAGCAATCTCGCGATGAGCTTCCTCGCGACATTCACCTCCCCCACGCTGACGGCGTGCATCCAAAGGCGCCTCGCGGGCAATCGCTCCAGAGAGATGCGCAGTGCTTGGGGGTAAAAGCCCAGGCGCTGCGCCAGATCGCTCCACTTTCCACCGCGTCGCCACATTTTCACAAAGGCACCCGGCAGCATGATGAGCAGACCGAGCGGGAGTAGCAGATTGTAGATGAGAATAGACACGATGGATGCCAGCGCCGACCAAGGCGGGGCGGCGATGTTGCAACAGCCCCAGGAGGGAGACAACTCCGCGGCTCAAAAAACACTGCCTAGTTCAGCTCACGATGGCACGCGGGACGCGGCCATGCACGTCGGTGAGGCGGTAATCACGGCCTGCATAGCGATAGGTCAGGCGCTCGTGATCGATGCCGAGCAGGTGCAGGATGGTGGCATGCACATCATGGACGTGCATTTTATCGACAGCGGCTTTGAAGCCGAAATCGTCGCTCGCGCCGTAAGCAGTGCCGCCGCGTGCTCCACCACCGGCGAAGAACATGCAGAAGCCATGCGGATTGTGATCACGGCCATTGCCATTCTCGCTGACGGGCGTGCGACCGAATTCGCCCCCCCAGACGATGAGCGTATCCTCCAGCATGCCGCGCTGCTTCAGATCGCTGATGAGTGCAGCGATGGGGCGGTCGATATCTGCTGCGAGTCGGCGTGTGGTGGCATCATGATTGGAGTGCGAGTCCCAGGGCTGACCATTGCCATAATAGACCTGCACGAAGCGCACCCCACGCTCCACCAGCCGCCGCGCCATGAGGCAGCCGTTGGAGAAATGGCTGCTGCCATAGAGTTCACGCACCTTGGCGGGCTCCAGATTCACATCAAAGGCATCTGTGGCAGCGGATTGCATGCGGAAGGCGGTCTCCATGGCCTGGATGCGGCCATTGAGAGCGACATCCGCGCCACCGCGGAGGGCGAGATGCTCCGCATTGAGTGCCTGCATGAGATCGAGCTGTCGCCGCTGATCGGTGCGGGCCATTTTCTCATTATGCAGCCAGGGGATCATCTGACGTGGATCGAGATTGCTGTGATTGATGTAGAGCCCCTGATGCTGAGCGGGCAGAAAGGCACTGCTCCAGAGGATGGAGAAGCGCACCGGCCTGCCGGGGCACAGAACGACGTAGGAGGGCAAATTGGCGTTCTCATTGCCTAGGCCATAGCTGAGCCATGCGCCCATGCTCGGCACCCGCTCGGTCATGGTGCCATTATTCATGAGTAGCAGGGCGGGGCCGTGATTCGGATTATCCGTGTGGCAGGAGCGCAGCACGCAGAGGTCATCGGCCTGCGTAGCGAGCTTTGGCAGCAATTCACTGATCTCCAGGCCGCTACGACCGTGCTTGGAGTATGCGTAGGGACTGGCCAGCAGGCCACCGGTGGGCCGCTCCGTGCGTAAATCGGCCCCGGCGGGCTTTTGACCCGAGTATTTCACCAGCGAGGGCTTGGGATCAAAAAGGTCCGGCCCAAATGGCCCGCCATTCATGAAGAGGTGAATGATGCGCTTCGCTTTGGCTGGAAAATGGGATCTGGGCAGCCCACCTGCGGCCTCCAGGCTCGATGCCAGCCCAAGCGCCCCCATGCCGCCGCCCATACGGGCTAGCAGCTCGCGGCGAGAGAGTGCGAACAGCGTTTCAGAATTCATGCAGACATCCACTACGCGATGAGGCGGGTATTTTGTTCCGTGATAAAAAGGCATCGCCATGCACGACTCCTGCATCCCATGCGCTCGATCCTTTTCCTTTTCGCCCTCAGCCTCTCCATCGCCTCCGCCGCCTTGCCGCCGGAGAAGCGTGTTCTTTTCCTCGGTGATAGCATCACGCAGGGTGGTGGCTACATCGAGATCATCGAGGCCGCACTCATCGCCCAGCATCCAGATTCGCAGATGGAGATCATCCCGCACGGCCTCAGCAGCGAAACGGTGAGCGGCCTGAGCGAGGAAGGGCACGCCGGGGGCAAATTCCCCCGCCCTGACCTGCATGAGCGGCTCGACCGCGCTTTGGAAAAACTGAAGCCCCAGCTCATCTTCGCCTGCTACGGCATGAATGATGGCATCTACCTCCCACTCGGTGCCGAGCGCACCAAGGCCTACCAAGTCGGCATGCAAAAACTACGTGCCAAAGCTGCCGCAGCCGGTGCACGCGTCATTCACCTCACACCGCCGGTTTTTGATCCGGTGCCCATCGCGGCCAAAGTCGTGCCTGCGGACAAAGTGGACGGCTCACACCCCTTTCAGGGCTACAATGAGGTGCTGGACTTTTATAGCGACTGGCTGCTCGACATGCGTGATGAGAAAAAATGGGAAGTCCTCGATGTGCACGGCACGATGGCGGCTGCGCTGGCTGAAAAGCGCAAGAGCGACCCGCAGTTCACCTTCTCACGCGATGGCGTGCATCCAGGCCCAGAGGGCTACGTCCTGATGGCGCGGCCAGTGCTGGATGCCTGGGAGCTAAAAATCCAAAACGACGGCACTCCAGCGCATCTCAACGGCGCAGCGATCCTCGCAGTGATCAAAAAGAAGCACGCCATCCTCCGCCCAGCCTACCTCACGCATGTGGGGCATAAGCGCCCCGGCAACGCCGCAGGCCTGCCTTTGCCAGAAGCACTCCGCCAGGCCGCCACGCTCGATGCAGAGGCCCGCAGGCTCGCCAAATCGACGCAGATCGAGTTCCCCGATCTCAAAGGCGAGTGGAACGGCTACGCCAAGCACGAGCTGAGCATCGCGGGCAAGCCCGTCACCGTCATCGCACCGAAAAAAGCCGCCGCTGGCCGTCCGTGGGTCTGGCATGGCGAATTCTTCGGCCACAAGCCCGCGCCAGACATCGCGCTGCTCGGCAAAGGCTTCCACATCGTCTATATGAAGATCAATGACATGCTCGGATGCCCGGCAGCCGTCGCCTTGTGGAATCAATGCTACGCAGGGCTCACTTCCAAGTATCAGCTCGGTCCAAAGCCTGCGCTGGTGGGCCTGAGCCGTGGTGGGCTGTATTGCTACAACTGGGCCATCGCCAATCCGACGCATGTCGGCTGCATCTACGCCGATGCACCGGTCTGCGACTTCAAAAGCTGGCCCGGCGGCAAGGGCAAAGGCAAAGGTGATCCGCGCAACTGGTCGTTCGTGCTGAAACTCTGGGGCTTCCCAGACGAAGCTGCCGCACTCGCCGCAAAAGTGAACCCAGTGGACAATCTGGAGCCACTCGCCAAAGCCGGCGTGCCGCTGCTGCATGTCTTTGGCGATGCCGATGATGTGGTGCCCTGGGATGAAAACACCGGCCTCATCGAATCACGCTACAAAGCCCTGGGCGGCAGCATCACGCTGATCCGCAAGCCCGGCATCGGCCACCACCCCCACGGCCTGGATGACTCCACTCCGATCATCGACTTCATCGCGAAGCATGCGGCGAAGTAGCGGTCCCTACGATTAGGATATTTACCCCTCATGATGAAATGGAGCGAGCTCTAGCGAGTCTGGGCCTATCCTTTGATCATTAAACCTTACGCTGGGATGAAAGCCATACGATGCATACCACGGTGAGTGCGCCGCCTCCCCATAGCAGCCAGGAGGGGGAATCGGATGTCGTTTGTGGGGCATTCTGCTGAGATGACGGCGCTGCGGCGCTTTTCTTGGGTGGGTGTGTTTTGACCCACTCCTTCATGTCGATCTTCATTGGTGGAGGTTCCTCGGGGACCGTGGTTTTCGCAGGCTGCCGATATTTCGCGCTGGCGTCAGAAGCCCACCAAGCCTTGAGACGTTTGAGGCCGTTAGTCACATCAGCAATGAAGCCGCCGTTGGCCTTTCGTAGGTCAATAACAGGCGAGTCGTCTCCGAGTGCGAGGTCAAGGTGCGGGACCACATCAAAAGCCATCGCCTGACTGTGACCGATAAATGGGTAATCGGACTTGCCTCGGATCTCATCCGTGCGGCGCATGACTTCTTTGATTTCCTCTGGGGTGAGCTGCCCGCGCGTGTCGTCTAAAAAGCGTGCAAGTTGCTGAATGGCTTCCGGGCTTTTGATCCTCTCAAGTGCTCTAAAGTTCGCCTGGCGCAAATAGCTTGGGTGCTTGTCTAGCTCATCCCCCAGCAACTTTGCGTGACCGGGGACTAGTACCAGCAACCTGCTCACATAATCGAAGACCTCATTACTATATTCTTCGCGAACAGGCTGCGGCATCCCAAATCTATTTTCAGCTTCGTTAGTTTTACCAAATCCAAACGCGACTCGGCGCGACAGCTCCCAATATTGCCACAAAAGCCGTGCGTCCTTGGACAAGTATGCCTGATAAATGCCACTCCAATCTCCCTTGCTGACCAACACGATTCGTTGCTCATCCTCTTTTTG
Source organism: Verrucomicrobiaceae bacterium (assembly GCA_016713035.1). Taxonomy (NCBI): domain Bacteria; kingdom Pseudomonadati; phylum Verrucomicrobiota; class Verrucomicrobiia; order Verrucomicrobiales; family Verrucomicrobiaceae; species Verrucomicrobiaceae bacterium. The sequence continues at coordinate 1,155,285 of JADJPW010000001.1, forward strand.
TTCAATTCCGCTCGGGAATTCGGTATCGTCGGTTAGTTGGGCATCCAAAATCGAAAGAACCGTTCCTCTATTTCTCGCAGTCTCTTGTGAGATGGCTCCATTTCCTCCGAATAAACACATGCATAGAATTGCTGTTATCGTTTTCATGGATTTGGACTCACTGACCACATTAAACCTTACGCTGGGATGAAAGCCATACGATGCATACCACGGTGAGTGCGCCGCCTCCCCATAGCAGCCAGGAGGGGGAATCGGATGTCGTTTGTGGGGCATTCTGCTGAGATGACGGCGCTGCGGTGCTTTTCTTGGCTTGATATGCTTTGAGCCACTCTTTCATGTCGATCTTCGGCGGGACGGGTTCGGGCGCTAGCTGGGCAGCGGGGGGCTGGCGGTATTTGAGGCTGGCATCCGATGCCCACCATGTTTTCAGCCGCTTCCGCGCCGCGATCACATCCGCCAAAAAGCCGCCATTGGCTTTACGCAGATCCAGAACAGGAGAATCATCCTCCAAAGCGAAATCAAGAAAACCGACCATGTCATAGCAGAGTCCCTGCCCGTGGGCGACAAAGGGGAAGTCAGACTTGGACGACTGCTCTTGCGCCCATTTGATGTAGCGGTCTTTTTGCTCCTTCGTCGGCTCGCCTCGCTCGTCATCGAGAAAACGAGCGAGCTGTTGGATGGCTTCCGGTGTTTTCATTTTGCTCAATGCACGTAAGTTTCGAATTCTGACATCACCCTTCAATGGATAACGATCGATTTCGTCTGCCAAAAGCAATGCATGCCCAGGTGTTTTCGTTAACAGCTCTGTTATGTAGGTGGAGACATCTTTGCTATATGATTCTCTCGCGGAATGCGGCAATCCAATTCTACCTTTAGAATCATTTGTTTTGCCAAATCCAAACGCGACTCGGCGCGACAACTCCCAATATTGCCACAAAAGCCTTACGTCCTTGGATAGGTATGCCTGATGAATGCCGCTCCAATCACCCATGCTGACCATTTCAATCCGTTGTTCATCCTCTTTTTGTTCAATTCCGCTCGGGAATTCGGTTTCGTCAGTTAGTTGAGCATCCAAAATCGACAGAACCGTTCCTCTATTTCTCGCAGTTTCTTGTGAGATGGCTCCATTTCCTCCGAATAAACACATGCATAGAATTGCTGTAATCGTTTTCATTGATTTAGAACTCAGTTTAGTTGTTATCTCGATTTTGAAGATAGGAAGACTCGTGTACCTTTTTCCAATCCGCCTTCACCAAGCGCTTGGGACTGGCGTAGCTTTTGGGACCAAAGCGACCGGTCATCAAGCGTGCCTCGCTATCACTGTGGCGCACGTAGCCAGCGTAAGGCACCGGGCTGAAGGTGAACTTATCGATCATGTCGGGGCTCTGTGTGTGCCCCAGTCCCAATAGGTGGCCGATCTCATGCGCGATGATCCAGTTCTGTTTATTGGAACTGCCGCTAACATCCACCGCTGAGGCCACCCAGGCGACGTTTTCCATTTCCAGCCGCAGTGCCCCGCTGGCCCAGCCCCGGTAACTCCAGGATTGCAGGTCATTCCGGTTCAAATTTGAAGGGTTCGCATCTGCTAGCCACTCATGCACAGCCACATTCCCCCCGCTTGCCACCACGTAGATATTCACGCCGCTGTTATCCGGCGCAGAGGCCGCCAGGATGGCATCCTCCTCCGCGCTACGGCGGTCTTGCATGGGCGGGCGCCCTGCGATAATATCTAGTCGGTTGTCATTGATGGTATCATCTGTGCCGGTGCCATTGGGCAGGCCCAGTCCCACATCAAAAGGCACCGTCTGTGCGTCCATGAGGGAGACCTCGCACTCAATATTGGCCTGCACGAGGTAGATGCTATCGAGGTATGTTTTCAATACCGCTACGTCCGGCACATGGGGTGGAGCGCTCACATCGCTTCCATTCTGGCGGCTAATACGGTGAATGAAGACCTTCAGCAGCTTCGGTGGCAGCACACAAAAGCGGGCGGCACACTGGATATTGTCGGGGTCCGCAGCGCCCCCTCTGGGAAAACCCCAGGGGTTGCATAGTTCTTGGACACACCCATTTTCAAATAAGCGGTATCGCCCACTTGGCTGCCGACGAAAGGGATCACGCTGGGCCCGGCCGGCTGTGGGAGCTGGACATCCGGCGTGACATTGCCCACGACCTGGAAGACATTCACACCTGGCTGGCTGCGACTAACGAAGCCGATGTTCCGTTGCTCGTCCTTTGGGAGCATGATCCAGAGCTGCGGGCCGTTGGTGCCGTAGGAGACCGTGTCAAAGGCGAAAGACTGGCCCGTCTGCATGTATAGGTCTGGCCGGGCGAGCACATGGTAACGCTCAATATTGTCCTCCATATCTTGTTCCAAGGTCACTCGGTCCCCCACCGCAGTGCAGACTTTGTTCGGGTCCATCTTCAGTACGCGAAAGCTCACCTCCGAGATTTCCACATCAGGATTGGATGGAGCTGCCGGGTTGCGCGTTTTTTTATACTTGTAGTCCAGCACGCGGATGGCGTTTTCCCAAGGCACCTTACTGCCATACGCGATGCCTAGTCCTACGCGTTCACGGGCACGGCTGACCTTCCCGCTGATACTCAGGTTCGGATTTGTTCCAAACACGTGCTTCGAATAGCCAGCGAAGGTGTATGGATTGAAACGAAAGTCTTTATCCTGCCCAGCCTGTGGCGGATAGACTAGGCTTTGCCACTTCTCAGACCACTTGGGTGTAAATTCTTCATACGTGCTACTGCCAGGTGCTATCGTATCATCATCCCATGATAAATCAGCATAAATGCCCACAGGTGGGCTATCGGGATCCGTCTTGAACCAATAGTTCTCGACCATCATGCCATGGGTGGCCAGATAGACCACAGGCTGCGGTGGGTTCTTTTCCGCCTCCCCGCCAAACGCAGGTGCGGGATTACCATTGTTTGGATCATTGCTATTGGCGACCTCATCCCCATCAGACACGCCATCATTGTCACTATCTGCTAATAAGGGATTGCTACGCACCTCGACGGAAACCTCCAATTCGTTGCTCAAACCATCACCATCAAAATCCGCCTTGCCAACGGACCCGACATAGAACTGATCGGTGTACATCAAGCGCACGAACTGCCGCTCCTCATTCGAGGTCAGCGAAAAAGTCAGCACCGCATCACCACCTGCCTCCACCATCGGCAGGAAACTCCAACTCCCTACCGCCAGCGTGCTGCTCGATTGCATGAAATACGACCGCCCCGCCTTTCCCCACCATTTGATGAGAACTTGCCCGGATGTCGCCGTGGACTCTGCCCGCAAGCCCTCACCTGGATCAGTCGCCGTTTGGGCGAATGACACCGCACCCTGGCCCAGCAGCAGCGCCAGCACCGCGACGAACTGCCATACTTGAAGCCCTACGCTCTTCGCACCCGCACTCATGGCTGCACCTCCCCATTCGTCGAGTTCGTGGCTGCATCCTCGCTGGGAGGCGGAGTCGGAGACGACGGCGGATTTGGGGGAGGAGTCTCCACCTTCCAGAACTGAATGATCGTATCCTTCGGCTTCGCGGGCGGAGGAGGATTAGCCGCCAGCTCCGCAGCCGCAGCGGCAGCCGCCGCCTCACGCTGCGCACGCCGGGCCACCAGCGCCTCATAATTCGCCTCCACATACGCATGCAGCGCATCCAGCTCCAAGCAGGCCGCATCCGCCTCCACCGCAGAGCCCGTGAAATCCTTCAGCACATACCACGCCCGCTTCCCCGGAGGCGCTACCGCCAGCACCTCCCCCCGTCTCGAACCGCTGCACCCCACTGAGCAGATTAAAATCCACACTGCTCCAAGCCGTCACCAGCCTGCCATCATGGTTCCACTGCACCTCCGTCAATGAGCCCTCATAGACCCGCGCCGTGACCAACATCATGGATCGCATCGGCTTTGGCACCGAGCCATCCGCCCGCGCCGCCGCAGCCTGAGCCGCCTGCTGCGCCGCCTTCGCATCCTGTGCCGCCTTCATCTGCGCCAATTGCTCCGCCGTCGGCGGCTCGATACGCTGCATCGTGAGTAGTGATCCATCCGCCTGCCGCACCGTACTCTGCACCATCACCCGCGCCGAAGGCACGAGCCGCGAGGCCCCTTCGTCCGTAGCTTGCTGCGCGGCAGCGCCGCCCGTCATCGAACCGAAACACATGCAGGCCAACGTGCCTGCGAAATTAAAGAGTGAGAATGTCATTTTCATGGCGCTACTGGAGTCAAAACAGGAAGAATATTGTTTTGGGCCATAAAGAGGGCGCGAACCTGTCACGCCCCCACTTCAGGCACCGTCAAGCGCCTCTCACAGTAGGCGCAGCAAGCCGCGCCCCATGGTGGTGCGCTGCCTCTGAATACTGTGAGCGTGTGGGCGGATGAATTTGACGGTTTCGAAGTGGCCCCGCTGCCCTAGCGGGCAGCACGCAAATTGGTTTATGTCAGTGGTAAATCGTTCTGGGTCGTAAAAAACGTGGGTAGGTGTTTCGGCGGCGGTTGTACCGGAAGCCACTCATGGAGGCAAGAAAAAGATGAATGTGACATCCCGGATGTTTGGCTCCCACCTAGGATCAGCCTCCAGAGCCCGCTTTGCCCCGTTGCGTGCTTTCGCGGCTCAGAAAGAGACTGCCGCACCCGATTGCCGAAAGCAGGCTGCCGTTCCAGGCACGTTTGACGCTGGATTTTTGACCCGGACACGGCGGTGGCAGGGCTGCGCGGCTCCCGTTTGGTGTTGCCACGGCGGTGGCAGGGCTGCACGGCACCCGTTTGGTGCTGCCACGGCGGTGGCAGAGCTGCACGGCTCCCGTTTGGTGCTGCCACGGCGGTGGCAGGGCTGCACGGCTCCCGTTTGGTGCTGCCACGGCGGTGGCAGGGCTGAACGGCTCCCGTTTGGTGCTGCCACGGCGGTGGCAGGGCTGCGCGGCTCCCGTTTGGTGCTGCCACGGGCGTTTTGGGGTATTTTGTCGAAATACAGTGGGAGAGGCTCAAAAAAGGACTCTTGACCTAAAACGGCGATTTATGGTAAAACGCCTGCAAATCCGTCTGAAATACTGTCGGGCAAGTGCACGGCGGGGGCGGGTTTCACGACCAGCAACTCGAACGCTGACTTTCCCACCCCCCGCAACCACGTGGCACGCTTCGGACAAGCCTATTTTGGTACCGGCACACGCTTCGGAGAGGACAGCCCGCGCTCCATCCCACGAACACGCACCATGGCCTCCAACCGTCTCCCCGATCAACGTGACCGTCTTTTCGCCCTCGCTGAGGATATGATCGACGGTCTCACCGCCCACGAAGCCACCATCGGCATCAAACAAAACACCGGCACCGTGCTGCGCCCGGCACTGACTGCCGCCCGTAGTGCCGAAACCACCTTTGGCGAATGCCAGGTACTCAAAAAAGCCGCCAACGCGGCCCTCACCAGCGCCGATGCCTCTGGAAAAATCTTCCTCAACAACGCCCGCAAGCGCCTTTCCAAATTCTTTGGCGAATCCGCCAGCACCGAATGGGCCGCCGCAGGCTGGCCACCTGGCACCACCGCTGCGCCCGCTACCCAAGACCAGCGTTTTGACCTCATCGCCAGCCTGCGGGCCTACTTCACCACGCACCCAGAGCACGCCAGCGCCGACATGGAGGTCACGGCGGCACTCGCCGATGCGGCGCATATTGCCATCAGCAATGCCCGCGCCGCCCTGGGCCAAAAAATCACCGAAAACGGTCAAGCCAAAGCCACCCGCGACAGCACCGAGCGGAATCTGCGCATCCGCATGAGCGGCCTCATCACCGAGCTCGCCACCCTGCTCAGCGATGAGGACCCACGCTGGCATGCCTTTGGCCTGAACCGCCCAGCGGATGCGGAGACGCCGGAGTCGCCCAGCTTCACCACTGCCGTGCCCGGCCCGAACCATAGCCTGCTGGTGGACTGGGACGACAGCCTGCGTGCTGACCGCTGGCGTGTGTGGATCAAAGTCATCGGCGTGGATGCCGACTTCCGCGCCGTGCAAACCGTCACCGAAAGCGATGCCACGATCCCCGGCCTAACCGCCGGTGCCACAGTGGAGGTACGTGTGACCAGCGTGAACGAGGCAGGCGAGAGTAGCCCTGGTCCCGTCGCGAGCGCGGTGGTCGGCTAGCCCTCCGCAGGTGATCTTACTCGTCCTCCAACTCCTACTCCCGGAAGCGCGGGCCAAACTGTCGGGCGAAAGCCTGGAGACGCCCCTTCCGGGAGGAAGAGTAAGAGAAAGAGTCGGAGGAAGATTCAGAAACCAAGAACGAAGAACCACGAACCAAGAACACATCATGCCCTACGACCCCAACTGGCCGCAAAACGGCCTCCTCATCGACGGCGATCGCTTTCGCGAGCAATTCGCCTCCCTCAAAACCCTCATCGACGCCATTCAAAGCGGCATCACCAGTGTGGAAGTGGACAGCGTCAGCACCTTACCACCGGGCAGCGCCGCCAGTGTCGGCATCAGTCTCAATGGCAGCGTGCTGCACTTCAGCTTCGGCCTGCCAGAGGGCCAACAAGGCCCCCAGGGCAGTAATGGCAACGATGGGGGCACTGGCCCCCAAGGCCCGCCCTTCGCCAGCGCAGTCGTCGATAACGTCAACACGCTCGATCCCGGCCAAAACGCCACCGTCAGCGTCAGCTTCGACGGGTCGAACGTGCACTTCACCTTCGACATCCCACGCGGCAACGACGGCACCCAAGGCCCGCAAGGCAACCCCGGCGAAGTGACGCAAACCGACCTCAACAACGCCCAGCAAAACACCCTGAGCCAATGCAGCAACAACTCCAACAACGTGACAACTCTGGACGCACCCATGGCTGATCCCGACATGGAGTCGCTGCGCAACGCCTACAATAATCTGGTGAACGCTCTGCGGCGGTAGTGGGGCTTTGGTCGTATGCCTCACAGTGGATCAAATCAGATCAGTTTGTTTCACGAGGCCATCACCAAACCGGTCCTCGTTTCCTCCGTCGAGGAGTTTAAGGAAGATTCATTTTCCTTTTTTGGGCTCTTCGGGTGGGAGTAGGCTTTTTTGGCGGGCTTCCCATTCGGCGTAGCCTTTTTTGCTGCGGTTGCCGAGGTATTTGTAGGTGTCAAAAATGGCGGCGTTGCCGGTTTCGCGGGGGTCGTGCTCGGCTTTGAGCAAGGCATCGAGCTGGGCGCGGAGTTGGGCTTTTTTCGCGGCGTGGGCGGGGTTTGTGGCGAGGTTTTTGAGGCACTGCGGATCGGCCTGGATGTCGTAGAGTTCTTCTTCCGGCCGGTAGTTGAAGGCGAGATCGTAAAACTTGTCTTTGTGCTCGGTGATCCAGGTTTTGGTGGGGCCGTCGTCGCAGTTGCCGTAACCGGTTTCTGGATTGCAGGCGGGCCAGCGCTCGGGGTGGTAGTTGTGGCTGTAAAAGTAGTCCGTGGTGCGGATGGCGCGGACGGGATAGCCCCAATCGTTCGGTCTGCCGATGTCGTGGCGCTCTTTGCCAGCGAGCATGATTTTGCGATCTTCGATGAAACCGCTTTTTTCACTGCGGAGGATGTTGGTGAGGCTCTTGCCGGTGATCTGCGGATGCATGGGCTGACCTGCGAGCTCTAGGTAGGTGGGGGCGAGGTCGCGGACGTTGATGAAGTCATCGACGACGCGGCCGGGCTTGATCCCCTTCCCCCAGCGCATGGCGAGGGGCAGATGGTAGCCGTCTTCATAGATCTGGCCTTTCACACGCGGGAATGGCATGCCGTGGTCGGAGGTGATGACGATGAGGGTGTCCTCTAGCTGGCCGCTTTTGCTGAGCACATCGAGCACGCGGCCGATCTGCGCATCTGCCCACTCGACCTCGATGGCGTAGTCGGCGAGGTCGCCACGCACGACTTCATTGTCCGGGAAGTAGCCAGGCACATCGACATCGGCGAGTTTTTTGCCGAGGCGGACGCCACTGCCTGCTTCATAGGCACGATGCGGTTCTTTGAATCCGCACCAGAAACAAAACGGCTGGTCTTTGGCCTGCGTGGCGAGGAAGTCGGCAAAGTTCGCGGCGTAATCGGTGGGCTGGATGCCTTTGGCGGGCACTTGGAGCTTATGCATGTCAAAAGACGGGCCTGCGGGATTCCGCGTGCGGCCTTCCAGCTCAAATTTTCCCGGTCCCCAGCCTTTTCCGGTCAAACCGACCAGGTAGCCGCCTTTTTCGAGCAGGTCGGGATAGACGGCGAATTTCGGCGGGAAGATGCCGCCATGACAGACGGCTTCTTCGAGCTGCCAGGAGTTCCTACCGGTCAAAATGGTGGCTCGGCATGGGCTGCACTTCGGGTTCGAGGTGAAGGCATTTTTGAAAAGCACGCCTTCACGGGCTACGCGGTCAAAATTCGGCGTTTTGACCCAATCACAGCCGTAGGCACCTGCGTGCTGCCAGCCCCAGTCGTCAAAGATGATGAAGAGGATGTTCGGACGCGGGGCCTTTTCCTGTGCCGGTAGCACCGTGGTGAGGAACGAGGTCAGGAGCAGCAGCAAAGCGGTCAATCTCATGGTGCGATGACAACGTGTGGCGTACAGCTCGTTATCAGGCGGTGCTGAAAAACTGCTGTTTATCCCTCCCATGACTGTGCGCTCACTTTTTATCGCCTTGGCGGCGCTGCTGCCGTTTTTGACCTCACATGCTGCGAGGCCGAATTTCCTGCTCATTTTGGCCGATGATCATGGCTACGGCGATGTCTCTGCCTACCACGCATCGGATGTGCAGACGCCGAACATCGACCAGATCGGCAAGCAGGGCATGCTTTTCACCGCGATGCGGGCGAATTGCACGGTGTGCTCCCCTTCCCGTGCGGCGCTGCTGACGGGGCGCTACGCGGACCGTGTGGGTGTGCCGGGCGTGATCCGCACGCGGCCAGAGGACTCCTGGGGCTACTTCAAGCCGGGAGTGCCGACGCTGGCGGATGAGCTGCGAAAGGCGGGCTATCACACCGGCATCATCGGGAAGTGGCATCTGGGCCTAGAATCGCCCAACACGCCGAATGAGCGCGGCTTTGACCATTTTCACGGCTTTCTGGGTGACATGATGGACAGCTACACCACGCATCTGCGCCACGGGAATAACTACATGCGCCGCAATGATGAAGTGATCGATCCGCAGGGCCATGCGACGGATCTTTTCACGGACTGGACCGCCGATTATCTGCGTGAGCGAGCGAAGACGAAGGAGCAGCCGTTTTTCCTCTACCTAGCCTACAATGCGCCGCACTTCCCCATCGAGCCACCCGCGGAATGGCTGGCAAAAGTGAAAGCGCGTGCTCCACAGCTCGATGAGAAACGTGCGATGAATGTGGCCCTGGTGGAGCATCTGGATGACCGCATCGGCAAGGTGCTAGCAGTGCTGAAGGAGACTGGGCTGGAGCAAAACACGGTCGTTGTCTTCAGCGCGGATAATGGTGGCTCGCTACCCCATGCGCAGAACAATGATCCCTGGCGTGGCGGCAAGCAGGATCATTACGACGGAGGTCTGCGTGTGCCCTTTTTGCTGCGCTGGCTAGCGCAGATTCAGCCTGGCAGCCACAGCGATTACCAGGGGCTGAACTTTGATCTGTTCCCGACTTTCCTCGAGCTCGCAGGAGCGAAAATCTCGCCAGAAGTCGATGCGGTGAGTCTGGTGCCGATCCTACGCGGCGGCAGCATCCGCTCACCGCGTGATCTGTACTTCGTGCGTCGCGAAGGTGGCAAGCAATACGGCGGCAAAGACTACCAAGCGCTGATCCGTGGTGAGTGGAAGCTGATGCAAAACGATCCATTCAGCCCCCTGGAGCTCTACCATCTGAAGAACGACCCCCAGGAGAAAACCAACATGGCAACGAAGGCGCCGAAAGTCTTCAACGAGCTCTCCACCGCGCTACGCCAGCACATTCAACGCGGTGGTGCTACTCCGTGGCAGCGCCCAGCGACACATTGATTCACCACACAGCTCCTCATCATGCGCAGAACACTCCTATTCATCCTCCTCACGCTCCAAGCTCCTGCTGCTCAGGTGCATGAGGCGGAGGTATGCATCTATGGCGGCACGAGCGGCGGTGTCGCGGCGGCGGTGCAAGTCGCTCGCATGGGGAAAAGCGTCATCTTAGCAGAGCCAGGGCAGCATCTCGGTGGCATGACCAGCGGTGGACTCAGCGCGGTGGACATCGGAGATCCACGCAGCGTCGGCGGCATCGCACGGGAGTATTTCACACGGCTAGTGGGCAAGTATGGCAAGAAACTAGCCTGGGATCAGCCCTTCATCAGCAATGGTGGCCCTGCTACGGGCGGTGCCTATGCCATCGAGCCGCATCTGGCCGAAAGGGTGTTCGAGGAGATGGTGAAGGAAGCCGGTATCCGCGTGCTGCGCGGTGCCCGCCTAGCGGAGGTGAGTCGTGAGGCCGCACGCATCACTTCGCTGACGCTGGAGAATGGCGATACGATCCAGGCGAAGATGTTCATCGACACCACTTATGAAGGCGATCTGATGGCGAAGGCCGGAGTGAGCTTCACCCTGATGCGTGAGGGCAATGCGAAGTATGGTGAATCGCTCAATGGCATCCAGTATGACGCGAAGTATCAGCCCCGCTCCGGCCACCTGATGCCAGGAGCGAATGGACGCGTCACGGGTGGCCAAGGCGTGTGGGACCGGGATTTCCCGCTCGATCCGTATGTCGTCCTGGGATGCCCAGACAGCGGCACCCTGCCCCTGGTGGAGATGGATGATGTGGGGAAGCCCGGTGAGCCAGCTCCCGGCGTGCAGGCCTATTGCTACCGCCTCTGTCTCACCACCGATCCGGCGAATCGCCTACCGATCACGCCACCCGCAGACTATGATGCAAAGCGCTACGAAATCGTCGCACGCTTCATCGAGGCCTGTGTGCAAAATGGTGATGACATGGATCTGCGCTGGTTTTCCAAGCATGATCCGCTGCCCAATGAGAAGTGGGACTTCAACACGGCCACCTTTGGCGGCAATCTACCCGGTGCTAGCCATGCCTGGCCCTCGGCGAGCCATGCGCAGCGTGAAAAAATCGCCCAGGCACATGAGGGCTACCACCGTGGCCTGCTGCACTTCCTCGCCACGGATAAGCGAGTGCCAGAGAAAGTCCGCCGCGAGATGCAGCGCTTCGGTTTGCCGAAGGATGAATTCCGCGACACGGGCGGCTGGCCACACCAGCTCTACATCCGTGAGGCACGCCGCATGGTGAGTGATCTGGTGCTCACGGAGCATCACACCTTTGGCAAGCAGGTGGCGGATAAGTCTGTGGGCCTGGGCAGTTACGGCACGGATGTGCATGAGATACGCCGCATCGTCAAAAATGGCGTCGTCATCCGGGAGGGGAAGCTGGCGGGTGGGCGCGGTGGTTTCGGTCCCTATCAGATCGGTTATGCGGCGATCGTGCCGAAAGCCTCTGAGTGCGGGAATTTGTTCGTCACCTTCGCTCTGAGTGCCAGTCACAGTGCTTTTGCCAGTATCCGCATGGAGCCCGTGCTGATGATCACCAGCCAGAGTGCCGCCACAGCAGCATGCCTCGCCATCGACGAGCAAGTGCCGGTGCAGCAGGTCGATTACGACGAGCTGCGTCAGCACCTGATCAAGAGTGGCCAAGTCCTGGAATGGAAGAAGCGGCCTACAGAGCCAGCGGCTGATCTTCACCGATGACCTTCACTTCGAGATCGAGTGTGACGCCACGCTCCTCGAGGGCTTTCTCTTTGATCTGAGCGATCAGATCGAGCACTTGGCGAGCTGTGGCACCACCTTCATTGACGATGAAGTTGCCATGCACGGGCGAAACGACTGCCTGGCCGACACGGGTGCCTTTGAGGCCGAGTTCATCGACGAGCTTGCCTGCGCCGCAGAGCTCTGGGTTTTTGAAAATGCAGCCAGCGCTGGCTCCGATGGGCTGGGAGGTGCGGCGCTTCACGCGGCTAGCCTCCAAACCGGCATCGATCTGCGTCTGCGGCGCGGCTTTGCCCTCCAACACGGCTCCGACGATGTAGCGGTCCTCAAACTCCGGCACGCTGCGGTAGTGATGCTGGATTTCCGCGAGCGGCTTCGCCTGAATGCTGCCATCTGCGGCGATGAAGCGTACGCTGACGACGTGATCGAACACCTCTGCACCCATCGCTCCCGCATTCATGCGCAAAGCACCACCGAGATTCCCTGGGACCCCCTCCATCCACTCTAGGCCGCCGATACCGGCATTCCGCGCGGCGCTGGCGATCTTCTTCAAGCGAGCTCCGACACCGACGATGAGGCGCATGCCTTCCGCTTTGACTTCCTCGAACTCGCCTTTGCTCGGATGAATGACGGCTCCGCGGATGCCGCCATCTTTGACGAGCAGATTCGAGCCGCGACCGATGACCCGAATCGGCACGGAGGTGGCGCGGAGGTGCTTCACCACCTCTGCAAAGGCCGCGACGGTGTGCGGCTCGATCCAATACTGCGCAGGGCCACCGATGAGGAAGGTGGTGTGCCGATTCATCGGCTCATAGAGCCTGGCAGCACCGCCACCATGCGCATCGAGGATGGAGCAGAGTTTTTCGAGCACGGGGAGATCGCGGGCGATGCAGCGGCCGACTTCATGGACGTTCCCTGCACCGAGAGTGATGAGTAGATCGCCGGGACGCAGTGCATTGCCCACCTTATCGCGTGCGATGGGCATGGTGGGCGTGCTGCCGGTCTTGGTGTGGTCATTTTGCAGCCGCACTTCTTCGAGGATGGTTTCACCGCTCACGCCGGGCAGTGGCTTTTCACTGGCGGGATAGACATCGGTGACAAAAAGCTCGTCCACATCGCCGAAGCTGGCTCCGAACTCCTTTTTGAGCAATTGCGTGCGGCTGAAGCGATGCGGCTGAAAGAGACAGACGATGCGTTTGGCCTGCAATCCCTTCGCAGTGGCCAGTGTGGCGGCGATTTCACTCGGATGATGGCCGTAGTCGTCCACCACGGTGAAGCGCTCACTGCTGTGACGGATTTCGAAACGGCGCTTGGCTCCACGGAAGGAGCGCAAAGCATGCTGGATGGCCTCAAACGTCACTCCGCTCTTCGTCGCGAGTGCGATGGCGGCGAGAGCGTTGCTGACATTGTGCTTACCGGGGATGCCCAGCGTCGCGGTGCCGAGAAGTTGGCCTTTTTGATACACTTCGAACTCTGAGTGATCTGGCCGCATGCTGAGGATATTCGCAGAAAAGTCGTGCTCACGGCTCCAGCCGTAACTGACGCTCTGGGAGCCCGCGCAGACCTCGCTCGCGACGGGGTCTTCAGCACAGTAAACCCAGTGTCCCGGTGTTTGACTGAGTACTTGGCGGAAGACGGCCTTGATTGCCTCGATGCCATCATAGAAGTCGAGATGCTCGGGCTCGATATTAAGCACGATGGCGTGCTGAGGGTGGAAATGAACGAGCGTGCCATCACTCTCATCCCCCTCAGCCACAAACAGCTCTCCCTCGGTATCCCAATGCGCATTCGAGCCGAGGATGGGAATCTCCGCACCCACGTAGTGACTGGGCTTGAGGCCGCCTTGGCGCAAAACATGGGCGGTGAGCGCAGAAGTCGTCGTTTTGCCATGCGTGCCACACACGATGACGCCTTTTTTGTTCGCCATGACAGCCGCGAGCGCCTCTGCACGGCGAATGAGCGGGATGCCCTGCTTGTAAGCGGCTTCGTAGGCGATATTGCCCGGCTTGATGGCGCTGGAGTAGATGACCATGTCACAGTCCTCGACCTCCTTCTCCGTGTGACCGTGGAAGAACTGGAGCCCGAGCTTTTCGAGCCGCTCCGTTTCGAGCGTGGTGGCCTTGTCCGAGCCACTGACCTTATGCCCCAGGCCGAGTAGCAGCAGTGCTAGACCGCTCATGCCACTGCCTGCCACGCCGATAAGGTCGATGCGCATGGGATGACGGTGTTCTTTGAGGAGGCTGAGTACGGCGTGAGTCATAAAGGAGGCCGCCGATGGTAGATAGGACATAGGACAGGGCAAGGAGTCCCGCAGGAATGTGACGGCTCCTATCCTGAGCCTATCAAAATCGCGATTTGCTCATGATTTATGCTGCCGCATCGCTATGCATCCGGCCCCATGGAACGACTTCGACTTCTCCTCCAGCAACGGCTCGATTTGATCGCGGATCACGCGTTCAGGGACCGTGATGCAGCGGCGCATCTAGCGGCGCTGGGGCAGGTCTCGCAGGAAATCACGGCGGAGCATGCTGCACGGCGTGCGGAGCTGCCTCCACGGCTGAACCATTATCTCACGCAGGCGAGTTTTTCGAAGGCGCTGGAGTTTATCCAGCAAGGGGCGGCCTGAGCCTCAGCGAGATTGCTCATAGGCATGAGCGACGCGGAGCACGGTGGCTTCATCGAGCGGCTTGCCGATGATTTGGAGGCCGACGGGGAGATGCACACCATCGACGGCGACTTCACCGCAGGGAACGCTGATGCCAGGGAGGCCGGCGAGATTCACAGGAATGGTGAAGACGTCTTCCAGGTAGGCGGCGAGTGGGTTGTCCTTCAGTTCTCCGAGCTTGTGCGCGGGAGCGGGGCTGGTGGGGCTGAGGATGACATCGACTTTGGCAAAAGCATCCGTGAAGTCGCGACGGATGAGGGTGCGAGCCTTCTGCGCCCGGATGTAGTAGGCATCGTAGTAGCCGCTGCTGAGCATGTAAGTGCCCAGGAGGATGCGGCGCTGCACTTCGGGGCCGAATCCCTCTGCGCGGCTCTGCGTGTAATGGCTCATCAGATCCGTGGCGGTGCTGCTGCGGTGGCCGTAGCGCACGCCATCGAAGCGGGCGAGATTGGCGCTGGCTTCTGCGGGGGCGAGAACATAATAGGTGGCCACGCCCAGCTCGGTGTGAGGTAGGCTGATTTGCTCGATGATGGCTCCGAGGGATTCGAGTTTCTTGATCGCGGCATCGACTGCGGCGGTGACTCCAGCATGCGTGCCGTCGATGAAATACTCCTTTGGCAGGCCGATGCGAAGGCCACGGATGTCCTGGCCGAGTGTGGCGGTGAAATCCGGCACAGCAGCATCGAGTGAGGTGCTATCACGCGGGTCTTTGCCGCAGAGGTGATTGAGCACGAGCGCGGCGTCTTCCACCGTCTGCGTGATGGGGCCGATCTGATCGAGCGAGGATGCGAAGGCGACGAGCCCGAAGCGTGAGACGCGGCCATACGTGGGCTTCAGCCCCACGCAGCCACAAAGAGCGGCGGGTTGGCGGATGGAGCCGCCGGTGTCACTGCCGAGCGCAGCGATGGCGATGCCACCAGCCACGGCGGAGGCGCTGCCGCCACTAGAGCCACCGGGGACGCGGCTGAGATCGCGCGGATTGCGGGTGATGCCAAGTGCAGAGTTTTCCGTGGTGCTGCCCATGGCGAATTCATCCATGTTCATGCGGCCAAAGGGCACCGCACCGCCAGCGCGGAGCTTTTCGATGGCTCCGGCATCGTAGGGCGAGGAGTAATTTTCCGCGAGGATCTTCGAGGCGCAGGTGCAGGGCTGGCCGATGACGTTGATGTTGTCTTTGATGGCGATGGGGATGCCACCGAGGGGCTTTTTCAGGTCCGCGGCATCGGCTTCCTTCAGCGCGGCATCGAGATCATGGCTCAGGTAGGCTCCGAGATCGCCATTCCGCGCGGCGATGGCGGTGGCGAGCTCTTGAACAATGTCGCGGGAGGTGATCTCACCTTTTGTGAGGCGTGCGCGGAGCTGCGAGATGGTCTGGGTAGCGAGGGACATCAGTGGGTGCAGGCGTTATTCGATGACTTTGGGGATTTGGAACTGGTCGGCGATGCGTTTGGGGGCGTTTTGCAGCGCTTGCTCAGGTGAAAAGCCCGCACGGGACACATCCTCACGCAGCACATCATAGACGGGCATGGCATGCGCGGTGGGCTCCACATCGCCCAAATCATGCGCGGTGAGCGTGGCGATGTACTCGAGCACGCCATTGAGCTGCTGTTCGTAGTGCGCAGCTTGCTCAGGCGTGAGCGTGAGACGGGCGAGCTTGGCGACGTGCTGGATGTCAATATGGGCGGCGGCGGGCATGGCGGGGCGCTTTGATGGCTGCTTAGGCGTGTTTTTGCAAAAAGAAAAGGCGCAGGCCGGTGAACAGCCTGCGCCCGAAAAAAATCTCACCTCCAACGGATTACCACATCTGAGTGCGGGAATAACCAGCGTGGGAGACGGAGCCGAGGTTCTGATTGAACTCGGTGTAGCCCCACCAGTTGTCCACATACTCCTTGCGGTAGTATGGTGGGCGGTAGGTCATCTTCCAGGATGGGAAGGGGAAAGTGGCGACTTCATACACGCCGTAGAAAGCGCGGACGATGGTGCGCTTCGTGCCCTCGATCAGGCTATCAGAGAAGGCAGCGACGGGGCCTTCCTGCTGGTTGGTGTAGCGCCAGCGGGAGAAATATTCACCAGGAGCGAAGGCGAGGTTGCCGAAACCACGGCTCAATTTGCGGCTCCAGTTAAAATGATGTCCGGGAGGGGACTGAATGTCACCGAAAGCGGTGCCGACGAGCGTAGCGGCGGTCAGAGCGAGTAGAAGAAGGCGATTTTTCATGAGGCAGTGCTTGTTTAGCAAAAATTACACTGGTTTGGCAACAGGGAATATCAGGAAATTGTGCTCAAGGACAGGAATCCTTTGCTACCATCCCATCAGCGTCTAGTCTGCCCGTCCCATGAATCCAGAGGTGCAAAATCTTGTGGCCGCAGGAAAAATTTCCTCCGCCGACGCTGAAAAACTCGCCAAACTCGAACCCGGAACCGTCGTCCAGCATAAAAGCTGGGGAGTCGGCAAGATCACCGAATGGGATCTGCTCGGTGATCGGATCGGCATCGACTTCGAAGGTAAACCCGGCCACAGCATGAAGCTGGGCTTTGCCTCCAACTCGCTGGAAATCCTCCCCTCCGATCACCTCCTCGCTCGCCGCGTCGCCGATCTCGCAGGTCTCCAGGATCTCGCCAAAAACAATGCCCCTGCCCTCGTCGAGCTGGCCCTGAAGAGCCACGGCAACAGCCTCACGCTCGATGCCCTTGAAGGCCTGATCAAAGGCCTGATCGTCCCAGAGGCCGACTACAAGCGCTGGTGGGAAGGTACCAAAAAAACACTCAAAGCCCACCGCCATGTCGTCGTCCCGGCCAAGCGCAGTGAAAAGCTCCTCCTCCGTGATCAGGGTGAAAAGCCCTCCTCCATCATGGTCAACGGCCTCCTCTCCGCCCGTGACTTGAAGGCCAAGCTCGCCGCTCTCGCCAGCATCCAAAAAGACATCGACCTCTTTGAAGACCCGAAGACCGAGCTCATCCCCGCCTTCCAGGATCTCTCCGACAGCGTCCGCAAAGCCTACAAGCTCAATCCGAAAGAGAGCCTCCAGCTGCTCCTGGCCCGTGATGAACTCATCGAGAACCTCCCTGGTGCCACCGCCCCGCTCGGCAGCATGAAGCTCTCCGACCTCGTCAGCGAGACACGCACCACCTTGGCAGATACGATCAAGTCCTTCCCCTCCGCCAGCCTCGGCCGCATCTACCGCGCCTTCCCAGATGCCTTCCAGAACCGCGCTTGGGTGCCGGAGATCCTCCTCCACCTCACCAAGACCGGTGGCAAAGCCGTCGCTGAGATCGCCACCGTGCTCGATGCCAATGACGAGCTCGATGTGCTGGCCGATGCCCTGAAGAAATCCCTCCGCAACCGCGATCTCTCCTCCGACCTCCTCATCTGGATGGCCCGTGAGCGCAAAGCCCTCGCCGAAAGCGTCTTCGACATCGATCTGGGTCACGCCATCCTCGACGTCATCGACCACGATCAGATGGAAGGCGGTCCGAAGCGCACTGGACGCCTCCAGAGCCTGCTTTCCGATGACACCACCCTTCTGGGTGAAATGGTCGCAGAGGCTGAAGAGGAAGACATCCGCCTCCTCGCCAAGCGACTCCTGGGCAATACTTCCTTTGACGACCTCACCCGTCGCTCACTCATGGCCCGTATCATCAAATCCCGGCCTGAGATGGAAAGCATGATGGAGGAAAACGTCAGCGCACGGCAGGATAACCGCCTCATCGTCTCCTGGGAAAGCCTGGAGCGGAAGAAGAAAGAACTCGAAGACTTGGTCAACGTCCAGATCCCCGAGAACAAACGCGAAATCCAAATCGCCCGCGACGAAGGCGACCTCCGCGAAAACGGCGGTTACAAAGCCGCTCGCGACCAGCAGGCCGTCCTCCTGCGTATGCAGGGCAAATACGAACGCGAAATCCGCCACGCCCACGGCACGGACTTCGCTGGAGCCACCACCGATAAAATCGGCATCGGCACCGTCACCGACCTGCTCGACATCGCCGCTGGCACCACCGAGTCCCTCACCATCCTGGGTGCCTGGGACGGCGACCTCGATAAAAACATCATCAGTTACCTCTCGGAGGCCGCAAAGGCCCTCATCGGCAAAACACCGGGTGAAGAGCTCGATCTGCCGACCGATACCGGCGGCGTCCGCCGTGTCCGCGTCGGAGCCATCCGCTCCTACGTTTGATTCAAATACGACCGCAGAATGGAATCGCCATTCTGCGGTCATTTATCTCTCGGACGGCCGTTCCTCAGCTCTGAGGCTTTTGGGGCACTTTGGGCACATCAGGGGCCTTTTTGGGCACCTCGGGCACTTTGGGAGCATCAGGAGCCTTTTTCGGCACCTCGGGCAGTTTCGGGGCTTCTGGGGCCTTCTTTGGAAGATCAGTCTTTTTCGGCTCGCTGGTGGTTTTGGGCTCCGCAGGAGTCGATTTGGCTTTCTCGGTGCTTGTACTGGGCGGCGGGGTTTCTTTTTTCGCCGGGATGTCCTTTTTCGGCGACTCAGGGGGCATGGCAGGGCCGTCCAACTGGGCGGGGCCAAAATCACTCCGCGCCTTCTGATGCAGCGCCTCTGCCTCTGAGGCTTGTTGGGCCTCCAGACGGATCATGTTTGGCACGGCACCTTCGGTGAGCGGCGGCAGCAGCGGATTCGGTGCGCTAGACCAGGCTCCGAGCGTGGGCAGGCCAGAGGCATCCACGCTGGATGCGAGGCGGTCAGGATTGGTCAGGCGGTGCGGCCCGATGACGCGTAGCCGTGTACCGAACATGTAAAAAATCGTGTAGTCGTCGATCCCCTCCACCGTGCTATTCCCACGCTGGAGCACGGGTTTGCCACGCAGGATCAGCTCCTCTGAGCTCAAGAGCAATTCCTGGCACAGCGCCTTCGCGGGCTCTAGGTAGCTCATTTCGATGAAGACGCGGCCCTTTGCCCGCACGCGGCGCGGGGTGCCGTCTTCGTTCTTTTTGGTGATCTCGATTTCATCCGCCGCGATTTTGTAAAAGGGCGGGATTTCGAGGAAGTTCGCGCTCAGCGTCTTGGCCTCCGCATAGCTCATGCTCAGGAGGAAGGCGACGTCGATGGGCGAGCTGTCTGCGGCGCCTGGGGTCGGCGGCTTGCCCGCCTCATTTGCCGGGGGGACGGGCGTTTGCTCTTTGCCGTCTTTTTTTGCCTTCGGGTCAGCTGGCGCTGCCGCTGCGTCCTTGGTTCCATCCTTGGCGGCATCCTTGCCAGGAGCCTTCATGCTTTTGCAACCCAGCAGCATACTCATGAGGAGTACGCTGAGGGCAGCAGAGATGGCAAAACGGCACAAATTCATGCGGTGGGGGTGGGCAGCGTACACAATAGACGCCTTTGAGACAGTAAAAAGAAGGTTTTGCTCACCTAGAGTCTGTCAGATCTGGCCATGGCACGGCGCGGATTGGTATCTAGCACCTTCTGGAGCTCCGATTCACTCATGCCCAGGTGGCGCAGGGCGTTTTCTTTGATCCGGGGCACTGTCACGGTGCTACCGACAAAGTGACTGCCATCCGGCGAGCGTGCGACAAGATCGTCACCGATCAAAATGTCCCACCCAGCCAGCGTGTAGCGCCCAGGTCCCAGCCGGGCGGCAGAAATCGCATCCGTCACGAAAATGGTGCGCTCCAGGCCGATACCGCGCAGCCAGTTTTTCAGCACATAGAAGGGCACATGTACCCCATCTGGGATGAAGCACAGCCAGAGCCGCTCATGCAGTGCGAGCGCACGCTGGATCACATTTTCATGCCGGTGCATCTGCACGGGGCAGCCATTCCCCACATGGGTGAACATGCTCAGTCCCGCATCACAGGCCGCATTCAGTTGATCCAGACTCGGGTCACAATGCCCCGCAGAGACCACGATCCCCTGCCCTGCGAGGAAGGCCGTCGTCCGACTGCCCTCATCATGCTCGGGTGCCAGCGTGATCAGGCGTGCGAGCCCACCAGCGGCATCGAGCAGGCGCTTCGCATCCTCCACATTGGCGGGCCTCACGGCCTGGGGTGGATGGGCTCCCACGTAGCCTTTGACCGGATTGATGAATGGCCCCTCGATGTGAATCCCGGCGATGACACGCTGGGCTAGCTCATCCTTTGCACGCAGTTCCGCCAGCGCACGCATCCGCCTTTCCAAAACCGGCACCTCATCCGTGATGAAAGTCGCGAGGATCTGCTCACAGCCATCTTCGACGAGGCACTCGCACGCATGGTGCAGCGCCTCAGCCGTCAGGCCATCGCGGTTGAAGTCGGTGCCGGCATAGCCGTTCACCTGGAGGTCAAAAGGAGACATAAGCGATTTCAAAAAAGTCGTACGGGATGGATTACAGACGGCGCAGTCCGTCCTCCGTCATCGGAGTGGGGATTTCCGCGTCTATCTCATCAATACGGGCCAGCGTCGCAGCATCGAGCACCAGATCAGCAGCTTTCAGGCTCTCTTCAAACTGCGCCAGCGTCACCGCACCCACGATGGTGGATGCCACAAAGTCATGCTGCCGGCTCCAGGCCAGCGCCAGCGCCGTCACACTCACACCGAGATCAGCGGCGATGACTTGCAGCCGCGCCGTCGTCTCCAGCGTGCGCTCATTCACAAAGCGGGCCGCCATCCGCTTCTGCCGGGGCTGCCCTTTGGTGATGTAATCGGTGAACCGCGCCCCTGGTGGCAGTGCTCCGCCATTGTACTTCCCCGTCAGCACCCCACCGCCTAGCGGCGAGTAGGGCAGCAGTGATACGCCTTCCTTTCGGCACACCTGAGCCAGCTCGCTCTCACAGCGGCGATTGATGAGGGAGAAATTATTCTGCACACTCGCCATGCGGGCCAGTCCATGCTTCTCCGCCTCCCACAGATTCTTCATCACGCCCCAGCAGGTCTCATTGCTGCTGCCCCAGGCGCGGATCTTCCCCTGGTCGATCAGGGCGGTGAGCGCAGACAGCGTCTCCTCCTGCTCCATGCCGTGATCAGGCCAATGCGTCTGATACAGGTCGATGTAGTCCGTCTGTAGCCGCCGCAGGCTATCCTCACAGGCCTGAAAAATCTGCCGGCGATCCAGCGCCGTGAATCCACCACGGATCGGTGGCCGGAACCAGCCGTGGCCCGGTCCCGTCACCTTACTCGCCACGATGATCTCACCGCGCTTCTGCCCCTTCAGCCAGCGCCCCACGATCTGTTCCGTTACTCCAAAGAGCTCCGCACTCGGCGGCACCGGATACATCTCCGCCGTATCGAAAAAGTCGATCCCCGCCTCCAGCGCACGGTCCATGATGGCAAAGGCAGTTTTTTCATCCGATTGGAGTCCGAAAGTCATCGTCCCCATGCAGATATCCGTGACGACGATTCCTGTGCGACCGAGGCGATTACGTTTCATAGCGAGATTTTAAAAGTGGGAGTGAGTCCGTTGATGAGCCCGACACTTATGCGCAGCCCCGCCTGTGAAAACAAAAGAAATCCCGCTCACGCCTTTCAGATCGCAAAATCGGGCATCATCTAGTGCACAAAACCACTTTGCAGCGCCGCTCCACGCGTTAAGGCGTTCATCACTCATGCGTTTTGTGTTTTTTCTTCTGCTGGCCGCCTTCGCCCAGGGCCAGATCGTCACGGTAGGACCCGATTTCCAGCCTCCGGCCAACTCTGTTCCCACGAAATATAAATCCACCATCCAATGGCGTGCCGTGCGGCCCCTGGATGATCTGCCACGGGGCAACTGGTGGCGTGTCTTCCGCGATAGCCAGCTCAATGAGCTGCTGCGCCAGGCCACCGCTGACAATCAATCCCTGAAGGCCGCCATCGCACGCTTCGATCAGGCCCGCGCCGCCGCAGGCATCGCACGCGCGAATTTTTTCCCCAGCGCCAGTGCCACGGGCAATGCCACCAATCAGATGACCTCGGAGAACATGCCCAGCCCCTTCCCGCTCCATGGTCTGCGCTACGATGGCCCCTCCTACGACGTGCCATTGGAGTTCAGTTGGGAAATCGACTTGTGGGGGAAAATCCGCCGCCAGGCAGAGGCCGCGCAGGCAGAGGCCGCCGCCGCTGCCAATGCGATGCAGAATGTCCTCCTCGGGCTCCACGGCGATGTCGCCGCGAACTACTTCCGCCTCCGGGCACTCGATGGTGAGCTGCGCACCGTGCGTGAGGCCGTCGGATGGCGCAGACGGGCACTGGAGATCGCCCAGGCACGCGTGAAAGCCGGTGCCGGCAGTGAGCTAGAGCAGGCGCAGGCAGAGACAGAGATCGCCACCGCAGAGGCAGAAATCAGCGCCCTGCAAAACCAGCGTGACCAGCTCGAAAACGCCATCGCACTCCTCCTCGGAGCCAATCCCTCCCGTTTTAAAATCAAAACCCAGGACGCCACCCTCCCCGCACCGCCCAGCGTGCCCGTAGGAGTGCCCAGTGACCTGCTGGAGCGCCGCCCCGACATCGCCGCCGCCGAGCGCACGCTCGCCGCCACCACCGCCCAGATCGGAGCCACCAAGGCACTGTTTTTTCCCAGTGTGAAGCTCTTCGGACGCGGCGGCTTCCTCAGCGGCGATGTGGATCAGCTTTTCGAGATCACCAGCCTGAACTGGAATGTCGGCCCCAGCATCAGTGTGCCGCTGTTTTCTGGCGGAAAAACCCTCGCAGGCATGGAGCGCGTCCGCGCTGCCCATGATGAAGCCCTCGCCCACTACCGCCAGGCCGTGCTCACCTCCCTCCATGATGTGGAAAATGCCCTGGCTGCCCTGCGCAACCTCAGCACCCAAAACGAGGCCCAAGTCCGCGCCACCGGGAGTGCTCAAAAAGCCGCCGAAATGGCCAAAACGCGTTACGAAGCCGGCACCGGCCCCTACCTGGAAGTCATTGAGGCAAATCGCACCCTCCTCATGGTCCAGCGGGCGATGGCGACACTGGCTGGACAGCGCCTCATCGCCACCGTGAGCCTGATCAAGGCCCTCGGCGGCGGCTGGGACCAGACCCTGCCCGTCACCGTCCCCGCCGCCAAACTCGACCCTGAGGCGAGGAGTGTGACCTCCGAGAAAAAAGGCATCTGGCAGCGCATGCGCGGCCTTTTCCGCCGCGGAGAGTAAAAGGCTGAAAAACCGTGCGGGAGTGCCTTTTGGAGAAAATATGGAATCCGTCCTATTTTTTGGCGATTTCTGAAAATAATGAATTTCCCAAGACCTGCCAAAAGGAAGGCGACCGGAAAACCTTTTGGAAACGACCTCTCGATTTTACCAGTAGGCGGGAAAACAGTTCCCCGAGGCCTCCCAAAAGGCGGATGACCGGAAAACCTTTTGGAAACGACCTCTCGATTTTACCAGTGGGCGGGAAAACAGTTCCCCGAGGCCTCCCAAAAGGCGGATGACCGGAAAACCTTTTGGAAACGACCTCTCGATTTTACCAGTGGGCGGGAAAACAGTTCCCCGAGCCCTCCCAAAAGGCGGATGACCGGAAAACCATTTGGAAACGACCTCTCGATTTTACCAGTGGGCGGGAAAACAGTTCCCCGAGGCCTCCCAAAAGCCGGATGACCGGGAAACCATTTGGAAACGACCTCTCGATTTTACCAAGTAGGCGGGAAAACAGTTCCCCGAGGCCTCCCAAAAGGCGGATGACCGGAAAACCATTTGGAAGCGGCCTGCCGATTTTGCCAGTGCGCGGGAAAAAAACAGGCCGGTGGAGCTTTTTGCGCTCCAACCGGCCTGTGGTCATTTTTGGCAGGGCTTACGCATGAAATCGAAAACTGAATCAAGAGGCTCTTCATTTTTCCAGCAGATTCAGGGAGGCCAACAGATTCCTTCTGAAGCCAATCTGCTGGCCTCCCTGAATCTGCTGGAGATCATCTGTTTTCTGTCTTTGAGATGGAGCGTCGAGTTTGGGTGCGTAAGCCCTGCATTTTTGAGGGCTTTTTTCCTTATGCGATCATTTCCGCCACAAAGGAGCGCTCATCGACGAGTTCCTTGTTCGTCGCGGCGATCTTCGATTTGGCGAAGTCGTCCATGGCATAGCCGGTGATGACTTCGTAGCTGCCAGGCGTGGTGGTGCGCACGGGCATACCGGCCCAGACCTCTGGATCAAAGCCGTAGAGCCCATTGCTCTTCACCGCGATGCTGTGGATCGCCCCTGGAGTGACGAGCGAGCGCACATGGTCCACCAGCGCATTCGCCGCGCTTGCAGCAGAGCTAGCGCCACGCGCCGCGATGATGGCAGCACCACGCTTGCCCACCGTCTCGCAGAAGGGGCCTTCCAGCCATGCCTGGTCATTGATCACCTGAGCGGCCGCTTTGCCACCGATCGTGGCGTGGGCAAAGGCGGGGAACATGGTGGGGCTGTGATTGCCGTAGATGAAGATGTCCTTCACCTCGGTGAGGTCCACACCGGCTTTCTGAGCGAGCTGGCTCTGCGCACGGTTCTGGTCCAGACGCACCATGGCGGTGAAGCGCTCTTTTGGCAGGCGCTTGGCCTGGGAGGCGGCGATCATGCAGTTGGTATTGGCGGGATTTCCCACCACAGCGACGCGGGCATCCTCCGCCGCGACGGCGTCGATGATCTGGCCCTGCTCGATGAAGATTTTGCCATTGTCTTTGAGCAAATCGGCACGCTCCATGCCGGGTCCACGCGGCTTCGCGCCGACGAGCAGGCACCAGTTCGCATCTTTGAAGCCCACCGCGGGATCGCTGGTCTGCACGATGCCTTTGAGCAGCGGGAAAGCGCAGTCATCGAGCTCCATCGCCACACCGGCGAGTGCCTGCATCGGCTTTTCAAAAGGAGCCTCGATCAACTGAAGGATCACAGGCTGATCTGGGCCAAACATGGCACCGGAGGCGATGCGGAAGAGGAGAGCGTAACCGATCTGGCCGGCTGCGCCGGTGACTGCGACTTTAATGGGGGCTTTGGACATGTATTTCTGGGGGTGAGAACGTGAATGAGAGCGAGCCATGAGGAGCGATCAAGCGCAGAGAATGCGAAAGCCGCCCGCACCGCGCATTCCTTGGTGTGGATGCTGCACATGCTGATGTGCGGAAGCCCGCCTTGCATGCAGGGCGGCTCTTTTTACCATCGCACACACCATGTCTGCCGAAGCCATCTCCACCCGCCGATTCGTCACCGCCGCTGAAAAAGTCGATTACCTCTCCCCCTGGACGCTGGAGGAGTGGCTCTGCCGCAGCGACATCGTCAATAACCAGGAGCTCATGATCGTCCGCGCCAACATGCAGCCGGGCCGCAGCCACCCCTTTCACACCCACCCCACGCGTGAGGAATGCATCTACATCCTCAGTGGCAAAGCCGAGCAGTGGGTGGGCATGGAAAAGAAAATCCTCGGCCCCGGTGACATGGCCTTCATCCCCATGGGGGAGGTCCACGGCACCTGGAATGCCGGGGATGAGGTGCTCGTCTTCCTCGCCATCCTGTCCCCCGCCAAAGCGGACGAGCCGGGCCTCGTCGATGTCAGTGACCAGGAGCCCTGGCGCTCCCTTCGTGCCGCTTGATGGATTTCTGAATGACGAAGGCCGAAATCCAGACGAGTGACCGCCCCCCACATGAAAGTCCCTCCGCACATGCTCGATGAAATCGTCGCCTCACTCGGCGAAATCTTTGGCAACAAACGCTACGCGGACCGCGCGATCGAATTCACCTTCAAACGGCATCGCAAATGGGGCAGCCGTGACCGGCGCATCTTTGCCGAGTCCATCTACGAATGCGTGCGCTGGTGGCGCTGGTTCTGGCACCTCGCCGGACTGCGGGATGAAGACCACGCCCGCACCGAGGAGATCACACCAGAGCGCATTAGCCGCGTGTGGGCCGCCTACTGGCTCTCTCACGGCCGTGAGCTGCCCCATGAAGAAAGCGGCCCCCTTTTGACCACCGCAGACGTGCAGAAACGCTCCAAAATGAAGGTCAGCGATGCCATCCGCGCCTCCATCCCCGATTGGCTCGATGCACGCTGCACCGCCGAGCTCGGCGTGGAGTGGCCCCGGCTGCGTGAGGCGCTCAATGAGCCTGCAGAGGTCTTTTTGCGTGTGAACACGCTCAAAGCCGACCGCCGCACCGTGCGCGAAAACATGTCCGCCAACGGTTTCGAGTCCGAAAGCGTCGAAGACGTCCCTTCCGCACTGAAGCTGGTCCAGCGCCAGAACGTCTTCGGCACCGAAGCCTTCAAAAAAGGCCTCTTTGAAGTCCAAGATGCCGCATCACAGCTCATCGCTCCCTTTTTAGAAGTGGCACCCGGCATGAAGGTCATCGACGCCTGTGCCGGTGGCGGTGGCAAAGCGCTGCACATGGCCGCCATGATGCGCAACAAGGGCAAAATCCACGCCCTCGATGTCCACGCCTGGAAATTGGCCGAGTTGAAGAAACGTGCCGCCCGTGCCGGAGTGGACATCATCGAAACACGCGAGATCGAAGGCTCCAAAACCATCAAGCGCCTCGCCGCACACGCAGACCGTGTCCTGCTCGATGTCCCTTGCAGCGGCCTCGGCGTCCTGCGCCGCAATCCAGACTCCAAGTGGAAACTCAGTGAGGAGGAAGTGAACCGCCTCGTCACCCTCCAGGCCGAAATCCTCGAAAACTACGCCCGCATGGTCAAACCCGGCGGCAAGCTCGTCTATGCCACCTGCAGCATCCTCGCCAGTGAGAACGAGCGTCAGGTGCAGCACTTCCTCCACCGCCACAGCGATGAATGGCAGCTCGAAGCCGAACTACGCCGCAATCCGGTCCAAGGCGGCTTTGACGGCTTCTACGCCGCCCGCTTGATCCACATCACCGCCAAACAAGAGCCCGCTCCCGAAGAAGCCCCCATCGAGCTGCCCGCCGCAGCGTGATAGGGACTCGAATAACTCTCTAGGGACCGATTTCGGCAAGCGAGTGCTGCGGCACTCCGTACTCTGCCGCCCATGAAACTCGCCGCTTTTCTATCTCTCGCTTTTTGCGCACTCTCGCAGGCCCAGCAGCCCATCGGGGATGGCAAAGCGGACGACACCGCCGCCATTCAGCACCTCATCGACACCCAGGGCAGCCTGCGGCTCGGCAAAGGCACCTATCGACTCACAAGCACGCTCAAGGTCGATTTGGCCAAAACTGGCTTTGCCGCCATCTCAGGAGACGGCACCGCGCGGCTCGTGATGGAGGCAGCCGGACCCGCGATTCATTGCATCGGCACCCATGAGGGATCTGCCGCACCAGACACCTTCAAACCACAAGTATGGGCTCATGAACGCACTCCGATGATCGAAGGCATCGAAATCGTCGGATCACATGCCGAAGCAGATGGGATCGAAGCCACCGGGACCATGCAGATCACCCTGAGCCGCGTCGTCGTAAGAAAATGCCGCCACGCCGTGCATCTCACCCAGCGAAACCGCAACGTGCTCATCAGCGCATGCCACTTTTACCACAACACAGGCATCGGCGTGTTCTACGACAACGTGAATCTGCATCAGTCGAACATCGTCGGCAGCCACATCAGCTACAATGGCGGTGGCGGCATCGTCTCCATCGGCGGAAACGTGCGCAACGTCCACATCGGCACCTGCGACATCGAGGGCAATCACGCCAAAGATGGCCCACCCACCGCAAACATCCTCCTAGACTCCACGGGCGGCTCCATCGGCGAGGTAGCCATCACCGGCTGCACCATCCAGCACACCAACAAAGCCCCCAACAGCGCCAACATCCGCATTTTAGGCGGCGGACACGATCCATCCCTCGAACGCCGCCAAGGACGCGCCACCACCCGCGAAGGCAACGTAACCATCAGCGCAAACGTCTTCAGCGATGTGCAGGTGAATGTCGAAGTTCGTGATTCACGCGGCGTCGTCATCACCGGCAACACGTTCTGGGAAGGCTTTGCGCATGACCTCATCGTACAAGACAGCTCGAACATCCTCGTAGCAGACAACAACTTTGACCGCAATCCACGCTACCTCGTCAACGGCTTTGATAATGCCGAGAAAAACGGCGTCGTCTTCCTCCGCTGTGAAGACAGCAGCTTCTGCGGCAACACCGTGAGTGGCGTCACCAACCAGCGAGCCGCACTCGACGTCGCAGAATGCCGCCGCATGCGCCTCACCGACAACAGCATCCTCGACAGCGACGGCGCCGGCATCCGCCTCGAGAATGTGAGCCACAGCATCGTGACAGGCAATCTCATACGCGATGACCGCGCCACAGCCCCCAAAAACCGAGAAAAATCCCTCCTCATCCTCGGCGGCAAAGACACCCTCACGAGCCCCAACCTCCTCGGGAATCCCTGACTCGACTCGGACACTCCCCATTGCTTGAGAGCTCCATTCATGACTGCGGAAATTTAGCCCTCCGCATCATTCAAATCGCGCAACGCATGAATGTCGCTCTCGGTCTCCCGGATTCTCCGCGCTCCACTTCGTCGTGAAGGGCCAAACAACGCACGATTCGCTCCAAAGAACGCATCAACGAACTCCCGCGACCCAATCACCGCCCCCTCCGTGAAATGCCGCACCCGCATGCGCACCAACCACCCAGCGACAGCTTCCCACTCTGCGCCAAAACCTCCTCGGCCTGCTCCCCACTCACTCCACGCCGCGCCACAGCCTTCCCATCCGCCGTTTTCACCTCTCGCCCCACCGAAAACAGCATCTGCCGATACCCCTCCCGCGCTCCACTCTTCACCCAGTCCGTCTCCGCAGCATCACGCCCCGTCACACGACATATCCCCCGCTGGCACTCCCTATTCCCTCCCAGCGCCTCCGCATACCCACTCCACCGGTATTCCTTCGGATCACTCACCAGCCCACCTCGCACTGGATTGAGGTCAATATACGCCGCCATAGCCAGCAGCGGATTCCCCTTCCCCTCCACCAGCACACTCCGGTAACGATCCATCCACAGCGTCCCCTTCCGCTTGTGCCGCTTGTTGTACCACCGCGAAAACCGCTGCTTCACCTCCTTCACAAACACCGCCACATCACAAAAACGCCTCTTCAGCAGCCCCAACCGATGCTGCACCACCGCCTCCGAGCCCCGCTTCCGCAGTTCAGCGAATTCCTCCTGCAACTGCTCCACGAACACCTTGCTATACAGCACCCGCAGATGCCGCATCAGCCTTTCCTCCCCCTCTGGTCCACCAAACGGCTCCTCCACCCGCCTCTTCTGATCCGGCACCTCCACCAGCGCATGAAAATGGTTCCCCATCACGCAGTAAGTCAGCAACCGCACCCCACAAAACTCCGCCAGCCTCCAGAGCACCCTGCGTAGCGACTCCTTCTCCACATCATCCCAAAACACCGCCCCACCACAGGTGCGCGACATCACGTGGAAGCAATTCGTCTGTGACTCAAACCCCTTCACTCGTCGCAGAGACCTCCCCGCCTGGAGATAAGGCCCCGTCTTTGCATTCACCCCCAAGAGTTGCTCTTCGAGCGGCAGTTCTCGGATCGAATCGACAGATTGGGGAGCGGAAGCAGTGTTCATGAGGTGAAGACGTTGGAGGTAGGCAATGCAGACTTTAGGGAAAGGTTATCAGCGGCAATAACAATTATAACTTTGGACCTGGCTACTTATTCGAGACCACCCCTCAAGCTCCAAAGGTGCAGCCCTGATAAATCGTCCGCTCGCAGCGCATGAAAATTTACACTTATCAAGGCTGCTCCAACTGTAAAAGCGCCACCAAGTGGCTCAAAGCACGCGGGATCAGCTTTCAAGAAATCCCCATTCGTGAAACGCCACCGACTCTCTCCGAGTTAACCGCCATGCTAAAGGCGCATGAAGGTCAGCTACGCGCCCTCTTTAACACGTCCGGCCAAGATTACCGAGCCCTCGGCATGAAAGACAAGCTGCCGCTAATGACCGAGGCTGAAGCCCTCAAACTGCTCTCCCAGCATGGTAATCTGGTGAAGCGCCCATTTGTCATTGCAGAAGACAAACCCATCTATCTCCTCGGCTTTCACTAGCCCACTTGGGCCACCGCATTCACTGATTAGAATGTCTGCTAAAAATCTGTTTCCAGTTTAAAGTTCAAAGTTTCATGCTCCGAGGTTCAAAGAATTTTGATCGCGGTATTCCACACTTTTTGAGTGTTTCTGATATGCCTCATAACACCATGATTCAGAGAGTCTGGAACGTGAAACTGGAACTGGAGGCAAAGAGGGGGCCCCTCATCATCGAGTGTGATCGAGGCGAGCACTGACTAATCCACCTCAGACCTGTTTCACAGAGATGGGACAGGCTGCGAGGGAACGGAGCGAGCACCTTTGTTTACATATTCGATTTCGGTCAGCCCATTATCGCCATTACTATCGAGTTTACGGAAGCGCTGAGGAGCATCGGAGAGGTCGCGTTGCCGGGCGGCGAACTCATCGTAGGTGACCTTGGCATCGTTGTTCTTGTCCATTTTGTGGAACTGCGCTGCGCGGTCGGATGCATCGGTTTTTTGTTTTCCATCCACAGGTTTTTCGGTGGTTGCTGCTTTGCTGCGAATCTGAGCTTTAAGGGCAGGTTGATTGGCTAGGATGGCCTTGAGTTCAGCGACCACAGCCGGTTGGGCGGCGGCAAGGTTGACGCTCTCACCGGGATCAGTCTGATAGTCGTAAAGCTCCATCACTCCGGTGCCAGATTTGGCTTCAGGTTTGCTCCACTCGACCAGACGATAGCGGTCATTGCGCACAGCATTGCCAAGGAGGTTACCGCGTGGGTAGATGTGATTCACGAACTCCCGATGCGCCTTGGCGGGAGTGCTGAAAAGAGATGCGAAGCTCCGTCCGTCGATGTTGGGTGGTGCGGGCAGTCGTGCGAGCTCGGCCAGTGTGGGATAGATATCGACGGTCTCGACCAAAGCGGAGGTAACAGCTCCTGCTTTGCCGGGGAGAGCCACCAGGAGCGGGATTCGGGCAGCCACTTCGAAGTTGGTGTGTTTTCCCCAGATGCCGTGTTCGCCGAGGTGATAGCCGTGATCTCCCCAGACGACGACGATGGTATTGTCTGCCAGTCCATTGCTTTCCAGAGCATCCAGGACGCGCCCGACACAGGCGTCCACATAGCTGCTTGCGGCATAGTAGCCGTGGAGAATCAGGCGCTTTTGAGCTTCGCTGAGCACGGCCTTGCCTTGTGGTATGTTTTTGTATTTGCGGAGTTCATCCGTGTTTGGACCAGCGGCTTCCGGAGCGCCTTGTGGCAAGGCATCACTGGCAGGCAGAGGCAGCTTCGCCGCGTCAATGCGATCCCAGTATTTCTTGGGCGCGACGAATGGCAGGTGCGGGCAGCGGAAGCCGACGGCGAAGAAAAAAGGAGCGTTCGCGCTTTTCAGGACGGCAAGTCTCTTCACCGCTTCGGCGGCGAGGATGCCGTCTGAATAGGTATCGTCGGGCACATCTGCAGATTCCGTCGCGGCACCATACACGCCAGCACCTCGGGAGCCGCCATCGTGATCCGAGGGGCGATTCTCCGGCAAGGCGTAATAATCAACTTTGGGATGAACGGGCTTCTCCGACCAGGAGGCTGGGTCTTCATGATTGCCATGCCCTGTATGCAGGATCTTCCCCATCGAGGAGGTGTGGTAGCCCTGATTGAGGAAATGCTGCGGAAGCGTGATCGCGTCAGGGCGGGATTCACGGAAATTGGTCGAGAGATCATAGATGCCCAGAGTTTGCGGCCGCAAACTGGTCATCATCGCATTGCGCGAGGGGCCACAGACGGCCTGGTTGCAATACGCATGCTCGAACCGCAAAGAACGGCTGGCGAGGCGGTCAAGATTCGGAGTGCTGGCGTGCGCATCCCCATAGCAGCCAAGTGCGGGCTTGAGGTCATCAATGGCGATAAACAACACATTGGGCCGGATGGGGCTATCCGCCGCGTGCACGGCGCTGAGACAGAGCAGGACGAAAAGACAGCGAAGGATTCGATTCATTGTAGATGAGGCATTAAGTTTTGGAGTCGTGAGGAGGCGCTTGAGTGAACAATAAACGAGTCCTCATTTGGGTGGAGATGAAACTATTCAGGCAGTTGTTTGAGAAGCGGAAAAAAGTCGATGTAGTGCCCACCATCAAAACCGGACTGGGTGGCACGGAGTTCCTTCGCCGCTTTGCTCCGCATCTCTTCGAGCAACTGACGATGCTCATCATCCGCGAGGTTGAAAATTTCCTCGGGATCGGTCGCGAGATTGTAAATCTCCTCCTCTTTCGCTTCGCCACAGTAGGCGACGTATTTGTAATCCCCGCTGCGGATCATGGTCCAGTTGCGCATCGCCGCATCACCTTTTGCACCGCGCTCGATGTTGCGCTCGGTCTTTAGCACGCCTTGCGGGATGCTTTGACCCATGTTGTTCTGCACATTCGTCATGAGCATGGCACCACGCGACAGTCGCAGAGAAGGATCTTTTAGGAGTGGCATGAGGCTCATGCCATCCATCGTCTTCAGCGGCTCCAGCCCGAAGATGTCCAGCAGGGTGCGGACAACATCTGGACCATTCACAGGCTCCTCACTCACGCGATCCTCTGCGAAATGCGGCGGCCAACTGAAGATCAAAGGTGAGCACAGTGCGGCGTCATAAGGTGCGTCTTTTTTGTGGACGAGGGCATGCTGGCCGTAGGCGATCCCCTGATCCGAGGTGAAGATCACCACGGTGTTTTCTAGCTGACTCGTCTCTCTGAGCGCCTGCATGAGGCGTCCCACATTTTCATCGATCGCCATCACGCATTCGTGATACTGCTTGATCTCTTTGGCGACTTTCGGCCACTTTGGTTCGGGTAGGTCGCGGATGTAAGCAGGCTTGCCAGAGCGCTCCTTCATACTGACCGGCTCAGGAATATCCGTCACAGCAGCGAGGGCGTTCTTGTGCCGTTCGGCAGGCTCCGTAGGCATGTGAACTCCTGTGTAGCAAAGCCACAGATACCACGGCTTGGGGTCCTTCGGCTGCTCTTTAATGAAGTCGATCGCCAGATCGGTGTAGCGGTCCACGCTGTAGCCGCCGATATGCTTGGGGGGGCACCGTTGAAGCTCATTTTGGAGTTGTGATACATATCTCCCATGTCCTTGGACCAGTGAATGGCGGTGTCCCAGTCGATGCCAACAGCCGGGGGACGCGAGGTGATGTGCCACTTGCCGATCATGCCCGTTCGGTAGCCGTTTTCCCGCAGGCGCTGCGGCCAGAAGGGATGGTCTTTGATCTCCTTCGCCAGTTCCGCCCCCTTCAACTCTGCGCCTTGAAAAAGACCACGCGAAGCGTGAGGCAGGTTGCCGGTCAACATGCTGATTCGCGCCGGCATGCAATACGGCGCCATGTAAGCGCTCTGAAACCGCACACCCTTCTTCGCCAAAGCGTCGATGTTCGGCGTTTTCACCCATGGATAAGCATCGTTCAGGTAACAGCTCACGGTGCGCACGCTTTGATCGTCTGTGAAAATGTAGAGGACGTTGGGACGCGTGGTGGAGGTCGCATCCAGCGGAGCAGCGGGCACAGAATGCAGCGCAGCGAGAGCCGTGAGGCATAGGATGGCGAATCGGCTCATGGGCGTGATTATGATTCAGGGTTGTAAGGTGCCGCAGGCGGGATGGCTCTGCTTCTCAAAGGCTTCCCACCACACAAATACTGGCGGATGACGAGTTGGTTGGTCATGTCATCGGCCTGTGGAGTGGGTGGAGGCATTCTCCGCCAGAGTCGTCCACAGCAGGGGTTGGGTGATCGCATTGTTGCGCCGGATCTCGAAGTTCTCTGGGTCAGTTTTGAGCTTGCGCCACAAGTCGAGATACTTGCCTTCGCTAAAGGCGTGGCCACCAAACAGCAGCGCTGGCTGTCGCACCGGCCAGCCGTCCCAGGCAAGAATGTCCGGCTTGCGAGGCCAGGAGGATTTGTCCGCCAGGTAGGGATAAAGAAAGGCCACTGCTTTAGCCATGCTCTTGCCGTCCGGTGTGGTGAAAGTCCATAGGTTGTCGGTGCTGGTGGATAGCAACTGGCAAAGCGCCGCCATGTTATCGAGCTGGAAGATCGAGTAGGCGTAAGGCTTGGTGCGAGCGAGTTCTAAGGGGAAGCCGCCGTCTGCCCCCATTTGCACGGTGACGAATACCTCCTTGAACTGGCGGCGGCACTCGGTCCGCAGGTCCTCATTCTCCGTAAAAGTGGCAAAGGCCGCGATTTGAAGCCAGTAGGCCACGGCGTGGTTGTTTTTCGCCTTCGCCTCGTTCTTTCCTTTGGTGCTACTCACCAGCCAGGCAGTGTAATCCGCAAACCATTGGCGCAGAGCATCGAAAGTCTTTGCAGACATGGCTTTCGAATCGCGCAGGGCAAGAATGGCCAGCGGCACCTCCACCAAGTGCAGAGTGTCGATAAGGCCGGTGCCACGATCCGGTGTAGGTTTTCCCACAATCGTCTGGGCCAGATCCAGGCTGGGATGCATCCGCGTTTTTTTGTCCAGGAAGAAAACCTCCAGCATCGCCACCGCATGCCTCGCGTAACGCTCATCGCGGGTCAAAGAATAGGCTGCGGCCAGTGCTGCGGTTGCATCGCGCATGGCTATCAGCGACTTGCGGTGCTCATTGAAATGGTCCGGGTTCGATTGCCCGTCTCTCATGATGTAAGGTTTGCCGTCCGGCTTGGCCGGATCAGGCCAGTAGTAGTCACTCATGGAGAAAAACTCATCTGCCCGGCCATCGCTGAGCGGTGCGCGATGCTGGGGGATGCTCACGGGTTCCATCGCCAAGGCCTTGTCCGCTGCCGCGAGGATGCGAGCACGATCCTGGTCTGCGACCATGCTCCCGAGTGTCTGCGAGGCTGCGGTGGTCATGACAACAGCCTTTGGGCTATCAGCCCTTGCTGCCGGTATGAAAAGGAGAAGCAACAGGACGGCTGGGAATGTTTTCGAAAGAATCATGATGGAGTGGATGCACACCCAATGTCCTGCCCGCCGAAATGGTTGCTGAAAACTCAAAAAATCTGGTGAGAAGTCCAGACCATCGTTCCCCAATCAACCGAGAAGCAGCGGGGACTCGCTGCGCCGCTCTTGATTACTCCTTCGAATCCTTCACCACAGACACTTCCAATTCATCGAAGGAAAAGTCGCCGCCGCTGCCGTTGGCCACTCTCACGCCATCGAATCTCAGACCGGGATCAGTCTGGCCTTTTACGATGGGCAGGCCCTGTACACCGCGGCCACGAAAGATCTCAAAATCACCCGTGCGCTGGCGGTAGCGCAGGGTGAAAGTTTCTTCGCTACCCTGAACGGCCAGGTCATGGGAACGACGCTGCTCTTTGTGCCCGCGATAGTTTTTGCCAAAGGTGAGCAGTTCCCAGAAATAGGAATTTCCGCCTTTGTCCCCAAAGAAAAACAGCTCGCCATCACCATCGAATAAGCTGATGCCGGCGAAACCTTTGGAGTGGAAGAGAGACATCGGGGAAACAGACTTGAAGCTGACCAGGATGACAGCGTTCTCCGCAGGCTCGATGGCGCGGGTGAAACGGCCCATGAGGTGGGTGAGTCTGGATTGCGCCGCAAATCTACCGTTATGCACGGTTGGTGAGCCGTCCTGCACCTGCCAGGAGCCTAACAAGGGCTTGCGTTCTGTGAACGGCTGATCAGGCACATGCACCAGCGATTCGCGGAACACGACCTCGGCTTCATCCATCATGGCAGCGGGCTCTAGCAACGAGGTGCCGGATACAATCTGCACGGTGTCCGCACTGGCAAGGCGGATAAGTTTTTCGCCCGCCTTCAATACGTGAGGTACCAGATCGCCCGCACGCTGGCGCACCTCCACATAGCCTTCTTCCACCTGCACCTGATGCTCCCCTTCACTTACCTGTGCGGTGAAGATCGTGCCGAGATCGACCACCTCCATCTCCGGCAGGTCCACGGCAAAGCCATTGGCTGCTGAGGGCACACGGAACCACCCAGCGCCCTGGTCCAACCTCAGGCGATTGGCTCCTGTGATGGAAAAACGCGATGGGCTTTTTAAGACAGCCTCGACGCCACTGGGCAGCCGGATGGACACGGAGCCGTCTTCCATGATCACGCCATCGCCAAACTGCAAGGCACCATCCTCCGAAACAGTCGAAGTGGCACTGCTAAAAACCGATGTCGCCGAGAACTGCACGCTCGGCAAAGCGGTGGCCGCCACTTGTTTATCCCCGGAGGCTGTTTTCGATCGCATCCACATGGGCAGCGAGGCCAGCAGCGCCACACAGGCCGCCGCTGCGAGCACAGGCCAGAGCCGTGAAACCATGCGCTGTTTGTTGTTCTGCGATGCAGGCTTAAAACTAGCCGCGGCAACCACCGTTGACCACGCATGATCGCGCAATAGCGACTCCATGCGCACCTTTTCAAGATAGAGGCTCAATAGGGCCGGATCAGCCTTCATTTTCTGCTGAAGCTCGCGTGCCTCCGTCGCTGGCAGCTCCCCCTCGATCAGCAGATCCAGGGCGCGGCTCAGTTTTTGCGGAGTATCAGGCGGTGTGTCATTCATGGGGTGGAAAGACGGCGTTGGATGCAGTCACGAATGGCGCCCCGCAGGCGAAACAATCGAGCCTTTAGCGTGCCCGGACGGGTCCCTTCTTGTGAGGCGTATGTCTCCAGCGAGGCATCGGTTGCATAACGGGCGTGCAAAAGTCGCTGATCCTCCTGTTTCAGTGTCTGTAGGCACTGCGTCAGCGCCTCTTGGTGGCTGGCTGTGACACCCATATCCATCCTCTCCATCCAGCGGTGATCGATCTGCTCCATCAATTCCTCATCCAGCAACACCACCGGTGATCGCGCCAGTTTCCTGCGCTGGTTCAGCACCAGATATTTAGCGATCTGGAAGGCCCAGGCCTTGAAGTATGTGCCTGCGACGAACTGCTCTCGCTTTTCCCACAACCGTAGCAGTGTCTCTTGTGCCAAGTCATCCGCCCCCTCGTAGCCTGGCATCAACGACCTCACATAAAGCCGCACCGCCGCCTCGTGCTCCACCAGCACACGTTCAAAGCCTCCCACATCCAATGCTCCCCGCCCATCGGCAGGAAAAGGAATGCTGGAAGTATCGGATGCCTCGTCGCCCATGGATTGATTGCTGGAGTCTCTGCTATCAAAGCACAAAACATCCCAAACACACCCAATTACACCTGCCAGTCAGCCCCTGGCCGACATTGGTCATAATCGTTTCGAGGCCATCCTCCCAGGTGCGAACTGCCAGCTATTCAGCCCAGCATCAATCAGGGTGGTCGTTGCAGTTTTACACTGAAAAAGCTGCTTCTTTGCAAGTCTCTTACCCTTTTTTCGTATCGTCACGCCTTTCGGGCGAAGAAAACCTTGCCGAGATATTGGCAGCCGTTAAACTCGCGCCCTTTACCCCGGCCCAACCACCGACCTCATGCCCAGTACAATTCCCTTCGCCTTCCTGCTCCAAAACGGACTCCCTCTCTCCATCGCTCTCGCCGCTGTTGGCCTTGTGGTAGCCTTGCTACTCATTCGCCAGATTCTCGGTTCATCTGCGGGGAATTCTAGAATGCAGGAAATCGCTGGCGCGGTCCAAGCCGGGGCCAAAGCCTACCTGAATCGCCAAATAATCGCCATTGTGCCGATCGCGCTGGTCATCCTGGTGGCGATCTGGTGGCTGCGTGATGCAGCCACGGCGGTCGGGTTCATCGTGGGGGCTGTTTGCTCCCTAGCTGCTGGCTACATCGGTATGATGGTGGCTGTGCGGGCGAATGTGAGGACGGCCCAGGCTGCGTCTGTGAGTAGCCATGGTGCTCTGAAGGTGGCTTTTAATGGCGGCGCTGTGACGGGGCTGCTGGTCGTGGCTCTGGGGCTGCTCTCGGTGGGCGTTTTCTACATGATCGTCAAAGGCATGCACCCAGAGGGTAAGCACGCCATCGACTCACTGATCGGCCTAGCGCTCGGCAGCTCACTGATTTCCGTTTTTGCCCGTCTGGGCGGCGGCATCTACACCAAGGCCGCAGACGTGGGTGCTGACCTCGTCGGAAAAATCGAGCAGAATCTCAATGAAGACGATCCGCGTAATCCAGCAACGATCGCTGATAACGTGGGTGACAACGTCGGCGACTGCGCGGGCATGGCGGCGGACGTTTTTGAGACCTACGCAGTCTCGCTCATCGGCGGGGTGCTCGTTGGCTCCCTCACCGCAGGTGCTGAGTCGGTCAATGCGACGGTGATCTATCCTTTCGTGCTTTGCGGCCTTTCCATCATTTCCTCCATCATCGGCATCGGTTGGGTGAATTTTGTGAAACAGAGCCCAACGACCTCGCTCGTCTGCGGGGTGGCTGTCTCTGGCCTGATCAGCGCCGTACTCTTCTGGTGGGCGACGGGTTCCATCTTTGGCGATAGCGTGATGCTGAACGGCGTGAGCATCGCCAGTAGCAAAATCTTCCAATGCGCGATTGTAGGCTTGGTCATGACCCTGCTCGTGGTTTGGATTACCAATTACTACACCAGCACGCATCACAAACCGGTGCGCCTCATCGCTAAGGCCTCCGAAACCGGTCATGCGACCAATATCATCGCCGGCATCAGCGTGGGACATCATGCCACATTGCTCCCAGTGCTGGCCATTGCTGCCTCCATCTGGTGCTGCTTTGAGCTAGCAGGCCTCTACGGCATCGCCATCGCGGTCGTCAGTATGCTATCGCTCTCCGGCATTATCATCAGCCTGGATGCCTTTGGCCCCATCACTGATAATGCGGGCGGCATCGCGGTGATGAGCGGCTTGCCCGAGGAAGTACGCAAGATCACTGACGAACTCGATGCTGTGGGCAACACCATGAAGGCCGTGACCAAAGGCTACGCCATCGCCAGTGCCGGACTCGCCGCTATGGTGCTCTTTGGTAGCTATGTGAAGGATTTGGAGGCTTTCCTCGGCAAAACGGTGACTTTCGACCTGATGAATCATGAAGTCGTCATCGGCATGTTCATCGGTGGTTTGCTGCCCTTCATTTTCACTGCCTACTGCATGAGTGCCGTGGGTAGCGCCGCCGGTGCCGTCGTCATGGAAGTCCGCCGCCAGATCGCGGCGAAGCCTGGCATCCTCAATGGCACGGACATCCCTGACTATGCGCAGTGCGTCGGCATCGTGACCAGTGCCGCTCTGAAGCAGATGATTCTTCCAGCCCTGCTGCCGCTCATCTTTGTCATTGGTATGGCCTTCGTCGGCTATCAGGCACTCGGTGGCGTGCTCATCGGCACTATCGTTACGGGACTCTTTGTCGGTATCGCTATGACCAGCGCTGGTGGAGCCTGGGACAACGCGAAGAAGTACATCGAAGAAGGAAATCACGGCGGCAAAGGCAGCTTTGCCCATCAGGCGGCTGTGACGGGCGACACCGTCGGTGATCCTTACAAAGACACCGCTGGCCCCGCTGTGAACCCGATGATCAAAGTGGTGAACATCCTCGCCATCTTGATCATCCCGATCATCTTCAAGAAGTAGCCGAATTCGGAGTTTTCCGCTCTGAGCTGCTGCACCCCCTCATAATTGCGCTTCCAAGCGCGAGGCTTGGTCTTACCGACATGGCATTGAAATTTCGCAGGTGAAAAAGCGACGGTGTATGCGTTACTTAGACATGAACACGATGAACCGTCGCTCCTTCCTTTCCTCTGCTGCCGCTTTTGGTGCCTCGCCTCTACTCGCCGCGAACTCCACACCGCTACACACCCCAAAGGGCAAAGCAGAGCACTGCATCTTCATCTGGCTCGGAGGTGGCATGGGGCAGATCGATACCTTTGATCCAAAGGAACTGGGTGAAAATCTGAGCAAGCCATCCAAGCCGGGATCGCTTTACAAATCGGTGGAGACAAGTGTGCCGGGAGTGCGCCTCAGCGAGCACCTCGGCAAAACGGCGAAGGTAATGGAGCATGTGACGGCGATGCGTACGGTGAATCACCATGTCATCGACGAGCACGCTTTTGCGACGAACATCGTGCATACTGGGCGCATGGTTTCTGGCAATGTGACTTATCCGAGTATCGGCAGCATCATCGCGGATCAGCGCGGGGCGGTGAACAAGGACGTTCCGGCCTATATTTTGATCGGTTACCCAAATGTGAGCCGCGGTCCGGGCTTCCTAGGAGCGAAGGCGGGCTACGTTTATCTCACAGATACAGAGACGGGCCCTGCA
The DNA here is from genome assembly GCA_016713035.1 of Verrucomicrobiaceae bacterium. NCBI lineage: Bacteria > Pseudomonadati > Verrucomicrobiota > Verrucomicrobiia > Verrucomicrobiales > Verrucomicrobiaceae > Verrucomicrobiaceae bacterium. The sequence goes on from JADJPW010000001.1 coordinate 1,195,682, forward strand.
GGATTTACGCGGCCGGATTTTGTCGATACAGATCGTGCAAAGGTGCGTCAGGAACTGCTGAAGCCACTGATGGCACGGGCATTGAAAAACAGTGCGGCGGCAGACTACCAGATGGCACAAGAAGAGGCTCTTCGCTTGGCGGGGCCGGGCTTTATGAAGCACTTCAATCTCAAGCAGGAGCCTGCATCGCTGCGCAATGATTACGGTGGCGAGTTCGGTCAGCGCTGCCTCCTCTCTCGCCGTCTGGTGCAGGCGGGTGTGCGTTTCATTGAGGTGTCTCACAATCTTAATTTCATGAATGGCACTGGCTGGGACATTCATAATGAGGGCTTCAAGAATCAGCATTTACTCATTCAGGAGCTCGATACGGCACTTTCCGCCCTGATTCGTGATTTGAAGGATAAGAAGCTGCTGGATAAGACCCTCATCGTGGTCGCCACAGAGTTTGGTCGTCCGCCGGAGTTCGATGGCCGAGGTGGGCGCGGGCATCAGGGCACTGCCTTTTCGATGGTGCTGGCTGGTGGCGGCCTGAAGCACTGTGGTGCCTATGGTGCGACTGATGAGCTGGCAAAGAAGCCCGTCGAGAACCCTGTGCCGCTGGTGGATTTCCACGCCACGATCCATGCCGCGATGGGCATCGACCCTGGGCATGAGATGATGGACGGAAGCCGTCCCGTGCCGATCACCGATGGTGGGAAGCCTGTGGCAGCATTGTTTGCGTAAATAGCGCCCAATTCACTCTCCGCGCCGAGCACGCCGTGTGAGGCAAATGCATGCCGCACACATGAGAAGGAGCCCTCCCGCGGGCTCTGGCACGCTCGCGATGCTGCTGATCGTAGCGGCACTGGATGAGATGCGGCTGGCGTAGAAGCTGGTGGGATTGTCCTGTGGGCGGTCTTGCACCAGTGTCCAACTACTGCCTCCACCGTAATAGAGACCACCTGCATCAAAAAGAGCGGCCTGGAACTCCGAGCCGTCTCCAGGGGTGTTATTCGTGTCAAACATACCGTCGATGCCGTAATTGATGCCCGCGAGCTTCCAGAGGCCTCCATCTTCGATAAAGACAGCCCCACCGGAGTCGCCGACCGAGAGCGTCGCCTCGTGATCACTGCCTGCGGCATCAAAATCAACTGTGAGATAGCCACCCGCAGCGGAAGCGACCACATTGGTGCCCCAGCGGCTGACTCCATCACTGCCAGTATGCTTCCAGCCATGCAGCACGCTAGAGACCATGACGTCGTCACCGCGCACGCCGCCCCGTCCAGTGACGAGGAGGGTTTTCCCGGCCTCTGAGCTTCCAGTGTAGAGCGGGGCATAGTAGGGGAAGTACTCTTGGATGCGTAGCACACGCAAATCCGTGCCAGCGATGTCCCAGTAGCCGATGCCACCATTGGCTGCGGTGTCGATGGTGTAGGACATATTGGCACCTCCATTAAAAACACCCGAATGGACAAAACTGCCGCCCTGGGTGCCAAAGTGCTGCGCCGTGATAAAATACTGCGGCGCGATCATGGTGCCTAGATAGCTGCCATACTGCCCCTGGTACTGCCAACCTGCGTCCTCGTAAATCCCTGTGGGTGCAGTGGTATTGTGAGAGGAATCTCCCGAATCGTAAAAAAGCACCGCTGCTGCATCCCCGATGCCCATGAGCATCCCCAGGGCCAAAAGAGCCCTGCGAAGTTCATTGGAAAAGTCACGGAAAAGGGAAAACACGCCGTACGCTCCCACGACTTGGAAGGTCTCGCCATATTTTCTTTCTATTAAATATAAATTTTCTCCCAAATTCTGATCCGCGCATACTCCTTGCTCGACAGTTTCATTAATTTTGTTAAGCACCCCGTCCGCGAGAGTCAGCGCTCCATGCAAAGCCGCCCACTCAATACGCTTACCGCGTTGGTCATTCCCGTCGTCATCGGCACGGGACTGTGTGCGCTGTTTGTACAATTACTCAAGGGACATGAGCTATTTCAGCCCCCCGCTGTGGCGGTAGCTCCGCCAATCATCCAGACCGCATTAGCAGCCGGTGAGGTACGACGAGCCATCCCCCAGCCCGAAGAGGCCCCCACACGACTCTCCACAGCCCCTCAGGCCGATTTGGAAAAGGCCGCCAAAAAGCAATCGGCACCCAATACCCCGCCTAAAGTTACCGTTCAGCCGCTAGAGCCAGCCCACAGCACCGCCACCCACAATAACCAGGCCAACGCCAAGAAGTGGCCCGTCAACTACGGCAGCCTCCTCCAGCACGGCAGACCGATCCTTGACCCGATCACCGATTACTGGAGCCATCTCTGGCCGCGCACCGATGCCCTACCCTCGATTTATCAGGCGGTGCTCTGCTATGATTCCGAGCGGCTCACTCGACTCGCCTCCATGGGTATCCAGCCAGATGAGCGGACCCTCTTTGGCGACACCGCGCTCTGCCTCGCCGTGCGTATGGCGCAGGAGGACTGCATCCGCGCTCTCTGGCTCACTGGGGCCAAGATGGATGCCCCAGGGCGTGAAAATCAGGCTCCCATCCTCCTCGCCTCCATCCGGCGCGGGGTGAATATCCTCCAGGCCCTGCTCGATGCAGGAGTCAATCCGAACACACGATCCACCGCTCCCGTGAGCCGCGAACTGATCGAGCGCTGCTCCATCAAAGACCTGCGCAACACCTTTGAAAACGACAATGGCGTCACGCCCCTGATGTGCTGCGCCGCCAGGGGTGATGTGGAGGGAGCTGTCACACTCATGCGTGCTGGTGCATCTGCCAATGTATACACCTCCCGTCGCCATCGTTATCCGATCAATTTCGCCGCCACCCAGGGCTACCTCTTTCTCATGCGGGTGCTGCTCGGTCGTGATCCAGAGGCAGAGCCAGACACGCTCGTCACCGTGGATCTCTCCACCCAGCGTGCCTGGGTGACGAAGCAGGGCCGCGTCGTAGCCACCACCAGCGTGAGCACTGGCCGCGAAGGCTATCGCACACCCGCAGGCCGCTATGTCATCACGGACAAACACCGCAGCCACACATCCACGCTTTATCATGTCGAGATGCCCTGGTTCATGCGCCTGAATTGTAGCGCCATCGGCCTACACAGCGGCGTCGTGACAGGACGCCCCGCCTCGCATGGCTGCATCCGCCTTCCGTATAGCAAGGCGAAGCTCTTCTACTCCCTCACCGGCGTGGGTGATGAGGTCGAGATCCTTCACTGAAGCACAAAAGGTGCCTCAAGGTGCTGAGCCAGCAGTTCATTCAGAGCGCGGCGATAGGGGCTGGGCATCGGTAGTGCCACCAGCTCGGCATACGGCACCAGTCGATGCGTATCTGGCCAGTCCACTATCCCAGCTGGTAGATCATGCACCCATAGCGTCACCTTGTAGCGAGTGATGCCATAATGCGCACACAACAGCACGGGCGGCAGATGTTCCTGAAATTCTGGCGGCAGCGCAGGCAGCTTCCACAGGCCTGTGCGGCGGCTCCCAGTCTCTTTTTCTAGCAACACACCATCCTCACGGCGCAGAAAAAACACCCGCTCAGTCACCGCAGTCAGCTTCGGGCGCGATGCTTTCACCGGCAGCGCCTCTGGCTCCGTCGCACGGCAAAATGTCCGCACAGGACACAGCTCACATGCAGGCTTCGTCGGACGGCAATGCATCTGCCCCAGCTCCATGAGCGCAGAGTTCAGCGAGCGCGGATCGTCCGTCGCCTTCACCAGAGCCTCCGCACGGCTCCAGAGCAGCTCACGCCCCTCAGTAGAGTCCACAGGCGTCGCATCATTAAAGAGACGTGAAAGCACCCGCGCGATATTTCCATCCACGATTGGCTGCTTTTGACCAAAGGCGAAACTCGCCACCGCCCCCGCTGTATATGGGCCGATACCCGGCAGGCTCAAAATATCCGCAGGGTCCTCTGGAAAGTCCCCGCCATACTTCTCCATCACCACCTGGGCCAGCCGGTGCAGATGCCTCGCACGCCGGTAGTAGCCCAGCCCCTCCCACGCCTTGAGCACATCCGCCTCACTCGCCACCGCCAGCGTCCTCCAGTCGGGGAAGCGCTCCAGCCAGCGTGTATAGTAGCCACGCTCCAGCACCGTAGGGATCTGGGTCTGTTGCAGCATCACCTCAGACACCAGGATCGCATACGCATCACGCGTCCTCCGCCAGGGGTAGTCTCTCCCATGCACCAAAAACCACTCCACTAGAGCCGCGCCAGTTTCAGCTGGATCAGGAAGAAAGATACGAGTGGGCATGCCAGAGCGTTTAGCGGTGTGATTCCCTCTTCACAGCGGAAAAATGCCAATTTTCGCAGCGAAAAAAAAGATTTTGTACTTTCGCTG